>QCGA01000001.1 GCA_003280095.1 Prochlorococcus sp. AG-363-O16
TAGGCAAGATAGACATATACATTGCTAGGCATAGCCTTGTCCCTAGCCAGTCCAATGGTAGAGATGAGAGATCTCACAATGAGGTGGGACAAAACATCAGTACTTGAGAAAGTTAACTTGATTATGGAGCCTGGCGAGAGATTGGCGATTGTTGGGCCATCTGGGTCAGGGAAATCAACTGTACTAAGACTGCTTGCTGGGTTACTTTTACCTAGCGAAGGTGATCTTTTCCTTTGTGGCAAGCATCAAGAGTTCCTTCGACCTGACCAAAATAACCCTCCTGATGTTCGCCTTGTTTTTCAAAACCCAGCTCTTCTTGCCTCATTAACTGTTGAAGAGAATGTAGGCTTTCTTCTTATGAGAAAGGGAGTTCTTAAAGAATTGGAAATCCGCGAAAAAGTTAAATCTTGTCTTGCATCTGTTGGTTTATTTGACGTTGCGAATAAATTCCCTGGACAATTAAGTGGTGGCATGCAAAAAAGAGTTAGTTTTGCAAGGGCATTAATTGATGATCCAGAGACGAATCAACATTCTATGCCTTTACTTCTCTATGACGAACCAACAGCAGGCCTAGATCCTGTAGCTTGCACTAGAATTGAAGATCTAATAATTAAAACTACAACTGTTGCAAAAGGGTGTTCAATTGTTGTTAGTCACGTAAACAGTACTATTGAGCGGGTAGCTGACCGAGTCCTTATGCTTTATGGAGGAAGTTTTCAATGGGATGGTTCTATTGAAGAATTCAACCAAACTGATAATCCCTATGTAGAACAATTCCGTTCAGGAAGTCTGCATGGGCCAATGCAACCAACGGAACACTAATTCTCATGCGCCGTAGTATCAGAGATGCACTTGTTGGCTTTTCTATCGTAGGTGCAATTAGTGTCTTTAGTGGGGCATCACTGTGGATCCGAGGTATACAGATTGGTTCAAAGGCTTGGACAATTAATGCAAGTTTCTCTGACGCAACTGGCCTAGCAGAAAGATCACCAGTTACTTACAGAGGTATTCTTGTGGGTTCAGTCGGAAAAATACAAGTAACCCCCTCAGAAGTAAAAGCAATTCTTGAAATAAATAAAGCTGATCTCCGGCTACCAAAACCTGTATTTGCAAAGGTTGTAAGAGGGTCTTTACTTGGTGGTGACGTTCAAGTTTCCCTGGTTGCAAGCAACAACCCACTCCCAGAAGAGACACCCTTCCCAAACACCGAAGAATGTTTGAGTACCATAATCCTTTGTGATGGAGACACTATTAGTGGGGACCCTTTAAGAAGCATCTCCAGCCTTGCAGAAAAAATAGAGCAACTCTTTGATCAAGTCGAACAAGAAAAAGTCCTTGAGAGTTTGGTCTCATCAACTGAGCAATTTGACCGTACCCAAAAAAATCTTGACGAATTAATCATTAAAATGAAATCAGAACTAGATCGTGCAGAGCCAATAATTAGTAATCTCACCAATGCGACCAGTCACATAAGCAATGTTGTTGAAAATATCAACAATCCGAAAACACTTGAAGACCTAAAACAGACGGTTAGCTCGACAAGATCCCTAACTGCGAAAATTGATTCGATGGGAGGGGATATAGCAGAGTTAATGTCTGACGAAGAATTAAAATCTGCACTTCGGAATGTAACGATTGGCCTAGGTAAATTCTTTCAAGAGATCTATCCAGTCAATACATATGAATAAGACTACTTTTCAAAGAGTTAGTCAATTCACACTGCTGATTGCATCCATGGCTATTGCAGCAATCGCTTGATCACTAGCTTTTGGAAGTTGTACATACTTCCCACCAGCAGCTTCAGCCAAATCTTTTCCCATACCACTCCTTATGAATTTCCGTTCGGTATCTATAACCAGCAACTTAATTCCGATACTTCGATAGCGACTTGCCACCTCTAAGACTTCTTCTTTGAGATCTTTTTGTTCCTCTCCATCCAGCTGAGGTTGCCCCAAAGATTTACCTAGAGGGACATTACCTCGACCATCAGTAATAGCAACAACAACAACCTGCCCCAGATCACCGGTAGAAAGAGCATTCGCCCCAACTCTTGCAGCTTGAGTTAAACCATGGGCCAATGGCGAGCCACCTCCACATGGCATAACTTCTAACCTTCTCTTGGCGGCAGTAATAGATCTTGTAGGGGGCAGCAAAACCTCAGCCTGCTCACCACGGAATGGAATAAGAGCGACCTCATCTCTGTTCTCATAAGCCTCGGTGAGGAGACGAATTACAGCACCCTTTGCACCTTGCATACGATTAAGCGCCATTGAGCCACTTGCATCAACAAGAAAAATTACCAAGGAACCTGCCTTTCTTTGTAACAACTTTGCACGCAGATCTCCTTCCTCAACAATGACTCTTCTTTCAGGCTGCCTAGCTCTCCTGGCCTTCTGATAAGGAGCCGCAGCACGTAACGTTGCATCTACAGCAATTCTCCGAACTGGCCCCCTAGGAAGTATTGGCTTGACATAACGACCTCTAGTATCACTTAAAACAATTGAGCGACTGCCACTATTACCGCTTTTAGCCTTTGTAGAAGAAAATAGTAAAAGATCTGAATCAATACAAACAGCTTCCGGATCAAGCATAAATTCCTCTGGGATAGGAGGTGATGATTGATCCTCTTCGGTATCTTCATCTTCTTCCTCTGAAGAGTCTTCTTCTGATTGATCCGGAGGCGGAGGCTCCTGTTGTTCCTGCGGTGGTGGTGGTTCCATTTGTTCTTCCTGAGGTGGCAATTGCAATGCTCGCGGCGCAATAACCAAACGAACAGCAACCTGGAGATCATCGGCCTCAACTTTGTCCCTACCAGACAAAGCAGCATGGGCCTTCGCCACTTTCACCGCATACAGCTCTGAACGATGTCCTTCGACGGAACCCCTGATTGCTTCAGCAACTAAATACTCGATTTGAACTTGACTTATTTGAACATCTTTGAGCCACTGCCTTGCTAACAAGAGTTGAGTAGCCAAGGCTTCTGTTTCATCTGCCCATTTGGCAGAAAAACTAATACTGCACTGACCATGTGACAAAACTGACTGCGTGATTTCAACACGTTGTTCATTAGTTATCAATTGATCGGCAGAGAGAACAATTGCAAAACGATCAAGCAGATGATCACGCAAAGCTCCTTCCTCAGGGTTATAAGTCGCAAGAAGCAAAGGCCGACATGGATGACTCAAACTCAATCCTTCTCTTTCAACTTGGTTTTCTCCTGCGCCTACAGCTGCCAACAAAAGGTTGACAATGCCATCGTCCAAAAGATTCAACTCATCCACATAAAGTACCCCCCGATGAGCTTCTGCTAACAAACCTGGCTGAAAAACTGCTGCCCCAGTTGCCAAAGAAGATGCAACATCTACAGCACCTATTAACCGGTCTTCAGTAACGCCAATAGGGACCTGCACAAAAGGCGCAGGGATTACTTTCTTTGGGAGTGACTGTTCTAAATCTCCTGGTTGAACTGATCCCAGCTTGTCAGCAAAATATTGCTTAGTTCCCTCATCCCACTCTTCTGGAAACTTTGGGTCAAGATTGCGACCAAGTGGGCGAGGGTTAGAAGTATTAAGCTGAGCTGCTCCATGTTCTTCAAACTCCAATACTTCAATTGGAGGCAACAATGCATGCAGACCTCTTGCTAAAACTGACTTTCCAGTACCCCTCCCACCAGCAATAATCACGCCACCAAGCCCAGGGTCTACTGCCGCAAGTAACAAGGCCAACTTCAAGGTCCCATGACCAGTAATTGCAGCAAGGGGAAAAGCAGTATTAGGCATTTCTTTGAAGCTTCTCTCGCCAGAACTTGGAGTATTCAGATTTGCGATCGATCCTCGTTCGGCCATTGATTCACCCAAATCCGATTACTTTTGAACCAGCAATTTCGCTAGTCAGCCCATAACCTACTCAGACCTGCCATCCCCAAGCACACTTGCAGTGGCATTAGGGGCAAACCTCCCTAGTAAAGCTGGGCCTCCCTGCTCAACAATTAAGGCTATTCGTCCCTTATTAAAAAAAATCATTCAAGACTGGATCAACTCATCTACTAATAACAAAACAAGTCGTGACAAATCTTCTGAAAACTTGCATTGGAGGTGGTCCCCTTTATTCAAGACCAAACCCCTTGGGGGGCCAAAAGATCAATCTGAATATATCAATGCAGTTGTAGTGATCAATGGACCTAAACTTGCAGGGATAAAACCCTCAGAGCAAAGAGCTGAAGAGTTGCTAGATGCATTCTTATGTTTGGAGAAAGAATTTGGGAGAGACCGCCAGTCAATATCTCAGATCACTTGGGGGCCAAGAACCTTAGATATTGACTTACTAGCCTGGGGAGATCTCCAAATGAAAACCAATAATCTAACTTTGCCTCACCCACGATTCTTTGAAAGAAGTTTCGTAATAGTGCCACTTGCTGCCGCATTAACTATTGGGGAGAAAGTACCTACAAGACTCCCTTCACAAAGTGGGTGGCCTGAATAAAGGTAACCCACCAAAATACAAATCATTATCAATCACCTAGAGATTTTTCCTCAAACAGCTCATGCCCCCTCTATCACCTGAAGAACCTTCTTTAGTACTACAAACGGAAGCTTCACTACAATCAAAAAAAATTCGTTTCGAAGTTAATAAGTTTGAATTACCCATTGGTATACAAGCAACATTTGGAATGATTCGCCATCCTGGTGCTTCTTTAGCTGTTCCAATTACGACAACTGGAGAAGTAGTAATACTCCGTCAATATAGATTTGCTGTAGCTCGTCGCATTCTTGAGTTTCCAGCTGGAACACTCGAGAACGGAGAAGACGCTCTTAATTCAATGAAAAGAGAATTAGCAGAAGAGTCTGGATACAAGGCATCTACTTGGAATCATCTTGGGCAAATGTTGCCATGTCCAGGCTATTCAGACGAAATCATTCACCTATTTCTTGCAAGAGACCTCGAAAAAATGCAAATATCTCCTCAGGGGGATGAAGACGAAGACATTGAGATTCTTCACATGACTCCCATGGAATTAGATGGCTACATTTCAGGAGGAGACGAAGCACTCGACGGGAAAAGTATTACAGCATGGTATCGAGCCAAGCAATTTCTAAATCTTTAGCTCATAAGGACCAATCAACCTTCAGATCAATAATGGTTTTTTGGTTGATAGAAATCAATTCTTCACAGTCATTAGATCCACCACTACTTTAATGACAAATTCAACTTGGCTAGTACTTAATTCGGGAAATATTGGAAGGCTTAGCACTTGACTACATAGTTTTTCAGTAACAGGAAGACTTCCAGATGTATATCCCAATGATTTATATGCAGGTTGAAGATGTATAGGTATCGGATAATAGATAATGGTATTAATACCATTATCTAAAAGCTTTTCTTTTAATTGATCTCTGAATCGAGCATCAGGCAAGCCATAATTTGCACCTAAAGAGACCTGTTCTAATTTATCCGAAAAAGTCTCTTCCTCATTAGGGAAACTAGTTACACGAACTACAAACTGATTCCAAGCATGGCCCGCATTGTCCTGAATTGGTTCAATTGGGAGATCAAGACCGGGTAAATCTTGAAGATTCTCTCTATATTTTTTTGCAATTGATTGACGTTGCAATACCCAAGAAGAAAGATGCGGCAATTTTACATTTAATACCGCTGCTTGAAGAGCATCTAACCGACTATTATATCCTAGTTCAGTATGAAAATACCTCCGTGGCATCCCATGAACAGAAAGTTGCCTCATCTTTTTAGCTAAATCAGCATCTTTCGTTGTTACGGCTCCCCCATCTCCTGCAGCCCCAAGATTCTTGGTTGGGAAAAAACTAAAACATCCCACATCTCCCCAGCTACCAACTGAACACCCATTCCAAAAGGCTCCACTTGCCTGAGCGCAGTCTTCAATAACTCTTAAACCGTATTTATTAGCTATATCCATCAGATCAGTCATATCAATAGGACAACCAAAAAGATGTACAGGAAGAATCGCCTTTGTTGCAGGAGTAATCGCCTTCTCTATCTGATGTAGATCCAAGAGATAAGTCTTTGGATCTACATCAACAAAAACGGGTGTTGCTCCAACTGCACTGATTGACTCTGCCGTTGCAAAAAAGCTAAAGGAAGTCGTAATAACTTCGTCTCCTAAACCAATTGAAAGCCCCCTCAAGGCCAAAACCAGTGCATCAGTACCACTATTGCAGCCAACTGCATATGGAACCCCAACAGAATCGGCAAAATTTTTTTCAAAGGTATGATTCACCTCTCCACCAATGTATTGGCCACTCAAAAGCACTTTTGAAACTGCCTGGTCAAGTTCAGGGCCAAGCTTGGCAAGCTGTTTAGAAAGAGTGAAAGGAGGTACTTGCATGAAAATAACCTTATGCCTAGTCAAATAGAGATGTACTTTTAATGAACCAAATCAGACAAACCAAGGTGGCTCCTGACCAGGATGCCATTTAATGTTGCACCCTATAGAGGGTTTTTGGTCAGTACAGACATTTTTCCCACTCAAGAGAGCATCTATGGCAAGACGAAGATCTTTTCCGTTTACTTGAAAATTATTCCCTGGCCGACTGCTATCCAACTGTCCACGATATTGAAGCGTTTGATGCTCGCCATCAAGAGAATCAAATAAAAAGAAATCTGGTGTACAAGCAGCTTTGAGAGCCTTTGCAAGAGACTGATTAGCATCCAGAAGATATGGGAACCCCCATCTTCTCTTGTTGGCCTGAGCCGCAAGTTGAACAGGACCATCTTGAGGATGAGTAATCAAACTGTTACTTGCTACTGCAAGGAAAACGATTCGATTTCCATAATTCTCATAAATCCTCGTTAATTCTTCCTCAACATGCTTAACAAATGGACAATGTGCACAAAGGACCATAAACAACAGAGGCCTCTTCGTAAAAGTAAGGCTATTTACAGTTTTTAGGTTTTGATAGGGTTCTTTCAAATTTGTTCCCGGCACCAATGGGAGATCAAAAAATGGCACAGAAGTACCGAGTGGCAGCATGTTTGATGGTGTGAGAGACATTTTCAGACTTCGTCCAATTCATGATGCTTCAATTGCAGCATCATTACTATTGAATTACTTCTAGGAAAGATTCAATTCTTTTCTATTCCAAAATTCAAAGGGTCCCTCCAACGCCTACCTCGTAATAAGAGAGAATCCTTTAACTGTCCTCAAACAATTAACTTCAGATGCTTCTAGATCTAAGCGGCAAAAAGATCCTTGTCACTGGAATTGCCAATAACCGTTCAATCGCTTGGGGTATAGCCCAGCAATTGAACGCGGCAGGGGCAGATATTGGGGTCACCTACCTTCCTGACGAAAAAGGACGTTTTGAAACGAAAGTCCGAGAACTTACTGCCCCCCTTAATCCAAGTCTTTTTCTCCCTTTAAATGTTCAAGACACCTCCCAAATTGAAGTTGTTTTCCAAACCATCGAAGATCAATGGAAGCAATTAGATGGACTAGTACATTGTCTAGCCTTCGCAGGGAAGGAAGAGCTTATAGGCGATTACAGCGCAACAACTTCAGAGGGTTTCGCACGTGCTCTTGAAATTAGTGCATATTCCCTTGCCCCATTATGTCGTCACGCGAAGCCTCTCTTCAGTGAGGGTGCAGGAGTGATAACTCTGACGTACCTGGGTGCCGAAAGGGCCATACCTAATTACAACGTTATGGGAGTTGCAAAAGCAGCATTAGAAGCATCTGTTCGATATCTTTCAGCAGAATTAGGCCCAGAAAAACAGGTGCGAGTAAATGCCATTAGTGCAGGACCTATCCGAACACTTGCGAGTTCTGCAATTGGAGGCATTCTCGAAATGATCCACAACGTTGAAGAAAAAGCTCCATTAAGGAGAACTGTTACTCAGATGGAAGTCGGCAACACAGCTGCCTTCTTATTAAGTGATCTTGCCAGTGGCATATCCGGACAAACCATATATGTAGATGCTGGCTATTGCATTAACGGTATGTGATCTAAATGGCACCATTAGCTCAAGGAACAAAAACTATGACTACTAAACGACATGGAGTAATTCACCGAGAGACAAGGGAAACCAAAGTTGATGTTCATTTGACTCTTGATGGGAAAGGGAAATCCAGCGTTTCTACTGGAATTGCATTCCTTGACCACATGATCCATCAACTCTCCAGCCATGGATTGATGGATATCGAGATCACTGCAGAAGGTGATACTCATATTGATGACCACCATACAAATGAGGATGTTGGTATAGCTCTAGGGCAAGCACTTTCCAAAGCCCTGGGAGACAGAAAAGGGATAAATCGCTTTGGTCATTTCATCGCCCCACTTGACGAAGCACTAGTACAAGTCGCTCTAGATTGTTCAGGACGTCCACACGTAAGTTATGGATTAGAAATCCCCTCTCAAAAAATAGGAACCTATGACACTGAATTAGTGAAGGAATTTTTCATCGCTATTGCAAATAATAGTGGCCTCACTCTTCACATAAGACAGGTAGCTGGAGTGAATTCTCATCACATTGTTGAAGCCTGCTTCAAAGCATTTTCTAGAGCATTAAGAATGGCTATAAGCATAGATCCACAAAGATCTGAAGACATTCCAAGCAGCAAAGGTGTTATCGAACAAGCAGGGCAAACAAGTAAATAACCTTAAAATATAAAACAAATTCTTCTTTTTTAAAAGACATCGAAAATCAACGTGACTACACCATCTTTAAAAACTCTTTCAGTCAAAGGTAATAATCATTTTGACCAAGAAGACTGGTCAAGTTCTTACGCGAATGTTGATAAAGAGTTTGAATCAATAGAATTAACCAAAATCAAAGGCGAGATACCCAAGGGACTTAGTGGAACCCTTTTTCGCAATGGTCCCGGCAGGATGGAACGCAATGGTCAGTGGATTCACCATCCATTTGATGGGGATGGAATGATTACTGCCATAAGTTTCTCAAATGGGGAAGTCTCCTTCAGCAATAAATTTGTAGAAACACAAGCTTGGAAAGAAGAAGAAAAGGCAGGCAAGTTTCTATATAGAGGAGTATTTGGGACTCAAAAACCTGGTGGAATTCTGGCCAATATCTTTAACACTCGTTTAAAGAATATTGCCAATACAAATGTAATTAAACTAGGCGATGAACTCCTGGCTCTTTGGGAAGCAGCAAATCCATATGCTCTGGACCCATTAACTCTAGAGACCATTGGCATTTCCACTCTAAATGGACTGCTCAAGACAAGTGAATCCTTTAGCGCACACCCTCGCTTCGACCCAGGTCACCACACTTATCCAAAATTAGTAACATTTGGCGTAAAACCTGGTCCAATCAGCACCATCAGATTAATGGAATTTTCCACGGAAGGTGAGGATAAAGGGAAACTTATAAGTGAAAGAAATGATAAATTTAAGGGCTTTGCTTTTCTACATGATTTTGCAATTACACCCAATTGGGCTATTTTCTTACAAAATGCAATTTCATTCAATCCTATACCATTCCTCTTAGGGAGAAAAAGTGCAGCCCAATGCTTATCTACAGACACCAACAACACTTCTAAGTTTTGGTTGATCCCTCGCGAAAGTGGCAAGTTTGCAAAACAAAATCCGAGAATAATTGATGCCCAAGAAGGATTCGTTTTTCACCATCTTAATAGCTGGGAAGACAATGAAGATATAATTATCGAAAGTATCTATTATGATCACTTCCCCAGTATTGATAAAGATGAGGATTTCCGTCAAATCAATTTTGATTTAATTCCAGAAGGTCGTCTAAAAAGATCCAGAATAAATCTCGCAGACAAGAGTAGTAAGACAGACTTAATAAGTGAGCAATGTTGTGAATTCGCCATGGTAAATCCAATGAAACAAGGACTTTCCGCTAGATTTTCTTGGATGGCAGTTGCAGAGAATAAACGAGGTAATGGACCTTTACAGGCCATAAAGAAACTTGATCTTTTAAACGGAAATTGTTGTTTCTGGAGTGCGGCACCAAGAGGCTTTGTAAGCGAACCAATGATGGTACCCGAGCCAAACTCTAATTTAGAGGATAAAGGATGGATCCTTGTTGTGATTTGGAATGGATTACGTCGTGGAAGTGATCTAGTCATTCTTAATGCAACCAATTTGGAAGAGGTAGCGACTCTTGAACTACCTATTGGAATCCCACATGGACTACATGGAAGCTGGGTTAAAGGGACCTAATCAAGAAAAGTAATGTTGAAACCATAAAAAAGATTTATTGGAAAAATTAACCAGAAAAGCAACATAAAAAAGTCTGTTGATAATGTGAGAACTTTCAAAGGCTTCTTCCATTGCTTAAGTGATCCTCAAATTTACTCTTAAACAACTGAAACGCCTTTCCTCTATGCCCATATTTTCTCTTTGTCTCAATAGTCATTTCTGCGAAAGTTAAACCTGTTCCTTCCACTTCGAAAACCGGATCATACCCGAACCCTCCTTGACCTCTTGGGGAATTAGTAATAGCACCATTACAACGACCCTCCACCTCTATCAACACCCCTTCTGGTGAGGAAAGACAAAGTGCTGCACTGAAAAAGGCAGAACGATCTTTACTATCTTTCATCTCTGTCAAAAGTCTTCTAATTCGTTCAAAATCTGTAGGGGCATATCTGGCAGAAAGAACACCTGGAGCCCCCCCTAACGCAGACACACATAAACCAGAATCATCAGCCAAAGTTAAACAGTTTGTGAGCTTAGAGACTGCCAGAGATTTAATGCGTGAATTTTCCGCAAAAGATTTACCAGTTTCCTCGATCTCTAGTCCAGCTTCCTGAAGCAGTATTTGAACTGGAAACTCTGCCAAGTACTTTCGAAATTCAAGAACTTTTCCAGAGTTATTACTTGCAATTACAAGACCTTTATCCAGATACTCCGAAATGTTCATTTCCCTTCAGCCAAGTCTTTTGCCCAATCCAATGTTGTAAATACTTGCTCTTGGCTAGGAGCTTCACAATATATTCTTAGTAAAGGTTCAGTCCCGGAAAAACGAAACATTAACCAATAACTAGGAGCCAATCGCAATTTAACTCCATCGGTACGAATAACTTGTTCAACTTCGTGCCCTAGTATTTCATCAGGTGGAGTCTCAAGCAAGAATTTCTGTAATCGCCGTCTTTGATCCATATTTGCCAACCTCAAATCGATTCTTTCATAACAAGAAAAACCTTCGACCCTCTCCTGAATAGCTCTCAATCTTTTACCCAAGGGTTCACCCTGCTCAGCAAGTGCCTCGAGAACCATTAAGGCAGCAAAGAGCGCGTCACGCTCAGGCAGATGCATACCAAAACCCACACCCCCAGATTCTTCACCACCAATAAGCACCTCATTAGCAAGCATTTCTTCAGCGATATGTTTAAACCCAACTGGCATTTCTATAACCTCTCTCCCTAAGTCCTCTGCCACAAGACGCATCAAATCAGATCCGCTCACAGTTTTTACAACAGACCCAGGTATCTTTCGAATACCTGCTAAATGATCAATCAACAAAGGCATCAATAATTGATTGCTGCAAAACCTTCCATCTTCATCAATAGCAGCTATTCGGTCCCCATCGCCATCGAAAACTAGCCCAATTGCAACTTCTCCAGTAACACGAGAGTCCTTGACCTTAGTAATCACATTTCCCAAATACGGCTCTAAAGGCTCCGGAGGATTACCTCCAAACAGAGGATCGCGATGGCTACGGATTTCAACTACTAATTTTTTATCGAAGGGATCAAATAAATCAGGAATACATCCAGCCGCAGATCCATGCATAGGGTCAACAATCACCGTAAGTCCCATCAATCTCAATTTCTTCGCTATTAATGGAAGATCAAATTTCTTTCTTAAGCCATCTAAGTGCTCACTTCTTCCATCAAATTTTTTAGTGGTTCCCTCAATTGGAACTGTTACTCCAGCTACCGCCAATCGTCTTTCCACTGCCTCTGTGAAATCACCTTGAACAGAACCCCCATAAGATCCTTTAACCTTTAAGCCAAGCCACTCAGGAGGATTGTGACTTGCTGTGACCACCAATGCGCCCAGGGCTTTTTTCTGAACAACGGCCCAGCTGCAAGATGGAGTTGGGACTGGAGTCTGAGTCAGCAAGGGTTCTAACTCGCATGCTCTTACTGCAGAAGCAATCGACTCAGCGAACTCAGGGGCTAAGAAACGTCTATCAAATCCAATAACAACTTTTCTGCTAGTGCAATCTCTTGGCGCCCTATAAAGCAACTCTTGGGAAGCCGCAGCTGCCACAAGCATCATTCGATCAATTGTTATATCAACGCCAAGAACACCTCTCCAGCCATCAGTCCCAAATCGAATAGAGGATGCAGTCAATGGAAGTGGAATCGACACCATTGAAAATCGCGGTATGTTCTCGATCTAGCAAGCATCTGCTCTAACGTCGGCATATGGGTGACACCCCTTCCTCTGCCATCGTGATAACAGACCGGCTTCTTAGAAGCTGGATTCGATGTAGGCGCAAAGCTTGGCTTGATAAATACGGAGACAATATCGATAGAGCATGGACTGCACACCGCAATCTTTTCCTGGCATCTCAATATCAAAGCTTTCAAAACTTATTGGGATGTAAGCCCGGGAAAGGTCTCAAAGCATGCATCCAGGGGAATACTGGAGTGGTCGGAGTCAGACTGAAAGGACAAGATTCTTTAGGACATCTTTTAGAAGCCCATCCACCATTACTTTATAAAATCAAAGGGAAAAGTATTTGGGGAAATTACGCCTATCTACCAGTGGTTGGTCGGCAAGGGCGAAAAGTTAATAGAGACAATAAACTAGCCTTATCCCTAAGTGGTCTTCTACTAGAGAATGTCCAAAACAGTTCTGTCAAGGAAGGGCTTTCGTTAACAACCTCAGCAAATAACAATACTCTAGACATAGAGCATGTATTCCTAACAAAAAGTCTTAAAAAACAACTACACGAATCCTTAGTCAAACTTAAGAATGACCTACTCAAAAAGGATCCCCCACCAATCACTAAAGATCGCCGCAAATGCAAACTTTGTTCCTGGAGAAAAGTCTGCGATGTAGAAGCTTCAAAAAAGAGTTTCCTCAATGAAGTAAGTGGAATAGGTGCAAGCAGGTGTGAAATGCTGAATGATTTAGGTATTTTTTCACTAAAAGACTTGGCCGATGCAAACCCCATCATCTTATCCAAAAAGTTAGAAAGATTTGGCCTACAGCATAGTCAAAAAGCTTCAGAGTTTATATCTCAAGCAAAGACACAAAAAACCGGAAACCCAGAAAGATTAGACGGGGAGAAAGTTTTCCCAGAATTTAAAAAAGCTCCTGGTGTATTAATTTATGATATCGAATCAGATCCAGATATCAAGGAGGATTTCTTACATGGTTTCTTACAAATAAATCGTCAAGGTGCACAAGGCTGGTGTTTGACAGAGGCGAGATATCATCCATTATTAATGATAGGGAAAGACAGAGAGGGAGTCCGCTGGGAACGCCTAAAGAAAAAGATCTATAAATACTCGAGCTGGCCTATCCTTCATTATGGAGAGACCGAGGCTTTATCAATATTAAGAATGGCAAAAAGGCAAAAAGTATCAATATCTGAAATTGACTTTCTAAGAAGAAATCTTATTGATGTGCAAACACGATTACGCCTAAATTGGCGTTTGCCATTAAGGAACTATGGGCTCAAAGAGGTTGCTAAATGGTTAGGCTTCGAATGGAGCCAAAAGGGAGCCAGTGGAGCACTGGCTTTGCTATGGTGGCGCCAATGGAAGGCATCAGACCAACAAAGAGGTAAGACCGAAAAGTTATATAAAATTTTTAATTATAACCGTGAAGACTGTCTTGCTACATGGGCTATTACAGAGTGGATTCTACAAAACGAAGCCAAATCGAATTAATATTCTTAATTAAGAATTTGGGAACCCAGCAAAACCATCAGGGAGAGAAATATTCACGCTTCCCAAGCCTTGACTTAAAAACAATTTTTCATCGTTTAATGCAGTCCTTCTAATCATGGCCAGGCCAAAACTAGTATTTGTAATCTTATCGAACATGGCTGAAGTAATATGGCCAACAATAGACGAATCTTGTTCTGAAATCTTCTTATTTAACAACCTCATACCTGGAGATATCAACAACTCATTAGATCTCCAAAATCTAATTTGTTGCTTAACACTTTGAAGGTTGGCCAATTTAGCCAAAGTCTCTTGTCCCAGATAACAACCTTTAGAAAGACTTACCCAATCCCCTAAACCCAACTCAAACGGATTATTCTCTCCATTTAATTCGCCTTCGCCAAAGGGAAGTCCTTGCCTTATTCTCCAAGATTCAAATTCTTCAAATGAAGCCTTGCGACGTTCTAACCACTTAGGAGGAAGGGGGACTCCCTCTGACATACAAACCACCTCTGGCAAGTCTTTATTATTCTTTGAAGTCAGAAGATGCAATCTCCTTATTTGGCCTAAAGATGAAATCTTCACTTGATCCGCCGGGAAAATAACCTTCTCGAATTCACTTACCAAATCTTGAGAATTACCTGCAATTATTACCACATTTGCACCTAGAGAATCCAAATAAATCTCTAACAAAGCCCTAACTCTTCCCGTAGCTGTAAGCCAACAACCTTGTATAGGTTCATCACTCTCAATGGATTTCAAATCAGCAGATGTTTGCCCATGGAGAAATGTTCTACTGCCAGCGCCTTCCAATCGAACGTACGGGCACAAACTATCCCAGTAAATCCCTATAGCCACTTTTCACATCAAGGCCTGCGCTCTTGAGGAAACTTGATCCAGTTTAAATAAGCTAACCAGCTCCAACTGATTTTGTTTAAGAGAAGCCTCACCACCTTCTTCCCTATCCACAATCGTGATGACTCTCCTAACGTGGTAGCCAGCTTCACGTAGATGCTCTACCGCCTTAATGGACGAATTACCTGTGGTAATTACATCCTCAAGCACGGTTATTTGTGAGCCGATTGGCGGCAGCGGTCCCTCAATCCAAGCGCCTGTTCCGTGTCCTTTGGGCTCTTTACGAACAATTAGCGCATCAAGAGCCCTATTTTCTTGGGCTGCTCTCATGGCAACCCCACTCACCAAAGGGTCAGCCCCAAGCGTTAGACCAGCTACTGCAACAACCTGAAGCTCGATCCTCTCCAAAATTGCAGTACTTAATGCGGCAAGACCTACGCCGCTCAAAGTCACTGGCTTGCAATTCACATAATGATTGCTGTTTTGACCAGACGAAAGAGTGAAAGAACCTTGGCGATAAGCAAAGGTTGCTAACAAAGTTAATAATTTGTCTCGAGAGGCCTCGTCATAAATAGCAGAACTGATCATTTGCACATTTTTCTTGCTGGATTCTCTCCCCAGTCTGCTACGAAAAGATTGTGCTTAATATTCCTGAAATCTCATAAGTACTTCACTTTGATCATCTAGCCGTGGTAGATCCATAAAAGAAAAGGGGGGTCTAGCAATCTGGTGAATGCACCGAACTCATAATTCGGCTAAGGCGAGTTCGATCCTCGCGACCCCCATTGACCCAAATTGATGAGATTTCTAGTTCTCTCTATATTGCTTGGCATCTATGCCTTTTTTGCTGCTAGTGAAGTGGCACTTCTACGGCTAAGACCAAGTCGTGTTCAAAAACTAGTCGAAGATCAACAATCAGGTGCTTCCTCAATTCAAAGGCTTCAACGACGTCTTCGAAAACTCCTTATGGTGTCTCAGTTCGGGGGGACGCTCGCACTAGTCGCAATTGGGTGGCTTGGGCACAGTGCTAGCCAACGATGGTGGCCCCTGAACAGCCAAAAAAGCATCTTGATGGATGGTGGACTATTCCTATCAATAGTTTTGGTTTCCACCTTGCTTGCAGGTCTATTACCGAAAGCTTTAGTACTTAACCGTCCTCAGGCCTCCGCTCTTCGATTGGCACCTCTGCTTGAAGCAGTAATGCAAGCTTTGGCTCCAATTCTAAGTCTCTTAGAAGCCGCAGCCTCACTCTTACTTCACTTAGTGGGCTTGACAACGAAATGGGACACTCTGATGCCTGCCTTATCCGCCGATGAACTAGAAACTCTAATTGAGACTGGAAGAGTAACAGGCCTTCGACCAGATGAACGCAATATGCTCGAGGGAGTTTTTTCTCTAAGAGACACCCAGGTCAGAGAGGTAATGGTGCCACGTTCAGGAATGGTCACACTGTCTTTAAACGCACGCTTTTCTGACTTAATGAAAGAAGTCCATAAAACACGTCATGCAAGGTTTTTAGTCATAGGTGACTCATTAGATGACGTTCGCGGACTAATTGATCTACGTAGGCTTGCTGAACCAATTTCAAGGGGTTTCATGCAAGCAACCTCACTCATAAAGCCATATCTTCAAACTGTCCCAAGGGTCCCTGAAACAAGTACTTTGGCTGAACTACTACCAATTATCAGAAGCGGTAAACCGCTTCTACTTGTAGTGGATGAGCATGGTGGAACAGAAGGCTTAGTAACGGCAGCTGATCTGACAGGGGAAATTGTTGGAGATGAACTTCAGTCAAACAACAATTACATAGGTCTTCAAGAGATCGAGGGTAGTCCATATAATTGGCTAATAGCAGGAGATCTGGAAATTATCGAAATCAACCGCCAGTTAAAACTAGATTTACCCGAAGCCATCGAACACCATACACTCGCTGGCTTTCTTCTAGAAGAGATGCAACACATCCCTTCGCCTGGAGAGACACTAAAATACAACAACTTGCATTTCGAGATAACCACTATGAAAGGTCCACGTATAGAAAAAGTAAAACTGTTATTGCCTACAATTAAACCGAAGGAAAATTAACCTCTAATAAATCAACCGGTAGATCCATCATGACCTCCCTATGACCCGCTCAATGGTTCCAGTGAAGGTCGGAGTAATAGGTATTGGCAACATGGGCTGGCACCACGCAAGAGTCCTCAGCCTATTAAAAGATGCAGAGTTGGTTGGAGTGGCAGACCCAGATTCTGAGCGAGGCAACCTTGCTACTGATCAATTTGGATGCAAATGGTTTAGCGACTACACCTCTTTACTTTCAGAAGTAGAGGCTGTCTGTATAGCAGTTCCTACATTGCTCCATCACAAAGTTGGGTTGGAATGCCTACAAGCAGGCCTTCATGTCTTAATCGAAAAGCCTATTGCTGCTTACCAAGAGGAAGCAACTGCTCTTATCAAGGCCGCCACCAAAGCAAAGCGCTTGCTGCAAGTTGGTCATATTGAACGGTTCAACCCAGCCTTTCGTGAACTAATCAAAGTTGTAGCGAATGAAGAAGTTGTTGTTCTAGAAGCTCGCCGACATAGTCCTCATGCAGATAGAGCTAACGATGTGTCAGTAGTTTTGGATTTAATGATTCATGATCTGGATCTAGTACTTGAATTGGCCAATGCACAAGTTGTTCAACTTGCAGCTGTAGGAGGCAGAAGTGGCGAAGGACCAATAGATTATGTAAACGCAACACTTGGATTTAGCAATGGTGTAGTAGCAAGTCTTACTTCAAGCAAAATGAGCCACCGCAAGATAAGAAGTCTTAGTGCCCATTGCAGAGATAGCCTTGTCGAAACAGATTTTCTCAATCACAACCTACATATTCATAGGCGTGCTCATGAGTGGTACTCAGCTGACCATGGGGAATTGCTCTACCGGAATGACGGATTTATCGAAGAGGTCAGTACAACTTCTATAGAACCCCTCTATGCAGAGCTTGAACACTTTCTGCAATGTGTAAGAGGCCAGGAGAAACCTGCCGTGGATGGACAACAAGCATCTAGAGCACTTCAACTAGCAGATCTAATAGAAAATGCTGTAGAACATCCAGGCAATGGTGTTTCGTTAAAACATCCTATTTAATCTAAGAGAATCGTCACTCTCTCTAGCAAAAGAAGGATCTCTAAAATTTTCTAGCTAGAGACTCCCCGTAAGTAAATAGAAAAATCTCATCAAATTTAAGTCTGAGCTAACAGTCTCAAATTTGACATAAATCTCCATGTAACCACCAAGCAATTAGCCAATGCTTTTGGGCTGAAAACATCAGGTGGTCCAGATGAGGACTCTTTTTTAGGGACCTTCTGAATGCTGACAAGTCAAAATTGAATTCATGCAGCAAGAGAAGGTCCTAATTGCAGGTTTTTTAGCGAAAACCAACCGCTGCTTGCCAAACAAAAACCATTAAAAAGAAGCCCAAAGGGATCAATGGAAGTACATCCACTGTTGGGGCAAAGGCTTTATAAGCCTCGGGCAGTTGTGCAATCAAGTCGAGAGTGAAGGCGGCCATTCCTCAGGAATCAATGGACGTTTTAAGGACGCTACCACGTGTAGTGAGCTGGTGAAGCTCTATGCCAGGGAGCGAAATCCTCTGAAAAACAACCATCGAGAATTGCACTAGCCATCGAAGAAGTAAATCTAATGAGATGGGTAAGGTTGTGAATACTTAGAAGTGTTAGCCCAAGTAGCTCTTCATTTCGAATCAAATGATGCAAATAAGCGCGAGTATGTCTTCGACAAGCCTTACAGCGGCAACTTGAATCAAGGGGGGTGTGATCGTTACGAAAACGTGCATTGCGCAAATTCCACCTTTCCCCTCCTACCAAGGCAGTGCCGTGGCGTCCTAATCGAGTTGGGAGGACACAATCAAACAAATCAATGCCGTTAGCAACTGCGACGGCCATTTCAGGAAGAGTTCCAATACCCATCAAATATCTTGGTCGATCATCTGGTAGCAAAGGAGCCAGTTGCCTAACGACCTGATGCATTTCACTCTGAGGTTCTCCAACGCTTACTCCTCCGATCGCAATACCAGGAAGATCAAAACCAGCTACAAATTTTGCGCTCTCCTCACGGAGATGTGGAAAACAGCCGCCCTGAATAATTCCAAATAAAGCTTGATCTTCTCGTGAATGAGCTTTTACACAGCGTTGCAACCACTCGTGTGTTCGTTTTGAAGCCTCTCTTACATCGTTTTCATTCGCTCGATAAGGAGGGCATTGATCAAAAGCCATAACCACATCAGCCCCTAATTTCATTTGTATTTCGATTGCGGCTTCTGGCGTCAAATTAATCTCCCTCCCATCACGAGGACTACGAAAAACCACCCCTTTATCACTAATTTGATTCAGCCCTGCCAAACTAAAAACTTGGAAGCCACCTGAATCAGTAAGAATCGGACCATCCCAACTCATGAATTTGTGAATACCTCCTGCCTCAGCTACTACGTTTTCTCCAGGTTGAAGATGCAAGTGAAAAGTATTTGACAAAATCATCTGGGCTTGAGTCTCTAACAACTGATCAGTTGTTAGACCTTTTACTGTTCCGAGAGTCCCTACTGGCATAAAACGAGGGGTAGCAACCACCCCATGAGGGGTTGTAAAACAACCAACTCTTGCCCTAGTAGTAGGACATTTGGCCTTGACCTCAAAACTAAACACGAGAAGATCTGCAAGATGCCCCGAACAAACATTCGGGTTTTCATGACCCTAGGTTGAAGCTTCTCTAATTACTGGGAAATTGCGCCTTAATCAATCCTGGCTAAAAGACTTTGCTGGAGCATGGATCTTTTACACAGTTCTACCCATCTGCCCCTGGATTAACCCAAGATTCAAAAGGATTGCACGGTTTGCACCTGTCATTGGTCTGATAATCGGCTGCCTTCAAGCAGGACTATGGCTTGTCCTCTCTAAGAATAATTGGCCCACACAAGCAATAGTTCCTCTAGTGCTTGTAACGGAAGTATTAATTACTGGTGGACTTCATCTAGATGGTCTTATGGATACTGCTGATGGAATTGCAGCAGGAGGGAACAAGTGCCTAAAGGCAATGACGGACAGTAGAATTGGCGCAAGTGGAGTCAATGCTTTATTGATAATAATTTTGGTTCAATTTTCAGCATTAATACGACTAGAAAATTTTGCTCCAATAGCAATTCTAATCTCATCCTTTTGGGGAAGAGTCTCACCATTGTGGGCCATTATCAATTTCCCCTACCTACGAGAAGATGGGTCCTCTTCCTTTCACCGTGAAAATAGCAAAGGCTGGTATGAACTAATTCCTTCAGTTATCGGATTAATAATCTTAATCGGAATACTTACAAGTATATCTATAAACTGGATGACTAAATTTAATGCAATTTCCGGAACATTAACAGGGGTCATTCCTGCTCTGCTAATTCCTCATTTGCTCGGCAAAAAATTAAAAGGGCACTCTGGAGATTCCTATGGTGCCACAGTAGTAATTGTAGAAACAATTACTCTCCTCATTCTTGCTTTGTTTTTTCCGGGAGTCTAAGAATGAAAGTATTCCCTTCACGAAGTATTAACTCGTTAGCATGCTGGGATAAGTGAGCCAATTCAAGAGAACCTCCCAACTCCTCTGCCAATTGTCTTGCCAAGGCCAACCCCAATCCACCTCCTGGCAAGTTTTCACTGTTAGTCCCTCTAAACCCTCTCTCAAAGATTTTCTCCCTTATTTTTAATGGGATAGGAGTCCCTCCATCCCAAACGCAAATGCTATTTCCTTCAAAACAAAGGCCTATTGGAGATAAGGGAGTGCTATATCGAAAAGCATTTTCCAAGAGATTGGCAATAATTTCAGCAATAACACCTTCGCCATGATTTAAGGGTTGATTCGTCCAATCAGGCCATTCATCTGGTCCTTCCCACTTCCTGCCTTCAAGACTTGCTGTTGCAGACGCTCGGGCCAATAATGGAACAAGAAGGTTTTTTACCGTTAACTCCGAAGTTTTTGAAAGGACAGGAGGGAGAAGCAAAGGAGAGTTTTGCCGAGGATTTCGATCAACCAACCTCGATTGACCTATCTGATCAAGTGCAGAAATATATGTATTTAACTGATCTTGTTCGCTCAAAAGACCTTCTACTAAGTTGCGGTGCTTGCTATCTGGACCAAGCTTCCTAAGTAAAAGTTGTGCATATGTTCTTAATGCACTCAAAGGGTTCCTTAATTGATGAACCATTAAACCTATTTGCTCTTTTTGCTGAGTTACTTGCTCTAAAAGGTTTGCTTTTTCTAGTTCAAGACTCAAGCAATGAGTAAGAGCACCTGACGTGGCCTGCAATCGTTGGTCGAGTGCCTCAGGCCATCCTGAAGAGGAAAGAACAACCTCTGCTCTTAATACCCCCAGTAGAATCTGATCTTCCTGAAGAGGGTACCAACGACGGTCTGAGGAAGGTTTCAACAACTCCGGATCATGCTCAACCGGTGGCAAAGAATGATTCATTACTGGCCAATACCCAACTGCCTCAAGACTGGGATTCTCCCCTTCGCCTGACTTTGCGACATAAACTACTAGTTGCTTTACGGACCTATCAGCTTCAAAGCTTTCTAGCTGTTGCTGCAAGAGACTCAAAAAGTGATTCGAGAGCTGAATCATTTCAACCGTTTTATTGATAAGGAGCTGAAAGAAGCAACCAAGGCCAAAAACTTGAAAAATCTGGAAAAAGTATTAAGATGTGACTATCGACCAGCTAAGCACTTCCCATTGAGGTATGTGGTCAGGGTCGACTTACTACGCAGAGGTTGCACATTAAGTGCTACCTAAGCTACAGCAGAGGTAGATGCGTCCCTTGCTGTTCCCCGGTTATTCCGGGCAAGTTGATCAAGAGCCCTAAAAGCAGTATTTGCATTCTTGCAAATACTCTTTTCATGTCTCCAACCTATGAATGTCTAAAGGCTCTGTCGTTTGTCTGAGCATTGTCTTTGGCGTCCATAAATTCTTATTTGCTTCACCTCTCCCACTTGGTTAATTAATCTAAAAATGTCTAAAAAGAGAAAAAGAATCAGCCGCAGAAGACTTGCCGGGCAAAGGGTTCTAGCCCATGTGCCTACCTATCATCTCGAGACAGGTGAACACAAGCCAGTCACAGCAGCTCGCCGTTTTATTGCTGAAGCAGGCCTAAGGTCCCCTGCGATTTTGAACGTTCGACGTAACGAACACACTACCGATCGATTTTTTTGGGGAGAAAAAGGCCTTTTCAGCGCTCAATACGCCGAAGAAAATCATTTCCTCTTTCCATCTCTTAGGACGATTGTGGATTCTGTGGGCGAAGACACAATGTTCGAAGGCCTCGAACTTACTTCGGATGATTGGGAAGAAATTGAAGAGTATGAATACGCCTTTGTTTAAGGTTTATTCAACTCAAAGTTTGTCGTCCAACCAATCACTAATAGCGACTCGAATACGAGGGATTAGTTCTTGATGAATCGAGTGACCACCTTCAAAGTGAATAAGATCAGCAAAAGTAGGACAACTATCTCTAAGGCTCAATAAAAGATTTTCAGACGCAACAAAAGGAACAACCTCATCACTTACTCCATGAGTAAGCAATACAGGAGGTCTATCCAAATTGAATTGCCAATCAGGGTGTTGATAGGCACTACAACCAATCAAACCAGCCAGAGGTAAATTGCATCCACTAGCGAGTGCCATAGCACCGCCTTGTGAGAACCCTAATAAAATTGTCTTCTCCAATGGGATTTTTTCCGATTGGAGATCAATTAATCTCCTCCGCAAGGCCGATACAGCAGCAGGAACAGTATCCCAATCAGGTGGGAACAACGAATACCACTGTCTCCCTAGTCCCCCAGGAACCACTTCGGGAGCTCTTAAGGCTATTCCCTCAATCAAAACAGATTGCCCTTCAACCAATATCTCACCAAGAGATATCAAATCATCTACGTCAGCACCCCAACCATGTAATAAAACAATCCTATGAGTGGCATCTTTAGAGTTAAATCTAAGCAGATCATCAATCATGAGAGTTAATTTTTTGCTCCTCACTCTGCTATTAATTTGAACAAGCAATTGAATTTCGTCGAGTCAACAATGACACCTGTCGCCTTATTAAGCGTTTCAAATAAAACTGGGTTAATTCCATTAGCAGAAGCCCTATGTAAGAGTCATGGTTTTCAACTCCTCTCGAGTGGAGGGACAGCCACGGCCATTGAGGACGCAGGTCTACCAGTAACCCGTGTTTCGGATTACACAAATGCACCAGAGATTTTAGGGGGAAGAGTGAAAACACTCCACCCTCGTATACATGGAGGAATTCTTGCTAAGAGGGGAGTAAGAGACCATGAAACAGATTTACAAAGTCAAGAGATCCCTCTAATTGACTTGGTTGTTGTCAACTTATATCCCTTTCAAGAAACTATTGAGAAGCCAAACGTGACTTGGGAAAATGCAATTGAGAATATTGACATAGGTGGTCCAACTTTGGTCCGAGCAGCAGCCAAAAACCATGCTCATGTTGCGGTATTGACAAGTCCAAACCAATACGAATGGTTTATCAATGCTCTTGAAAATGGGGTGACATTAGAAATGCGAAGAAGCCTTGCCCTAGCAGCTTTTGAACACACTGCTTCATACGACGTTTCAATTAGCAAGTGGTTAGGCACAAATGAATCACTCACAAATTCTTTTTGGTTGAAATCATTATCCCTGAAACAGAACCTCAGATACGGGGAGAACCCTCACCAAGAAGCCACCTGGTACAGCGATCAAGACATCGGTTGGGGAGGAGCCAAACAAATACAAGGTAAAGAGTTGAGCACCAACAATCTTCTAGACCTGGAATCCGCTCTGGCCACTGTTCGCGAATTTGGCTACGGCGATGAAGGGCAAAACATATCGAATCAACCTGCTGCAGTGGTGGTAAAACATACCAACCCTTGTGGAGTAGCAACTGGCCAAAACATTGGATCTGCACTCAAAAAAGCTCTTGATGCTGACCGAACTAGTGCCTTTGGGGGCATCATTGCAGTCAACCGCAATGTAGACAAGGATGCCGCAAATGAACTAAACGACCTATTCCTAGAATGTGTTGTAGCCCCTGAATATGATCAAGATGCTTTAAATATTCTTAGCAAAAAGAAGAACTTGCGACTATTAAAATTAGCCCCCATATCAATAGATATGGCAGAGAAACAAAACATCAGAAGCATTCTAGGTGGTGTTTTAATTCAAGACCAAGATTCTCTATTTATAAATCCAAATTCATGGAAAGTTTGCACAGAGATAAAACCACAGCCAAAAGAATTGGAAGATCTTAAGTTTGCATGGAAATTAGTAAAACACGTCCGTTCAAATGCAATAGTAGTTGCTTCAAACAGTCAAAGCTTAGGGATTGGTGCTGGCCAAATGAATCGAATTGGATCAGCCAAATTAGCTCTTGAAGCAGCCGGAGAGCAAAGCAAAGGTGCAGTTTTAGCAAGTGATGGGTTCTTCCCTTTTGACGATACAGTTCGACTCGCAGCCGAACATGGCATTAAATCAATTATCCAACCAGGAGGAAGCATTCGAGATGAGTTATCACTTAATGCCTGCAATGAATTAGGACTATCAATGGTGTTAACAGGCAAGCGTCATTTCCTACACTAGCAATCATTAATGATTTGTTTAATTTGAGAACCAATCTGAATAAACTCTATTCAGAAGGATAATTAACTAATTAATGAAAGCAAACCATAAAAGATTATCCCAAGAAAGAATGCTCACAAATATACTTATAATAACAAGTTCAAAACTTTGCTTAATTATTTACTCCTTGGATAATAAGTGATTTTATTTGTCTTTCTAAAAGCTGATAGCCGGCCAGGTCCTGCACATGTGAAATAGAGGAATATTGCTGCATAAATTGCTGAAAGTTCGAAAGCATAATTATGGTTTTCAACGACTGCGAACGGAAATCCCTCAAGACCTGTATCAAGCAAGTGGAATGGAATAGCAAATACCATGGTAGTCATTAGTCCTAAAGCAGAAACTCTTGCAAACAAGCCAAGTGCAAGACCTATTGGACAAATAACCTGAGTTGCAGCAGCAGCAAACGTCCAAACAATTGGATCACCAGGAAGGAAAGGGAAATATTTGCCGACTACAAACTCAGCAAATCCTTCTGGGTCCTGAAATTTCTCTAAACCATGATGAACCATCATCACGCTTACTGATACACGCAAAATAAAAATAGCGAGCTCAGCAAGGATATTTACCTCACCCTGAGTAGAAGATGGTGTCTCCACAACAACCTCTACCCTCTGAGGTGCAGAGGGCGCATTGAGTTGAGGAGCCACCTCCACTTGAGGTTCTTGTGATTCAGGAATTTCGAAATCAGACATCATCTTCAAGCCTAAGAAGATCATCTTAGTTATCCATTTGCAATTACGCGCTAGTAGGTCATCAAAAAATATCTATCCCACCATTCAATAACCAATAAATGCAATTAAATTTCGCCACGATAGTTACCCAAAAGAGAGAGAAGTCTCTTCCCATCTCTTTATCAACCCTTACCTATAAGCCAATTCAGCCAGAGGCCTCATTCACATCACTTAGTTGCACAAGCTTCTGAATAACATCTTCCACTACCCTATCTGGAGTAGAAGCCCCTGATGTAATACCCACATTAATTTTTCCAGAAGGAAGAAAATCTTTCTCTGTCAAGAGACTCTCTCCTAATGGTTTGTGAGTAATACTGTTGTCATTTACGTCAATCCTCTCTGGAGCATCAATATGGAACGATCTAATGCCCCTACTAATCGCAATTTCTTGCAAGTGAGTCGTATTAGAAGAATTAAACCCTCCAATAACAACCAACATATCTAAAGGCTCATCGACCAATGAAAACATTGCATCTTGCCTTTCTTCAGTTGCATCGCAAATAGTGTTAAATGCCAAAAAATGATCACTAAGAGCTTTTGGACCATATCTGGCAAGCATCGTTTTTTCAAATAATCTCCCTATCTCTTCGGTCTCACTTTTCAACATTGTTGTTTGATTAGCAACCCCTAGTCTCTGGAGATCTTTATCTGGATCAAACCCAGCTGAAGATGCTTTGGAAAAACGATCTAAAAACTCTTCTCTATCACCTCTACCGAGTATATATTCGGAAACATATTGAGCCTCATCAAGATCAAGAACCACAAGATAAGTCCCTGCAAAAGAACTTGTCGCTAGTGTTTCCTCATGCTTGACCTTCCCATGAATAATTGAGGTAAAGGTGTGCTTTTTATGCTTCTCTACCGTATGCCAAACTTTAGAAACCCAAGGACAAGTGGTATCAATAATGTGACAGCCTCTCTCATGAAGCAGTTGCATCTCCTGAACGGTAGCTCCAAATGCAGGCAGGATAACTACATCACCTTCACAGACACCAGAGAAATCCTTCACTCCACCTTCTGCAGATATAAATAAAACATTCATTCGTCTTAGGTGATCATTCACCGAAGGGTTGTGGATAATCTCATTGGTAATCCAGATTCGCTCATCAGGGTAGTGCCGCCTTGTTTCATAGGCCATTGCAACAGCCCGCTCTACCCCCCAGCAAAATCCAAAGGCTTCTGCAAGTTTGACTCTCAACCTGCCATGCTGAAAAACATAGCCATTGTCTCGAATAGATCCAATTAAAGAACTTTGATATGCCTGCTCCAATGCTTGCGCTCTTTTTGCAGGCGAACCAAAACCTCTTCTGTTATAACGATCAGAGTGATGTAGTGATCGTTTAAAAGCCTGAGTGTCCATATCAATTATTTCCAAAGTAGCCAAATAACTCTATTAGGTATTGAATAAAAAGAAAAAGCCTGGCCAAAGGCCAGGCTTTTTCTTTGCATTTGGTACTGCTATTCAATTACCAGCAGAAGCAAAGTCAGGATAAGCCTCCATACCATGCTCCCCAATATCTAGACCTGCGATCTCTTCTTCCTCAGTTACTCGAATACCACCAAAGAACAAACCAATGACCTGCCAAGCAATCCAGCAAGTCACAACAGTCCAAATGGCATATGCAGCACAGCCAATGAACTGTACCCACAATTGGCTAAAGCCACCGCCGACGAAAAGGCCTAGAGCAGATCCATCTCCTTGAATTTGAAAACCCCAAAGGCCAACAACAAGTGTTCCCCATACACCACATACGCCGTGCACAGAAAAAGCACCTACCGGATCATCGATACCTAAGGCATCAAGTGCAGAAACGGAAAAGACCACAATGATGCCACCTACCAAACCAGCAAGCCAAGCCCCTGAAAGAGTTAGGTGAGCACAGCCTGCCGTTACACTTACCAAACCAGCCAAGATCCCATTAATGATCATGGTTAAATCTGGCTTGCCTGAAGTAATTGTTGAAATAACAGTCGCGCCAATAGCCCCTCCTGCTGCTGCAAGAGTTGTAGTCACTGCTAAATAAGGAACCCATTGATCCATTTGAAGCTGTGAACCAGGGTTAAAGCCATACCAACCTATCCACAGGATCAAAGCCCCAAGTGTTGCTATAGCCATGTTGTGACCAGGCATTGCTTGAGCCCGACCATTAACAAATTTTCCAAGACGTGGTCCTAGCAACATTGCTCCTACAAGACCTGCCCAAGCTCCAACTGAATGAACAATTGACGAACCCGCAAAATCTATAAAGTCAAGTTGAAACAGCCAACCTTCATTCCATGTCCAACTTCCAGCAACTGGATAGATAAAAGCAGTTAAAACCAAGGAGAAAACAACAAACTCTCCAAACTTGACTCTTTCAGCAACAAGTCCTGAAACGATTGTTGCTGCAGTCCCAGCAAAAGCTGCCTGGAAAAGAAAGTTCACAGTTGGGACTAGTCCTGCTTCCCCTATCAGTTGCGGTGAAACTGAAGGGTCAAAGAAAAGCCCATTGAAATAAAGCCAACCTGCTGTTATGGGATCGCCATACATCAAGGAAAAGCCAACAAACCAATATGCAGTTACAGCAAGAGCAAAAACAAAAAGGTTTTTCGCAAGAATGTTTACAGCATTCTTCTGGCGACACATACCTGCTTCGACCATCGCGAAGCCGGCGTTCATGAAAATCACCAAAATTGTTGCAACCAACAACCAAAGGTTGTTAGCCAAAAAAGCTGCATTGAGCTCAGGCATCTCTGCGGCATGTGCCGACAGATTAAAAAGACCTAAACCGATAAATGCCACAGGAACACAGGCAAGCCACATCAATGAACGATGGGAGCTAAAGCCTCTAATACTGCGCAGGAGTAGCATGGGCCCCTCCAAGAGACTTACCTCTTGGAGGCGAGCCACACGCCGCCTTGACGGCGAATGCAAAGCAGTTGTCATAGAAGATTAAAAGGCTGCAAATTGGACACGACCATTTAGTCCTAGTCGCATTACTCCAATAAGATGGTCAATTGAAAAGGTTTTTCAAGTAATTGTTGTTACAAACCAGCAAAATATGTAGTAATTACTTAGAAATTCTAAAGAACCTCTAAAAAGATGAGTCAAATAAAGAATTATTGATCAACAACTGTGGGTCTTTTCCCTTCCCAAGTGATGTGATCTCTATGGAAACCGAAGCAGCAGGGGATGACTTCTACACCAGCGCTCAGGGCTTCTCGAAATAATTCACCATATACAGAATCTGCTTCATCACCAGGAGCAAAACTTTCCACATCATCCCGGCTTAAACAGGGCAGCAAAACTGCTCTTGATTCAGGCAAAACACTTATTAATTCTTTCAGATGTTTCTGCCCTCTCTCCGTAACAGTGTCAGGGAATAAAGCAAGGGGACCTTTCGTCCACGTTGTGTTTTTAACTTCCAGATAAATCAACCTGGGATCTTTCATCTCTGGTAGAGGCATTAACAACAAATCAATGCGACTCCTACCTTCTATGCCATATCTCACTTCAGGACGGATATCCGAAATCAAACCCAATTCATTTTTCAAGCACCCAGCTTCAACAGCTTTTCTCACAAGTCGATTAGGCAAAGCAGTATTGATTCCAGCCCAACAGAAACCTCCTTTTGCACTGTGAACCTTTGCCTGCTCCCAAGTCCAGTCCAACTTTCGAGTAGGCGAAGGGTCATATCTAACTCGGACTTTCCCGCCTGGAGAAAGAACCCCAGTCATCGGACCTGTATTAGGGCAATGCGCAGTAACGACTTCTCCGCTAACTAATTCCACATCAGCTAGAAACCTTTTATAGCGCTTGATCAAGATTCCCTCTTCAAGAGGAGGGAATTTCATCAGTTTCATACCAGCCATGAGATCTTTTGCACTTCAGGCAGAGTTGCGCGTTGATAGAAGAAGAATGAGCGTCAAACGATTTGACTGAAAAAGGAAACAAAGGGAAGGCTAGATCTCTTAAAGGAATAGCACTTGTTGTCACTTTAGGAACGTTACTTAGCAAAGCAGGTGGAATGCTGCGGCAACTAGTAATTGCTGCGGCTTTTGGCGTTGGAGAAGCCTATGACGCCTACAACTATGCATACGTACTGCCTGGGTTTCTTTTAATCCTGCTTGGAGGAATTAATGGCCCCTTTCACAATGCAATGGTAAGTGTGCTGAGTCGTAGACCACATAAAGAAAGAGCCCATATCTTGGCCTCACTAAACAGCATGATTAGCGCTGTCTTGATAGTTGTCACTGCAGCACTTGTATTAACTGCGGATCAACTGATTGGTGTCTTGGGCCCCAGCATGAGTAGTGAGACTCACAGCATCGCAGTTGTCCAATTGCAAGTGATGGCTCCCATTGCACTCCTGGCAGGGTTGATAGGGCTGGGTTTTGGTTCTCTTAATGCAGCAAATGTGTTTTGGCTACCTGCTGCATCACCATTAATGACCAGTCTTGCTTTGATAATTGGTGTAGGACTTTTAAGACTTCAATTCGGGAACGAGATAGGGTCTACAAAACTTGCATTTGTGGGAGGAATTGTTCTTGCATTCTCAACTTTAATTGGAGCTTTGCTCCAATGGTTAATTCAAATACCAGCGCTATTAAAGTATGGATTAATCAAACCAAAGCTGACATGTGATTGGAAGCATCCAGGGGTTCAAGAAGTCTTAAAAGTTATGGGGCCAGCGACGCTTTCATCAGGCATGTTACAAATTAACGTATTTACCGACTTATTCTTTGCTTCAGGAATATCTGGAGCTGCAGCTGGTTTAAGTTATGCAAACCTTTTGATTCAGGCACCACTAGGTCTAATATCTAATGCATTAATAGTTCCACTTCTACCTATATTTTCTCAACTTGCAAGCGATGAGAACAAGTCCAAACTTATCAAGAGAGTCAAACAAGGGTTAATAATTTCCACTGCAAGTATGATTATACTGGGAACACTTTTTATAGTCCTTAGCTCACCAATTGTAACCCTGATGTACAAGAGAGGTGCATTTGACAACAATGCAACAAACCTTGTTACAAGTTTATTAATTGCCTATGGAATAGGAATGCCTGTCTATTTAGGCAGAGACTTGTTGGTAAGAGTTTTCTATGCACTCGGCGATGGAATAACGCCCTTCAGGCTTTCTTCTGCAGGAATAGGTTTAAATATTATTTTTGATTGGTTGTTAATAGGAGGACCTTCACCCTGGGGCATGCAATCTCCTTTTAATTTTGGAGCTTCAGGTTTAGTTCTTGCGACAGTCGTAGTTAATTTTTTTACTTGTGCTGCACTAATCAACCAGTTGTATTGGAAGCTAGGTGGATTGCCTCTTGGTAATTGGGCTAATGATGGAATTAAATTAGTCTTTTCAGGGATAACAACAGGCTTTGTAGTTTGGCATATAAATCATGGAATTGATTGGTCTACTAATTTCTTCGGAACTGCAATGGCAGTATTTTTCCCAGCTTCAATAGGGCTTTGCCTATTTGGAGTTCTCAGCATATCCCTTGGAATCAATGAAATAAGCCAAATTGTCCTATCAGGAAAAAATAAGTTTCTTACTCGTTAAGAAGAACGTCCCTTTCATTACGGACCTGAATAGGTAGCTCCACATGGTCCTTGCCAATCAATTGGGATCCCTGAACCGAAACTATGCGAGCCTCAATACCAAATTCTTGAAAAGCAGTCTCCATTTCTTGAATCAAAGCCTTCTCAACCTCAGTTTCTGCATCAACCAGCTTTCCAATTAAACGCTCTCCAAGTGGCCCGATGCGCTTGCGCATCACCTCTCGAGCATTGGTGACCTGGATAATCAACACAAGCAACCCATTTATCAAGACAACCTTATCTGCAATAGGGAACAAGAATCTCTTCGAGGTCAAAAAGCTGTGATGGAGGCATCAAACGTGCCAAAGGCAAATAAGTGCTACCACCAGCCAATGGGACTTGAACAGCCTCAACGGCTTGGCGAACAGCTGCATTGGCCCCCTTATCTAAGTTTGCGTTGCATTCAATTGCCAACGCCTCAGCGAGCCCTGCATCTCCAAGATAAAGATTCCAACTGGCAATCTGTAGAAATATTCGATCGCCAATAGCTATAGCGAGTTCGCTTAGTTCTGAAGGATTGAGATTCATAAAAGAACTTCAAAGTCAAATTTTCTTAAATCATTGATCATTGGCATTTGGAAGCGACTCGATTGCAGGACGCTTGGAGATTACAAGCCCAAGATGAAACAAAAGTCCAACAAACCAGGCCTCTGTGACCCAATCCAAATGCGCCCAAGGGTGCCTAATTTGCTGAAAAAACCATAATCCACTGTTAAGTGCAGAGAAAGCCATGGCGTGGAGAACAAGGTTGACAACCCGAGAAAAATGCTGATATGTCGGGTCTGTCTTGTCCCCGGAGCCGTACCATTTGATGGGCATAATTAAATTTGCAAGTTTCCCAAATTGTGGCGTGATACAAAACCGTAGTTGACGAAGGCCCCCTTTATAGGGTCTTATGAATTGTTCCATGCGCCTGTAGCTCAGCGGATTAGAGCATCTGACTACGGATCAGAGGGTCGGGAGTTCGAATCTCTCCAGGCGCGTTAGACAAACTGTTCTTTAGACAGTTTTTTTTCACTCCGCAATCTGACAAAGAAAAGTCTTGTCAAAAAGACTACTTAACCTTTAACTAACCATCTCAAGCTTATGGAAAAGCAATGAAGAAGGGATCTTTGCCTTTGATCAACTTACCCTTGGCTGACTCAGACCCTGCAATAGCAGCCTTAGTCAATAAAGAGCTTTACCGACAAGAAACACATTTAGAACTCATTGCCAGTGAAAACTTCACCTCTAAGGCGGTGATGGAAGCTCAAGGGACTGTCCTTACTAACAAATATGCAGAAGGTCTCCCTAAGAAGCGCTACTACGGAGGATGCGAGCATATTGATGAAATTGAGACATTGGCAATTGATCGAGCAAAAGAGCTTTTTAATGCCAATTGGGCCAATGTTCAGCCTCACAGTGGGGCCCAAGCCAACTTTGCTGTCTTATTAGCTCTGTTAAAGCCGGGAGACAAGATCATGGGAATGGATTTATCCCATGGTGGGCATCTCACACACGGATCTCCTGTAAATGTAAGCGGCAAATGGTTTGAGGTAATTCAGTACGGAGTTGACCCAACAAGTCAACAACTTGATATGGAAGCAGTTCGTCAAATTGCTCTTCGAGAAAGACCGCAATTAATCATTTGTGGATATTCTGCTTACCCCAGAACCATTGACTTTTCTGCCTTTCGTGCAATTGCCGATGAGATAGGTGCCTACCTACTTGCAGACATGGCACATATAGCTGGACTGGTTGCAGCAAAAGTCCATCCCAACCCTGTTGATTTTTGTAATGTCGTAACTACGACAACGCACAAAACACTCAGAGGACCAAGGGGAGGTTTGATCCTTTGTAGAGATGAGGAATTCGGGAAGAAGTTCGACAAAGCCGTCTTCCCAGGATCACAAGGTGGCCCCTTAGAACATGTCATCGCAGCAAAGGCTGTCGCATTTGGCGAAGCATTAAAACCAGAGTTTCAAACTTATTCTCGTCAAGTAGTCGCAAACGCCAAAGCTTTAGCAGCGCGCCTCCAAAAAAGGGGTATTAATGTCGTAAGCAGAGGAACGGATAACCACATCGTGCTTGTTGATCTAAGAAGTATTGGAATCACAGGAAAAGTCGCGGACATGCTTGTAAGCGATGTAAATATCACTGCAAACAAAAACACCGTACCTTTTGATCCGGAATCACCATTTGTCACAAGCGGTCTACGTTTGGGGACAGCAGCCTTAACAACTCGTGGTTTTGATGAAGAAAGTTTCCAGGAAGTGGGAGAAATAATCGCTGATAGACTTATAAACAGACACGACGATTTAACAAAAAACCACTGCCTTCAAAGAGTTTTGACATTATGCAAGCAATATCCACTCTATAAAAATCCAAGAGCACAAAAAATCAATTAAAGCACAACCTTTTTAGACCAACTGCTCCACACCGATCAATCTCCAAAGGATGGATTAATAACTTAAACTAATCAAGAAGAACTTATCAACTATTAGGTCCAATCAAAATGGTCAGAAATGAAGGATTCAATGAAAAAGATAGCGTTGAAATACTTTGCATAGGTAGCGAACTATTACTAGGAAACACTCTCAATACGAATTCTCGATGGATAGCGGAAGAGCTTGCATCTATTGGGCTTCCGCATTACAGGCAAACCGTTGTGGGTGATAATTCTAAGAGACTAGAAAAAGTCCTAATAGAAGCAACAACAAGGAGTCATATATTAATTACAACAGGAGGATTGGGGCCAACCCCAGATGACTTAACAACTCAAACCCTTGCAAAGACTTTCAATATAGAACTAGAAGAAAGGGAAGAGATCTTGACTGATATAAAAAACAAGTTACAAAACTCTAATGATGGATCATTCTCGTTAAATCGCAAACAAGCTCTTCTACCAAAAGGTTCGGAAATTATTCCAAATCCTAGTGGAACTGCTCCTGGAATAATTTGGCAGCCAATACCAGAATTTACCATTCTTACTTTTCCTGGAGTGCCATCAGAATTGAAAATAATGTGGAAAGATACAGCAGTACCATGGCTGAAATCCCATATAAATTTCAACACTGTTTTAACTAGTAGAACTTTGCAATTCGCCGGGATTTCCGAATCTCTTTTGGCCGAAAAAGTATCTGATTTACTACAAAAAACAAATCCAACTGTTGCCCCCTATGCCAGTCTTGGTGAAGTGAAATTGCGTATAACTGCAAAAGGAGATTCCTTTTCCGAGACAAGAAATCTCCTGACTCCATGCGAGGAAGAAATCCGTCAAAGACTTGGCTTGTATTGCTATGGATCAGACGAAGACAGTCTGGCTTCCGTGATCATTGATTTACTTCGCAAAAGGAAAGAAACACTTTCGATCGCAGAATCTTGTACTGGTGGTCAGTTAAGTGCGGCCCTTACAAAGATTCCTGGAGCATCGGATGTATTTTTGGGGGGTGTAGTGGCTTACTGCAATAACCTAAAAAAGAATCTTCTAAATGTTTCGACTAAAACTCTCGAACAACATGGGGCGGTTTCCAGCGAGGTAGTTCTAGAAATGGCTAATGGAGCAAAAAAGAATCTCGAATCTGACTGGGCGATTTCAATTAGTGGTCTCGCCGGACCAAGCGGTAGAACCCAAACCAAACCAATAGGAACAGTGCACATTGGGATAGTTGGACCAGAAAAAATAGAGGCTGATTATCAAAACCTTTTTGGCAAGCATCTAGGAAGAGAAGGGATTCAAAAAATGTCCGTAATTAGAAGTCTCGACAACTTGCGAATACTTCTTCTCTCTCGGAGCTAGTGTTCCGAAGGAATGATTCTTCGCCTTGAGCTCAGGGACCCTTTTCGACAAAGTCTGGGATTTACACCGGGTATCTCAACTATCCGGTGAATCAACTCAATTATTTATTGGCTTACACCTCATCCACGAGGTAACTAGCCCTCAAGCCTTCTCTGCATTACATGAAAGAGACCTCAAGGTCCGATGTCCGAATCGCACCGTTGCAACAGTTGATCACATTGTCCCAACAACTAATCAAAACAGACCTTTTCTAGATCCTCTAGCAGAGGAAATGCTTACAACTCTTGAAAGAAACTGCTCAAAACACAATATTCCTCTTCACGGCATTGGAAGTGGGAAGCAGGGAATTGTACATGTCATTGCCCCTGAGCTAGGCCTTACCCAGCCTGGGATGACTATTGCCTGCGGAGATTCTCACACCTCAACCCATGGTGCATTTGGAACCATTGCCTTTGGAATAGGGACAAGCCAAGTGAGAGATGTTCTAGCAAGCCAAACTCTTGCGATGAGCAAATTAAAAGTACGAAGGATATGGATCGATGGATACCTTAATCATGGTGTATACGCAAAAGATCTAATTCTTCATGTAATTCGAATGCTTGGAGTCAAGGCTGGTGTGGGTTATGCATATGAATTTGCAGGCCCTGCGATTCAAAGATTGTCAATGGAAGAACGAATGACAATTTGCAATATGAGCATAGAAGGTGGTGCTCGATGCGGATATATCAACCCAGATGATATTACTTTTAAATATCTAAATTCATGTCCTTATGCACCCAAAGGTGACGCATGGGACAGAGCGCTGGAATGGTGGGAAAAATTACCCAGCGAGAAAGATGCTGTTTTCGATGATGAGGTCATATTTGACGCCAATGAGATAGCACCAACTTTGACTTGGGGAATAACACCTGGCCAGGGAATATCTATTGACGAACGACTTCCAAATCCAAACACACTTGCACCAAGCGACCGTCAAATCACCCTCGATGCATATTCTTATATGGATTTAAAGGCTGGAATGCACATGAAAGGGCTTCCAATAGATGTTTGTTTTATTGGCAGCTGTACAAATGGTCGATTAAGTGACCTAAAAGCCGCAGCAGAAATTGTAAAAGGGAATCATGTTGCCAAAGGCATAAAAGCTTTTGTGGTCCCAGGCTCAGAAAAAGTAGCTAAATCTGCAAAGGCAATAGGGATTGACAAAGTATTTCAAGAAGCAGGATTTGAATGGCGAGAGCCAGGATGCTCTATGTGTCTAGCCATGAATCCAGATCGACTTAACGGCAATCAAATTAGTGCCAGCTCAAGCAACAGGAATTTCAAAGGAAGACAAGGCTCAGCCTCAGGAAGGACCTTATTGATGAGTCCTGCCATGGTTGCAGCTGCAGCAATAAAAGGAGAAATTACTGACGTAAGAACGATACTTAATCCACACGCAAATCACTAACCATGGATATGTCATGAAAAAAATCAACTTATTCCCAGAAGGGTCAATCTCAAAAGTCATTGGCAAAGCAATAGTTTTAAAAGGTGATGACATCGATACAGACCGAATAATTCCTGCCCGTTTCTTGAAATGCATTGATTTTGAATCACTTGGAAGCCAAGTTTTTGCTGACGATAGAAAAGAGCTAAATGGTAATCATGTCTTCGACAAAAAGATTCATGAGGAGGCTTCTATTCTTTCTGTTAATTCAAATTTTGGTTGTGGGTCAAGCAGAGAACATGCTCCGCAGGCATTAATGCGTTGGGGAATAAGAGCAATAATTGGAGAAAGCTTCGCAGAAATTTTCTATAGCAATTGTCTTGCTATAGGAATACCATGTGTAACAACAACTAAACAGCAAGTCGAAGATATTCAGGGGATAATAACAAAAAACAGCAAGGAGTTTTGGGAGTTAGATCTTAGGAACAAAAAACTCCTTGGTTCCAAAAACTCTTGGAATGTAGAAATTGAGAAAAGTACACAAGAAATGCTTCTAAATGGAAACTGGGATGCAACTTCTGAACTAATGTCGAACGACCTTGAGATACAAAAAATAACAAGTTCTCTCCCTTATATAAATAACTTTTCAAATTAGATTTGTGCCTATCTTACCTAAAAAATATTTTAACCTCTAATTTTATTTATATGGAACAAAAGGTACTCCCGTTCCTCTAAAATCAAAGTCATTCAATCTAATTGTGAATCCACCTTCACGAGCTTGAGGATTCATATACAAAGCAAGGTCATAAGATCTTCTTTGCCAACGTAGTTCAATCTTAGAATTAATCACTTCCCCATAATATCTAGAGTCGGAATCAACATTCATTTCGAAACCTGTATTTAACACTAATGCTCCTGCAATCTGTTGTGTAAGGCCAAAACCAAGAGTTGTTAAATCTACTGCCTGATCGAAGTCAAAAGGACTACTACCTTGCTTAAAAGTTGATGAGCCTGTTATAGAGAGTCTCGTATAATCAAGATAAGGCTTGGTAAAAGTGCCTAAGGTTAGCGAGGGGCCACCACTGAAAGTTAATGTCTGCAGAGATTTACCTCCTTCGTATACAGATAAAGAAGTCCTTAAATTAGTATTTATTGACAATCCTGGAATCACTACTTGTGGAGAGTAACGAAGCAAAGCCTCATCACCTAAGGCAGATTTTGTACCTGACCAGATTGGGTAATTGCTGTTAACTGAACCATAGAAATTAGCCCTCCAAAGATCATCTTCATTGATTGAGTCAAACAAATCCGCCCGATATTTGCCTAGTCCAGCTCTGACAAGATAGTTACTATTGAATCTACCTAAATTTAAAAGACCCCTTTTATCTAAAAAGGCACCATATGCAGAATATATATCTGTCTCCCCCAATGAACCGTTCCAAGCTCTATATCTATATGACCCGAAGAAACGAGTTGAAACATTTCCTATCCAAGGAAGTATTGCTTGTTTCTCTAATCCTCCCCAATATCTACTTGCATTCGAAATATTATCTAAGTTAAAAGAAGTTATCTCAGAATTCAAATCAACCTTAAACCCAAAAGAATTACCTATCAATTCTGACTTAAGACCAAATAAGTCTGAGGCATACGCTGTCTGTGTAACAGGTTCAGCATTTAGATTATCTTTCCTCCCAACATAACTATTAGTCTTACCTAATAATGATCTCTGAAAATTAAATTGAGGCTGCAAGAAAAGAGTATAATAATTACCAATCTCTACAGGCCTTAAGTGTCTTCCGACAAAAAATCCATCTCGATCCCTTTCGTCAAATCCAAACACCCATAGATTTTCCACATCATCTTTCTTTTTAAACCTTCTACTGCGAATAATAGGTATTGAAAGTCTTTCATCAAGAATTAATCTATTACGACGGCTCTTTATAAGTATGCTTCCATCATTCTCTTCGAAAGCAGTTACACCATATGCCTCAATTCTTGTTTGTGATGGAGTATAAGGATCATTAGAAAAACTCATCTTATCAGAATTCCATGAATTCTGATTAATAATTACCTTCTCAGCTTGAACCCTCCATTTTGTTATTGACCCATCAATTAATCTTTTACGACCTCGCTTATTCAATTGAGAAACGGAAACACCTCCATATCGATTTTTTTCATCAGCATTTCTCTCTATACTTGAGACTCCTATTGTAGCTTCGATGATTACTTTATCTCTCAATCTTATATCTTCTATTCTCTGATCTATTCGCGCTATTTCTTGTTCCCTGCGAACCTCTTTCTGTTTCAGGTTTAAAGATTTTGACCTGTGACTTAATAACTCCCCAGATTTGGTTTTACTCAAAGCAACTCTTTTTGAGTCTTGACATTCTAATGGAGAATTAAGCCTTGAATCTACCAGTCTCGAACGATCTTCCCCCCAGCGATAACGAAGTCCTAATAAATAAGCATTGCTTCCTTCTCTAGTCCCTCCAAACAACCCAAATGCACCAGATCTATGATTAATTCTTCCAACTAAAGAGAAATTCTCTCTCAGTTTAGTTTCCAGCTCAAAACTAAGATAATTCAAAAATTTAGAATAATCTTTCCGAAATGTCTTTTCATAATTACTTACTTCATTATTGTAGCTAACACCTTCTGTTACAGCAAAACTCAGCCAAGGTCTTATCCAAAATCTTGCACCTAATCCAACAACTAATTCTGTAAAGTTCTGAGATGAAGTTGGAGAATATGGTATAGGTTGATTGAATGCTCCACCTGACTGAGTTGCAGCTTGATGATTAAAAATATTACCTTCTAACTCTACTGCAAATGGACCAGATCTATAGATTCTTTTTTGCAATCCAATTCCAAGAAGATATTCTTCTCTCATATCACCACCCAAAATCAATGTCTCTCCGAATTTCGCATTCGTCATTTGTCCTCCCCAAGCAGTCAAGGACCACGGGTATGGGTGCCAATCGGGAATAGGAGACAAAGACGGTGGGCAAGAAATTGTATCCAGGTTGGAAGTTATTTGAGTTGAGAGTGAATTCTGACTAGCTGCCTGATCAAAAGACTTTGAAAAACTTTTCTGCAAGAAGTCTTTCCGAACTGTCTTCAAATCAAGTACCCCATATACATCTTGGAGTACACCTTTTTCTTGCAGGAAGTTATACCTAAGACTACTCGCTTGAAAATACTGAGCCCCTTTACGAAAACGTACGCTTCCCCTTGCATAAAGAGTTTTAAAGTCACTATCAAACTCAATGCGATCGGCTTGCAGCACCCCTCCCTGCAAGAAAGCCTTCACAGCTCCTTCGGCTACAAATCTACGCAAACCAGAGTCATAACTCTGTTTATTAGCCTCAAGGCGCAGCTTCTTGACTGAATGGGCAAAGCTCTTATTTCTTCTAACCTCAGATAATTGGTTATAAACATCCACAACAAGGCCATCGGATGACACTTGCATAGGAGAAAACATCAAACGATCGAATTGCTTTCTTGACTCTTCAATCGCTCGAACATTTATCAGGCCAAGGACCCCTGTAGTGACAAGCCCTAGAATCCTTATGGAGGGGCTGATCGCCAACTAAATCTTCCTAACACCGCTGGTGATACTGACATGGCAAGCGAGCCACACACACTGAGGAGTCCCAGTACAGTGTGTGGCCGCTAGTTATGCGTTGCGTCAGATTCAATCCTGAGGCGCTTCTAAGTCCTTGCGATTAGGAGTCCTGCCAGGATCACTAGCCAAGAAGCCTAAAAGAAAAACCCCAACAAAGAATGACACAAGTGTGTATACCGAAAGCTTGATGGCGAGCATGTAGATCGACCGTCTAAAGAAGCAACATCATCTTATGGGGCATTGCGCGCAAATAACTATGAGAAGGGGGTCTAAAGCGTAATGATTGGATTGGATTGAAATGTTTCGAAGAATCTCAAGGCTCTAGAAGAGGAAAAAACTTGGCCTTTAAAGCTGTTGCCTCTTATTGCTTTCACGCTCAAAAAACTCCATTACTTCCTGCCTGATTGAGACCTGAAGGGATCCAATAATCAAAAAACAAAAATGACCTCCAAATGACCTCCCAAAAAATTGACTCGACCATGTGCCAACCGAAAAACTGTCAGCAAAATGATGTCATTTGTTTGCTTTTTCAAAATTGAGCCAATAAAAGCCTTATCGGCCTCCCTACAACACCTATCAATTCAAAGCCAGGCCTTCAATCATCGTGATCATCGAAAGGATCATCAAGTTCCTTAGAGGGAGGACCGAAAGAGGTATAAATGCCAAAGCTTGTAAGCCCAAACAAGGCGGCTAACAAGGCAATTGCCAAAGAAAGGGCAGGAGAGGGGTTTTCCATCACATCTCTAGACAGTATCAACCCCTTTGGGGGTATTGGCCATAGAATATCCAAATTCAATCTTCAATCGAGAGTAAACCCTGGCCATGGGACAAAAAACTCAACTTGGAACCCTGCTCAAAAGAATTGGCAATTCTGGCCAAGGCAAAGTTGTGCCTGGCTGGGGAGCCACACCAGTAATGGCTGGTGTAGGGGTTTTGTTGCTTGTATTTCTGGTGATAATGCTTCAGGTATACAACCAATCACTTCTCTTCCAAGGATTTACTGTTGATTGGAATGGCATCTAAATGCCATTTAGCCTGACTTGAACAATTGGGGCTAAGGTTCCTAATATGAATGTCTTTGGCATCGGTCTCCCAGAGGTTGCGGTAATCGGTGCCTTGGCGCTTCTAGTGTTTGGGCCTAAGCGCCTTCCTGAACTTGGAAGAACACTTGGGAAGACACTCAAAGGCTTCCAAACTGCCTCCTCAGAATTTGAGAGAGAAATTAAAAAAGCAATGGCGGAACCTGAGGAGCCAGAAGTGGATAAATCTGGCAATTTTCAGGAAAAAGATGAGTTGAGTAATATCCAAGAATCAACTCATCCCGAGAAAAAGCCACCTAATCATTAATTTGCATGAGTCAAAGAGATTTGCGACTCTTTGTAGGCTTAGGGAACCCAGGTTCTAAATACCTTGGAACACGACACAATATTGGATTTATGGCCCTCCAAAAACTTGCCTGTAGCGAAGGTACAAGTTTTCGGAAACACAAAAAATTGCATGGGTTTCTAGCAGAGGTAGGGATAGGGGTTCAAAGGGTGAGGCTTTTACTACCAGACACATTCATGAATGAAAGTGGACTGTCAATTCGTGCAGCCTTGGATTGGTTTGGCATCGAAGTCGACCAGATACTTGTTGTTGTAGATGACATGGATCTCCCTTTGGGTCGACTTCGTCTAAGGACCAAAGGGAGTTCTGGTGGTCACAATGGATTAAAAAGCACAATCAATCATTTAGGCACAGATCACTTCTGTCGTTTACGAATCGGGATAGGAGCTCCAGCCACCAATCCACAAGAACGAAGATCTAAAACCGTATCTCATGTACTTGGAAATTTTACGAACCAGGAAGCTGCTTTGTTAGACAAAGTTCTTAAAGAAGTACTAACAGGATTGAAGCAGGTTACTCAGTTGGGGATCTCAAAAACTGCTACTCGTATAAATTCCTTCCAACCAAAAGATTTGTCTGAAAACCAATGAAATGACATCTCTACCACTTACAACTGCTCATCTACATGTAACCCGACAAAGTTTTGTCGAGAAATGTGTTGATGGTGAAGTCAGTGCAGGTGGATTTGATTGGCAATTTCGATGGGCCTTTGATAAGGGAGAGCTAGTTGTTGAGCCGTCATTAGGCCGCGCTCTTATTCAAGATGCCCTTCTTCGTTTTCTAGTTAAAACTGATTATCATTTGGAAGCAGGTGGTGATTACATCTTCACTGTTAGGGCACGGTTTTAAAATTGGGCAATCCAGACCAAGAAAATTTCTTACCTAAATAGGATTCTATTAAAAGTAAGGCAGCTACTGCATCTAAATCATAAGGAGGAACGATTAATCCCCTTGGCAGCCAAGATCTCCAACCAGATGGTGGCCATATTTCCCAAAACCTTTCTCGGGCAAGCAAAGTAGTCCCCTTTTCTTCAACAAGCTCAACACACAGAATACCCTTAAGTCTTGCACTAAAAACTGAACTTGTAGTTCCATTACCCAAAAGTGTTCTTTCAACACCTGTTGTTTTTTTCCACTGATTAATCAAGTCAATCACGGATTCTGATCTTACAATTTTCCCTTCAATCACCAACTCTTTATCTAAATCTACAAGTACGAGTCCACATTTATTTCTACCTGGATCTATTGCTGTTAACAAACTCATAACTTCCTTTCTCCAGTTCTAAACGGAAGTGAATTTCTGATTTTCAAAACGACCAAAATCGGATCTGCAATCTGACTACTTCTCAATGAAATAGCTTCCAAGACAACGCTTCCTTGGGAACCAGTCGCAAGGGACTGGCCAATTTCATTCATAGAGTTTGCATCAAATTGTAGGCCAGAGCTTAAAGAACCACGCCGCTTCACTTCTGCAAATGCTGAGGCCAGTAAAAGATTTAATTTCTTTCGAATTAAAGCAGAACTTAGTTCACTTTCCTCAAGAGTTGTTTGAGCAAGTACTTCACCCTTAGTGACAACAGTAATGTTTGCTCTAACCTCTGGAAAAGCATATACATATTTCTCTCCTCTTAATACGTTTGCTGCTGAGCGAATGCTTACAACCCAAGACCCTTCTTTAACTATAACTTGTTCTAACCTCTTGATATCTGTTTTGGGAACAAGGAGAATTTGGCGATTGGGAGATTTCCCTGGTCGTACACGTTTGTAAGCTTCAAGGTTAGCTTCTTGAAGAAGACGATCTATCAAATTTCTCGCCTGATTTACATTTTCCAAATTGAAAGTTGCCTTAGCTAAGGATTGTCCACTACTCAAAACAACATCTCCTCTCCTAAGTGCAATTAAATTATTCTCCAATTGTTTGAGCTCCTTCTCCCCTGCTACATATCTCTCACGACTAGTCTTCAATTTATTCTGAAGATCATTTAATTCAAAAAGGCCTACACGCAACTGACGACTAACCAACAACATAAATCCCAAAGACAGTGCGCTAATCAAGCTCCCTGTTATGACAGTTATTAAAACAGCGGTTTGCTTCGGCCTTAAGTCAAAGATGCTTAACCTGGCTTTTCCTACCTTGCTACCAAGCCGGTCACCAAGAGTTGAAAGCACCCCACCAAGGATCAGAAGAGTCAGTATCAATAACCAACCAGTCACGTTTTACACCAAGTAAAATCAATCCTCATGGGCAAATCAATATTTGGTTTTCAAGCATAGAGAAGCTCAATTAAATCGCTTGGCCAATGCGACGGGATCCAATACAGTAATTTTCTTACGGTCAATCTGAACAAGACCAGCATTCTTAAGGTCCCCTAATAAGCGAGTGATAGTTACACGAGTTGAGCCTATAGCTTCTGCTATGGATTGATGTGACAAGCGCAGATCAATAGTTATACCTTTGTCATCTGGTACACCGAAATCTCTACACAAAACCAACAGAAAACTAACAAGTCTTGATGACATATCCCTATGAGTAAGAGTTTCAATCATGGTTTCAGTCTGCAAAATCCTGCTCGACAATCCTTGAAGTAAAAGCAACCCAACCGATGGATCTGACTCAATGGCCTGCCTAACTGAAGTCGCAGGCGCTGTAAACATCTCCACGCGAGTAAAAGCCACTGCGTGATAAAAGCGATCTGAACGATGTCCAGTCAACAAAGAAAGCACTCCAAAAAGACTGTTTTCTCTTAACAAAGCAACGGTTATTTCCTCACCCGACTCGTAAACCCTCGACAACCTTACGGCTCCTCGCCTTATTAAATAAACCTTTTCAGCAGGGTCCCCTGGGAAGAAAATATTTTTTGCCCTATCGACTAACTCAGTGCTAGCTCCATCTAATCCACGGAGCACATCCGAAAGACTGTGATTACCAAGATTGGTTCTAGACACTGAATGACTTACTGACACAGGAGGATAAGGTTGTAGGACGTAGATGAGTCAATCCACGAAATCAACTTCTAATTCGATGAAGTAGATGTCAGAACGCTAAAGAGAGCTTGAAGAAGAACATGTAGCAATAAACACGATTTTTACTCTTGCTCCTTTAATGCTGTCAATTGAGCCACATGAAGTCTTCTTAGCCCAGATTCAGCTATATCGAGAAGAATATTCAATTGGTTTCTACTAAAAGGAGCTCTCTCCGCAGTGCCCTGGAGTTCCAATAACCGATCATCGGAGGCCATTACAACATTTAAATCAACATCTGCAACCGAGTCCTCGCTGTAATCAAGGTCCAAAAGAGGCACACCATGAACCAATCCCACCGAAACAGCTGCAACTTGAGAGATCAAAGGGTTTCTTTTTAAAGACCCTTTAACGACTAACCGATCAAATGCTTTGTCCAAAGCAACCCAAGCACCAGTAATAGAAGCCGTCCTTGTTCCAGCATCAGCTTGGATAACATCACAATCAACAATCACTGTCTTTTCACCCAATAGAGAAAAGTCAATAGCAGCCCTAAGACTTCGACCAATCAGTCGCTGAATTTCCTGAGTTCGTCCTGAAAGTTTTAACATCTCCCTCTCTTGCCGGCGAGGAGTAGAGCCAGGGAGGAGACGGTATTCAGCACTTAACCAACCTTGGCCAGAGCCTTTCCGCCATCCAGGGACATCATCTTCTATTGAAACAGCACAAAGCACAGAGGTCCGACCTGTTCGCCATATCAAAGAACTAAGAGCAAAACACATTGGATCCCATTGGACTTCAAACGGTCTAAGTACATCTGCACTGCGACCTCCATCTCTCTGAATTGGAGAATTAAACATTTTTTGTTAAAACCAACAAACAAGCAAATACCTGCCTTGAGAGCCTAATTCGGTACTCACAACACTACCCATAGTGTGTGAGCTCTTGTGAACCAGATTCTTGCCGCTAGATTTGATTCATCGTTCCACAGACTATCCCTAGGTTTTGGATGACAGCAAGCTTTAAAGCCACTACAAATTCATTTCATCAATCTACGGATGATCCTGGGACAGTTCAACATTCGCCTGCTGCGTTAAGAGCTGTCCATTCAGCTATTCCAAAATCACCATTACACCTTGTCTCGCCAGAAGGTCGGCTACAAATTCATACTGCTCCATACAGAGGAAGCTTCTCAACAGTTCTTAGCGAGGCAATAAGAGCTGCGGGCTTAGGAAGTCGAGTAGTAGTTGCACAGTTCCTCAGAGGAGGGGTTAATCAAGGTCCTAGTGGATCTGTTCAACTATGCGGTCGACTCGAGTGGTTGCGTCCAGCAATACAAACCTGCATAACTCACGCCCTAAAAGAAACGTCATCAGATCCAACTATTCAGGAGTCCTTGGCAGCCGTTAATTCAATCTGGGAAGTTTGTCTAAACCATCTAATCGAAGAGGATCTAGACCATCTAGTCCTCGACGAAATAGGTCTGGCAATTTCACTTGGTTATCTCAACGAAAACGAAGTAATAGCTAGCCTCGAAAATAGACCAGAAACAATGGATGTCATTTTGACGGGTCCGTCAATTCCTCCTGGCCTTAACTCGATTGCAGACCAAGTCACCGAATTGCGCTGTGGGTTCTAATGCTTAAAAACGACCGTTGGATTACAGAACAAGCAAAAGCTGGCATGCTTGAGCCTTTTCAAGAAGGGCTTGTCCGCCACCTAGAACCCGAAGAATCGCTGAGACCTGTGCTCAGCTTCGGTTGCTCTTCTTATGGCTACGACCTTCGTCTGTCCCCAAAGGAATTTCTCATCTTCAAACATGTTCCTGGAACAGTAATGAACCCGAAAAGGTTTAATCCACAGAACCTCGAACCCACATCTTTACACAAAGATGAAGATGGAGATTACTTCATACTTCCAGCACACTCCTACGGACTCGGAGTAGCACTAGAAAAAATGAAAGTCCCACCCAATATCACAGTTATATGCCTTGGGAAAAGTACATATGCCAGGCTCGGAATAATCGTAAATACAACACCTGCAGAAGCCAGTTGGGAAGGTCATTTGACACTTGAATTCAGCAATAGTTCTGGAGCAGATTGTCGAATCTATGCAAATGAAGGAATTTGCCAACTCTTATTTTTCGAAGGAGACCCTTGTGAAACAACTTACAGTGATCGTGAGGGAAAGTATCAACATCAGCCTGAAAAAGTAACCTTGGCGAGAATCTAACTAAAAGGAGTGAAAGCATCTAGGAACTAACTCTGGACAATTAAATACTTTTAATAATTAAAAGCTCTAATCTTATATATAGATTAAACAAGAACGATTATTGAACAATTAGATTGTAGAATAATCATGTTAGAAATAGCAAGAAAAATGAGTCAAGTTGAACTGGTTGCATCGACTCCAAAAGCAGAGCAAACTATGGCTTATATAGCCAGGGTAAGCAATCCAAACAATCAACATAATAATGATTTCTCTGGTTTACTTGGATATTGCATTAAGCATGAGCATTGGAGTGTTTTCGAGCAAGCCTTCATGACGCTTCAAATAGAAACGAACAGAGGAATTGCCGCACAAATACTCCGCCACAGATCATTCACATTCCAAGAGTTTTCTCAACGCTATGCAGAAAGCACACAACTTGGTACTATTCCCCTCCCCGAGCTTAGAAGACAAGACCTAAAAAATAGACAAAATTCAACTAGCGATTTGCCCTCCGAAATTAAAGAAAAATACCTAAAAAGAATCAAATCTCAGTTTGAACAAACACTAAAACTTTATGACGAGATGATCAAGGATGGAATAGCCAAAGAATGTGCACGTTTCGTCCTTCCAATTGCAACTCCTACTCGAATTTATATGACTGGATCGTGTAGATCATGGATCCACTACATCAATCTCCGTACAGGTCATGGAACACAAAAAGAACACATAGAAATAGCAAATCAATGCAAAAGAATTTTCTGCAGTATATTTCCAATTGTTTCAGGATCACTTGGTTGGGGTGGGCAAGAAAAATAGTAACCTTATTAACAAGATTATTAACCATGAGAAAGGGGATTCTCAACATTACTTCTTTGCTCTTTTTCTGTTTTCTTTTGTACTGGTGAATAAAAGTTCGTACTTATGCGTATCCCTACTAATTTCGGCAGTGGGTCATCATTCATCAGTGCTTCGGCTAATTGAAAAATCTCGGTTTTAGATCTCAATCCCACATAATCACTCAAATGATCTCCTCTTGAATCAAAAAGACTAAGTTGAGGAATCCCATTAACTTGGTACAAATCAATCAAATCACTCCACTGGTTATTTTCAATATTCAACATCACAATATCAAAATTACTTTTTGAAATGCTCTCAACCTCAAGCATAGCGGGTGCCATTTCAATACATGCTTGACACCAGTTAGCATAAAATTCAACCATAGTTGGTCTTCCATTTGTAAAAGCTAAATCAGGGTCAATAGACCTTCTAGCCAACTGATCTAATGGAGCCTCGGGATTTATTCCACCTCGAAAAATAAAAAGCAAAACTGCCATTAATAAGGCGACAAAAAGCAATAAAAATCTCTGTGTCATACTTAAAAGAGGAGAGTCTTTAGTTCCGGTCATAACGCCGAATTTGATTCGACCTCTACTCTGACAGACTATTGAAGATCTTGCCGCACTTTTAATTATCAGTTTGATTTATTCAATTATGAAGTCAAGCAAATCTATATTTAATATAGATATTAAATATAGATTTGTTATTTCTCTAATTTGTTCGATTATTTAATGCAGGAATAATTATCCAGATTCAAATAGGCCCAAAAGTTACCAAAAACCTTTTTAGTATAAAAACGTGTTTCAGGATAAGGAATCCTTTCGACCCACAACTCTGGATCAGATTTAATTTCCTCTGTGATCCAACTTTTTACATTTGCTGGACCAGCGTTGTAGCTGGCTATAGCAAGCAAAAGATTCTCATCCCATTCTTTAAGTAAACTAGATAAGTATTTTGAGCCTAGAAGGATATTGACCTTAGGGTCGAAGAGAAGGCTCCTATCTATAATAGATTGATTAACCTCATTAGCAGTTTCAGGCATCAATTGCATTAACCCTATTGCACCAGCACTTGATTGAACCGAAGGGGCAAACCTGGACTCTTCTTTGACTACAGCAAGAATTAATTCATGTTTAAGATTAGAATCTAAACTAGCTAGTTGTACCTCAGATGAATACCTGTATGGATATTGAGATCTATGCAGAATCTCTCGAGTTTCACAGCCCTCCTCCTTTAAAAGAAGACTCGCTTGAAATAACTTTCTCAAACCAATCCAATCATTCTCTACTGACATCCTCAATCTCCCTTCAACCAGCATTTCTTCTGGAGTTATCAAGGTCTTTTCAAGGGCTGGATTCAAACTAATCCATGCTTCCAAGGCATCAATATTTAAACCAAGTTGCCACAACTGATTAACCAAGTTGTTTTTACTGCCAAGTGGATGCCATTTTGCAACTTTGATATCAAAAATATATTTTTTCTTTATGCGAGCAGATAGCTCAGATTTTTTTAATCGTTCCTTTGCTCTCCAAGTGTAATATCCTGACGGATATGATTTCAACATTGCCTCCCAGATCCTTTTTGCATCATCTATCCTCCCTTGTTTCTCTGCTAAAAATCCCAACCAGAATTGTTGTCGAACAGCAAAAGATTGAGGCAAGTTTTGACTATTGAAAATACTAAGTAAAGATCTTGCCTTCGACCAATCCCTATTCAAAAGAGCTTTTCTAGTTGCATTCCATTGAATATGCCAAAGGTCTGATTCCTTCATCCAAGGATGTATCTCTTTAATAGATTCATCTGCAGCCTTAATTAAGGATTTAGCGACGTCAAAACCTGGGGAGTTCTTGAAAAGAGTTGGATTTACAAGTTTCAATAAACGTTCATCTTCTGCTAAAAGAACACCAAATTCCCTTAAAGATGCTTTGGTTGAAGAAGAATCAGGATAATCACGAATCAAGTTCTCTAAGGTTTCTTTAGCTAAATCACGATGCAAAGAATCATGTTGCATTAAAGCCTTGATTATTAAGAAATAGATCTCTTCACTCGGTTCCTCACCACTAAGACAATTCAGAGAAGAGACCCCATCTCCAAGATAGGCAAGTGCACGAGCCAAGACTTGCCTATCCCTAGAGGAAAGATTCTCATCAGAGCTAGCAGAACAAGCCTCACGGATTATTTTTTCAGCCCCATGCGAACTAGGTCCCCAACGTGCAAGATGAATCGCAGCTTGATAAGGCGTAATTGCATGCTCACCCAATTCCAAAGCGGCAGCTAATGCTGCAGGATGTGCAGGTTGTTGGCTCAGTAATTCAAGTCTTAATTCAGGTTTTTTCTTACCAAGAAAATAATAAGCATCAGCTGTAGAAACATGCTCGGGGAATCGATTCAATAAGTTTTTCCAAGAATTCTTCGCGGCATTAACTTGACCTAAAGAAGAATGAGTCTGAGCCTGTAACTTAATCACCACTGCAGCCAATGGACTATTTCCCCACCCTTGTGCTTGCAACAATCTTTTGCGTCTACGAAAAGAACCTTTCGATTTAGCAACCAAAGTCAAGGATGCCTTTCTTCTAAGATTTGGATCAATGGACCATCGGTAGTACTTCCAAAGTTCAGATTCAGAAATATTGGGGTTTATTTTTCTCTCACTAATCTCTAGAAAGAACCTTCCACAAAAAATTGTGGTCAAGCTAATCAAGCAAATTCCACACAGCAATGGTAATCCATTTAGGGAATTGGTTTTGACCATAAGCTGAAAAATTGAATTCTTTTTTTCGTAGTTTGCCTATGAATATATTAGAATAAAAGGGTTAAAGATCTTTGAAATACTCTTCGACACAAAATAATTAGAAGTTATCAAGCAAAGATAACTAAATCTCATATTGACTACAAATTTTTCATAGGAATTATACGAACTACTGCCCGAATTTTTACCTATTAAAGAGCCAAGAAATCAAATAAATAAATCCAAGTTACTCTATGGATTAGATTCAGTGACCGTTGTTGGTTCAAATGGTAGTTACTCCCATGCATCCCATAGGGCCAACCATGTCCGAAGTAGACCCATGTTTTGGAACAGATGGAATTCGAGGGAAAGTAGACAAAGTTATCTCTCCTGCTCTTTACCTCCAAGCTGGCTACTGGTTTGGGCAAATACTGAAAGAGAATGGACCCATTCTTATAGGTATGGATTCCAGGCTTAGTGGTCCAATGTTGAGGTCAGCCATAACAGCCGGCCTTACAGCATCAGGTCATGAAGTATGGGATCTGGGGATTTGTCCTACACCAGCTGTATCTGAATTAATCAGAAGGGTAAATGCTGGTGGTGGTTTAATGATATCTGCGAGTCATAATCCTCCCGAAGATAATGGAATAAAGTTTTTCAATTCAGACGGTTCGAAAATTACAAAAGACCAACAAGAAGCAATTATTTCAGGTATTCGTGGTGTGCCTTCTATTGATAAAAGTTACCAATCTTCGAACAACTTTGGCATAGCATACGAACGAAATGAATTGCTTAATGTCTACATAGACTCTCTATTACAAACAATTAGAAGAGAGAGATTAGAAGGCCTGACAATAGTTTTAGATCTTTGCTGGGGTGCAGCCACATCATGTGGTCACGAAATATTTAAAGAATTAGGGTCAAACCTAATAATAATTAATGGGACACCAAATGGAAATCGAATCAATCAAAAGTGTGGTTCAACTAATTTAGATCCACTAAAACAAGCCGTGCTTGATAATGGAGCAGATATGGGATTCGCTTTCGATGGTGATGCAGATAGGGTACTTGCAATAGATAGTAAAGGTCGTGTAATCGATGGAGATCACATCCTTTTCCTATGGGGATCTGATTTGCAAGCTCAGGGTGAATTACCCAACCAAATGCTTGTTGCAACTGTGATGTCAAACCTAGGATTCGAGAAGGCCTGGCTTGCCAAAGGTGGATTATTCGAACGAACCGCAGTAGGCGACCACAATGTTTATTCAAAAATGTTGACTAATGGTGCAGCCTTAGGTGGCGAACAATCTGGGCATATACTTACATCGTTGAATGGGCTGCGAGGCGATGGACTTCTAACAGCCCTTCAATTATCAACAATCTGTAAAAGAAAAGGAATTACTCTCACAGAATGGCTTGATGAAAGTTTTTCCCCATACCCTCAAAAATTAGTCAACTTAACTATTACTAAAGCAGGCCCAAATAGCAATTGGAAAGAATGTAAGCCACTACAAAAAGCTATTTTAAATGCCCAAGCGGCAATGGGGAAAGACGGCAGAGTATTAGTTCGAGCAAGTGGTACGGAACCATTATTAAGAGTATTGGTCGAAGCTGAAGATCCAAAAGCAGTTGAATCATGGAGCAATGAACTTAAGAATCTTGCCATTCAGCATATAAATGCAGCCTAATAAAAGAATTTATTGAATAAAAGATTTTTTATATTTCAATATGAAAAATAAGTCAACATTCAAGTTCAGAATTATTATTCTTTCATTAAATCTTTATTTTTATTCCATTGTTCTTCCAATACGGATAATTCAAGAGGAGGGTTATTGTTTCTTTTAAAAAGCAATCTATATATGGGTAATCCATTTCTGAAAGCATAAATCTCCCTCTCACTTTTGACTGGATATGGGTTTTGTTGAATTGAGTTAAATGGGTCAATGCTCAAACAATCAAAACATTGACTACTGGCTACAAGAGAAAACATTGGCTGAATAATTGTCATTTGATCACTTTGAATAAATAGGTCTCCTCCAACCGGCAATGCTTTTGCAATTGCATTTAATAATAACGGCTGCAGCACTCTTCTTTTTCTATGTCTTCTTTTAAACCAGGGGTCAGGAAACTGGATGGACACTCTCCTTAAACGATTTGCAGAAATAAACTCTAACCAGTCCACAAGGCTTACATTGACATTACAAAAAAGAAATTGGAGATTTTTTAAGGCCAATTTCTCCATCTCAGTCTGAGCAGACTTCACTAAAGGGGAACGTATTTCGACTCCAAGGTGATTCCATTCAGGAGAAAGCACAGCCATCTCTAGCAAGAACTTTCCTCCCGCCGAACCAATATCTACATGCAGAGGTAAATCTGGTCGTGAAAATAGACTTTCCAAAGCAGGTAATTCCCTTGGTATTTGAAAAAATCTGCTTAGTGGGTTTACATGCTGGCGCACTAGTTTGAGGACCTCAGGTGTTCGAATGAAAAGCAATGTTTCTCAATATGCCCCAACAAGCTGTATAACCATGAATATGGGTAACACCTCCAATAGGACCAATCTCTCCATTGCAAAAAGTACCTGCTATTGGGACATCTCCAATTGCATCTCGAGCAATATCAACATCGCCATTTTCCACGCCATATAAATTAGTCCCTCTACCAATACAAGCCATTAACAGCATAAATAGAGGTTGTTCCTTATTACGCAATTTAGACTCAGACAAAAATTGATTGACCTCTCGACGTGAAGCAGTTGCCTCTCGAAGTTGAAATTGAACATTTTGACCTACATACATCCGCTCTGCTACCGCAATAGCTCCATTAGTTGGGTCAACACCTATTAAATTACGAACTAGAAATGCACCTTGAGATTTCGGGATACCTTTCCCACTAATCAAAATATCCCGATGTTCTACCCCTAAACAAAGAGAATCTTTCACACAATCTCTTTCTTGCTCTGATAAATCCTCTAGTACTTTCTGTAAACAAGCTACAGGACTATCTCTGCGCCCATCATTACTTAGCGCTAAAAGCACGTTACTACGAACCTGCTCTACTACAAACACAGGTCCAATAGGTTTACACCCTTTAGTTACAACGGCTTCCAGAGTCCAATCTCCGCTGATAGCGCAACCAACTGCTCCAGAAACAATCTGATTATCAAATAACAATGATCCATAAGGAGCATTGTGAGGCGCCACCACACCACCAACAGTAGTAGACCCTAAATAAGCATAATCAAGCCCACTTATTAAATCATTTATACCAACTGCTGAAGGATCAATAAGTAACAGGAAACTCTTATTTTTAGATGGCTGAACACCAACCCATTCATGCCATTCCATTGCCGGTCCATCCAAGTCCGGCAATGAATCAGTACCAAGCACAAATGGCTCCAAAACTGCCCCAGGTAGCTTCAACAAAGTGACGCTCAGTGCCGGTTTTCTCTGAATCTCAAGTGACCTGCCAGTAGAAGAAGTCCCTATCACACCCCCGCCAACACAACCAATCCAATGCCTTGCTCCAACTCGTTTTTTCAAAAGAGGTAACAGCCTTGGAATATCACTAGCAAAATCTGTAGAGACAAAAACCAATCCAAGATCAGCATGCTTAAGGCCAACTAAAGACTCTGTGACTTCATGAACAGCCTCATCTAGTGAAAACCTTTGAGACATTGCTGTCCCACAAAAGGCCTTCGGCGTATGCCCCTTAAACCAATTACCAGGAGTAAACAGCGCCATGGTTTAAACCTAACCAATCCTTCTAAAGTTGAGGTGCAATTGATAATGCCTCAAACTAGGTATCTATTTAGTGTCTCTACTTTCTCATTCAACCCTTATATGGATCACATACAGGCTGGCGGCGATTTTTACTGTGGGCCTGCCTCTGGTCCTAACAATTTGGTCATCTATAAAAAAAGAAGCCTCAATGGTCAGGTTGTTTTCCATATATTGGAAAATCTCTACACTCCTAGCAATAAGCTTACTTTTGCTAACCGAACAAAGACCTATTGGATACATCACAACCTTCATTGCACCAGTGATAATGGTCCTCTCGGTTTGGTTTTGGGTTGACCTCAACGAAGAACTAGCAGATTTACCCCCTTGGAGAGCATTACCTTTTACTGTTCGATTCTGGAGATGGTCCCTAAGCGGGTTTAGCGTTATTTCCTCCGTCTTATCAATCACAAGCCTTGCCTGTGTAATTGCACCGAGAAGTCAAAAATGTTTGATTTGGTTAGAGCCTCCAATGGAATTACATCGTTTAATACAACAACTATTCCAATTCCTTTTTGGTGGTCAATGGACTGAAGGAATTGCTGCGTTCGTAGGTTATGCAGCACTTATTGCATATATAGTAGGAATATTGCAATGGTCCTTAATAAGACTTCCTAAGCAAGGAAGGATTGCGGGAGGTTTCTAATCTAGAGAGAATCCAACACAACACTACTCAGAATATTGAGCCTCAAAAATAAGAATAGCTATATTAAATCGAACCTAAATATTAACTTCTCTCCAGTACTCGAATACACCTGCCACAAAGAGTCGGGTGATTCAAATCGACACCTATGTCAGTCTCATAATGCCAACATCTTTCACATTTAACCCCCCTCGCTCTCGCAATCTCAATATTGGCAAATTCGGTTTCCTGACTTCCAATTAATTCAGCCCATGGTTCACCTCCAACTTGAACATATGAAACCAAGAACAATTCACTCAATGCATCCACACTAGGGTCACCATTATTAAACAACCAATCAAGCGAATCTTGAACTTGTTTGGTTCGAGCTTCCAAACGGACGCATGCTTCCAATGCCGATCCCAAAGATTCTTGAGTTCGGGAATCCTCCAAAACACGATTAACTGAACTACGTAAATCCCTCAAAACCCTCATGTTTGCAATAAGGGATTGATCTCTCCAAGAGTCAGGGATCTTAGGCCAACCTCTGAAAAATACAGAATCTTCAGGGACTGAATAGGGTAGATTTTGCCAGATATCCTCTGCCATATGACATAAAACAGGGGAAATGGTTACAGCTAAATTCTCAACTATTAGGCTCATTACTGTCTGACAGGTTTTACGTCTACGATCTGTTGGTGCACTTACATAAAGTCGATCTTTAGCAATGTCTAAATAGAAACTAGAAAGATCAGCAACACAAAAGCTCTGCAATAATTGAAAAAATTTTGAGAACTCATACTGATCAAATGCTAATTTGACTTCATCCAAAACCTCCGCAGTTCGGTTTAACATCCAACGATCTAAAAGAGGAAGATCTTCCACTGGAATCAAATCTTTTTCAGGGTCAAAATCATGTAAATTTCCCAATAGATAACGAGCTGTATTTCTAACTTTTCTATAAACATCTGAAAGCTGTCTCAAAATACTCTTTCCTATTGGTACATCAACTGTGTAATCAACAGAACTTACCCAAAGTCGTAAGACATCGGCACCATAAGGTGGCTCCTGCTTATGATTTTTACCTCCGTTAATTATCACAGCAGGATCTATCACATTCCCAAGAGATTTACTCATCTTTCGACCATGTTCATCTAAAGCGAACCCATGTGTAAGGACCTTTTTATATGGAGCTTTACCACTGACAGCAACCGAAGTGAGCAGAGAAGATTGAAACCAACCTCGATGTTGATCAGAGCCCTCTAAATACAGGTCAGCAGGAAATGACAACAAATCCTCTTTACTTGCAACAGCTGCCCAACTAGAACCAGAGTCAAACCAGACATCCATTGTGTCGGAGCCCTTCCTCCAACGTTGTGATTCTGATGAATAATTGGGTGGCAAAAGTTTTGATTCATCGTTCTCCCACCAATAATCAGAACCATGTTCTGCAATCAAACCCTGAACATGGCTCAGAGTGTCTGCATTGAGAAGCACCTCATCACCTTCTCTTTCATAGAAAACAGGAATCGGTACTCCCCAAGCACGTTGTCGTGAAATACACCAATCACCACGTTCTCTAATCATTGCCCTAATCCTGTTTCGACCAGAAGAGGGGACCCAGTTAACTTGATCTATAGCCGATAATGCTTCTTTTCGGAATCCATCTAATGAGGCAAACCATTGTTCGGTGGCTCTAAAAATTGTAGGTTTCTTTGTACGCCAATCATATGGATAGCGGTGTTCATATCTTTCTTCTTTCAACAAGGAACCATCGTCTTTGAGCGCTGAGATAATTGCAGTATTTGCATCACTTAAAACATTTAATCCCGCAAATCGACCTGCTTGTTCTGTAAGGAATCCAGACTCATCAACTGGGCAAATCAAAGGAAGATCGTACTTCCGTCCAGTATTAAAGTCATCTACTCCATGTCCAGGCGCGGTATGAACCAGCCCAGTGCCATTTTCAGTAGTAATGTATTCACCTCCTATGACTATTGGACTATGCTTTTCAAGAATGGGATTTTTATAAATAATACCCTCTAACAAGGAACCCTTAACTACTGCTAGAGACTGTAAATTTAACTCAAGTTTTTGCTCTACCTCGGTATTAAGTTCTTCCGCTATAATTATTATTCTACCAAATTTATCTTTGCAAAAAGAGTAATCAATACTACTATTTACTGCAACAGCTGCATTGCCTGGCAAGGTCCAAGGTGTTGTTGTCCAAACTGCAATCTTTAAAGTCTCAGAAAGATCATCTCCATCTGCCTCAAAACTCAAACCTTGATCCTGCACTACCTCCCGTAATCTTGTAGGGAGACTAATTACAGAGAAAGAAACATAAATACTCAGACTTACGTGTCCCTCTGGATATTCCAATTCCGCCTCAGCAAGCGCTGTCCTAGAACTTGGACTCCAATGAACTGGCTTAAGGCCTCTATAAATATGACCATTAAGTACCATCTCCCCAAACACCCTGATTTGTTCTGCCTCATAGGCCTTTTTAAGAGTTAAATAAGGGTTGTCCCAATCTGCCCAAACACCCCAACGACGAAATCCCTCCATTTGGCTCTTTACCTGTTTCCTTGCATACGATGCAGCCTTTTTCCTGAGCTTCAGAGAGTCGAGAGCCTTACGATCTTCCTTACTAAGACTTTGCAGAACCTTTAACTCAATTGGCAATCCATGGCAATCCCAACCAGGGACAAATCGAACCCTCTTCCCTAAAAGAATTTGATATTTATTGATTATGTCCTTTAAAACCTTATTAAGGGCATGGCCCATATGGAGTGCACCATTTGCATATGGAGGCCCATCATGCAATGTAAAAGTTGGACCTTGGTTATTTAAACCAAGTTGAAAGTCAACACCTTTGCTTTCCCAGAATTTTTGCAGTTCTGGTTCTCGCTTAGAAGCATTGGCACGCATACCAAAGCTTGTCTGCAAGAGGTTCAGGGTTTCCTTATATGTCGACGGACTCTTGGCTCCGTCTTGGGGCTTCTCCTGTGTCACGTAATGGAATGGCAAGAAAAATTATGGGTCCTCAGATTATTTTCCAAGATCATCGTGCGCTATTAGTTTGCCACTAGAAGACTCCACATCTTCTATAGGTACGTTTCTTGAAGCAGTCTGAGACTCTTCCTCAGACAATTGAGGTTCAACAGCCTCTGACCGTACCCATTTCTTACCAGTTTGTTTTGTTTTTGACCGAAAATCAGAAAATTTGAAGAACCCTCGAGAAACAGCACCAAACTCAATCACCGATTGCATTAGCTCACCAAAACCGGTATTCCATCTCTCTATTGTCCCAAAACGGTTTTGTTCATCTTGAGAAAGTTGTTGCCAACGACCTTGGGCCACTTCAAATAGAAGTCTCACAATCAAGCTTGTTCCAAAAAAAACAGCCAACATTGGCGCACCTCTCAGCCGATCACTATTGGTGACAAGAACAAGACCCAAAAAAAGGAACACACCCCCCCAAATTAAATCGCGAGGCCGACTAATCTCAGTGACCAAGATCGGCAAAAACATCACACCTAACCCAACCAAGAATGAAAGGATCCCTACAGCAACAGCTAACATAATCGTAAAGAAGTCCTAAAACCATTTTGCGGTAAGGTTTCCAATAGAGCAAAGCAATCAAAACTGATTGATAATGACCACATTTAAATTACAAAGTGATTTATAAACCTTTATACAGAAGAACAAGAAAAACCAAAATCAACAAGAATTAAAAAGTATATATTTTGCCAACCATCACTTAGAAAAAAGTCAATCCAAAATTCTTACCTGTTAAAGGTTTTCATCAACTAAAACTTTGACAGATTTAGCTCGAAAGATCTTTAGGGCCTGATTTACGTAGTCCCAGCTTCCTTGAGTTAAAAAGGAACAGGATCCTTGTATATTTCTTTCGCATTACAAAACACCCTCTGTTAGGCTTCATTCGGATTTAGCAAATGCTGAGATCCATTGGCCCATCTGGCGGAATTGGTAGACGCGCGGGTTTTAGGTACCCGTGACCTTGGTCGTGGGGGTTCAAGTCCCCCGGTGGGCATCTTCTTCATGACTCATGCAGATGTTTAACTCCGACGCGATAAGGCGATCAATAAAATGACCCAGACACTAAACAAGACAAATACAACAGAAACAAATGCCAAATTGCGGTCACTTAATGACTGGCAAAAATCCATTCAAAGATATTTGGACCCACCAGGTAACTTAAATCCAACAGTTGGATTATTCATTGGAGGTTATTGCCTCGCCGCACTGACAATCTGGCAATGGTATCAAGGGAGTTGGCCCTTACCAGTTTTAGTAGGGTTGGCTTTCATTTCATTGCACATGGAGGGGACGGTAATTCACGATGCTTGTCATAATGCGGCCCATCCAAATCGTTGGATTAATCAAGCAATGGGACACGGAGCGGCTATTTTGCTTGGCTTCAGCTTTCCAGTATTCACAAGAGTCCATTTACAGCATCATTCTCATGTCAATGACCCCAAAAACGACCCAGATCACATAGTTAGCACCTTTGGTCCTGTTTGGTTGATTGCACCTCGATTTTTCTACCATGAATATTTCTTCTTTGAAAGAAAGTTATGGCGTAAATATGAATTACTCCAATGGGGCCTTGAACGTTCACTATTCATAGTAATCGTAATTGCAGGACTAAAGTTTGATTTTATGAATGTTATCTACAATCTTTGGTTTGGGCCTGCACTAATGGTTGGAGTTACATTAGGGATATTTTTTGACTATCTACCTCATAGACCATTTTTATCACGCAACCGTTGGAAAAATGCAAGAGTTTATCCAAGCAGATTAATGAATATCTTGATCATGGGGCAGAATTACCACTTGGTTCATCATTTATGGCCTTCTATACCTTGGTTTGAATATAAACCTGCTTATGAAGCAACAAAACCATTGCTAGATTCCAAAGGCTCACCTCAAAGAATGGGTATTTTTGAAACGCGTTCAGATAGTTTAAATTTCCTCTATGACATAGTTCTTGGAGTAAGAAGTCACAAAAAGCGAAGAAGTAAAATGCGCAAATTGGCAACGCTTCTTCCTAATCTCCGCTGGAGAAAACGATGGATAAGTCTTCTACACAAAACAGCTGTGACTCCACACTCTATTAAGAATGATTAGTCGGCAATTATCTTAGGAACTCTATAAAAATCGCCTTCGCGTCTTGGTGCTAACTTCAAAAGATCTTCTCTAGAATCAGTATCAACCACCAAATCATTCCTTGTGATATTTGTTACTTCTACCGCTCGAGTAGTCGGTACAACATTAGTAGTTTCAACCTCTTCAAGCTGAGCAACATAGTCAAGTATTTTCTCCAGTTGAAGAGTGTGGGCACAAATTTGTTCTTCAGGCAACTCTAAGCGAGCCAACTCTGCAACCTTCCTTACTTCTTCAGAAGAGATCTTGCTCATGAGTCCCCTAGAAAATTAGAAAGTTCATCACCTAATGCTAAAACAGCTTTCTCAAGTAGTACTCCTCCATGTTCAGGTTTAGCCAAAAAGGGATCTGAACCCATCCGACCGTCAGGGTAACGGCGACGAAAATCATCAGGTCCATGAATCGGTCCTGCAGGGGCGGGTGTTGGTAGCGGCTTCTGCTTAACAACCAAGGAGGGAGTCAAGTAAAGAGTCAATGAAATCTCACTAGGAGTTGCATGCTGCCCTTCTCGATCGCCATATAACCGATTTGCCTCTTGCATTACTGGCTTTGCCAAAAACCAGTTCACCAATTTACAGCGCAATTTTGGAGCCACTGATAATCCCCGCAAAGAAGCAGTGCTATAAGCCTGCGCAAATGCTGCTTTGGCAGTAGCAATATTACCGCCATGTCCATTGATCATAAAAATCCTCTCAAAACCATGAGTTGCCAAAGAAATAACTAGATCATGAAGGACCGCTAAAAGAGTAGAAGGCTGAAGACTCATCGTCCCAGCAAACCCCAAATGGTGTTCAGCCATTCCGAAGGATTGTGTAGGGGCTACCAAAACTCCTGCTCTACGTCCAACCTCAAGAGCTACCGCCTGAGCTGTCATTGCGTCTGTTCCAATAGCTCCCGTAGGGCCATGCTGCTCAGTTGAACCAATAGGAAGTATTACGCCTTTGGAATGTTCTAAATAATTAACGACTTCTGGCCAACTCCTCAAATCCAAACGAATTTCTTCATAACTAGTGTCAGTAGAAGCAAAAGCAGAAGACATTGCCATCTAAACTAACCAAACTCAAAAATTCAATTTACTCGGAGGTTGGGTCCCCGCAATTTGTTGCATGTTCAACAATAAAAAGAAATTTCTTAATTAAAGGCTTAAATAATTGTCGACTAAAGTCGGCCAGATTTTAAGCAATAAATATTATTCCAATTTAGAAACATATTCCAGATGAGAATAATTAAACGTATAGAATTTTGCAAAAAGCATCAGTCCAAAACGAACTTAAACAATTAATGAGACTTATACCTTAAACTTAGAGTCAAATATGTTCCACGCCAACCGGGAAAATTTTCTCAACTTCTATTAAAAATTATTTACCAGTTTCGTTCTTTTGCCGACCTGCAGAGGAAGTAGCGCCTGAGTTAATTGGTTGTCTCCTAGTAAAAATGCTGCCAAATCAAAACATTCTTTGGGGAGTCATCGTCGAAACAGAAGCATATTCTCAATCCGAGCCTGCATGCCATGGCTATAATCGACGCACCAAAAGTAATGAAACTCTTTTTGGGAATCCCGGTCGACTTCATGTTTACTTATGTTATGGAATGCATTACTGCATAAATGTGGTTACACATAAATCCAACTGGGCAAATGGTGTATTACTAAGGGCCATAGCATTACCGAACGAAAACGAAAGAATTGCTTCCGGTCCATCGTTATTAGCCAAACGTTTTGGATTAAATCTTTCACATGACAGATTGTCAATCACAGGGGAGAATGAAGTATGGCTAGCCTCTCGGCCATATTCAGCAGAAATTGGCCCGCTTGTGCAAACTACGAGAATTGGTATTAGCAAAGCCCAAGAGTTGCGTTGGCGCTGGTATCTCAAAAACAGTAGAAGTATCAGCAAGCGCAACAAAGGCGATCGTTGCCCACCAATTTCAGCTGGATGGACTCCAGCCACTTGCGATTGCCAATGAATCCCTGGAATCATCGCCACATAATTGATTTAGCAAGCTTCTCTCAAGAAGATTACGAATCTGTTCTTCAATTAGCCCAAAGATTCCGTGCTCTCCCAAAAACAGGTTCACGCAAACTACCTGCTCTCCAAGGACGGTTAATAGTCACACTATTTTTTGAGCCAAGCACTCGAACACGAAGCAGCTTTGAACTTGCTGCAAAAAGACTTTCTGCAGATGTTCAAAGCTTCAATCCAAACAACAGCGCACTCAGCAAAGGTGAAACTCTTCTAGATACAGCAGTTACATATGTTGCGATGGGGGCAGATGTTCTAGTAGTTCGCCATAGGTCTACGAGTGTCCCTGAACAGCTAGCTCTTGCACTTGAAAGAATGGGGACTAAGACCTCTGTCTTAAATGGTGGCGATGGACTCCATAGTCATCCAAGCCAAGGACTTTTAGACCTTTTTACATTGGCAAGATTCTTTGACCCACTAAACCCTTCTATAAAATCACTAAAAGACAAAAACATCTTAATAGTTGGCGACATTCTTCATTCAAGAGTTGCTCGGTCAAATTTATGGGCACTAACAGCATCTGGAGCCAATGTTGTCCTTTGTGGACCTCCCAGTCTCCTACCTGAAGATTTTAAAGATTTTGTAAAAGCTCCTCCACCAGGACAAAAACAAGACCCTGTTCGAGAACGCGGCAAAATTGAAATTATAAGAAGCCTGAACGAAGCGTTACCCAGAGCTGATGCAGTCATAACTCTACGACTTCAAAAAGAAAGAATGCGAGAATATTTAGTAACTGACTTGTATAGCTATCACTGTGAATATGGACTTAATCACGAAAAGCTTAATTTATGCAAGAATCCAACACCAATTTTACATCCAGGTCCAGTCAATAGAGGGATAGAGATGAGTAGCGCTCTTTTAGATGATCATTCTATATCTCTCGTAAACGAACAAGTTACCAACGGTATATCAATCCGGATGGCGCTGCTATACCTAATTGCCGCTAATGATCAATCAAACGATATCTTTGAAAGATAAAAATATCTGACAGCGAAAATTTATCCCCAAGGAAATCAATTTTTGAAAAATCAAAGTTAATGGTTATCCTCCAAGTAACTTAGACCCTTCTAGCAGCAATCCATAAAGCAATCCGAATCTCGCAGAATCAAGAAGCTGACATGGCAAGTTACTTCGCGCAGACGATGACCAATTACCTCGAATCCGAACCATAAATTCTAAAAATAGAACTGTAACCAAAGCCCCTACTGGATCCATTAGTGCTAGAACACCACCGATCATGCCTATAGAACTACCAAGGAAAAATCCACTAAGCAAAATAATCGATAAAAGAGAATATCTCCGCCAAGGGTTAACACCCCATCTCTCCAATCTTTCAAGAGCTTGACCAATACTCTGATTCAGTCGAGTGCCTTGCATTTTCCTATCCATGGGAGAAAACTGATTTAAAAATACCCAAGTCAAGAATTCAAACTTACACTGTAAAAATATACTAAGAACAGTTTAAATCAGAAAATTTTTTAATCTCTAATCTAAGCAAAAAATTCCGTCAGTGAACCCTACAAAAATTCAATTATTTTCTACATATCAAGCATTAACTAGGCTCTATTTTTGACTTGCGCGCCGCTTTTCCTTCAAGTAGCTCTAACAAAGCCTCCATTTGTGCCATGACACCCCGCACCTCGCCAGCTTCTGGCAACATGCCATCTTCCAAGATGCCTGTATGCATCGCACGCAGTTCTTGTCGGATGTAACGCAGGTGACTCACCACCTGTTCTCTTTTCGATTGTGACATCGAGGATAAACCCCTTCCTCATACTCTTATCACCAATAGTCTCTCACCTACGAGACTGGATGCTTGCTGTCAAGAGACCACATAAAGTAACTAAGACAAAAGTCAGCAAAGAAGTAGGTCTTACAGAAACCGTCGTAGGAACCGAAGCTGCAAGGGAAACCAATATGAGTGAACGCTTCTTATAAAGAAATTTAATCTGAGAGTTCATTTATAAAAGTCGTACCCAACCCAAAAGCTTGCTTGACCCAAAAAACTCCCAGGAAGAGATTCACAAAGATTCTTGTTCATCATTCAAAACAAGCAAAGAGAATTTATACGCCTCCAGCTTTAACTACAGGAAATTACGCATATCGAAAGTGGAGAATAGGGGATTCGAACCCCTGACCTCTGCGGTGCGATCACAGCGCTCTACCAACTGAGCTAATTCCCCATTGAGAAACTAACCTGTAAAAACAACTTGCTTTTAGCAGGTTCAAGCAATTAATAGCAGACCTACCAAGTGAACGTTGCATGGCTAAAAACCAAATAAATACAGAAACAATCCAGACATTTAGTGAAACAGAAGTTGCTGCCCTCGCAAAACGTCTGGAAGATGATGAATACAACACTCCTTTTGATGGACTTGATGATTGGCATCTACTAAGAGCAGTTGCTATTCACCGTCCAGAGCTTGTAAGGCCCTACCTTCACTTAATAGATCAGGAACCTTTTGATGAAGATTGAGACGACTCTCCCTCTAAAAGGACGTCGTCTGCTAATAGCAGCATCGGGCAGCATTGCTGCCGTCAAAACCACCATTCTCGTAAGCAACCTGATCAAGGCAGGTGCTCAAGTTCAGTGTCTAGTTACTCCAAGCGCCTCAAAACTAGTAAGCCCTTTAGCCCTGGCAAACCTTAGTAGGAATCGTTGTTATCAAGATAAAGATCAATGGGATGCGAATGAACCCAGACCATTACACATTGCCCTTGCTGAGTGGGCTGAAGTTGTTGTTATTGCACCAATGAGTGCATCAACGCTGGGTCGATGGATAAATGGATTAGGAGAAGGACTTCTCGCGAGTTTATTGCTTGCTTGTGAAAGGCCTGTGGTGGCAGCCGCAGCAATGAACACAGCAATGTGGAACAACCCAGGCGTAAAAAACAATTGGGAACAGCTAAAAACAAATCAAAAGGTTTTAACTCTTGAACCAGAAGAAGGCTTATTGGCTTGCAATCGCATAGGAGATGGTCGAATGGTCCATCCAGACCTAATAGAACTCGCAATTAATAGCGCTCTTATGCACTCAGACCGTACTGGTCACCTTAAAAGAGATTTTTCTGGACAAAAAATACTTGTAACTGCAGGACCCACTTTAGAAAGGCTCGACCAGGCAAGAAATATTAGTAATCGAAGCAGTGGGCTCATGGGAGTCCTTCTTGCCCAAGCTGCTCGCTTCAGGGGGGGAGATGTAGACCTTGTACATGGCCCGCTCTCAATCTCTAAGGGGTTGCTCGAAGGTTTAAAAAGCCATCAAATTTACAGCGCAGCAGAAATGCAAGTGCAAATTTCCGAGTTACAGCCTTTTGCCAAGGTAATTGCAATGACTGCTGCTGTTGCAGATATAAGAAGAAAAGGGCTTGATGAAATCAAAGACAAGATAAATAAAAGAGACCTGATTTCATCTCTAGGGAAAGAATTAGAACTTGTCCCCGACTTACTTGCCGAAATCGTTAAAAGGCGCTCTGCTAATCAGATCATTCTTGGATTTGCAGCCCTTACTGGAAATGATGCTGAGATACGAAAAATAGGAGAGCAGAAACGACAAATGAAAGGTTGTGACCTATTAATGGCGAACCCTATTGACAAACCTGGGCAAGGATTTGAGACAAATACCAATGGTGGATGGTTGTTAGGGTTCAAAGGGAAGCCTCGTGAAATCCCAGTCACAACAAAGCTTGACGTTGCTCATCAGCTGCTAGATGCCATTCACGAAATAACGATTAACAATTCTGGCTGCAACAGTTCGTGATTCCTGGTCAGAGGTATTCCCTCACCGTGAAAGAATGGTCTTGTACGGTGCTTCCGTCAGTCGCTGGCGTGTTCAATGGCCTCTCTAATTTCTTCCCTAAAACGGTCCCTGACAAGACTAATGATCTTGTTGCCAGTACTAGTGGGCCTAATTATCAGTCCCTTGCCGGTAAACGCCCTCTACCCAAGTGATTTCAACGACCAAACCGCAAAAGATCTCAATCCAGATCTTCATGGGCAAAACCTTCAAAAAAAGGAGTTTGTTAAATACTCCCTCTCAGGCTTTGATTTAAGCGAGGCAGACCTCAGTGGTTCTTTCTTCAGCGTCTCAAACCTGAAAAATGCCAATCTGCGTGGTGCGAATCTGCAAGATGTGATCGCATATGCAACTCGCTTTGACAATGCAGACCTATCTGGTGCCAATCTGCGTGGTGCAGATCTTATGAAGAGTTTCTTCAATGGCGCAGTGATTGATGGCACGGACTTCAGTGACGCAGTCCTTGACAAGTCCCAACAAAAAGCTCTTTGCGAAAGAGCAAGTGGCATAACTTTTGACAGCCTTGACTGTGCAGGCTTGTCTGAGGGCTATGTTCCCGCTTCAGAATCAGCCAACAAGTTCAATCCTGGCAGTTAAGAACAAGGTCTAACAACCCAATCAGAGGTTAAGCCCAAGGGGCGGGATGGATATCCATCCCGCCCCTTGGGCTTTTTAATTAGGTCGCAACAACTCACCAAGAACAAATTTCACATGAATCGAGTGATAAAGAATTTCATTTTGTGGCCTTTAAAACCTTTTAAGAACGCACCAAATGTCTAGTTGTGCAACTTAGACATTTCAGAAAATTCACACCAAAAATAAACCCTCTGCTCATTGCGGACCTTCCAAACTCATTGTAGTGCAAGGGTTTAGAGCTAAATAACTACCGCAATTTTTAACTCTGAAACGATATTCGATAAGCGACGGGTTGTTGAGAGCTGCAAAAGGCTGGCCATATCACCCTTAAGCCCCCTGTAGGATCCGACTTGCCCTGTTGGGCGGTTAGTACCGCAGTCATCTGGCCTTTCGGCTTATCTCCCATGCGATTTCGTCCTTTGCTGGCCTTGGTGCTGGCTTTCTGTATCACCTTTATAGCTGCCCCCAGCAGTGCTTATGCCGACTTTGTGCTTGGCAGTGAAAGGGGAAATTCACAATTTGGCGAAACAGTCAATACCGGCAAAGCCAACCTTTGTCCCACAGTTGCTCCTGGTTCCTCAGGATCCATCAGTCTTGGTAAAGGTGGCGGTCTTAAAGATATCTGCATGCACCCCACTGAGGTGTTTGTGAAAATTGCAGGATCAAAGCGTAAGAAAGCAGAATTCGCTCCTGCAAAAATCATCACTCCCTCCAACAACACAAGCGTTGACCAAATCTATGGAGACGTTTCAGGAGACACCTTTACAGAAAAAGGTGGCATCGACTTTGCCTTAATTACTGTTTTAGCCCCTAATGGATTAGAAGTTCCATTCGTCTTCTCAGCCAAAGACTTGGTAATGGAAGCAAGCAGTTCCTCTATTACAGCTGGAACTGAATTCAAAGGCAAAACACTTACACCCAACTATCGCACCGGCGATTTTCTAGACCCCAAGAGTCGTGCACTAAGTACAGGTGTTGACTATGCGCAAGGTCTAGTGGCTTTAGGTGGTGATGATGAAGAACTTGCAAGAGAAAACATCAAACGCGACGTAACTGGCCAGGGTGCAATTACCCTTTCAGTTGACAGTGTTCAAGGTGACGAATTCTCTGGCTCCTTTGTTGCAATCCAGCCATCCGACACTGACATGGGTTCTAAAGACCCTCTAGAAGTCAAAATCGTTGGTGAGCTTTACGGTCGCAAAGGATGATCCCATAAGGGTGTCTGATCTAGGACCCTTAAATAGGAACAACAATCCTTGAATTCACTCAAAAGGGGCCTAGTTGGCCCCTTTTGAGTGAATTCAAGGATTGAAATTTCCTACCCATGAAGCCGTCATCTGGGAGAATTCTCGAACATATGCCATTGACCATGACAAACAACAACCATTCAGGTCTTATTACTGCATATGGGGGAACCCTTGTTGACTTAATGGTTAGTGAAGACAAGAAAGAAGAAGTCAAAGCCTCTGCCAACAAACAAATCGAATGCTCGGACAGAAACGCATGTGATATTGAATTACTCGTAATTGGAGGGTTCTCTCCAGAACGAGGATTTATGCACCAAGCTGATTACAACTCAGTGCTTCGAGAAAATAGAACCACTTCAGGATATTTATTTGGGCTGCCAATTGTTATGGACACTGATCGTGAAGATATAGGGATTGATGACAAAGTTTTACTCACTTACAAGGACCAAAACCTTGCTGTCCTTCAAGTAGAAGACAAATGGGAGCCAGACAAAGTTTTAGAAGCAAAGGCTTGTTATGGAACGACCTCTCTAGAGCATCCTGCAGTTCGAATGATTGCTTCCGAACGAAAACGCTACTACCTAGGAGGAAGTATTCAAGGCTTAAAACTTCCCTCTAGGATCTTTCCATGCAAAACTCCAGTCCAAGTAAGGGATGATCTACCACCAGGTGAAGATGTTGTGGCTTTTCAATGCCGTAATCCAATTCACAGAGCTCACTATGAGCTATTCACACGAGCACTAAAAGCAAGCAACGTAAGTAAAAATGCTGTGGTTCTAGTACACCCAACTTGCGGACCTACGCAACAAGACGATATTCCAGGGCATATACGCTTTCAAACATACGAACGTCTTGCTGCTGAAGTAAACAACTCTTCAATTCGATGGGCCTACCTGCCATACGCAATGCACATGGCAGGTCCTAGGGAAGCACTCCAGCACATGATTATTCGCCGAAATTATGGTTGTACACACTTCATCATTGGTCGCGACATGGCAGGCTGTAAATCCTCTTTAACTGGAGAAGACTTCTATGGACCCTATGACGCACAGAATTTTGCAAATGAATGTGCCTCAGAACTTGCAATGGAAACAGTCCCTTCTCTGAACCTCGTCTTCACGGAAGAAGAAGGTTACGTAACCGCAGAACATGCAGAGGCTCGTGGCCTTCATGTCAGAAAACTGAGCGGAACTCAATTCCGAAAAATGCTAAGAAGTGGTGAGGAGATTCCAGAATGGTTTGCTTTCCGAAGCGTAGTAGAAGTACTTAGGGCCTCCTAAGTCTCATAATCCTATTAACATTCCTTCACCCCAGAAAGAAGAACCTTGAACAAACGCTTGCGCAATGTAGGGCTTTACGTGCTCCTGGTCGTGGTTGTAATCGTTGTTGGGACGGCTTTCCTTGAAAAGCCCGACGCCTCAAACACTCCCAGAACACTTAGATACAGTGACTTCGTTGAAGCGGTCGAAGAGAACGAAGTAAGTCGAGTTTTAATTTCCCCTGACAAAGGCTCTGCTCAAGTCATAGAAAGCGACGGAAGGAGATCTGAGGTGAATCTGGCTCCTGATAAAGATCTTTATCAATTACTTACTAAGCACAATGTTGATATTGCAGTGCAACCAAATCGCACGCCCAGTCCATGGCAACAAGCTGCAAGCAGCTTGATCTTCCCAATACTGTTATTAGGTGGACTCTTCTTTCTTTTCCGACGTGCACAAGGTGGTAGTGGTGGTGGTGGCAATCCAGCAATGAATTTTGGCAAAAGTAAGGCCCGGTTACAGATGGAACCATCCACTCAAGTAACTTTTGCAGATGTAGCAGGAATTGAAGGTGCGAAGCTAGAGCTAACTGAAGTAGTTGATTTTCTAAAAAGTCCTGATCGATTTACTGCCGTAGGAGCAAAAATTCCTAAAGGTGTCCTTTTAGTAGGACCTCCAGGAACTGGCAAAACCTTACTTGCGAAAGCAGTCGCAGGGGAAGCAGCCGTACCTTTCTTCTCGATCTCAGGTTCAGAATTTGTCGAAATGTTCGTTGGTGTAGGTGCAAGTCGGGTTAGGGATCTGTTTGAACAAGCCAAGAAAAATGCTCCTTGCATAGTTTTCATTGATGAAATCGATGCTGTAGGGCGTCAACGTGGCGCAGGTCTTGGAGGCGGTAACGACGAAAGGGAACAAACACTGAATCAACTTTTAACTGAAATGGATGGTTTTGAAGGCAATACAGGCATCATCATCGTCGCTGCCACCAACAGACCAGATGTTCTTGATTCCGCTCTAATGCGTCCAGGACGCTTCGATAGACAAGTTGTTGTTGATAGACCCGATTACACAGGGCGACTTCAAATACTCAAAGTTCATGCACGCTCCAAGACACTTTCTAAAGATGTTGATCTTGATAAAGTGGCAAGAAGAACACCAGGGTTTACAGGGGCTGATCTAGCAAACTTACTTAATGAGTCTGCAATTCTTGCTGCACGCCGTGAGCTAAAAGAAGTGAGCAATGACGAGATCAATGAAGCTATTGAACGTGTAATGGCTGGTCCAGAGAAAAAAGACCGAGTTATGAGTGAACGACGCAAAAGACTAGTTGCATATCACGAATCAGGACATGCCCTGGTGGGAGCACTCATGCCTGACTATGACCCTGTCCAAAAAATATCTATCATTCCTCGTGGCCAAGCTGGAGGATTGACCTTCTTCACACCTAGCGAAGAGAGAATGGAATCTGGTTTGTATTCAAGGTCTTATCTACAAAACCAAATGGCAGTTGCTTTAGGCGGACGAGTCGCAGAAGAAATCGTATATGGTGAGGACGAAGTTACAACTGGTGCATCTAACGACCTCAAGCAAGTTGCACAAGTTGCAAGACAAATGGTCACCCGGTTCGGGATGAGTGACAAGCTTGGGCCAGTGGCTTTAGGAAGATCACAGGGAGGAATGTTCCTTGGTCGCGATATCGCCTCTGAGAGAGATTTTTCTGAGGACACTGCAGCCACTATTGATGAAGAAGTGTCTTGTTTGGTAGCAGAGGCTTACAAACGTGCGACGAAAGTCCTCACTGAAAATCGATCTGTTCTTGATGAGCTAGCAGAAATGTTGGTAGACAAAGAAACAGTTGACTCAGAAGAGCTTCAGGAGCTTCTTATTCGTCGCGAAGTGAAAGCGGCTGAATACGCCTAATGTGAACACAGGCTCATCATGGAAAGAAAAAGAGAACGCATTAATAGCTTCTCTGAAATGTCAACCATTAGTAGCCTTAATACGCCCAAAACCAATAGATATAGAAAAAACGAGTTTCAATAATGAGTTCTTTCAACGCCTAGGGGCTTTAAATAAACTAGGTATTAAACATATTGAAATTGCATGGTGCTCTCACCCTAGATGGCCTCTTCTTATTGAGGAGACTCACAATCGATTCCCAAGCTTCAATCTTGGAGCAGCATCAGTAACTTCTTCAGAGGCATTGACATGTGTAGCGGAGCTTAAACTCAACTACGCAATGCTTCCTTTCTGGGATCCAGGCCTTCAACAACTTGCTCAAAATCTTGATCAACTCTTAATCCCTGGAGTCTTTACTCCTTCAGAGATTAAGCAAGCAGTCAATAGTGGGCATCGTGTCGTTAAACTATTTCCTGCAAGTTGCCTTGGGATTGACTACATCTCACAAATCAAAACACCACTTAGTGAAATTCCATTCATTATTGCAGCAGGAGGTCTCTCTATTAAAGAGATCAATCCTTGGCTTAATGCAGGGTGTGACGCCATCACAATAGGTAAAAATCTAGTAAAGGATGGACAAATAGATAAAGCACTACAAACATGGATAGAAGACACAAGAACACAACGTCATGTCAAAATAACGTCGACAGAAAACTTGGTTAATTGACCATTATCTATAGAGTTAAAAAAGCACAACCTTCAAAAAACTCTCGGGGAAGGTATTCCATCCTCAATAGGACAACACAAGTTCCCTATCAAAAACCAACCAAGTAATAAATCAGGAAGAAGCAACCTTGTAAAAAGTTTCCAACAAAACAAATACTATAAAAAGATAGAGTCCAGCTATAAAATATAAAAAAGCTACTTTAGTGGATATATTAATATAGATATGTCGCCAATATATAGACAATCTTGCTGATAACTCAGCCAAAAAATAGACAAATCATTTTTTCACTACTCGAGCAAATCAAATATCTTTAAAACAGAGAACACTGCCCCTGCTGTCGTAACAAGTGATCAGCAAGTACAAGCGCAACCATAGCTTCCACCATTGGTACTGCTCGAGGAAGAACACACGGATCATGGCGGCCCTTGGCTGAAATAATCTGTGCATTACCTTGAGCATCCACACTATGTTGATCTTTACGGATAGTTGCCGTCGGCTTAAAAGCCACTCTAAGTAAAATAGGTTCGCCATTGCTAATACCACCCTGAATTCCACCGGAATTATTTGTAGCGGTCTTCAAACTTCCCGTAGGGGTGGGAATAAATGCATCATTATGTTCACTTCCAGTTAGCAAGGTTCCACCAAATCCAGAGCCAATTTCAAAACCTTTCGTTGCAGGCAAAGACATCAAAGCTTTAGCAAGATCCGCTTCAAGTTTGTCAAAAACCGGCATTCCAAGACCTAATGGTGAATTACGAACCACGCACTCAATAACGCCTCCACAAGAATCACCCTCACGACTAATAGCTTCGATTCTTTCCTGCATAAGTGCTGCCACAGCTTGATCAGGACAACGCACAATATTTGCCTCGACATTATCCAGAGTAACGGCTACCGGATTTATCTCAGCCTCAATGGTGTGAATACGTCTAACCCAGGCAATAATCTCAGTGTTATTAACCTTTGCAAGTAATTGCTTTGCAATCGCACCTGCAGCCACTCGCCCAATAGTTTCTCTTGCGGAAGCACGACCACCACCACTGCGAGATTGAATCCCATACTTCAAATGATAAGTGGCGTCTGCATGGGAAGGTCTAAAAGCAACTTGCAAATCCTTATAATCTTCAGGTCTTTGGTCCTTATTCCTAACCATCATTGCAATAGGAGTACCAAGCGTCTTGTTTTCCATAAGACCACTAAGAATCTCTACCCGGTCATCTTCTTTCCTAGGAGTTGTAATTTTGCTTTGACCTGGTTTCCTTCTATCCAAATCTTCCTGTATTTTTTTTAAGTCAAGTTCAAGTCTAGGTGGACAACCTTCCAGAATTACACCCACACCTCCCCCATGCGATTCGCCAAAGGTACTAATCTTGAAAACTTCGCCGAAACTACTTCCCATACAAAACTCACTCTTTGTTAGAGGCTAATAATTAATCAGCCTGTAGTCTTGATCGCCTTTGCAAGATCTAACTAAAAATAAAAAATACCACAATTTCTACCAATATCATTGAGGAGACAAAACCAATAACCCAACGATAGTTCTTTTCGCTCAGATTGACCTATACGACTAACAAATTAGCCTAGAGATCACGTGAGTTCTATCCCTGAAAAGGTGACCTCAAAAGGTTTAAGGATCCTGATTACTCATGCACAACCAACCTTATCCTAGCGAGAAAGTATTGATTGTTTTTTTTGAACACCTAATCTATGAAGGTACAAAGCCTTTATTCAATGGCTAGGGACTTTCCAAGGATGCTTTCTTCCCTGGCAATAGGCGTAGGAGTTATCGCAATCATTGGCTGCACAAAGGTCCCACCCGTCTCAGAACAAACCTCCTCAAATCAATCTGTATTAATTGAAAACATCGAAAATCGACTCAAACAACTAGAACTTCGAATGGGGAAGCAAAAGGCTTCCTCAGATTCTGATAACAAAGCTCCTGCTGGCCCCATTAAGTCACTCACTTTCCGCAAGGGATCGGATGATGATCGACTGAGGATTTACTGGGCCGATGGAAGCAGTAGTGACCTTCCTTGCACACAAGAGCAGGCAACACTTGCCTGTGGCTAAATCAATTGAGGGATTAGGCACTCACTGACCAACTAAACCTCTTAAAAATACATGGCTAAGTTCTTAAAACCATATACCCTTATGAGCAAACAATTGAACACAGAGAATTCTCCCAATCTTTATCTAGATTCCAGACCTCCCTCTTTGTCAGGCTCATAGCAATATGCTTTTCACAATAAGCGGCTTCATTAATGAAGACAGGTGAAAATGAATCTTGCTCATCAAATTTCACCGGTTCATCATTAAATCCCATAAATAAAGAATCGCCCTGCCGAATTGGTCTCCAATCTGAACCCTGACGCTCAGGGTGAATATACGAAGTAATATCTCCTTGCTTGTCACGAGGGAAATCAATACTCTTCACATGTCTATGTACAACCAAGCAATCCGGGAATATTTGTCTTCCGTTTCGAACTGCTGCTATCAACTCAAAGCACGCAGAAAGTACTAATCGAGTTTGACTAATGATTCCACAATCCAAAACCATCTGTGGGACAGGTCCTATTTCAATCACTAAGCCACATGGCCATTGCTCAACCAGAAAGCCTTTTTCAGCCTGATCTCCTTCATGAAGATAAACAGGTAATCCGAGACATGACTGAAAAAGTGCAGCGAAAGCCAAATCACAATATCTCCTCCCATAAATAACAACACTGCTTCCCATAGCTGATGTTGTACTGTGAAAATCAATTGCCATGTTGCAAGGGCTCATTCCTCTAGGGCCATAAAGGTTCAACAACTCCCGTGCACGTAAAACTTCTCGCAATGGTGAACTGGTCGACTCAAGAAGGTCAGGCCTAAAACATCGATTTAGATCCATATCAAGATATCTTTTGCAAACTGAAAGGGCCTCAGGGTTACCTAAAACCCTTTCTGTCTCAATACCATAAGTATCAATCAGACCAGACTCTTTAGACCATTGCTTGAAAAGCCAAGGTGCATTGACCTCATTACCATGAGTTCCTGCTATCAAAAGCAACCGAGGACCACTCATCAATAATCCAACCCAATAACATATATAACCTGGCTGAAAATAATTCAAAAAGGAATCCTTATGTCAATACCTCCAGCCATAGTCACCTGCACAAGAGCCGCCTGGAGTTGGCAATGGCGTCAACTAATGAAAGGCCTTGCCCCGACAGATCCAAAAGGTAATTATCGACGACCATCCAGTGACAAGCCACATGCCATCGGGCTCTCAAAAGAAGAGCTAATTGGTAGATCGGAAGATCAAAAGCCTCGCTTAATTGTAGGTAAAAGTTGTCCATGGGCCCATAGGACCTGGTTGGTCCATCAACTTCGTGGTCTAAGAAACAACCTTTCTCTCTTAGTAGTAAAGGCTGATCACAATTCAGGGAGGTGGAAACTTGAAGAAGAGTGGTTGGGGTGTAATTCTCTACTAGAGCTTTACCAATTGTGTGGAAGTCCTCCTAGCCACCGCGCAACAGTACCCGCTCTAATAGACCCTGGTTCTAGTCTTAATCGGAATCCAAGATTAATAGGGAATGAGAGTGCACAACTAGTCGAAGTACTCAATAGATGGCCAACCACAAGAGAAGCTCCCGATCTTGCCCCAGAGAGACTCAAAGAAGAGATAAATACCTGGCAGAAACTTCTTCAACCCACTGTCAACGATGGTGTCTACCGTTGCGGCTTTGCGAGAAACCAGAATGCCTATAACAAGGCCTGTGAAGATCTATTCAGTGCTCTTGAAGTAGTAGAACAAGCCCTATCAAAAAAAGGACCCTGGTTATGCGGTAGCCAGCTAACACTTGCTGACGTAAGACTTTTCCCAACACTTATAAGATGGGAAATGATCTACATGCCTCTATTTGGCTGTAGTCAAAAACCTCTATGGTCATTGCCTAAATTATGGGAATGGAGACAACGGTTCATGGCAATTCCATTGGTTGCTGAAACATGTGATTCAAAATGCTGGAGAGAAGACTATTTTGGGGCTCTATTCCCTCTTCGCCCTAGTGGCATTATTCCAGCAGGTCCAGAGCTATCCATGATAGTTAACGCAGTAGTCCCTCAAGTTCAATGACCTTATCCACAAGGAAAACTGAGTCAGTTCAAGCCAACTTCAAAGAACAAGAATTTGAAGGTATTTATGGAAATTACACAATCACTAATTCGGACTTCCTGGAAGTACAGCGATACCGATTTTCGCTTCTTTTGTGTGGGATCTCATTCACAAGTGGACTCTTTCATTGGATACTAAAGGGACCTACATGGGCATGGCTCTGGCTAATTCCATTAGCCATCAGTCTTGGACTGGCTCTCACCTGGATTCATATCTACTTGAGGCCACTACATAGAGCCTTGCAAATATTGTGGGGACTGGGATGTTTAGGTGCCGTAGTAGTAGCGAGCAAGACTGGAACACATTCAATGCTTCCTCAATTAGCAAAGAATCCATCCTCCATCCTTTTAATAGGTCCACTTTTCGCCGCATTGACTGGGATAGGTTTTAAAGAATTTTTTTGTTTCCAAAGGCCAGAAGCTATAGGGGTAACCATTCTTTTACCTATTGGAATCCTTGGACATTTAAGTGGGATTTTTAGTGAGACAATAGTTATGACGATACTTATCTCATCTGGAATACTTTTAACTATTCTGGCTTATCGAAAATTTGGAATGGAAGCAGCTGCGGATGTCGGTGACAAGAGTGTTTTTGATTATCTTGATAAAAATTCAAGAACAAGTGTTCTGTGAGTCTAATAACTCTTATTAATGCCTCAAAAGATTTCGGAATTGATAATCTTTTTAGCAACCTAAACTTACACATTAAGAAAGGAGAGAAACTAGGGTTAATTGGTCCTAATGGATCCGGTAAATCCACACTATTGAAGGTTCTTGCTGGTATCGAACCTCTTAATCAAGGAACTCGACAGTGCTCACCACGAGTGACAATAAAAGCGGTCGAACAAGAAAGTCCTCTCCAAGAAAATCAAACTGTTATAGAGGCAGTACTTTCAAGCTGTGGCAAGAAAAGAGAATTACTTTTAAGTTTCCAAAAACTCAGTAATCTAGTTGCCAATAATCCATCAAACGAAAGATTTTTATCTGAACTGGGGCAACTTAGTCAACTGATGGACAACAATCAGGCTTGGGCCCTTGAACAAGAATGCAAAGAAATTCTTTCTCGCCTTGGAATCACTGATCTACAAATCAAAGTAGGAGAGCTCTCGGGTGGTTATCGAAAACGAGTTGGCTTAGCCTCTGCATTGGTAGCCAAACCGGATGTACTCCTACTTGATGAACCTACCAATCACCTTGATGCTAGTGCAGTGGAGTGGTTGCAATGCTGGTTAACCAATTACCGGGGTGCCTTAGTACTAGTTACTCATGATCGCTATGTACTGGATCAAGTTACGAATCATCTAATAGAAATATCTCTAGGCAAAGCTCAAAAATATGAAGGTAACTACAGCACCTTTCTTAAACAAAAAGCTCAAGAACAAGAAATAGAAACCCTGGCTTCAGCCAAATTTAAGAGTGCAATGCGAAGAGAATTAATCTGGCTACGTCAGGGACCAAAAGCTAGAAGCTCAAAACAAAAAGCACGTCTACAACGTATTGCAGAAATGTACAAAGAGCCGAAAAAAAGGCAATTAGGTCAATTAGAAATGACTACGGGTAGCCGACGACTTGGCAAACTCACCATCGAAGCAATAGGCTTAGGAATTACGACAGATGGGAATCTAAATAGTCCTCCGATACTAGAGAATTTCACCTACAATTTTGCCAGAGAAGACAGAGTTGGAATCATCGGACCCAATGGCAGTGGGAAATCAACACTTCTTGATCTAATTGCAGGGAAAAGAAAGCCGACCAGCGGAATCCTTCGCCTGGGTGAAACGGTAAACATTGGTTACTTAGATCAACACACCCAAGATTTCAATCTTGGGCAAGGACTTCAACGAAAAGTAATTGATTATGTAGAAGAAGCAGCAGCCTTGGTAAAGCTCAACGGAAAACAAATGACAGCTTCTCAACTTCTAGAAAATTTCTTATTCCCCGCCTCACAACAACATAGTCCTCTCAGCAAACTTTCAGGAGGAGAGAGAAGGAGGTTAACCCTTTGCAAAATGTTAATTCAAGCCCCAAATGTACTTTTATTAGACGAACCAACCAATGACCTCGACATCAACACATTAACCATACTTGAAGATTTTCTTGAAGACTTCCGAGGTTGTGTTGTTGTTGTATCTCATGATCGATATTTTCTTGATCGAACAGTGGATCGCATATTCCACATTAAGAATAGGCAGTTAGAGCAATTTGAAGGTAACTACAGCGATTTCATTAACAAGCAACGCACCCAAGAAAAGCACAACAAAGGTAATGCTCTCCTACTAGAAAAAAAGGTAAACCTTCTTTCCCCAACTCAAAAAAATCAAGGTTCAAAACAGCAGAAAGAACCTATCAACAAAGTTAGATCTCGTCGGCTTAGTTTTAAAGAGCAACGTGAGCTATTGTCTATTGAACAAGATCTAACTCTCCTAGAAAAGAAGAAGAAAACCTTAGAAGAAATCTTGAATAAAGGGGAAAAGGACCTTCGGTTACCTAGCAAGCAACTCGCTGACCTGATAAAAACAATTGAAAGAATGGAAGACAGGTGGATTTACCTCAGTGAACTAAGTCCTTAGTCCTTCCTTCGATCGCCTTCTCAAAGGTAAAACACCCAACCAAAGCCACCAAAACCCTTACTACCTATATCACTTGCTCTTGCCAGAAAGACAAAAATCCTGACCTTGGCGAGAGAAAACCATCATTCTCTAGATTTCAAGGAGAAATAATGCCTTGATATTTCCTCATCCAAACACGCCCCCTTGAAAGACCTGATTTTGGTAACTATCAATACCAAAACCTGAGAATAGTGTTGTAACGCAAACCAAGTGTCAAATACCCCCATGGCATAACAGGACAAGGGCTCTATTGTGTATTGGTCGAAAGATCCCGGCGCAGTTAACGAACCGATTCTGACTCCATGAAAACAATCGACGAGCACATTCAAAAGGATCAATCAGAGATCCAATCCGCCAAGGCACAAGGTGATGATGCCAAGGTTCGTCATCTCACTGAAGAGCTCCACTCACTTGAGGAATACAAGGAGCACCATCCTGACGACAAGCATGATCCAAATGCACTGGAATTGTTTTGCGATGCAAACCCTGACGAGCCAGAGTGCCTCGTATATGACGACTAGACCTTGATTTCAACAAAAAGCCACAAGACTGAATTCCCCCCTCAGTCTTGTGACTTTTTGATTCCTATTGACTGAAGGTAATTTAAATATCTTCATTAAAATCAGAAGGACTACTGGTTAGAGAACAAACCACAGCCTCCTCTTTTTTTAACTTTCTCACTTCTGCAATTGGACGCCCCATTCTCAATAAAACATCAATCTCTTCACGAGTCTGACAACGTGCAATGGTATTTCCTTTCTTATCGAAACAACTAAAAAATTGCATGGGTTTAATTGCTATAAGACAGTTATCGCTAAAGACTCTCAAATAAACAAGCGGGTCTAATTAAAATTTTATCAAAAGTCGTCGTTATACCCCTAAAGCCATCCAAATCTTATCCAATAGATCTTCTAATCCAGAAGTCATCACAGCTGAAATCAAAATAACCTCAGCACCAACTACTTTCTGTAAATCGCAAATAACTTCTTTCTGTTGACTCTTGTCCAACAATTCCTGTTTGTTGAGCACATATATCCTTGGTTTCTGCAATAAGCCATGACCATAAGCCAACAATTCCTTCTCTACAATCAACAAATCCTTCACTGGGTCCTCCCTACCCGCATCAAGCAAATGAACTAGAAGTTTCGTACGTTGTATATGCCTTAGAAATTCATGCCCTAAACCTGCACCACCTGCCGCACCAGCAATCAAACCAGGGATATCAGCAAAAACAGTCCCATCTCCACTTGGCCTTCTAACAACTCCCAAATTCGGCACTAAAGTTGTAAAAGGATAATCAGCAATTTTCGGGCGAGCCGCCGATAACACCGCTATTAAAGTACTTTTACCTGCATTTGGAAGTCCAATAATCCCTACCTCTGCAAGAAGTTTTAGTTCCAACTGTAAATCCCACTCTTCACCATCACGTCCCTCAGTAAATTTTTCTGGAGCACGATTACGATTACTTAAATAATGAGCATTACCAAGACCACCTCTACCTCCAAAAGCAACTGTTAAGACCTGACCTGTTTTAATCAAATCCCCTAAAATAATTCCTGTGGAAACATGACGCACTTCCGTTCCACAGGGAACTTTGACAATTAAATCTTTACCTGAAGCGCCTGTACAACGATTAGGACCTCCTCTTTTACCATCAGTTGCGGTAAATACCCTTGAAAACTTGAAATCTAAAAGTGTCTGCAAATTTGCATCTGCCTCTAATATTATTTTCCCTCCTCTTCCACCATCACCACCAGAAGGCCCCCCAGCAGGAACATACTTTTCCCTCCTAAAGGTAGCTATTCCGTCTCCACCACGTCCAGCTTTGACTATGATTCGAGCTTGATCAATGAACTGCACTGAGAGAAATGGGCTCTATACAATTACAATATTACTCTCAAATCTCACAAACCTTTCCATAACTAATGGTTCAATCAACAATTATATTAGTCTTCTAAATAATTAAGAATAATTCGTCAAAATAGAATTCTTAATCAGTCTCCTATCTCAATAAAGATTGATTTATTATCAACATTAAACTATTGCAACCAAACGACAGTACAACCCACTCCTCCATCGGCCTGTTCAGCATCAACTACTTTCTCAACATAAGATACGCTATCCAACCATCGACGAATGCCTCGTTTCAGTCGACCTGTACCAATACCATGAATAACCCAAATAGGTCCTGTAGCGGAGCGGAGGTTCTCCTCTAAAACGACCTCAGCCTCATCAACACGTAATCCTCGGACATCGATTGTATTGCGGGATGTTCGCAGATGGGAACTTGGCCTTAAGAAAGAGGTTATCTGAACACTAACTTCAGCCTCTGGGAAAGTTGACTTGCGACCATCAAGACTTTCGACAGCAGACCAATCAACAGTACTTCTCAAAACACCACATCGAATAGTCAATTGTTTTCCATCGTCAGAAATAGCCATTACTTCAGCAGCCTTACCCAAGGCCAAAAGTCTTACTCTTTCACCTACTTTTGGACGCCAACTACTAATAGGATTACGTTCCCGTTCCAATAATGGTTGATGCTTATCAGAAATCCTTCGAAGTCTTTGCCCGATTGTACGTGCAGTATTGCCATCAGCACCATTATCTCTTAAACGACGAATCAACTTACTTACTTCTTTCTGACCCTCGCTAATAGATGATTGGAGCTTTAAACGACCTTGTTCCTGAAGGTCTAAAGATTGCTTGCATTCTTGATCCCAACGTCGAAGTAATTCCTCATGAAGCAATTCTGTCCTAGCCAACAACGCAGCTGCCTCCTCTGCCGCAACCTGCTGACGCTCCCTTTGCTTTTCAAGACCAGAAATAACACTATTTACTTCATCCAATGATTTAGATCCTAAAAGTTCTTTTGCATTGCAAATAACCTCCTCAGCTAATCCCAGACGTTCGGCAATAGCAATTGCATTACTTTTGCCAGGGATTCCCCACTGCAACCTATAAGTAGGAGACATGGTCTCACTATCAAAAGTCACTGAAGCGTTCTCAAAACGATTATCGGTGTATTTAAGTGCCTTAAGTTCCCCAAAATGTGTTGTAGCAATTGTAAGTCGAGTTTTCTCAGCAAAGGTTTTCAAAAGTGCTATAGCCAATGCAGAACCCTCGCTTGGATCAGTACCTGCGCCAACCTCATCTAATAAAACAAGGGAAGTTCCAGAACTCTCCGAGAGTGAATCAATTATTCGGCTAATTCGCTTTATATGACCACTAAAAGTAGACAAATTCTGTTGCAAAGACTGCTCATCTCCAATATCAGCAAGAACTTGAGAACACCAAGGTAACGTCGGACTTCCTTTGCAAGGAATCAGTAAACCAGCCCTAGCCATTAAAACAGCCAATCCTATGCTTTTTAACGTCACCGTCTTGCCACCTGTATTGGGTCCAGTAATCGCTACCACTCTCACATCTGTAGGAACCTCAATACTGATTGGGATCACTGGCTCACTCTGTAAATCCCGCTGCTGCCAAACAAGCAATGGATGACGAAGCTCCTGAAAAACAAATGGTGAATCACAATCTAACTTCAGTTTTGCAGGAACCCCACCCATCCATTTGCCATACCTAGCCCTCGCGAGAGCCAGGTCAAGTTGCAAAAGCACCTCACATACGTAATTAATTAATCGCCTTTTCTCAGCGACCATTAATGTCCAGCTTGTCAAAAGTCTCCGTTCTTCATTAACAATGGATGTCTTTAAAACGACTAACTGGTTACCTAATGAGATTATCGACTGCGGCTCGACAAAGACTGTATTCCCAGATGTCGAACTATCATGAACTAAGCCTGGGACGTTATAAGTAGCCGTTGCTTTAATTGCAATGACAGGTCTAGCATTACGCTCTGTGATCAAAGTATCTTGCAGAAAAGGTGCAAAATTTCTCAAAGATTCTTTAAGAAGGTCATGTCTTTCTGAGCTCAACTTTTTCCATTCAAGACGCAATCGCAAAAGTTTCTCACTAGCACGATCGGCAACTCTCCCACCTTCTTCAAGACCCGATTTAAGACAACGTTCCAATTCGGGAAGAATCTTGAGATCTCTCAATAAACATGAAATAGTTGGTGTCTGATCACTTTCATTGACTTGGCGACGGATACGTCGAGCCGCCGCCAATGTCTCAGCAACAGCTAACAATTCCTCACCAGATAAAGCCCCTCCTTTTCCACAGCGATTAAGACTATCTTCAAGGTCATGAACACCATGAAAACTCAAACCACCCTCAATTAACTCATCCAAAGAAATCATTTCCAAAGTTTCTACTAAACGTCTACGACTTGTAGTCAAGTCAGTTGGAAGATCGTAATTTATACAATTAAGGTGGCCATTTCTGGTACTAGCAAACTCCGCAAGATGCTTACAAAGCCTTGGCCATTCAAGTAGCTCCAAGGTCTCCTGAATAATCGAATCAGACTGCAATAGACGTGCTCTTCCTTCAAAAGAGCTCATTGCATGAGAGAGAAATGATTCTCCTGGTTAGTAGGAATACCTCCTGGAGGTTGATAAAGCATTTCCAACCAATTTCCTTCCGGATCTTTCAGATAAAAAGAAGCAGTTCCATCACGGTGATTGTGAACAGGGCCGACTTCTACTCCATTTGATTGCAACTTTCGGTGGAACTCATCTATCTCCTCTCTGTCATTGAAGTGAAATGCAAAATGTGGGCCTGCAGCTTTATAGTTTGGCCCCAAAAGCGCAAGGCCATCTCTACCAGGTCCTACCTCCAGATAACACCAATCTTGGTCTTGCCAGACCAATTGCATACCAAGACCTGTATAAAACTCTTTGGCCCGCGCCATGTCCTGTACTCTTATTGCTGTGTGACCAAGCCTTTTAACAGTTGCCATCAAGAGAGTTGCCTGAAAAAAATCGTTAGTCTTGCCTTAGCCATTCTGCTGCATCACAAGCATGATAAGTAAGAATCAAATCTGCTCCAGCTCGTTTAAAGCTAAGAAGAGTTTCTAAAACAACTGATTTCTCATCAATCCAACCCTTCTTTGCTGCTGCTTTAACCATTGCATACTCACCGCTAACGTTATAAGCAGCAATTGGCAATTCTGATTCTTGTCTTAAACGATAAATAATATCTAAATAAGCTAGACCTGGCTTTACCATCAAGATGTCAGCCCCTTCCTGTTCGTCTAATTGCGCCTCCGTAATCGCCTCACGACTATTAGCTGGATCCATTTGATAAGTACTCTTATCTTTAGGAATTGGTTTATTGCTTAAATTCCGAGGCGCTGAATCCAAAGCTTCTCTAAAAGGTCCGTAATAAGCAGAAGAGTATTTCGCTGTATAACTGATGATCCCTACATGCTCAAAGCCTTCATCATCCAGTGCTTCCCGAATTGCACCTACTCGACCATCCATCATGTCACTAGGTCCTATTAAATCCGCCCCAGCTTGAGCCTGCATCACCGCTTGAAGACAGAGCTGATGAATTGTCTCATCATTGAGAACAACTCCTTCCGAACTAACAATTCCATCATGGCCGTCAGAAGAATACGGATCAAGCGCCACGTCTGTCATTACTGTCATATCAGGCAACTCACTCTTTAAATAACGAATAGCCCTAGGGATTAACCCATCTGGATTAAAACACTCTTTCCCATCTTCTGTTTTCAAATTGTCCGCAATCTTAGGGAATAACACTACACAGCGAATACCTAACTCCCATGCTCTCTGAACCTCGCCCAGCAATTTTTCTAAAGTCCAACGATTTGCTCCTGGCATCGCTGAGATTGGCTCTACATCAGAACCTTCATGAACAAACAATGGATAGATGAAATCAGCCGGACTGAGACTGACTTCTCTCACCATTTCTCTCAAAGCCAATGAGCGACGTAGACGACGAGGTCGGTAAGTGAGATCCATAACGACGAGAAAGCTTTACAAGTGATGGTAGATCCGCCTCATAAACGAGCGGCCTCAAGCCAAGATTCTCGCGGATCATTCGATCTAACCTCACGAAGTTGAGTAAAAAGCTGCTGTTCGTCAAAACTCCATTTTTCAGGAAATTTTATTTCTATCGTTAGGAACAAATCCCCTCTACCATCCCCAAAGGGCCATCCTTTACCCTTCAATCTCAAGCTTTTACCTGGTTGTGTTCCAGCAGGAATAGCCAATTCCGCTTCACCATCTGGTGTCATAACTTTTACTGTTCCACCAAGTACGAGCTCATCTAAAGAGACAGGCAAAGTTGCTCTTAGATTCTCTTTATCAAGATTCCATATTGAGTGTGGTTGAACATCCAAAATCAAATACAGATCACCTCTTCTCCCAGTTCCTGGTTGTAAATTCCCTTTCCCCCTCAGTCGAAGTTTTGAACCATTGGTGACACCTTTAGGGATTCTGACCTGAACCCGCTCTTGATTTACAGAAAGAGTCCTCTCAGTTCCTCGAAAAGCTTCAGCGAAACCAATCTTCAATTTAATCTCGGCATCCAAGTTCAACGGGGTACGAGAGGATCCCGACCCAGCAGGGAATCCCGAACCCATACCACTAAAACCAGCTACTCCGTTCGAACTACCAAAGCGTCCTAAAAGATCAGTTATAAACTCATCGAAATTTCCATAATTTCCAAAATCAACATCGAATCCGGACCCGGCCGAACTTCTTCCTCCACTAGCTTCGGGCTGACTCCAATATCGACCAAACTGTTCATATCTAGTGCGTTTTTCCTTGTCAGAGAGAACTTCATACGCCTCACTAATCTCTTTAAACTTCGACTCGGCAGCTTTATCTCCTGGATTTACATCAGGATGGTATTGCCTCGCCAACTTTCTAAAAGCACGCTTAATCAAATCGGAATCTGCATTTCGCTCCACCCCGAGAATCTTGAAATAATCCTTGTAGCCACTTGTGGGCATAAATCCTCGGCCCCAAGATCAAACTTGCATTCAGTTTCCCAGTTCCACTGACTTCTGAGTGCAGCCAAACTGTAGTAAAGCCCGAACGTAGTCCGATTGCCTTCTCCAACAGTCAATAAGGACTGCCCAAAACTTCTTAAGCAAATAGCTAGGACTTCTTACCAACTTAATCCAGGATATAAGTTCTTCTTATTAGTAGGCTCCTTCCTCCATGGGACACGCTTCTAAAGCATCAACCTGGAAATTGAAAGTGAAAAAATCAATCACAGCCAATCAAAAAGCTTCCCTTATGAATCCCCCAAAAGATACCCTGTTGGGTGTTGATGAGGAATGGAGCAATTCATTTGTCCTTGATATACGGTTTCAATCTACGCAACCTAAGAGGTGACTTACTTGGAGGCCTCACGGCTGCAGTAGTTGCACTTCCACTGGCTCTTGCTTTTGGCAATGCTGCACTAGGAGAAGGCGGTGCAATATATGGCCTTTATGGAGCAGTAGTAGTTGGTTTCATAGCGGCTTTATTCGGAGGCACGCCCGCTCAAGTTAGTGGGCCAACTGGTCCAATGAGCGTTACGGTCGCCGGGGTAATCGCAAGCCTTGCAGCTGCTGGCGTCTCCAGAGACTCATTACCTGGAGAAATTCTCCCACTTGTAATGGCTGCAGTCGTAATTGGCGGCCTGTTTCAAGTTTTGTTTGGTTTACTAAAACTTGGTAGATACATAACATTGGTGCCTTATTCCGTTATCTCAGGCTTCATGTCTGGGATCGGCGTAATTATTTTAGTGCTTCAGGTTGGGCCCTTACTTGGAATAAGTACTCGAGGAGGTGTCATAGAAACTCTGCAAACATTATTTTCCAACTTCCAACCAAATGGGACAGCAATAGGTGTCTCAATAATGACCCTTGCAATTGTGTTTCTTGCACCAAGAAGAATTACCAACTGGCTTCCTTCTCCATTACTTGCACTGCTAATAGTAACTCCCCTTTCATTATTCTTTTTTGGTGATCAAGTACCTCGAATAGGCTCCATTCCCGAAGGAGGGCTAAGATTTACCATGCCCATCTGGAATGAACATTTAAATCTAATAATTAAAGCAGGCTTAGTTTTAGCAGTCCTAGGTGCAATTGACTCATTACTAACTTCTTTAGTTGCAGATAATATTTCACAAACTAGGCATAATTCAGACAGAGAATTAATAGGTCAGGGACTAGGTAATACCTGTGCTGGATTACTTTCTGGACTCCCGGGGGCAGGCGCCACAATGCGAACAGTGATAAACATCAAATCAGGTGGAAAGACTCCCTTGTCGGGAATGGTTCATTCCCTTGTATTACTAATAGTTTTACTTGGAGCTGGAGGACTAGCTGAAAAAATTCCTACTGCGTTGCTAGCAGGAATCCTTATTAAGGTCGGACTAGACATTATCGACTGGAGTTTCTTATTTAGAGCACATCGACTATCACTAAAAACAGCACTAGTGATGTATGGAGTGCTTTTAATGACAGTATTTTGGGACTTGATATGGGCTGTTCTTGTTGGTGTATTTGTAGCCAATCTATTAACTATAGAATCTCTGACACAAGCACAATTAGAAGGCATGGATGCCGACAATCGTTTAATCGAAACAGAACAATCTGATACAGACTCACCTAAAAGTAACAAACAAATTGCGCTTAACTTAAATCAAGACGATTCATTATCAGACCAAGAACAATCATTATTGGATTCTTGCGGGGGAGAGGTAATGTTATTCCGACTGAGAGGCCCTCTCAGCTTTGGAGCTGCAAAAGGTATTAGTGATAGAATGGCTCTAATCCGCAATTACAAAGTTCTCATATTAGATATCACCGACGTACCACGCTTAGGGATAACTGCAACGCTTGCAATTGAACAAATGATACAAGAAGCTAGATCTAATGGAAGAACTGCATATGTCGCGGGAGCACAGGGAAAAGTCAAAGAAAGACTCTCCAGATTTGGAGTGGAAGGTATAGTTGCGACCCGAAAGGAAGCACTCCAATCTGCTTCCAATGCCTTACAAACATAGCCCATAAATTCATCAAATACACTCTCAACTCATGCTTATCATGTTTGCATATCTAGTATTTAGAAACACTCCTAAACGAATTAAGGAGCTTATTTAAAATGGAAACAAGTTTAATACTTCAAAATGTACTAACTCCTCCAGTCCTATTCTTTTTTCTAGGGACCATTGCAGTTCTTGTTAGTTCAGATCTCGAGATTCCAGCACCATTGCCAAAGCTTTTTTCCTTATACTTATTGCTTGCAATCGGATTCAAAGGTGGAGTTGAATTAGAAAGAAGTGGACTCTCAGTCCCAGTAATTGCAGTGATATCCGCAGCTATAATAATGTCTCTATTGGTTCCTATAATATGTTTCCTAGTCTTAAGGATTAAATTTGACGTCTTTAATTCAGCTGCAATAGCAGCTGCTTATGGATCAATAAGTGCAGTCACCTTTTTATGTGCAGAGAGCTTCTTGGAGAATCAATCAATTCAATTTGATGGGTTTATGGTTGGCGCATTAGCCTTAATGGAATCACCCGCAATAATTGTAGGTCTTTTACTCGTAAAGTTGGCAGGACCCAAAAACCGTCCAAACTCAAAAGTAATACGTTTTAAAGCTATTTTGCATGAAGCCACACTCAATGGATCCGCATATCTCCTCCTGGGAAGTTTAATTATTGGCTTCTTAACTGCTGCACACAATCCTGCAGGGATAGAAAAAATGCAACCTTTTACAGGTAAGCTTTTTTATGGGGCTGAATGTTTTTTCCTTCTAGACATGGGAATAGTCGCTGCCCAAAGACTGCCTAGCCTTCGCAAAGCAGGGTCATTTTTAATTGGCTTTGCAATCTTTATGCCTCTTTTTAATGCGTTTCTAGGCGTTTTCGTCGCCAAAGCACTAGAACTTGGGCCAGGGAATGCTCTTCTATTTGTAGTGCTCTGCGCAAGTGCTTCTTATCTCGCCGTCCCAGCAGCGATGCGTATGACAGTTCCCGAGGCCAAGTCAAGCTATTACATCTCAACAACTCTTGGACTGACCTTTCCGTTCAACATAGTTGTAGGTATCCCGCTATATATGGGGTTAGTAAATCAAATGATTCCTGGAGCAACTTAAATAAACAATGAAACGTCTAGATCTAATTTTTGGAGAGCGTGAACTAGATCCAATGCTCGAAATACTTGAAACTGCTCAAGTGCCTGGCTACACAGTCATGAAACACGTCACAGGAAGAGGACCCGAACGAGTTGTCTCGGAAGACATGGAATTTACCGGACTAGGAGCAAATGCTCACGTTATTGTATTTTGTGAAGAAGAACTAATTGACAAATTGAGAGAGAATATAAATTCAATTCTAGGCTATTACGGAGGAGTTGCTTATGTCTCAGAAGCAACTCCTTTGTAGATAGCCTAAAGCAAGTAATTTTTAGAGGAACTTAATTCAAATACTATTTTTAATGCAATAACAACAAAAGATATTGAAGCATATTATGAGTGAACCCAATCAACACGAATTGCTTTCCTACTATTCAAATAGCGATCAATTGCCATGGCGGCAATACAACCATCAGAAGCAGCGACCACAGCCTGTTTAAATGGTGTATTTCTTATGTCACCAATAGCCCAAACCCCTTCAGAAGTGGTTGCCATAAAATCATCGACAACGATACCGCCATCTTCTTTCACAGCGATCTGTCCTCCAAGATAATCAGTAATAGGTTTAGAACCTGCCATATAAACAAACACACCCTCAACTGGGATTAATTCTTCTGTCTCAGCACTCCGAGACTTCAGTTGTATACCTGTAACCCCAGAATCATTACCATCAATCTGGAGAAGTCTGGTCTTGCTCCAATGTTTAACTTGAGGCTGATCAATCAAATCTTTAGCATGGAAATCATCATCCTTAGGATCATTGGAAGTGATCCAATGAACAGTTGAAGCAAATTTGGTTAAGACCTGTGCCTCCTCAATAGCCTCTTTATTGACACCAACAACAGCAACTTCCTTATCTCGATAGAAAGCTCCATCACATGTTGCGCAATAGCTCACTCCTCTTCCCAGAAATTCTGCTTCGCCCTTAAACGAGGCAGGGCGCCCCATAGCGCCAGTTGCCAGCACAAGAGCTCTCGCCTTAAACGTTCCTTCGGGTGTATAAACAACCTTCCATTCACCAGTTACATCAACACCAAATACCTGAGCCCGACGGTAATCAGTTCCATACTCGATTGCTTGATCCCTCATCAACTTCAACAAATCATCCCCACTCATCTCAGTCGAAACACCTGGATAATTTGCTATCTGATGGGTAATGGCCAATGCCCCAACGGAAGGGTTCTTATCAAGGATTATTGTCTTCAAATTGGCACGAGAACTATAAAGCGCACAAGTACAGCCCGCGGGCCCACCACCAATAATGACTAAATCAGATTCTATTGTTTCCAAGATTCCTTTACCTCCTAAGGAGTAGGACAATATCAATGTAAACAGAGTAGATGAGGATGGCAGACCTGCAGCAAACAGCTCTTATCAATCACCTAACTTGTGAGCTTCTACTTTAGTGAGGAACCTGAGCGAATGAGGTAAAGAAGAGGAACTAAAAAACGTTGGTCAGGGAATCAAGGTTTTGAGCCATTGCAATGAAAAAGCCAATCAACATCTCTGACATCGCAATAGGATTCAATTTTAATCTTGGTAAAATCAACACCTGTGAAGGCTATAGAGGAAAAGTCGAATTTTTCTGATAAAAATTCTTGCTGGCTTCATTAATTCAAAAATTACACCAACAAGATATATGTACAATTAGTCTCCATATCAACGATTTCTCTTGTTATTACTAGTTTTTTCGGAATCTTTCTTGATGTCTTCTCCTTCAATCCAAGATGAGAATAAAATTAACATCCCACCCAGAATCGGCACCCATACTGTTTCATAAAGCTTTTTCAGAAGATTAGCCATGCTACAGATCTATTAGTTAGGCCCAGTATATGCTTAGACAATTATTTAATAACTAACATGAGTTCAATACTTTACGATAACAATTGACCCAGTTGGAAATATTTGTTTCTGGACTAAATCTTGATAAAAGTGAATCTCTATGCTTCTCCCACTTTCCAGTAAGACGAGAGTACTGATCAATACCTTCATTCAAAAGTAATGGAATATCCTCACCTAAAAGCATACATTTCCCAAGCTCTTGATAACTCGGGATTGGACTAGCTACTATCATGCAGCCTGCTTGCAATGCATCAACTGCCCTATTATGACTAGCAAATTTCTTGATATTTGATTTGGTATCTGATGGCAATAAAACTATATGTGCACTTTTTAATTCGAGTTCAAACTTATCCAACGACCAATTCGAAAACCTATATTCCCAATTAGGAATTTTTTGGATTTGAATCTTTTCCAGAAATTTCTCTGACAGTTCTAAAGTCATCTCATCACCCATAATAGTCAAGACAAATTTCATAAAGGGCTTCGATTTCTCAATAATTAAAGGCAGTTGCTTAAATAAATAAAATACATTAGTAATATGACCAAACCAGAAAATATTACAGCAACCTCCAGGACTTAAAACACTAAAAGGTGATCGTCTTATGTAGCAAGGGTCCTCAATTATCATTGTTTTTGTTGTAGACAAAATCCACGAACTTGCTTGACTTATTAAAGCCTTACTGGGGCAAACCACACAGTCCGCAAGTCCTAGCAAGTCTCTATATAATTCACTTGAATAGTCTTTAGAATAAAATGCATTATTGTCACTGTATATAACTATGATAGGGACTCCTCTTCTTTTCAATCGTACTAAAGCAGACAGGTTGGCAATTGTTACACTTGGCTGTTCACTTTTACTTGTTTTTAATTTACCTACCAAACATATTTTTGGGTTCTCAATCTTCTCCAAACAATCCGGCTCTTCTGCACGTAGAGCTAACACAAGGGGATTTAAACCAAAGGATTTAGCTGCCAGGAAGGCTGGGAACAACTGAATTCTAGTGGAAGCTCGACTAGAAAATTCTTCTCTTTCGAAAAAGCTTGTAGCGTCAATTGGTCCTGTAATCGAAGGTATCAAAAATAATGCTGTTCCGATATTTTTATTGCGCACTTGATAAGTTTTTCAAGTTATGAGTAGTGTAGTCCCTTTCGCATTAATGGCAAACAAAGTTCGATTAGATTTGATAAAATGAAGAAAATCAATAGAAGTTTGGAGATATAAAATGGAATGAAGTTTCGACCCGGTTTAACCAAAGTCAAACGAAAAGATCTAAGGGCATAGGAGAGGGAAAGACTACTATTAAGGGCAAACATCCAATCTACCATTTTCTTATTACATCAAACATACATCAGATAATCAGGAATAAATGCATAGGTTCATGAATGCTGAAGCATTAGATGTAATAGAGTTTCCATAAGATATACAGGCACCTAGAATTCATGTTGTCACTTTCTCTATACAACGGACACAATGCAGGTATATGCATCAGGAAAGACGAAGAGATAATACTTAATTGGGAACTAGAAAGATTTTCAAGGATTAAACATGATTTTGGTTTCAATCAAGACTTTTTTAATAAAAGTCTTTCATTGGTTAATATAACTATGGATGATATAGATGTAATCGTAACAAACAAGCAAGATTATTCACGCAAACCGCCTTGGGAGGTGCCATCAACTTCAGAAGAATTATTTATCAAGTTCTCCATTAAGAATAAAGTTGCTTTCGCAATTAATCACCACCTGGCACATTGTAGCTCTACTTACTACACATCACCTTTTCAAGAGGCTGCAATTATCACACAGGACGGCGGAGGTGATAATGAAAACTTCTCATATGGTTATGGTAAAGATTCTAAAATAATTAAAATTGCTAAAGGTAAAGTAAAGAATATTGCCAGTTATTGGTCAGGAATAACCTTAAATAACTACAGAATGAAACGCCTCCATGCTTGGGACCCTGGCTCAGGTGCTGGAAAAATAATGGCTCTTGCTGCTTATGGAAATTCTAATGCTCAATTGGAAGCCCTACTCGATAGAACGATGTCAGAAGGAATTAAAGAAAAATATACTGACAAAGATTCCAAAGCATTTAATGATGATGAAGATCTGTCAGATGTTTCTTCTCAAAGGAGTAAAGATGTAGCGGCTGCGCTTCAACAAATAACAGAAAAAGAAATTGAATCAATATATGAGATGGTGTATGAAAAAATATCAAGTCGAAATCTATGTATAGCTGGTGGAATAGCACTTAATTGTGTTGCCAACACGCGAGTGAACTCGCAATTTACCAACTTGCACGTACCACCCTTCCCAAATGATACTGGCTTGGCTGCAGGAATGTCTCTATTTCACTGGCACCATATCCTTGGAAACCCCAAAAATTCTTCATACTTCTCTCCATACTTAGGGCCCACATACAGTGAGAAAGAAGTTCTCAATGCATTAGGAAAATACAACTATTCATTTAAACCTTTGGCAATTGATGAAATGGTTGATTGTATTTGTAATGGTGAGATAATTTGCCTAGCCAAAGGTCGTAGTGAAAGTGGTCCACGTGCACTGGGACATAGAAGTATTATCTGCTTGCCAAGTATTAAAGACGGAAGAGATATTCTAAATTTTAATATTAAACAGAGAGAATGGTATAGGCCCTATGCTCCTATTATACTTGATAAATATGTTGATCTAATCCTCCAAGATTACTTAGCTGAATCACCTTACATGAGTACAAGCGGTGTAATAAGAGCAAATTGGAGGTCTAGATTAGCCGCTGTTAATCATATAGATAATTCCACAAGACCCCAGATAATTCATGAAGAACATGAACCATTTCTATATAAGCTAATCGAAAAGGTATATAAGCAGACTGGTATTCCTGTCATTTTGAATACCTCGTTTAACAAACAAGAGCCAATAGTTGAGACACCGGAGCAGTCCTTGGAAACCTTCGCTAAATTCAAAGAGATCAAGTATTTAGTTTTACATGATTACATGGTGTACAAATCGGAGTGACTAAAAAATTAGAATTAAAAAGGATACTAGTCCTGATAATCATAAGAACATAATATAAGCGATGAAGAATTTAATGCTTCGGGGTAATTCAGCTAAGATGCAGGAATGCATTTTTAGCAATCCTACAATGGACTATGAAATAACTGAAAAACTGAACTCAAAAGGAGATATTGAGCTTAAATTGGTTCATCGTGGCAATTCAGCGCATACAATTAAAATTAATTATTTTCAAGTAGTTGATTCTGAGGGAGAAGTAATTAAAAGAGTGCCTGTAGACAAAAAATTACTGTTGATTTTTAAAGAAAGGCTTAAGCGATACGATCCAAACCAAGCTATGAAGATTCCTTCCGTAAAAAGAAAAGATAGCAATAGTTCTTTCTCATTGGCTATAGGAACCGAGGTTAATCCGAAATCTGATTTAATTAATGAAGTAATCCATAAGAGAACCAATCAGGAAACTAGTTTTACATCAACTGGAGAAAAACTAGCTTGGCACTATCCAATATTCAATAAACTGAAGACAACTGGGTATGGCTCTATTATTCGTGCGACCCTAACGTTACATCAAAAATGTAGTTCTAGATGTTCATATTGTTCAACTATTGCAAGGAACAAATCAGATTCTATTAGTTTAGATGAAGCAAAAAGATTTGTAGAAAAGTTGTATACTGAGCAAGCAAACTACAATAAGCTTAATTTCACTGAATATAATGATCAATACAGAAATTTAACGGGTACAGATATTCGACTCAAAGGTGTTATTTTGTCTGGTGGTGGTCAGCCTAATTTATGGCCAAACTTTAGCGAGTTAGTTGAATGGTTATCGGGTCTTGATCTCGATATTGGATTAATTACTAATGGGTTTCCAAAAAATATATCGGAAGAAATATACAATAGATTTAAATGGATTAGGATTTCCATTACACCCGAGGATGCCTCTCCCCACTATATAGATGGGAAATTCGAAAATCAGTATATTCCTCAAAGTATCATTTCCAATAACAGTTTGACAGTAGGTTATTCTTATGTATTTGGTGATTGGACTAATGAGCAAATACTAACAAGGTTAAACAATTCTGCCTTGGAAAATAATTTCAACTACGTTCGTGTACTTACAGATTGTAATTTAACACGAAATAATCAAATAATATCTCATAATGAATTATCAAAATCTTTGCTAAATCTTGGACTTGTTAATTCCGATGGTTCTCCAACCAGCAAAGTATTTCATCAGTTGAAATATCACTCTATAGAAAAAGAAGTACAGAGTATTTTCACAGAAGGTCAATGTCTATTGCAGAGTTACAATGTTTTCTGGGACACAACTGGACACGATGAACAAGGTTTTTCCTATTGTTATCCATGCGACTCAGTAACAGTACTGGCTGATGGAGATGAGATAATAAACCCTGAAGTGCCTTCCAGAAGATTTGATTCAAGAAAGTTTGGAACCTACCGTAATACTGAAGTAGAAAATCTATATAAAAAACCACTAAGAAATTTTTTCGATCCTAGGCAAACTTGTAAGTCTTGTTTATTTACTAGAAATAATAAAATTATATCAGAACATATTACTAATAAATTCAATATGAAAGATTATTGGGACAAGAATTCTGACCAACCTCAACATTTGAATTTTCCATAAATATATTTATTTTGATTGTAGAGCTCATATTTAATTTCCATATACCAGAAGATTGCCAAGAGAGTTTGCCTGTTGCCAACTCATTTTAAAAGGTCCTAAATCTGTCGTATAATTACATCGTTCAAAACCAGCCTTAATAAATCGATTTTGCCACCATTCCATAGATTCTCGAATATAGTGTGATTGATCAAGTTCATAAGCTGAGATTAAATACTTACCATTTTCAGCTAAGGGAATAAGTGCAAAAATTGACTTACATTTTGATCTAAGTATATCCAACTGCTGATCAATTCCTTCATATGGGATATGTTCCAAAACATCCTTACACAGTATTAGATCTGAACTTATGAAGTTATTCGAATATGGTTCAACACACTTGAGAAATTGAGTTATTTCATGAGGGCTATTATCTACGGCATAACTTGATATATCAATACCATAAGCTTCAACCCCTAACAACCTTAATGCATAGACGAGATATCCTTTCGCACATCCAAAATCCATGATACTTTGACCTTTGTCTAATTGAGTGTAATTCAAAATATTATGTGCCAAAGGAATTGTAAGTTCAGGTATCCATCGATAATTTTGATATAATGATTTTCCTGTCTGAGGGCCATTTTCAAAATAACTCTTGTCAAAGAATCTTTGATCAATATTCATAATTGACGTTCAGATAATGAATATCTACTAACTTTTGATCGTATTATATCTCGATCTAAATTTATTTCAAATAATTGGTTGTAATTTGCTTTAAAAAGGAGTTATCAATATTGAACTTTTCAGCTTGCGGGATCAAGTGAGTTGCTTTGGCTGCTATTTCCAAGTTTGTTGTAGCCTCGTTCCAATTCAACCATTTTTCTACGTACCAGGTTTGAGAAGGAATGGAGTCTTTGATCGCCTCCGAAAAGTTTATTGCAGCTAAATGCTTATATAGCATAGTCTTAGGATTCAAACAGAATCCAAAATTATAATTTTGAATAATATTACTTTGAAATTTAAGCTTTTCATTATAAGTACCAAATCCAGTGTGGAGGTTTTTAATATCCTTATACATCCAAACCATAGGGCCAATTCTATTTCGCTGAGGTACTCTCCAATTGAGATCTTTCCAGATTTCGATCTGAGTACAACCTAAACAAGGTAATTGTTTATTATTGTCTAATTGAAAAAATAGTTTCTTCAAATCACCTTTCTTGAAGACCATGTCAGGTTCTATAAACAATATTTTTTCAGGTATGATCGAAATTCTATCAACACAATATTCTAAGTATTTTTTATATTGGTTTAAGGGGGTATTAACCTCTTTCCTAAAATAATCAACTTTGTGATTTGATGAATAGTATTTATCCATAAATGATTTGACATCCTCATGAAGAGCTGGCATAGTTATTGTTTTTCCTAAATATTTTACTGTCTCTTTTTTTACCCAAGGATCTAATGAATATATGACTACAACTAGATCTACTTCATCTATTATTGAGTCTATTGATTGTCTGAGAAAATCCAACCCATAATGAATCCTATAAATTGCGATATTTAGCGAATTAGTCATCTTTTAGATTGAAGGATAAATCTCGTTAGGTTCTTGAAGTATTAAGTCTAATAGTCTATCTAGATATGTTAGGTTCTCATTCTAATTAGAAACAGAATTTATAGAACCCGAAGAGTTTTAATTGTATCGATTATTTAATTAAGTACCTTTAACCTATTTGGCTATTCTTCAATCCTTTTAAGGGTGACATTTTGGCTAATAATTTTGCCGCAGCCTCTTTTCTCATGTATGCAGTATCGATGAATATCTTCCTATCTAAAATTAAAGTTTGACCTTCTGGTTTTAATCTTGCTCGATATGTTGTTTCATCAGCCTCCATCTTGGCTAATGTGTAATGCAAATGTTCGTTAATTATATAAGGGATAAAATGTTCCCTCTTAATTTTGGAAGCTATATCGAAAATCCAAGTATCATTAAAAGCAAAATGAAAGTGGCCAGGAGTGAAATATCCTAGAGTCTCATACCATTCCTTTGAAACGATTGGGAAAGCACAATGATTTGGACCTTTATTTAGATCTTCAAACCACATGCAAAAGATTCTATCTGGAAATTTTAATACCTCTAGTTCTAATAAATCATCCCATCCGACTGTCCTGTAAACCATGTCATCATTACCCATGATTAATATGTCTGCCTTATCCTCTATTGCCTTCTTGGCTATTACATTCCAAGATATTGATACAGACTGTGGCGGGCCAATAACTAGATGATTATTATCAGGGAATAAAATAGCCTCTTTTTTATAGCTATTTATTTTAAGATCATCATTATCCACATATGTATAAGTCAATACTCTTGAAGTTTCATTTGCAAGTGAATGAACTGACTTAACAAAAGAACTTAATTTCTCTGGCCGGCCCCTTGAAGGAGTTAAAATGGCAATTCTCATAGCTAGGTTTTATTGTTCACGTAAAATGAATTTCAAATTTAAAACAATCATATATTAAACCACCTCACCCACTAAAAGCATAGAATAAGACTTGTATTTTTAGAAGCTATACAGATTTGGTTACTAACCAATCAGAGTCATTAGCTTAGGATGGTGAATGACTTGAGCGACTCGAATTGATCAAGGTTGGCTTTATTGGTGTAGGAAAGCTTGGCAAGGATGCTGCTGAAGTAATTTCCGAGTTTTATGACGTCACTGGTTACGACATTAGACCCGTGGAAACTCCAATAAAAATGGAGGCCACCCTCTCAAAGTGTGTAAAAGGTAAAGATATTATATTTGTTGCTGTACCAACTCCTCACCACCCTAATTACGATGGCCGATCTGCAACTAGCCATCTACCTCCAAGAGACTTTGACTATTCAATAGCCATTGATGTAATTAAGGAAATTGATAAGAGAGTAGATAATGAATCTCTAATAGTTCTGATTTCAACAGTCTTACCTGGTACTGTTCGCCGAGATATATCTCCTTTGATAAAAAATTCTAGATTCATCTACAATCCTTACTTAATAGCTCAAGGAACCGTTAAATGGGATATGAAAAATCCAGAAATGATAATGATAGGTACTCAGGATGGATCCAAAACTGGCGATGCTGAATTACTATCTAATTTCTATCAACCAATTTTGGCTAAAAAAACTAGAGTTGAAATAGGAACTTGGGAAGAAGTTGAAAGCATGAAGATATTTTACAACACTTTTATAACTGCCAAATTATGTTTAGTAAATATGATTCAAGACACTGCCATGTCTCTTGGCCATATGAACGTTGACAAAGTCACAGAAGCTTTAAAAAATTCTACCGATAGAATCATGGGTCCAAAATATATGAGCGCAGGCTTAGGTGATGGAGGTGGATGCCATCCAAGGGACAATATCGCATTGAGAGAATTTTCAAGGCGTTACAACTTAGGTTATGATTTATTTGACTCTATTATGAAATCTAGAGAACAACAAGCCTTGAACATCGCAAAATTTATGCGAAAAATAGGGATTAGAACAGAAGAAACAATATGTATTTTAGGGTCAGGATTTAAGGCTGGAGTGAATCAGTTAGAAGGATCTCCTTCTTTACTTGTTGGGCATTACCTCGAACAATTAGGCTATAAAGTAGAGTATGATCTAATTCAATTAAGAAATGGAGAAGTTGTGGAGAATGAAAACATTTTGAACAATGAATTATTGACAGTATTTTTGTTAGGGTGGCCTGAACATTTTCAGTCTTGGCCATTCCCACTAGGGTCCACGATAGTAGATGTATGGAGAAGTTTTAAACCAGTAAAAGGTCTAAAAGTCTATCATTATGGTAATACTAGAAACAATCAATCATGCTTGATTTCTGACAATTAAATTATTTATTTAATCCTTTAGGTATAAACAGAAGAGGATTACCTTCTTTCTTTAGATTGGCTATGGAAGATGTAGACAAGTCAATCCAATCAATTGATTTGAAAAATTTCTCATCTATCAAATTTTTAAGATCATTATATGCAAATAACAGGGACAATTGGTCTCCATAGTAAAAACTAAACAGTCTCCTATCAAGCGGTTCATTTGTATTTTCCTCAATTGAATAATACTTGAATAACCATAAAAACAGCTGAGTCAACTCACAGGGTGCAAAGCATGAAAATCCAGCTTTAATTACTTTATGAGGAAAGGCCAATTTTATCCTGTCAGGTGACTTTAGAGTTGTACCTGATAAGGAGATTTTGAATTTATCTGGAATACTTGACGACATACTATCCCAAGATAGCAACATAGGGTGATTGCCATAAACTCTTTTAATCTCTGTATCAAAGTCTGCAAAAACAATCGTATCGAAATCCATAACATAAGCTGCATTATCTTTTATCAATGAACCTTGAGCCCAGCAATTAGTTAATTTCCATATCTTAGAAAGTAAGATATATCTTGCAGACCTTATAAAGTTAATTTGATAATATTTAATTGTTTCTTCGCAATAATCTTGATTTTCCAACCAGGTGACAAGATCGCGAGATGAAAATCCAAAAAGAATGACCTTTCTAAGGTTATATTTATTCTTAAGTTCATCTAATTTATCATCAGAGAATCTGATGTGATTATTATCAAAGAAAATCCCACAAAAATAAGGCAACTTGCTGTTTGACTTTTCGTAGTCAGTTAGATAATCGATGTTTTTCTTCAGGTAACAATAGTCGCATGTCGCTAGAATGAATCTATTCTTCTCACAACCTTCAGGAAAGGTATTCGGGAAATTTATAAATTCTGGGGAAATCTGATAATTCAAGACTAAACTCCCTCAATATAAAATCTATTCTTATAGCTATCTAAAATATTATCAGAGAACGTCTGAATGCACACATCAAAGATAGTGTAATTATTAATTATATTGTGCGCTGCAAATAATCTATTCATAATTTACCTTGTTTGAGTCAATTAACGTATTTGTAAAATTACCAAGACTAAATTTTTCTGATCTCGGCTCTACACCATCAACAAATTAATGGCTTAGTTGCTGCAAGGTAACCTCAATAAAGAGAGTAGCAATCAGTCGAACATTAATAGGTTATGTGCTTTCAACCAATTTCGCAAACTTCTCCGCATACTCCTTGTTCAATTCCCAAAGTGTCGTCCCGGGTCTAAATTCTTTCTTCCTAGTAGGGCCTTGACATCTAATCCCTTGCAATAAAAGAGGGGACCTTCCAATCCCCATGAGTCATTTGGGTGATACAGATGACTATGGATTAATCGTATCCTTGGATCTTGCTTATAAGCCCGTTATAGCAAAGAGTTTCTGAAAGCATTCGGTTGCCTGTTAAAGCTTGCGAAAGTATATTTGTCCTAAAATTTGTCCTAAATTGTGAGTTGGGAAGAAGGCTTTAAAAATGCTGTAAGACAGGGGAGAAGAGGATGGAATGTCGCGAATAACAATGGACGCATGCAGCTCAAGCTAAGAGGCAAGTTTCTTCCTCTTGCGCCACAAACAGCGAATCTTCCCTTTCCTTGGCATCCCAATAAACAGGCAGATGCTCTGTTGTTAATCAATAGGGTCTATGGGCCTGTTATGGATCGGAAGCAGTCTCTTAAACAAGCAATTATTGATGTATTGGGGCAAAGCGATCAAAAAGCTCATTTGGTTCTGAAGGGATGGCCACAAATCGCTGAAAGTCTCAGGGTGCTTCGAATGGAAGGTGTGAATCAGATACTGCCAACTACTTGGCGTGACAACTGGGAGCCTTATATCAATCACGCTTTAGAAGTTCTCGCAACTAGAAATCAGCCTTCAGATGGGCATGAGTTGCTTCAAAAGTGCTTGATGAACTGGCAAGGAAGACCCTCAAGTCGAGCTGCTTGTTGTCTGGCGCTTAAGAATTTCACCGAGCATGCGGTTGTGCGGCACAACATGCCCAGTAGTTGGCTTATTACTCAGACCAGCATCAAGGAATTAAGAGGACGGAAACCTGAGAAGCGTATTAAGGCAACTCTTACTGACTCTGAGTGCTTGGCTCTAATTGAAGGAATCAATAATCGCAATCCAGCTTGGGCAAATGTTTTGCGTTTAATGGTTCAATTTGGTTTAAGGCCTATTGAGTTGCAGTATTTGACTCTGAGAGAAGACCACAATGGTGAGTCGCGTTTGTGGTGCTCATACAGGAAAGTTTCTGGTCCTAACAAGTGTGAGCCTCGGTTTTTGATGAGTTCTCCATTGTTGGATTCACAAGGAGTGAAGGTTGAGTGGAACTTGATCTCCTCCTACCCATTGCTCGAATTACCTCTAGGAAAAGATGGAAATCGGAGAAAATTAAATGGTCACTACGTTGAGGTCTTTCTGAAAACACAGCCTGAGTGGATCAAGCTCAAAAAAGAGTATGAGCAGCGGGGTGAGTGGTTGAGGCCTTATACCTTCAGGGATACATACAGCGTGCGTTGTCATCGGCTCCGATTTGAAACTGCTCAAATTTGCCGAGCGATGGGTCATGGTTTAGCAGCGCATAGCAGGGCTTATCGATCAGCAACTGATCAGACCATGTTCGAAGCATTCGATCAGCTTTCTGCCTGAAAGTGATATGACGATCAGAGTTTTAGAGCTAGCTGAGCAGCTCAAAGTTGGCATTAACCTATGAGATAAAAAACGCAAAATCTAGATTTTTATACATATTTGCTACCCAAGAAAGCTTGGGTGAAGTTTGGGTAAATCTCCACGATTCGCTGAGAGTGGTTGCCATCACCTAAAGGTAACTTTTCATTAGTCAGTAGCTAGGTTCCTGTTGAGCCATGGGATCTCAGCGAAAATGGGTGGTTTGAATAAACCTTCGAGACCAAAGCCTTAATCATTTCTATTCTTGCTCAGTTGACTTTTTTCTGCTTTTTGAAACCTGTAAATCTGAAATTGCAAGAAAAAGGGGCCCTCTTAGGCCCCTCTAGACGTCTTTAGTGATCCCCATCACTCAGCTAATCGAAAGGATTAAGTCTTAACAGCGCACTTTTCAGTCTCTTCAGTAGCGAGCGCAGCTTTTTTTTCTGCTGGGGCTAACGATTTGAGTTCTTCTTGAAGCTCATGCTCTCGCTCATCGATGATTTTGATACGAGACTGATAGTTCTCTTCCAGCATCTTGCGAGAAGCTTCAAGATTGTCGAGTTCCTCTTGCCGTTGCTTAAGCTTGATCTCTTCTAGTTGGCTATCAGAGACCACATAAACAGTCCTCATTGGAGAAAAAAATGAGTCGGCAAGAACGGTACCGAATAAAGATGAATACATGATGTTTTGTGCGGGAACACCATTACTTTGCCTCTAGTTTCAACAAGAACTAATGTTGTAAACCGAAGAAATCTATACGGTAAATATCACCTGATTCGGTTAATAATACTATAGATAGTAAGAACCGTAAAGCCTAAATGCTTGGGTAAAAACCCTATATGAAATTCACTTAAATGTGTTATAAATGAATTAGCCGAATAGGAGGATTATGAAACTAAGAACTCCTTTTACTGTTGTTGCAAATCCACTGAGAGATCTTGACCATATCCACGATTTTAATTACAAGTTACCCAATGAAAATGATTTTTGGGAGCAAGAATGTAAGCTTCACCCCACTAAATCTACTTGTAGACTTTATGAAGTGTAGACAGGATTCTTTGCCGTTATTTAGGAGATTTGCATACAGAAGCTAAGCATGTGAAGTCTAGAGAAACTCTTAGGACCGATGCACCTATTGACCATGCAGGCAAAGGAGAGAATTTTGCTCCTACTGATTTATTGGCTACAGCTGTAGGGACTTGTTTCCTTACAGTGATGGGAATCACTGCCAAAGAAAAAGGGTGGAAATTAGATGAAATAACAGTTGCAATTGATAAGAAGATGACAACTCAGGGTCCTCGCAAGATTAGATCTTTATTACTTCAAATTGATATGCCAACTAATTTAGGAGCTGATCAATTAAAGGTCCTTCAAAAGGTAACGAAAGACTGTCCTGTTTTGAGAAACTTAAATGACTCAATAAAAATAAAAGTCAAGTGGAATCAATTAAAACAGAAAAAAAAGACTTCTCTGAATTTTGTCGCTACTAATGTCTTTCGTGAAACTCCTGATGTCACGTTCTTTGATGCAGTAGTCAACGGCTCTAATGGATCTGATGTGGTGATTCATCACGGAGCTGCAATTTCTCCTCCTAACGACAAAGAATTTGAGCAGTATTACGTTCATCACCATCAGATTGATCACAACTTAGTTTTAGAAGGAAGCCGCACTTTTACTCTCCTCAACCCTGCATGGGATGAGCCTCATCACGTTATTTACCTCAATCCAAAAATGGGTGCTCTTCAAATACCTATTGGGACTTATCACCAATCTGTTTCAGGGACAGAGGGCAGCATGGTATTGAACCAAGCAGTAAGAGATAAGGATTTTGATCCAAGTAAGGAATTTATTCCTGTCAGTTTGCGGGATAGGACTGATTTGAGAAAAGCAAAAGCAGCTGAGCCTGTTTATTGGATTTGGGATGATGGAAGAATCAGAAGATTGAAAGTACGTCGTGCTAGCAAAGCTAATATTTTTTGAAAAAGAAACGCTGCTCCAAAAGTCCGTTAGATATTCCGTTTTCAAGGTGCGTATTCAAAGAGAGAAAGTATTGCTATCAAGCTAAGAGCAACCTGAATTGATAATGCAGCACTATCTAATCGCGTGGGAATTTCCAACAGTTGAAGGTGCATGGTCTTCTTCTCCAGGCTTCGCCGACTACATCAACTCTGGTGCTCCTGGAGACAAGTTCGATGGCTTTGAGCTGAAGTATCGAGTTTGCGAACCCATCAGCGGCAGCGGTGTTGCAATAGCAATAGCTACTGACATCGGTAAAGTCTGGGCCCATCTTGGACCTTGGATCAAGGAATACGGCATCCAGTTTGAGGTCACAGCTGTTGTATCAGATGCCGAATTTGCTGCCATGTGGCCAGGAGTTTCTGCTGCAGCATCTGTCGAATGAATAGAGATAACCAAAGCGCCCTAAGTAGCTAGTCTCCAAGAGATTGACAGTCGACTTTCAAGGGGCCAACTAGGTCCCTTTTTAATCATGCCTATCAACAAACCAATTCCTGATTCTGTTATTCGCTTTTGGCAAAAGCAGTTTCAAAAGATCAGAGAAATCATCGTTAGACCTCCTAGTAAATAGAAAAGGACTTGTTGTTGTTTGATGGTTTTGATTAGTGCCTCTTTCCGAGCATTTAAAAACGGTGCCATCGCCACCCTCTGTAAGTCGCAATGATTAGCAATTTCATATCCCTCATTGCTACGCCTAAAAGGAGGGAAAGTTAGATTGTTCTGAGGTTAAAACTAAAACGGTTATCGTTTTCATTATTTGATAGATTTTCTCTTTACCTGTCATTGTTCCAAGAATGAGTCAGACTTTGAATTACACCCTCTATGACGTTGGCAGTGATAAAACGCACTTCCTTACCGCCGGCAGTCAAACCAAAACTAAAGGGATGGGATTCGCCTAAAAACCTTCCTTATTTACCTAAGACCGACATTACATCAATAAAACTTGATTAAATCAACAATATTTGATTAGAGTAGGGAGGTCATACTTCTAGGTCAATGATCTTCGCAAAGAAGGCTTTCATTCAGTTATTAGTTTGAGTCTGTCGTAATGAATAATAAATTCAAATATCTACAAGATCAAGATGTCCAAGCTCTTATACAAGCAATAGATAAAGCAGTCTTGCAATATTGTGATGAAAAGACTATCTCTGGTGAAACAGCTTGGGCTTTAATACAAGGATTAAGTGATGTACGTCTTGAGCAATTTCGAGATTCAATTGATTGATAAATATAGACAATTAGATTCTGAAAGAACAGTGCAGAAATATCTCTTTTATGTTGATGATTCAATGCTAACGGGAAATACCATTTCTGTTACTGTTCATAACACTTGTTCTATTGTTAATTCCTTGGGTGGTTGATGTAATAAGGGTACAGGTGCCCAACTTGTAAATAGGTAGGATTCGTTAACCAGCCATTGACTTATAATCCTAACTATAACCTCTAATCAAATTTAAATGGAGTGAGCAATGAACATTAAGAAAGGGTTCCATGCCTATAAAAAATACTGGGAAGATCAAGCAAGTTTCATGGATAAATCTCCATGGAATCTGAAGAAGATCTTAAAACTAACTATCTCAAATGATGTTGATGGAAATTTGGAAGAACTTGAATTTTCCAATCATTCCATTTCAAGAGAAGAGGGGCAATTAACCTTACGGGTAAATGTTCCTTACAACTACTTTGAACTTGATAGTTTTGAATTAAAAGCTATTGAACTCCTTGGTATTGATAAAAATTGGTTAATAGATATGAGCTTAGAAGACTCTAGTTGTACCCATCAATTAACAAAGTAAAATGACTATTGAGTTAAATAGAAGTTCTTCTAGAATCTTGTGAATCACTGAGACATATTGCCACTAATTAGTATATTTACTTATCAATATGAACGGTTTTACTGATTGGGGTATCGTTCATTAGCGAGGGCAACAAGAACACCAATTAATGCCTTGAAGAAGACAATGTTGTTGATATTTTAAAGAGTTGATCAATTAAAGACAGATCCTATAAGTACGGATTAAGAACAAGGCTTTGCTGCATTCTTACAACTCTTTTTCAGATCAGCTATCCAATCTTCTAATAATTGCAACGCTTTTAGATCCAATTTGTAGTACACCCAACGTCCGCTTTGACGGTCTGTAATTAATCCTGAATCTTTTAGAACCTTGAGATGAAATGAAAGGCGTGATTGCGCAAGACCTGTCTTTTCCATCAGATCACAAACACAACACTCTCCTTCTGATAAAGATTGAATGACTTCCATACGAAGAGGATCGGCTAAGGCCTTGAGAAGCCCACTTGCTTGACTTGCCGCAAGCACATTTTTTTCAGCAATGACTGCTCTCATGAATCCAAATGATCTACAAAGGTTTTTGCTATCAATTTTTGAAGCAATCACACAATAGCTTGCATCAAGCAGGGTTGATACATCAAAATAAATTGATGCGTTCTAAGGTAGCTTTTCTTTCAAGCCCAGAGCGTTCTTTTTTTTACTGCTAGTTGGTTCAATGCGCATTGGTATTAATGGTTTTGGTCGGATTGGCCGCTTAGTTTTTCGTGCCTTATGGGGTCGTTCCAATATTGAACTAGTTCATATCAATGACCCAGCAGGAGATGCTCCAACAGCAGCTCATCTACTGGAATTTGACTCCGTTCATGGTCGTTGGGACCAGCACATTGATTCCGACTTAAAAGGGATCAAGATTGATGGTCAATTTCTTAGCTACTCGCAAGAGAGTGCTCCCACTAATGTTCCATGGGAGCAAGCGGGTGTTGACTTTGTTCTGGAATGCAGTGGAAAGATAAAAACACCAGAACTATTAAACCCTTACTTTGATCAGTGTGGCATTAAAAGAGTTGTTGTTGCTTGTCCCGTGACAGGTGAAGTGGCAGGGACAGAAGCTCTAAATATCGTCTATGGAATCAACCATAATCTTTACGACCCTAAGATTCATCGACTAGTCACAGCTGCATCGTGTACAACCAATTGCTTGGCACCAGTTGTCAAAGTTGTCAATGAAAACTTTGGAATCATGCATGGAGCCATTACCACTCTTCATGACATCACCAATACACAGGTTCCAATTGACTCTTTTAAAAGCGACTTAAGGCGAGCACGCAGCAGTATTCAAAGCCTCATCCCCACTACAACTGGTTCGGCTAAAGCTATAGGAATGATTTTCCCCGAGCTTCAAGGCAAATTAAACGGACATGCTGTACGTGTTCCACTGTTGAATGCATCCCTGACTGATGCCGTTTTCGAACTTGAGAGAAAGGTCTCAGTTCAAGATGTTAATGACGCTTTTCAACGTGCAGCGGAAGGAGACTTAAAAGGAATTCTTGGCTATGAAGAAAGGCCCTTAGTCTCCATTGACTACGTCAATGATTCACGCAGTTCAATTATTGATGCTTTGTCCACAATGGTTATAGATGGGAATCAATTAAAAGTTTTTGCCTGGTATGACAATGAATGGGGTTACAGCTGTCGTATGGCAGACCTAACTTCTTATGTCGTGAATCTAGATAGCAAAGGTTAAAAGATAACCAAATGAAATTGTCGTCTCTGCAGCAATACGGGATCGTCACAGCCAACTATTGGGCGTTCACTCTTACTGATGGCGCTCTGCGTATGTTGGTGGTCTTTCATTTCCATCAGCTTGGATATACAGCTTTAGAAATTGCCTTTCTTTTTCTCTTTTATGAGTTCTTTGGCATCATTACCAATTTGTATGGCGGCTGGATTGGTGCTCGCTATGGCTTACGACTAACCCTATGGGCAGGAACTCTTCTGCAGATAGGTGCTCTACTGATGTTGGTTCCTGTTGCTGCTAGTTGGCCAAAGTTGTTAAGCGTTAGTTATGTCATGGTTGCGCAAGCAATCAGTGGGATCGCCAAAGACCTCAACAAAATGAGTGCAAAGAGTGCAATCAAAACAGTTGTTCCTGAAACGCCGGAAGAAGAACAGAAAGGTAAAAAGCAATTATTTAAATGGGTTGCGGTTCTAACAGGTTCCAAAAATGCTCTCAAGGGTGTGGGATTTTTTCTGGGTGGAGTTTTGCTGATTAGTTTTGGTTTCAATAAGGCCGTTGAGCTAATGGCGATTGGCTTGGCGTTGTCATTTCTTATGACATTGAGCTTGCCTGGTGATATTGGACGGATGAAGGAAAAACCAATATTTAAGGACCTTTTCTCCAAATCAAAAGGAATTAACACTCTCTCGACTGCACGTTTCTTCCTCTTCGGAGCTAGAGATGTGTGGTTTGTCGTTGCATTACCTGTTTTTCTAGAGACATCTCTTAACTGGAACTTTTCAGAGATTGGAGCTTTTCTAGGACTATGGGTGATTGGTTACGGTTTTGTGCAGGCGTTAGCGCCCACTTTAAGGAATGCCTGGGGCAAAAAATCCAGTCCAGGAGTTTCCACAGTTAAGTTTTGGAGTGCTGTTCTTACTGCAATTCCTGGACTCATCGCTATTGCGTTGTGGAGGCAGAGTGATCCAGGCATTGCTATTACCGCTGGCTTAATTGCTTTTGGAGTGGTTTTTGCAATGAACTCATCTATCCATTCCTACATGGTGTTGGCTTATACCGATGCAGACAGCGTGAGCCTGAATGTTGGTTTCTATTACATGGCGAATGCAGCCGGCAGGCTTCTAGGAACATTACTTTCAGGAGCTTTATTTATGCTTGGAGAGAATGCAACTATAGGGATGCAACTTTGTTTATGGTGCTCCAGTTTACTCGTGCTCTTCTCATGGCTAAGCAGCTTACGTCTACCAGCATTAATTAACTCTGTATCGCTTAAAGGAAGTTCGCCATAAGTCCAAAATCAAATGATTTGAACTCTATATTCTTAGCCTCTAACTCAACTTATTTGAATGCAACCTTCATTCCCTGAGTTGATTAAAACCTTTCTAAAAATAGGACTTCTCGGATTTGGTGGTCCATATGCCCATATAGCAATACTGAAAGATGAGATTGTAAAACAGAGAAATTGGGTCTCCAATCAAGATTTTGAAGAAGGATTGGGTTTATGTGAGGTATTACCAGGTCCAGCCTCTAGTCAATTAGCGATCTATCTTGGGATGAAGATTCGTGGACAAGCAGGCGGCTTCATAAGTGGGATTTGTTTTCTGATTCCTGGCCTTCTAATTGTTCTACTATTGAGTCAACTATGGCGACAAGGACAGTCTATTGATAGCTTTGAAGACATTGTTTCCATTACTCAAGTAGTCGTTGCTTCAATTATATGGGCTTTTGCTTGGAGACTTCTTCAAAAGCGTTCTCATTTGTGGCAAATATCAATAGCAAGCTTTGTTCTCATAGGCACATTGATTGATCAATTTACGTCTATTCATTTACCTGTTATTATGCTTTTATTATTAGCAGGTCTGTTTAATTTATTTAGATATAAATCTAAAAACTATATTGGACTTTTTATTTGGCCTTTAGGATTAGATCATATACATTTTGGTTCAAGTGTTATCTCACCCTTTAATCTTCTAACTATTTTAGTTTTAGGAGAAGAAAAAGAGGATGTTTTTATTATTCACTTGAAATTATTTTTACTTTTCCTTAAGGCAGGATTATTTGTATTTGGTGGAGGTCTGGTAATTATTCCTTTATTACAAAATCAAATTATTGAGATGGGATGGCTAAATATTCAAGGTTTCCTTGATGGATTAGCAATAGGGCAATTATCTCCTGGACCTGTTGTACTTACAAGTGCATTTGTTGGCTATCAAGCTGGATGGAATGAAGGAGGATTGCTTTTGGCACTCTCTTTAGCAGTAACAGCAACTTTTGGAATCTTCTTGCCAAGTTTCATTTTTGTTCTTATTGGTACACCTTTTCTTGAGGGTTTAAAAAGAAAAGTAAGCGTGAATATCTTTCTAAATGGTATCCTTTCTGGCTTGCCAGGTGCAATCATTGGAGCAGCAATACCTATGACTTCGATTGCATTGGAAGTAAATAGTATGATTGAATTAATACCCAGATTATTGTTATTAATGATCACAATTTTACTGATAATCACTAATAAAGTAAAACCATTTCAATTGATCGCTACAACTATTGGAGTTGGTTTGGTTGGCACAATTCTCCCAAAATAAGCCTTAAATATGACCAATAAAAAGAGGGGTCAAGGACCCCTCTTAAGGTTATTGGGGATGAATGGTCCTCCTTTAGATCAGTTTCCAATCCTCTTTACGGCAGCACGTGCCTTGTTAAGGATGTCACCCTTCAGAGGCACAAAGCCAAGTGTAGGGGCTTTGTTTTGAGCCTTATCACTAAGCAAGTAGTTTAAGGACTCTTGTATGGCTTTTGTTTTAGAGCCGTTACCGGTCTCATAGGCCAAGATCCAAGTAAGCGTTGCAATGGGGTAGGCGCCACGAGCAGTTGGATTTGGATTTTTACCTGCAAGATTTCGATCCAATCTGATTCCGTTTAGAGCAGCAGCACCTGCTTTTGTACTTGGCTTCAAGAATTCACCTGAAAGGTTTTGAAGAGCTGCAGCTCTTACCTCTCCTCTTATGTAGGACTGGTTGACGTAACCAATTGCACCAGGTGTATTTCGGATAATTCCAGCAACACCAGCGTTGCCTTTGCCACCTATACCTGCTGGCCACTTCACTGATTTACCAGTACCTAGAGACCATTCACCGGAGTCATTTGAGAAAGCTTCCATTGAATTGGTGAAAGCTTTGGTCGTTCCTGAGCCATCAGACCTATGAGCCCAGGTGAGCTTTCCTGAAGAGCAACCTAGCTCGCTCCAGTCTGTGATTTTGCCCATTGCGACCCTGACTGCTTGCTTTTGAGTCAGCTTGAGATCACAACCAGGCTTGTTGTATCCGAAAGCAATGGTTCCACCCACCATTGGGATTTGAACCAATCCTCGAGTGACTTTGGCGATGTCTTTGGCTTTCATCGGGTCATCCGAGGCTCCAAAGTCAACGGTTTGATCAATAAATGCTTTACGCCCAGATCCAGACCCAACGGCTTGGTAGTTAACCTGTGGCCCTCCAGATTTAGCGAGATCAGAGAACCATCGGGTGTAGATCTTTGCGGGGAAAGATGCTCCAGCACCACTTAGGCGCACACCGGAGGTTGAATCAGTTGATCCACATGCAACAATACCAACCCCAAGGGTGGCAATAGAAACGAGGGAAGTCACCTTCCTTGCGAAGGTCATGGAAGCGATAAGAAATCGGCCCTCATACATTAATCAAAAAACCTTGATAAGATCAAGTAATCTTGATTTGTGGCTTACAGAGTGCTAGCAAAAGAAGCTCCTAAAAGCCTGCAATCGCTAAGAAGTCAGGTGCTAGAGCCGTCTCAGAAGGTTAAGGATAGATCAAGAAATGTTGATGGTTTGCTGATATGGGGCTCTCTTGCCATCCAAATCAGTCAAATTATGCACGATTCCGAAATGATTGGAACTCAAAAGTGAAGACTCTCTCTTCCGTTTCTTCAGACATTAAAGAACCTAGACTTCTTCTAGTTGAAACTGACAATAACCTCTGTCAAGCCTCGATCACTATTTTGAAAAAAGTAGGCTTTAGGGTTGTGACATGCAATACAGGAAAGGAAGCTCTAAACGCTCTAAATAATCGTCAAATCTCAAATCCTTTTGATTTAGTCGTGCTCTCTCACGAGTTGCCAGATATAAAAGGGCTAGGAGTCTGTCAAGAGTTACGTGACAAAAGCAACAACATCCCCATACTTTTAATCAGCAATTGCGGCCACGAATCTGATCGAGTCCTGGGGTTAGAGATAGGAGCTGATGACTATTTAGTAAAGCCTTATGGGGGGCGTGAATTAGCTGCTAGATGCAAAGCTCTTTTTAGAAGAGTAGAAAAATCAAATCAAAGGGTTAATAGCAAGAAAACATTGAGTGGGGGAGATATTTCTATTGACCTCGAGCAATACTCTGTCATTAAAAATGGGCTACCACTAAAGCTTGCTCCAAAAGCATACAAACTTCTCAAATACCTAATGAGCTATCCAGACAAAGTTCACTCGAGAGACGAGATTCTTGAAGCAGTCTGGCCGAATAATCTGGAGATAGATCATAAGACTATTGATGTTCATATTCGTTGGTTACGCGAAAAGGTTGAAGACGATACTTCAGTCCCTAGATATATACATACAGTAAGGGGATTCGGTTATATGTTTGCTTATAGCTCATAGAAGTAGTCAATCAGATCTTTCCTTGTAAGGATCAAATAGTGATTGTATGGATAATAAATTTAAAATTAATTTGCAATTTTTTGTATGTACTTTTAAGCCTTAAGTAATTAATTTTTCCTTTCATTTCTATTCAAGTAAGATTCAGATATTTTTATAATTTTAGAAGTTTTGCTAGCTACTTGATTAAACCATTAAGATTCAATGTAATTACTGCAGAGAGTTGACTAATTTGAAATGCTAATTCTCTCTAAAGTATCTAAGACAAATTATGATTTAATAGTAGTAATTCTACTGCAGCAAGAATTATAAATTAATAAGTATATTGGATTCTTATATCTCCTATATTTTTTATTGTAAAGCAACTATAATTACCCCTTTCTAATTGTTTCTTAGCATGTGGTGATATGATGATGAAAAGAAAAGATTGAATTTTTATAGAGCCTACTAGGTAAGTGTAATTTAAAAAGAAATACATGCTTGGGTTGAAGCAGCATTGGCTGATTTCTTATTACTGATTGCAATGCAGCCAATCTCAGAAAGAGGAAGACCTGCACCAAGGCAAGCCAAAGTGGACAAAACATATCTACGATCTCCTGTTTCAAAAGTAATAGAAGCAGCTGTATGAGTTCCAAATATTGTGATCATAAGCCCAAGAATTTTGCATGATTCCCCAACAAGTGACTTAGTAGATTTAAGATTCAAAATATCATTTATCAATGCTTCAAACTCTTCCTTGAAACTTAAACGATCACTATCAGATTCTTGTTGTAAAATCATAATTAAGTGATCAACTGCTAAAAATGTAACTGGATCCCACTCCCCAGTAGTAACTTACTGTTGTGTGAGGACAATAAAGTTGAATCTGGGGAGGTTGCATGTGGGATAGCAGCAATCCCACATAATTATTTTATTGCTCAATTATCTCAGTGCATGTCATTCAGGATACCAGTGATTCAATTGAATTAATTAGTCACAAAAGTATTATATTTTTTTTACTATTAATCCTTAAGAATCTCTGCTTCTTAAGTAAACCCATGATACGTGTAATAGTAACTCTTGTCGTGCCTAAAGCATTTGCTAAATCTTGGTGTGTTAATCGAAAATTAATAACAATTCCATCTTCAGAAACTTGTCCATAGTCTTTGGAAATTGATTTCAAAAACTCTTTAATGCGTTCTTCTATTAGATTTAAACCAAATAAACTAAGAAATATCTCTGATTGTTTATGACGTTCAGAAACTCCTTTTAAAACTGCTAATGCTAATGAAGGAGAAGATTCAATTTCAAGGCCATCAAAACATTGGAGATCACAGTCTGAAAGAGCTTTAACTTGGTAAGGAAGAACCTTAGTAAGAGAATTACCGAATATCTCATTTGGACCAACTAAGCCAAGAAGTTGTTGGTCTCCATGCATTGTTATAGATTCAAGCTTAACCATTCCCCTTATTACCATCCAATACTGATCCTTATTAAGAACAATGATGCTCCCTCGTTTTTTGTGAATAAGTTGACGATTTTGATAGTTTTCCTCTAGACAATTCCTGAACTTAAGGCTTGGGAGGAGTTGGTCGGGCGATTCAATCGGAGGCACGTGGATCGATTAACGCTATCAAAGTATACATCAAAAAGACTTGATGCGTCTACAGGTAAGTCTGTTATTTATAGGGTTATCATTCGTTTAAGGACAGGTTATTAAAAAATTAACATGTATGCTTTTAAGCCTTATGGTGTTGCAGATGACATTCAATATTTAGAGGCTAAGTAAAAATATGCTAGTGGGAATCTACCCACTCATTTAATAATTCCGTGTGAGGAATCTCAATGAAACTTTTCCAGCGATTACTGGTAGCACCTGCTGCCTTGGGCCTTTTGGCTCCTATGGCTGCAACAGCTGCTGATCTTGATCTCAAAGGTGTTTCTGATTATTCGCGTAGTAGCAAGCAAATCACAAGCATCTCCCAGTTCTCTGATGTTCGCCCAACCGATTGGGCTTATCAAGCTCTTTCAAGCTTGGTTGAGCGTTATGGGTGCGTAAGCGCAACCTCTAATGGAAGTTTTGAGGGCAATCGCCCGATGACTCGTTTTGAGGCTGCTGCCCTTTTAAACGCTTGTTTAGATAGCGTTTCAGAAATTACTGATTCTGAACGTCGTCTCCTTAAAGAATTTGCTCCAGAAATCGCCATTATTAGAGGTCGTGTAGACAGTCTTGAGGCAAAAGTTGGTGTATTTGGTGCTTCTCAGTTCTCTACAACTACCAAACTGACTGGTAAGACTGAATTTGTGATGGGTGGTGTTGATAGAGACAATGCTACTGATACAGCTACTACACTTAATTACAGCACACGTTTTGATGTGAAAACCAGTTTCACGGGTGAGGATCTTCTATATACAAGGATTAAAGCAGGTAATTTTGATAACTCCGCATTTGCCAGCAAGAACTATGGGGCATATTTAGGCGCTACTCACAAGAGTGCAGATGCTCTTGAGGTTGACAAAATTTGGTATAGATCCCCAGTTGGTGACAACATCACCGCATGGGTAGGTCCAGCGATCGAAAGTGATCATATGCTGGCAAGTAAGCCATCTATTTATAAGAGTATCCTTAAGGACTTCGGCAAAGGTGGTGCTGCAGGTGCTTATGGAGTAAGTACTGGGGGGGGCTTTGGTGTCGCTTGGACTCAATCTGTAGATGATAGTTCTACACCTAGATTCGCTATTAGCTCTAACTACGTCTCCTCAGGAGCTTCCAGTGCTTCTGATGGTAAAGGAATGTTGACTGACAACCAGTCAAAGTGGCTTAACAAAATTGAGTATGGCTCAAAACGTTGGCAAGTTTCATTAGGTATTGCAAAAGAGATGTGTGACTCAGTTGACGGGACTGAATCATGTAAAGGCTGGACTAGTTATTACGGAACTGAGAAAGGCAAAGCAGCCGGTACTGGAAATGCCACCAGTTATTCTGCAAGAGCCTATTGGAAACCAGAAGATACAGGTGCCATTCCATCTGTCCAAATTGGCTATGACATACGTCAAATTGATGATGACGGAGCATCTGGTTCCGTTGAAGAGCAAACAGGCTGGATGGTTGGATTGACATGGAAGGATGCCTTCATCGATGGCAATAAACTTGGTATGGCTTACGGACAACGTATGCATGCCAGTGAGATTGTTGGTGGTACAACTGATCCTGCAGAGGACAACTATCTTTGGGAGGTTTACTATTCCCACAAAATATCTGACAACGTAAGTGTAACTCCAGCCATTTTCGGCGGAGAGGACACCTACAACGGTGCCTCAGATGGTAGTGATGACATCTTGGGAGCAATCGTTAAAACCACCTTCAAGTTCTAATTCTGTAACTTTATTTCTGCGATACAAAGCATCGCCTACTTCACACAAGAAAAGAAATTAGAAGCCCTTCATAATGAAGGGCTTTTTTTATTTCTCCATCAAAAATCTTTGGCTGGTGCTCTAGATGACATGCGGGTTAGGTCATCTCCGATTAAAAGTAATCATTGTGCTTCTAATCACTTCACCACACATGCTTACAAGGATGAGTGCATGATTTTGGATTTTTCATTACTGTTCATCACATTGATAGCTTTTGCAGCAGTAATGTTTATCAGAATAAGTTTGTTGGTTTACTCAAAGAACTATCCTTCTTCTTCTGATAAAAGGATGATCTCCGTAGATGCAGCAATCATGGACTAGTTTTAAATGATCTGCATAAAAGAAATAGATATATATAGGTATAGAGGAAATGGGTTTGCCCAGAATAGGTGAGGTACCTGAGGCAGAAATCTTCAAGGCGCGATGAGATGAATGGTCGTGATGATGCTGAGCAATAGAAAGAGTGTTTTCTGTTTGCCCTTGAGGTCTTTGATTATTGCGTCTTGCTGATCGACTAACTCGCAAGCAGCGGTAATCACCTCGTCCTTACGGGACGTTTCAGTGATGTTAATTAGATTGGAAAAAGACTGCTTATGTCGATGGAGTGCCAAGCACTGCGCTGTCGACCTCCTTATTTTATGCGCCGTTTACTGCTTGCACCATTAATACTTGCGCTTGCTTCCCCTGCTCAAGCTCATCTAAAAGGAATTTACAAGACCCAAAATGAAGCTCGCCAACAGTCAGTTAAATTGCAATGCGAGGGTATTCACAAGAATGGAGACTATTGGATGCCTTGTGCTAATGAAAAAGAGCTACACAAAGCACTTAGAGCAAGATAAACATGAGAGAAGCCTCACCAGTAAGTCGTTTTTGGCATAGGAGAATTGCTTTTTTTCTAGCCATTCCACTCTTATTAACAATTCTAAGTGGATCGATCTATTCAATTCTTTTAACAGTTGGCATAGATGCTTTTTGGTTAATTAAATTACACACTGGGAATTTTGGAGTAATTAATTTACAGTCCGTATATTCACCATTGATCGGCATATTTACCTTGATGCTTCTTTTAACAGGTGTTTCGTTGTTGAGACTTCCTCAAGGAAAGGGTCCTTCCTAGGAATTTGATTGTGGGTCATCCGAAGGGTCGGAATTTTCCTAGCGTCGAGAGGTCGAAGTAGAGACACCTCCTAGCGTCCCTTAACAACTCAGAAGTTGTGATAGCAAGGATTTAGCTGTTTTAGGGATTAACTATTTTTGTCTTTGCAAGGCGTTCTGCCTCTTGCTCTATATAGACATCAGGATCGAAATCAATGATCGTTTGCAGTCCTCGCCATTGAGTGTTGTGCATGATGTGCTGCGCCAGAGATAACTTTCCTGTGGGTTTCATATTGAGGTAAAGCTTCCCTTGTACAGCTTCTAAGTACTCGTCTAAAACACCGAGATCTTTCATCTTGTATAGCTGTGATCGGCTGGAATAACCCAAAAACCTGGCCGCCTCTGTGAAGGTGCAAAGCATCATTTAAGTCGATTTAATTAATTGCAGTGAATTCAGGTTAATTCGCCTCAATCCTTTTTATAAATAGTTTCTCGCTTGATCATGCCTGTTTGTCTCTAATTATTTTTGCTGTCTCTGGTTAATAAAAGAGGCCCGAATACACCCGCATACTTTTCGCCAGTAAGGACCCAAGAGAAAGTTGGTATACCCCCTATATGCACTCATGTAGGAAAACCTCGTTTTCTGCGATAAACCCATAACGGCCTACCTCCTACTGCAAGACCTAATTTTTGTTGTTTACGCTCAATTTCATCTTCCACAAAAAGATCTACTAAGACTCTTCGTGTGTGTTCCGGGCTCTTGTGGAAGTGAGTAGCAATCTCATTGATTGATCTCCATTGATCAGATTCAGATAGATATTCCTTTGCATATGTCTTCAAATCTTTCCTTTCAGATGGAGGTAACTCATCCCCACCAGCACTCTTAAATGTCCAAGTGAGATCTTCTTGATTGCCGGTGAGACTCCATGTAGTTCCCACTTCGCAATTTCGTGCCTTATCTAAACAGGACAAAACAAACTTGAACTCTCTTGGACTGGATTGAGGCTGTCGCCAAATAGCCCAAACGTCAGACACTGCACCAGCTTGAGAACCAGCGCCTAATACATCGTGCATAGTCACGCCATTTCGCGATTGGTTTCTATCAAGCTTTCGTAAGTGGGAAGTGATTACAACCAGAATGTTTTTGCGGCTTGCTAGTTGATTTAGGGCATACAAAGGATGAGCAAACTCAGGATCTTTCATGGAGATTCCTTGGTTTCCTAAAAGCGTTGTCACGCTGTCCAACATCACGACGCCGTAGTTGCCTCGATCAATCGTTTGTTCAAGGCGTTGAAGATCAAGAGTGTTCCAACCGTCTTCACCAAAGACAAAGTCAAAAGCATCAGGATCTAAACCCATCAATTTGCATTTACGCCAACAGTCGTTTTTGGGTTCATCGGCTTGGACATATAAGACCTTCTTTTTCTTTGTTTCTAATTGCCCAATCCCTTCGTCGTTTTTTAAGAAGGGTTCACCCTTACTAATGGACGAAGCTAGTGAATAAAGGAAGGTTGTTTTGCCTGTGCCTACATCAGCAGACAACATCACAGTTGCACCTTGAGCCCCAAATGAGTCAACAATCCATTGAGCTTTTTCCCTTGACTGAAGCAGCTCTCCTACTGAAATAGGTTTTCCTACATACGCGTGTATAGGGGTTGGTGGTTTCTCTACACGTTTCCCTACATGCTTTCCTATACGCATGGGGATAGGGACTGTTTCCTTTTCCTCTCGTTCTCGTTTTCTTAGAGCAACCTTTAAATCAGTTTCGTAGTCATACCCATCTACTTGCTTACTGTCTCGTGAAAGCTCACCTAGCAAGACAAGACGTTCAAATGCTCCTTGTTGATCTTCAAACATCGAACGGCCTCCAAACATGGACCTGTTCGTAGAGGGTTAGATCACGTTGTTGAGCCAGAATATTAATGGCACTAAGCAGAGCTAATAGTTCAAAAAGTGGCTTCTCGTTGTCATAGACAACTCGCGGATCCTCTGGCATTTCATTCGACCAATTCAGATCGAAAGAAGACGTCTCAAAAGACTTTGATTTGGATGTCTCACCCATTAGATTGGCTTTAACTTGAGTCTCTTGAGCCGCCGCGGGAACGGTGGCTTTTTTCATGTCAGGCCCTCTTCAAAAGAACTTTTGCTTTGCCTGAATAGGTTTCCATTTCGTAACTCGGTAGTCGTCTAAAACCTGTGAAAGCAGCTTCGGTTTTGGCTTGATGCCATTGCAAAGTGCCATTGCTGGTTATTCCTCCCCAGCGAAAATCAATCCCCTCTCGAAATGGAGAGAGTTTGCTTCTGCGCAATTTCAGAATTGTTTGTGGATGGACGCCAAGGTGCTCGGCCATTGCAGCCGTGCTGACCCACTCTTTTTTTGTGTTCATCTATTTAATTCTCGGTTTGTCCTAAAAATTTTTTCTGAGAAGCTTCAACACCGATCTCAGGATCAACCCAAAACGCACCAGAAACTGTCGTGAAGTAATCACGCTCCATGGCTTCTGGAGCCAGAGCAAAAGTGGCTGCTCGCTTTTCAGGAGTCCAGCTTGAGTCGACTAAATTTTGTTCCCCTAATGAAACTCTGGCTATACCTTTTTTGATTTGTTTTGGTCGATCAGCGTATTTATCGATCGATCGAGACTTGCCTTTTTTTGTCGGCATGAAAAAACCTCCTTGGATTGTTGGAGGCTTGGTTCTCTGCATAGCGCCCTCAATTTGGAGAGTGCCACTCGGTCAAGCTTTAACAGCTTAATGCTTTTAATCAGTTTCGCAAACTTTCGGACGCTATCTATAGAGTAGTTATCCTAAGATTTGTCCTAAGTTTTGTCCTAAACCTATCATTATGCTTTTAGTCAGGAATTTAAAACTCCTTCTCTTGCAATTAAAGAGGGGGCCTTCCAGCCCCGATGAGTCATTTGGGTGATAAGGCTGACTTGACCCCATCTCCCTCTATGGGTCAGGCAGCAACAGGGGCTGTCTGACGGGAGAAACGAACGATTTTGTTCGCTGTTACGGGTTTGCTCTTACCGAGCAGGCTTCAGTCACCCTCCTTATGCCTCGTCGAAACCATTGCAGCCCCAAAACTAATAAAATAAAAAGTGGAGCTGAGCGGAATCGAACCGCTGTCCGGGACACTGGTGTGGATCACCTAGTCCACCAAAAGATGGACTCTTTAATTCTTGCAGGATTTATGAAAATATGTACAGCAATCTATCGAAATTAGACCAGAGAATAAAACATAATTTCCAAAGGAAGGGCCTAAATAGATGAAAGGGATAGCTGTCCTACCACAAGGGTTAGAAGAAGAAGGAGCTAGTGAGCTATCTAATCTTGGAGCAAAAGAAGTAATTCCTCTAAAAAGGTGTGCATCATTTAAGGCTGATATTAGCTGTTTATACAGGCTTTATCTTAATGCTCGCATGCCTTTTAGCATTTTGCGAGAGATAGCAAAATTCAATTGTAAAGGACCCAAAAGTTTATATAGAGAAGTTCAACATGCTTTCGATTGGGAAACATGGTTGCATCCCAGTATGAGCTTGCGAGTTGATGTATCTGGAACGAGTCAAGGGCTAACTCATAGTCACTTCACCGCACTCCAAGTAAAGAATGCAATCATAGACCTACAGATGGATTTATGGGGAGACAGATCAAATATCGATCTTATAAATCCCGATCTATGTATTCATCTTCATTTAAATCAAGAAATAGCAGTATTAAGTCTCAATGGAACCGCAAGCAGCATGCATCGTAGAGGTTATAGGTCCGCTGTCGGAAAGGCACCACTTAAAGAAAATATTGCTACTGGTCTCATCCGCATTACTGGATGGGATGGATCAACTCCACTCATTGACCCCTTATGTGGTTCTGGAACACTCCTAATTGAAGCAGTAAATCTTGTTCTTAATATTCCACCAAGTATCCACCATCAGTTCATTGTGGAAAATTGGTCAGACTTCGATTCTATGATTTGGAAAAAGGAAAAAGATTACATCAAAAAAAAGCAAAATCAGAAGAGAAAAGATCTTCCTTTGATCCTTGGTTGCGAAAAATCAAACAATACATATATGCAAGCAAGTGCGAATATCAATTCAGCAAATTTGGAAAGTCATATCAAAATTAATAATGGGTATTTTCAAGATTTAAAACTACCTAAATCGCCAGGATTAATTATCTGTAATCCTCCTTATGGGAAAAGGATTAGTTCAGAAGAATCCCTTCCTAAACTTTACGAGGAACTTGGTCGCTTCCTTAAACAAAAGGCATCTGGATGGGAGCTTTGGCTCCTAAGCGGCAACCCTTCACTAACGAAATCACTAAGGATGAAATGCAGTCGTCGTATACCCATCAGCAACGGGGGTATTGATTGTCGATGGTTGAAATACGAAATCCACTAAAAATTATGATTTGCCAAAAACTGCCTTAGTTGTCCTTGCAAGTCCTTCAAATGTCTCTGGCAAGTAGGGTCCTTTTGCTAGTTGACCGCCAATTCTGAGGCTGACTCCGGCAAAGAACATATTAATAATTGCCATTACTAAAGAAGCAAAAAGTAAATCCCAACCCCAGTTTTCCTGCATCCACAACACCAACGCAACTTCAACACCTATTAAGGCCATCAACATTAAAGAGCCGCCCATTGCAAGAAATATCCCCCCACTTATCAAGCGACGTTTCTCTCGATCTGCTTCCTGTAAGGCAATTCGTACATGCAAGTCCATTACTGATCCTGCAATTGCCGTCACTCTTGCGGCTGCACCTAATCCACTAGAACGTTGAAATTCACTCATGACCTATGTCGCCCCCCAGAGAGAAGGAGCCCTAGCAACAATCCAACGCCTGCTGCTACTCCAATCGAAAGCAAGGGTCTATTACGCACAGGCTTCTCAATTTGAGGTCGCAGCGTACTATTCAGTTCATCGAGCAGCTCTTCAAGTTGTTTCTCAAGCGGTTCTAAACTTTCAGCGAGGTCCCTGGTCTTATCACCAGCAGCACTTAGCAGTTCTTCAAGTTGTTCTCGAACTCCATAAGTGGAGTTACTTGATGAGTGCTGAGAGATGACCTTGGCAACCTCATCAAGACTCCCTTTTGTCGCTTCTAGAGTTTGCCTCGCAACTTCAGGCCATCGTTCCTGAATCTTTGGGAGAAGGCTCTCAAAGCGATCACTGAAATTTTTCTCTGAGGAATCCGACGGAGGGTGAGGGGCAGTCTCAACTTGCGCCTGAGGTTCACCGGATGAGGAATATGAGGATTCCATTTAATCCAGACTGTTAACCAAAGACTAGTTATACCTTCGCATCAGCGAAACCCCCTAAGACTTAAAGAAGAAGGATCATTTAAAGATTCTCAGAGCAGCATCCATCTAATTCGGGCCTAAGCCTTTAGGAGTCAATGTATAACCATCGTGGCCTTTGATTACATTTGTCGACAAGGAAATACTTATAGTGCTAGACGTCTTCAGTCTTCTTCCGATCCATCATGGACGTCGGCTTGTCCGCTCTCTGGTTTGCATCCGCAGTTCTGCCTAACACCAATCAACAGATGGGGGTAGCAGTAGCTGGCGCTGCAGGGCTTCTTTTCATAGCTCTTTATTTCACAAGGCCCTACAACGAGTAACCCAAGCTCCCAATTGCTTGGATTTCACAATTTAGCGGTCTTCTCCCAAAGAGCATGAGCCTCCCATAAAGAGGCTCATTTCTTGTTTCCGAAATTTCTCGGTTACTTCATTTCCGTGCGTCTTTGTAGAAGCACTATCTTGAAGAAATTAAGCAGTCTAGTTCTAAGGGAATCTCAAGGTGCCACTAAACGAGCCAATTAAACCAACAATAAACTCTCAATTTGAGAAGGAAAAGTTAAGTCGTACAATTCAGGAATGCAATGACATTAATACTCTTAAAGGGATAGCAATCAATTTATTAGAGCTTCACCAAAAGAAAAGTGCCATAGCGATCTGGGCAACCAAAAGAGCTGCTGAAGCCGAAAAAAGGGCCATGAAAGCAGAGCTAAACTTAAAAAAAATAATGTCCAACTGATCAACTAGTCAGTTCACTCAGACAAGGAGAAAAGACAATATTAAATATGTTTAGATGATTAGTATTCTCCTTTAATTAATTATCTAGTTCGGCACTAGATTGATACCAACACATAAATAACCAGAATTATTAAAATTAGACTGTAATACCCTAGGCAAAAGTTTTGAATTCCATAAGCAGAAATAAGCGATGGGTTTTACTAGAGCATTTCAACGACCCTCTTTGCCTAAAAGGTAACCACTTTGATTTGCTCTTGGAAGGAATTCATGGGTGCCACTCTTGGCGTCTAGAAGCTATACCGGTTTTAAATGGACCATGGATCACAGCTACACCAACAGCAATTCACAAGTTGTCCTGGCTTGACAAAAAAGAATCTGAAGTCTCAGGAGGCAGAGGGTGGGCTAAAAGAATCAAAGCCGGACATTTCCAAGGGAGCGCTGAAACGCGTGAAGGGAGATTCTTAGAAATAGAACTAGTCGAAGGAGACATGAACGGGGTCTTGGAGATAAAAGAAAGAGTTTGCCGCCTGAAATCTCAGCATTAAGAAAATATATTGCACAGTTTTCCAGCTCGACTTGAGGTTTCTGAAGGCTCCGCTAACTTCATGATTGTTCTGTTCCCGTGCCCTTTTGGTTCACATCAATCAAGTAGGGCTAGTAAATTTCAAGTCTTTCGGGGGGGCGATGACCATCCCCCTCGATTCTGGTTTTACTGTCGTAACTGGGCCTAACGGCTCGGGCAAAAGTAATATTCTCGATGGAGTGCTCTTCTGCCTAGGACTAGCTAATAGCAAGGGAATGCGAGCAGATAGGCTTCCAGATCTAGTGAACAGCCGCCTCCTAAAAGCAGGGAAATCCGCAGAAACTTCAGTAAGTGTTCGCTTTGATCTAAATGACTGGGAACCAGACCCAGCGGAAGAAGGCTTAGAAGCTCCTGAAGAAGGTCCATGGATAAAGCCAGGCCAGAAAGAATGGATCGTTACTCGTCGGCTTCGCGTGATGCCAGGCGGCTCATATAGTTCAAGCTATGCAGCTGATGGAGAAAACTGCAACTTGCAGCAGCTCCAAACACAACTAAGAAGATTAAGGATCGATCCTGAAGGTAGCAATGTAGTAATGCAAGGAGATGTTACCCGGATAGTTTCAATGAGCAATCGAGAGCGTCGCTCTCTGATAGATGAACTAGCAGGAGTAGGACTCTTTGACCGACGAATAGAGCAAACACGCTCAAAATTAGAAGATGTAAGTGATAGACAAGAACGCTGCAGAATCGTTGAACAGGAGCTCTTAGCTTCAAAGCATCGCCTTGAACGAGATTGCTCGAAAGCTCGTACATATCAACAATTAAAAACAAAATTACAAACCGGTCGTCAACAAGAACTAGTTCTTAACTATGAATCAGTAAAACAAAATTTACAAGACCTAGAAACTCAACATCAACAACTTGGTGAAAAAGAAATACAAGATTTAGAAAACTTATCTAAAACCGAAAAAGAACTAAGCAATTCCACAAATCAATTAAAGTTACTTCAAGAAAATGTCAAGGAATTAGGAGAAGATCAACTAATTAATGTGCAAGCAAAACTGGCAGGTTTAGAGACACAAGATCATGAACTAGAAAAACAAGCCACTCGCCATCGCGATGAAGGTGAACAACTAAAGAAATTACGCGAAGAAATTATTCTAAGAAGACAAACACTACAGTTAGATGTAAATAATCAACAAGATAATACTCTTAGAAATTCAATTGAAGAAGCAGAAATAGTCTATAACAATGCACACTCTTCCGTTGCTATATCTCGAAGAAGGCTCGCTGATGCCGCAGGACGATCAGGTGCTTGGTTAGAACAACAAAATGAGCTAAGAACCCAAAGGAATAGGATTCAAGAAAAGATTGAACCTCTGAAACAAGAGCAACAACGATTAGAAGAAAGAATTCTCCTCGACAAATCAAGACAAGAAGACCTAGAGTCCGATCTAAACCGTGACAATGAAGAAAACAGGCAATTTAACAAGGAGATCAATAAATTAGAAGCCGAGTGGGTAAGGCTACTTAATGATGTTGAATCTCATAGGAAGAAAGTAAATGAAGCAACAGATTCTCTTTCTGTCCAACAAAGGACACGTAAACGGCTAGAGCAAGAGCAAACGAACCTTGAGAGAGATATTGCTCGTCTAGATAGTAGAAGAGAAGCTTTATGCGAAAGCAGAGGTACAGGCGCCTTAAAACTTTTACTGGAGGCCGGATTAGATGGAATTCATGGACCTGTGGCTCAATTAGGAGAAGTCGCAGAGCATCTAAGGCTTGCTCTAGAAGTCGCGGCAGGAGGTCGCATGGGGCAAGTAGTAGTAGATGATGACAAGATTGCTGCTAAAGCTATCGAAGTATTGAAACTTCGTCGTGCTGGTCGCCTCACGTTCCTTCCCTTAAACCGAATCAAACCCTCTAAATCAATACATAATCCCGCACTTGCGAAAGGAACGACAAATAGCGATGGTTTACTAGGAAAAGCTGTGGAACTAATTAGATATGAAGATATTTATAAAGATGTTTTTGCATATGTCTTTGGAGAAACTTTAGTCTTCAAAACATTAAGTTCAGCACGAATACATTTAGGTCGGACTCGTGCTGTAACACTCGATGGAGAGCTGCTCGAGAAAAGTGGGGCAATGACCGGAGGTAGTTTTTCAGGAAGAAGCAACAATTTGAGCTTTGGACGAAGCATCGATAGAGATGAAGCTGAACCCTTAAGAGAAAGGCTTTTGGAACTTGGTGAAGCCCTTATCTATTGCAAAAAGCAGGAAAATCAATATATAAAATATCTTGATTCAGCAAACCTTGACCTTAGGAAATTAGAACAAAGACAAGCAGCTTTAGACGCAAAAAGGACTACTGCTCGCAAATCAAATTCACCACTCATAGAGCGACAACAAAAACTGTGTAACCGTCTAAATAATGTAAAAGGAAGTCAGAAAGATCATCGGGAAAAACTTTCCACTATTGCAAAAGAACTTGAACCTCTTATTAAAGAATGCGAAAAACTGGAAAAGAATAATAAAGAAACGGAAAGTGGAGATTCAAAAATCTGGAATAGATTACAGGTCGAACTAGAAGCCTCCGAGGAAAGATTACTCAAAGCCACTGAAAACCGTGAACAATTACTCAAAGAACAACAAAAACAACAACTTATGGTCCAAAGACTTAATGACCAAAAAGAATCTTTGCTTTCGGAAGAGAAGAGACTACAAAAATCAGTAGAAACGTTATCCCAAGCTCATCAACAATGGCGAGAGCAACAACAAGACATATCCAATCAAAGAGAAACACTAGAGAGAAAGAATGAAGAACTTCAGGCTCGCTTAGGTACAGAACGACGAGCAAGGGACGCCGCAGAGGCAGAATTGGCGAATCAAAGACAGAAGCTTCAACAATCACAATGGGAACTAGAGCGACTTCGTCAAGATCGTGAGTCAATCACTGAGGAACTGCGAAATGGTAAGAACAGACTCAAGGAACTTAAGAACAATCTTCCAAATCCAGCTCCTGATATCCCTGAAGAAGTAAGAAATGCAGGTTTAGAAGCACTTCAAGGCGAATTACTAAAAATCCAACAGAGTATGGAAGCGCTGGAACCAGTCAATATGTTGGCGTTGGAAGAACTTGAACAACTTGAGATACGACTCCAAGACTTGATCAGCAAACTGGAGGTTTTGAATGAGGAAAGATCCGAACTCCTTTTAAGAATCGAAACAGTGGCGACTCTCCGTCAAGAAGCCTTTATGGAAGCTTTTAAAGCAGTGGATATACATTTCCGCGAAATTTTTGCAAGACTTTCTGATGGCGATGGGCACCTTCAACTTGATAATTCAGAAGACCCTCTTGAGGGAGGCCTAACCCTAGTAGCCCATCCCAAAGGAAAAACTGTCAGACGACTCGCAGCAATGTCTGGAGGAGAAAAATCTCTCACTGCTTTAAGTTTTCTTTTTGCACTCCAACGTTTTCGTCCCTCACCTTTTTATGCACTCGATGAAGTTGATAGCTTCCTAGACGGAGTAAATGTTGAAAGACTATCTGCACTAATTGCTCAACAAGCTAAGGAAGCACAGTTTTTGGTTGTAAGTCACCGCAGACCAATGATTAGTGCATCTAGTAGAACCATTGGTGTCACTCAAGCCAGGGGTTCCCATACCCAGGTTGTAGGCCTACCAGATGCAGCCTAAATTGGTACCTTTTCAGCTCTTGAGTCAAAATAGCTTGATGCGTCGACGATTTAGGTCCAAAGTTTGACAAATACCGAATTCCCAAACGATCCCCCTTCCACAGTTCCCAGTGATCGTCTCTGGCTACGAGCAGAGCTTATGGGCACACAAGTAATAACAAGAGACACCGGAAGAAGACTTGGGGTAGTTGGAGAAGTCATTGTTGATATAGACCGCAGAGAAGTTGTAGCTCTTGGTCTAAGGGACAATCCACTTACTCGATTTCTTCCTGGTCTCCCTCGTTGGATGCCTCTTGAGAGGATCAAACAAGTAGGAGATGTAATTCTCGTAGATTCCGCCGATTCATTAAGCGAAGGATTTAATCCAGATAGATATAGCCGAGTCATCAATTGCCAAGTTATTACTGAATCAGGACAACAATTAGGACGTGTTCTGGGCTATTCATTTGATATTGAAACTGGCGAGCTAACCACTTTAGTAATGGGAGCACTGGGAGTCCCACTTCTTGGAGAAGGAGTATTAAGTACCTGGGAAATTCCTGTAGAAGAAATCGTTAGCAGTGGTGCAGACAGGATTATTGTTTATGAAGGAGCAGAAGAAAAACTCAAACAACTCAATAGTGGTTTACTAGAAAAGCTAGGGGTAGGTGGCCCAAGTTGGGAAGAACAAGAAAGGGACCGCTATCGTCTCAATCTTGTACCAGTAGAAAACCAACTTTCCTCGGGTCAACTCAACGAAGAAGAGCAACCACGCCTAGAAGCATCTCAAAGAGAATCCCTACAAACAAATGAAGAACTTGAATATGTTGAACTTGAGGAAAGGAAAGAAGAATCATTCGTACAACGCCGCTATATAGATGAACCAAATCGAGATAACGTCAGTGAATATAGAAGCTTTATTGAAGAACCCTCGCAAAATAATTTAGAGGCAACATATCGAGATTCCATGCCTACTCAACCAAGGCCTGCATCAAGACGTCCAGTGAACACCAATGAAGACCCTCTAGACGTAGAGCCGATTGATCTAAAACAAAAAAATAAGGAAAGTGATGATAACAAAAAACAAAATTCAACTGAACTGGAAGATCCATGGTAATTATTAGCTTTAAAGTAAATTATTCCTCTTTATTGAATCCCAAAGAACCACTATTTAATACAATATCTTATACAAGTTGGGTTAGGCCCATCATAAAAAGATGTCCCAAATTCGCATTGCAACTTGAGCAGTTAATCTCTAACCTTTGCATGCCATAACTATTACCTGTTTTAATATTTATGGCATTAATTTCTATACCATAAAAAAAATTGGGCCAACCGGTCCCGGAATCAAATTTTGTCTAGGAATCAAATAAAGCTTGATCGCAACAAATACAATAGTAAATACCCACATCTTTATGATTCCAATAAGTGACTGTAAAGGGTCTTCCTGTTCCCCCCTTTACGAGTTACCTCATTTTGTTAGGGAGTTGATTTTGACCTCCATTCTTCCTGTGTTGTCATCTCTAATCCTAAATACCAATGGACCATCAAATAGCTTTAATTAAAATATTAGAGTTAAGTTAACAGACAAAGATTACCAAGAAAAATTTACATTGATCAATAAGAATTTCATATATAAAGCCTTTCGAGAAGGCTTACTATCTCATCGGTCAAGGCATTAACGGCTCCAGGACGTCCTCTTAGGGCCCTCAAATCTTCTTTTTGCCCCTTTAGCCGTTCTGGCTCAGATAGCCAGCCCGAAGCCTCTAAGGCGATGTCCTCAGGTAAGATTTTGCCAACTCGTTCGGGCACCACTTGTCTACCTGCTGAAATATTCGGCCAAGCCATAAAACCACCCTTACGGAGCCTCCAAGCACTTACGAAGAGTCCTATAGACCTTCTGAAGCAAGGGACTCGAGCCAAGAGGCCAAGTACACCATCCCAAGCTTGCATTACTGAAATATGCTGAGTTGGAACGATAACAATCATTGGGACCCCTAATGCACCGAGCTCAGCGGTATTAGCCCCAACAGTTGTCAAAGCCAAAGCACACTGACTTAGAGAACCATAAGAAGGATTACTCTCCTCAAGGGAAATTTGAGTACCTTGAGTTGTGGTAATCGTTCTCAAAGAATTATCCGAGCCGTTAGAACTAACCTTTGCAATCGATGATTGATACAAAGAAGAAATCGGATTCTTTGAACCACTAAAACTTTCAAGAACATCAACACTAATTGTGGGGGCAACAGGTAAAAGGAAACGACAACCTGGCCTCAGTTTTGCCAAACGATCAGAAACCTCTAAAAGAAAAGGAACCCCTACTGAAAGCTTTGCCTTTTTTGAACCTGGCAACAGAGCAACCCATTCTCCTGAAGGAAGAGGTGAATCTTTCATAGAAAAGCCTGAAAGATCTGCCATCAAATCCCCCACAACCACGCATCTTTCCCGAAACCTCCTTGGCACAAGGTCTCTGACTCTCGGAGACATTGCTGCGATGCAATCATTCCATTGGGGCCATCGAGCAATCCACTCTGCATAAGTCAAATGCCGATAACCAAGTCTTGCCGAAAGCAATACACTCCAAAACTGGTCCCCACCAAGGAAAACCACAATCCCCTTACTTGGCCAAGGGCCATAGCGACGAGGGAAACACAACAAATTCCAAAAATATTTTGCGGGATATATTTGCTCAAATTGCCCCCAGCTAGAGGCAGCGTTGAACTCACTCCCTGTTGCGTTAGGACATGGAACCAAAACCAACCGCAAACCCAAAGATGCATCTTCAGCAAACGGACGCATCAGTAACTTGCTGTGAAGATTTTCAGCAACTGGCCTAACCCAAGTAGCTAACTCTCCAGGTCCATTTGAGACCAGGACAACTACCCCAGCCTCCTGATGAAATTTCGAAGGCAAAGCAATCAAGTTGTAATTGGAAAATGCGGATGGCGAGACTTGAACTCGCAAGGCCGAAGCCACACGCTCCTTAGACGTGCGTGTCTACCAATTCCACCACATCCGCTTAGTAATTGACTTGGTCCTTGGACTGCGTCGAATTGGATCATAACGGCCTATGTTAAATCGTTGAACTAGTTCCAATAGACCTAAGCGCTGATACGATCCGCCAAAAGCCTGGATAATGCAGGATGCCCATAGGCAAAGTACTCATCGCCAATCGTGGCGAAATTGCACTGAGAATTCTCCGCAGTTGTAGGGAACTGGGGATACCAACAGTTGCTGTTTACAGCACAGTTGATCGAAATGCTCTTCATGTCCAACTTGCTGATGAAGCAGTTTGTGTAGGAGATGCACCCAGCAGCAAAAGCTATCTAAACATTCCCAACATCCTTGCAGCAGCAACCTCAAGGGGTGTAGACGCTATACATCCTGGATATGGATTCTTAGCAGAAAACGACAAATTCGCAGAAATTTGTAGAGACCACGGAATCACTTTTATCGGCCCCTCTCCAAATGCAATTCGCTCAATGGGTGACAAATCCACAGCGAAGGCAACAATGGACAAAGTTGGGGTTCCCACGGTCCCAGGAAGCAATGGCTTGCTTGCTAATCCTGAAGAAGCTGCTGCGCTCGCAAAGACGATGGGATATCCAATCATGATCAAAGCCACCGCCGGTGGCGGTGGACGTGGCATGCGTCTTGTAGATAAACCTGATCAACTAGACACACTTTTTAAGGCTGCACAAGGTGAAGCAGAAGCTGCCTTTGGGAATGCTGGGCTTTACATGGAAAAGTTTATTGACCGCCCTAGACATGTAGAAGTACAAATTTTGGCTGATCAACATGGCAATGTGATTCATCTAGGTGAACGTGATTGCTCCGTGCAAAGACGACATCAAAAACTGCTTGAAGAGTCACCAAGTCCTGCTCTCGACTCATCCATGAGGCAGAAAATGGGAGAAGCAGCTGTTGCAGCCGCAAAAAGTATTCAATACGAAGGCGCAGGAACTGTTGAATTTTTACTTGATAGAAGTGGATCTTTCTATTTTATGGAAATGAATACAAGAATCCAGGTGGAACATCCAGTAACTGAGATGGTGACTGGTGTGGATCTAATTGCTGAACAACTTCGAATAGCCGGAGGAGAACCCTTAACAATCAACCAAAAAGATATTCAAATTAATGGTCATGCAATCGAATGCCGCATAAATGCTGAAGATTCCAAGCACAACTTCCGTCCCGCGCCTGGAAGAATTACTGGCTGGTTACCTCCAGGCGGTCCTGGAATTCGTGTCGATAGTCATGTTTATACCGGTTATGACATCCCTCCTTTTTACGACTCACTAATCGGAAAAGTGATTGTGTGGGGTCACAACCGTGAAGCAGCCCTCAAAAGGATGCGGAGAGCACTCAATGAATGTGCCGTAACTGGTATACCAACTACCATCGATTTCCACCTGCGACTATTGAATCGAAAAGAGTTCCTCAGAGGAGATATTCACACAAAATTTGTTGAGCAGGAAATGTTGAATTAACCCAACCCCCTTAGCCCATATGCTGACTCTTAAGCAAGATCTGAGACACAACTCCTTGTTGTCCAACTAAAAGCTCTCTAGAAAGACTTATCAGTCCCAGCCAAATAACTGGGGTTACATCTACTCCCCCTAATGGAGCAACAAACTTTCTTGTAAATGAAAGCAAAGATTCTGTTGGCCAGACAACTAGCAACCACACTCCTTTAGAGAGATTTACCTCCGGATACCAGGTCAAGATGATCCTGGACAAAAAAGCAAGTGTCCAAGCCGCAAGCAGTAGACCCAAGCAAAAATGGAGTTTTGGCAAGATTTCAACCAAGAAAGGAGTCACAAAGCTCAAAGCATCAACGAATACATCGTAGAAAGTCGCACTTCATTACTAGGATTGGGTGAGTCTTGTCTTGCTCAAGTCAAAACCTGCCATGAATTTCTCTTCATTAGATCTTTTGCTCAACGTTTCCCAGGAAGTCTGGAAAAATTCTGTCGAAGGTGCAGTAGGTAGCATCATCTGGGCAGGAATCCTAATTGTTGCGCCCGCTGCATTCGCACTAGTTTGGATTAGTCAAAAAGATCAGCTAACTAGGTCTTGAGATTCGAAACCACTGGCTACGCTTCTTAGACTGTCATCACAAAGGATATTTTTCCCTCTTTCCCTGAAGTTTAAGGAGTCAAGCTTTGGTCAATGCGAGTCTTAACTGGGCCAGCATTGTAGGCATCGTCCTTGCAGTGTGTGGAGCTGGTTTGTATTTCATGAGAAGTTTCAAGCCAGCCCTAGCAAGGGACTACGACGTCTTTTTTGCAGCCATTGGCCTTCTTTGTGGCGGAATACTGTTCTTTCAAGGTTGGCGACTTGATCCAATTTTGCAATTCGGTCAATTCCTTCTCGCAGGAACAACTGTATTTTTTGGCTATGAGAGTGTTCGCCTAAGAGGAGTTGCGACAGATCAGGCCAGAAAATCCTCATATTTCGATGACGACCCTCCTTCCCAGCGAATGCAGGGAAGGAGGTCGAGCAATGAATGGGACGACAATTACGAACAATTTGAAGACGCAAATTCCCCATCAAGGCGTTTCTCTGGTCAACAAGAGTTTTCAGAAGAAGACTTATATAGACCTAGACGTACTTCCAGAGCTGCCATTCCAGAACAAGCTGAGAGCCGAAGGACTAGGCGAAATGAAGATTCTTGGGGAAGCAGCAGTGAACGATCCAGACGTTTTTCAAGATTCCGTGAACAAGATGATGATTTAAATAGAAAACAAACAAGATTCGGTGATAGACGAAACTTACGTCAAGAACAGAGAAGAGGTAGCCGGCCATTACAAAATCAAGGACCAAGGACAACACAACGCCCCCTAAATGGAGACATCAAAAGGGCATCAAGTCGAAAAGACGTTTCATCCCCTGGAGTTCCCCAAGGAGCACCTATTCGAAATGAAGCCGAAGACGCCGCCTTCTCACCGTCAAGTGGTCGCCCAATAAACACAGAGGGTCGAAGGCCTTCCAGATCAAGCAGATCTAACCGGCCTCAAGAATCAACTTCATCATCAAGGCGTCCTAGCCCAAACAGGCCAAAACCTCGTGACAACAACTCACGCTTCGACGACTAAATCCAATCTTAAGAAATTTTGCTTGTGTTTAATCTGCATGTCCCTTGCGAGTTGTTCAACTTCGGTTAAAACTGCGCCGTCCCTGGGAGTCTTCAAACAAAATCAAAGAGATGCTGCTCTAAGCGGCAATGGCGAAAACCTCGCGATAATTGTCGACCAACAAGGCAGAGCAACCGTTCAAGTCCAAGACTTAAGACAAGGAAAATTCCTACCTACACGACATCTAAACCGCTACCAAGCTCATGGCTCCCCTTCTCTAAGTTGGACTGGAAGATATCTAGCAGTCATCATCCAACGAAACAATCGACGCGAGGTGATTATTGAAGACAGAACTAAAGGAAGACTCCACAGAATCCAACTACCTATTAATAGAGACCCAATTCGAGTCAGCCTCTCACCAGATGCACGACAAATAGCCATACAAAGTTCAATTCAAGGAAAATGGCGTGTAGAAGTTTTTGACTTAAGGCAAAAGATTGATGCAGATGTTGTCCCTGGGAGAGAAGCACTCCCAAGTGCTTCTCAATAATCATGAGAAGAAATCTTAAAATAAGGCTAAACAAAAGTATTTTTTTTATTTACTTCCCACTGCTTTTAATTCTTGGTGGTTGCAATCAAGGAGGAAGTATTCAGCCCTTAAATGGGTTAAATGGAATGCTATTAACATCTTCAAACAGCAGAAAAGAACCGGACTTAGAAAGGAATTGGCTAGTGACTTTATCTAATTCAAATGGAAAAGAAAAAATAGAATTAATCAACTTAAGAACCCGAAAAGCTATCCCCATTCCAGGAGTCAATAGACCTGATGCCCAACCACTAAGCGTCAGCATCAGTGCAAATGGAGAACGTATGGCAATAATCAGGCAACGCGCAAACCAAATTGAATTGTTGCTGTATAGAAGGAGGCTAGGAACCTTACAACAACTTGAACTGAAGCGAAAAGGTATTCCTCGAAAGGTAAGTCTTGACGGCAAGGGTCGCGTCCTTGCTGTTCAAGTTAGTAGAGACGGCCTCTGGGAAACCGACTTATTTCGTTTATCTAACTAAATCTTCAATCTAAATGGAATTTTTCAAAGAAGAAATCCAATCCAGTGAAGGAAAGAATCATGCGACAGTATCTCGATTAGGAGAAGCATCAAAAAACCAACCATTGCGAAACGACCGTTGATCCTTTCCGCATAGGTACTCCAACCAAAATCAGGAACGTCAGGTGTAGTCGCCGAATTCAACAACGTTGATGGGTTTTCCTCAACCTCCTCAGCTTCAGAGGGAGAGTCCTGAGAATCGACAAGGTCTTCGTTAATTTGATTCATCGAATAAGTTCAGGATCGTTCAAGGTCATAACTTGACGTTGGGAAGAGACGCCATTTGCCATCTCCTACCAATTCGAGCACAGACTGATGAAATTCTATAAGAGTTGGCCTATGACCAACACTTATAAAAGCAAGGTCACGCTCTTTCAACAATTGATATAGATGTTTTTCTGTTTTCACATCCAGAGCACTTGTTGCTTCATCAAGGACAGCAAATCTAGGAGCATTCAAAAGTAATCGTCCAAATGCCAATCTTTGTTGTTCTCCCAAGGACAAAATACGTGGCCAATCTTGTTTTACATCCAAATCGGGGTATCGCTCAATTAGTTGATGCAAATTCACTTCAGCCAAAACAGAACGCAATTGATCATCACTAAAGAGTTCCTCTGAGGTTGGATAACAGAGCTGTTCCCTGAGGGATCCAAGTAACATATAAGGTTTCTGTGGGATAAATAAAAGGTCTCCAATCTTTGGCCTTTGAATAAGACCTTGGCGTGGGGTCCATAGACCACTAATCATTCTCAATAAAGAGGTCTTTCCACAACCTGAAGGTCCCACTACTAAAAGACGGTCTGTTTCTTGAATGCTTAAATTCAATGAATTAACTATAGGCGTTTCGCTTCCAGGAGGATACAAATCAGCATTCTGAACAAGAATAGAGTTTGTGAAATCAGAAGTTCTCTCATTAAGTGGTATAGCATTTCGGCTCACTTGTTCAATCTTTGATTGAAAACCTTCTAATCTACTTATCCCCGCAGTGAACTTTGCGAGCTCCTCAATTTGATTTACGACGAAAAATAAAGACCCTTCAACCATCCCAAAAGCAAAATTAGCCTGTATAAATCCTCCATAATCAATCTCACCAGCAAAATAAGGGACAGCCATAACTAGATATGGGAAAAAATTACCTGCATAGCCAATGGAACGACGCATTACATCAATAATTACTCTCCAGATAATTAAAAGATTAAAGTTGCGGACAACTTCCCCAAGACGCCTCTTTGTTTCCGAAACTTCCGGCTCTTCCCCAGCGTAAAAAGCTATAGATTCTGCATTATCTCTTACATGAACCAATCCATAACGAAAGTCAGCCTCATAACGCAACTGATCATAGTCAATTCTTACAAGATTTTTACCAGATACAATCAATACTGTAGTAGCAAATGCTGCATATATAAACAATGAAAGTGTAAGCTTTGTGCTTATACTCCAAAGAATAATTATATTCAGCGAAAAGGTTAAAAGAGCATCAAAAATCCCAAGAGTGAATTGTAAACTTTGTCCTGTAAATGCTCTAGTATCATCAGTAATCCTTTGGTCAGGATTATCAACATCGGTTGCCAATTCATCATTGGGATTTAAAATATAATAAGCTCTATTATTCATATAATCTTTAATAAGACTCTTAGATAGCCATTCTCTCCAAATAAGACCAAGTTTTAATGTGAAAAAAATCTGAGAAACACGAATAGGCAAAGCAACGACAAAACAACAAGCATAGATTCCTAAGACCCTATAAAACCCCTCCTCCTGTTTGGCCACTAAAGAATTAGTAAGATCACGTGCAATAAATCCTATTCCTGCATTTATTCCATTCACGGCTAATAGCATTAATACAATCACACCAAGAAACAACCAATGTACCCAACGTCCATTCCTTAACTGTTGACGAAAACCAAAAAAACTTAAAGCACCTACGATAAAAAGAACTGAGAAAATCACTCCCCAAAAGGACTGCCAAATATTGACGACAGTAGCGACTACTCCACTAAAATACTTTTCAGTAAGTAAGGGTTGTGCTCTCTCAAGTATCTCAATCAATCCTGTTATTCCAACTAAAACTATCCCACCCACACAAAAAAGTAAGGAAATCAAAAGCCAAATAAATTGCCATCCATTGGCCTGATCAAGAGGCAAAAAGAAGGGTTGAGCCAAACGACGAAGCTTGCCCACCTGACTTCTTAAACCCTTAGAGGATTCTCTATTTGTTGTAGTAATCATTTGAACATTCTTGCTATAAGCCGGCCTAACCGGGGGGCCAAGACAGTGAACGACCACCAATTACATGAACATGAAGGTGAAAGACAGTCTGACCAGCATCAGCACCATTATTAATAACCGTGCGCCAACTAGAAATTCCTTCTTTACGGGCAACCTTTGATGCAACTAACAGCAAATGTCCTAAAAGCATTTGATCTTGTGATTCAACTTCTGAAAGATTCACCAGAGGTTTCCTAGGAATAACTAAAACATGAACAGGAGCCTGAGGTTGTACATCCCTAAAAGCTAAACAGTGCTCATCACTGTAAACCTCATCACAAGGAAGCTCTCCATCAAGAATGCGAGAAAAAATAGTTTCGCTAGCCATAAGGGGAAGAAAGCCAGGAGGGGTTAGATATTTGACGCATTAATGCTGCAAAGCTCAAGAACCGGCGGAGAAAGCGGATCAGAATTCAACAAACAAACAAACCAAACCTTCGACAAGCCTTTACAGGACTTATCAGGGTTTGGCTTGTAACTTCAAAAGAAGTAATTAGTTGGCTTCAAAAATAAGACTTCAATGGCTTTTCTGAATAAGGTTGAGGGCCTATTGGGGGAGGCGTAACCCTGTGATCACTTGGGTTGCCCAAGGTGAACTCCAAGGCCTGGGAAAGCCAATGACGAAACCCTTGAAAACTCTTTGCCATAGTTACAAAGCACTTATCTATTTATAGTTTGGTCCTATCTCACAAAGAAACAACGAGTAAATACACCCGATCCTTGCTTAAATTCTCACAGTAATGAAGAAGCAAGGTGAAAAACGGTTATTCAGGAATTCACCGACGGCGGCGACGCAGTTGAGCCTTGCGCTTATATTTTTCTATTGGTGTTTCATGGTGACGTAAGCGCTTAAAATCTCCAAAAATTCCAGATTTCGATACTTGCCGCTTGAAGCGACGAAGAGCCGATTCAATACCCTCATTTTCGCCAACCGTAATCTGAGACATAAAAGAATAGAATTTTTAAGCATACAAATTTAGCAAGCTGTGCCCCTTTAGAAGAGTCTTCAATTCACAGATAAATTCTCGGCGCAGCCAATTTTGAAAAGTTAACCGAAACTTGAGCTAAGAGACTGATCGCACATCTTCTGTATGGAAACCATGTTCAAATAATTCACGACCTAGACCTTCATTATCAGTGACACGGTCAACAAACAAGACACCCTTGAGATGATCCATCTCGTGTTGAATGCACCTAGCTATTAATCCCTCAGCATTCATTTTTTTAGGACGTCCCATCTCATCTCTAAAGCTGAGCTTTATAGAAGCTGGCCTTACGACATTTAAATAAACCCCTGGGATACTCAAACAGCCTTCTTCATAAGTTTCAAGTGTGGCACTAGAGGCAATGATCTCAGGGTTGATCAATACAAGTGGTGGAGTGGTTGGGTTCTCAATATCTAGATCTATAACTAAAAGCTGCTTATGAATACCTATTTGTGGAGCAGCAAGACCAATGCCCTGGGCAGAGTACATGCTACGAAGCATGTCTCTTGCTAATTCCCTGACAGATTCATCAACCTTGCTAATCCTTCTGGCTTCTTTCCTCAAAACCTTGTCACCGAGTCTATATATCTCAAGAGGTGGGTTATCCAAAGCCTCCTTTGGGACAGCAACAGAAGCATTGTCCTTTTCAGCATTTCGGGCCAACTGAGCAAAGCTTCTAGCCAAGGGAATACCTAAATCTGATTAGATAATTGATTTTAGGCAGCCAAAAGAACCAATCAACAAATTCCCCAATAGAAATGACAAGTTTTAGTTTTCAGAAACCCAAAAATCTAAAAAAAGCAATTTCAGCAACCCTTGCTCTAGCAGAAAACCCAACTTTCAAAGAACCTTGTCTAATTAACGATTGGGTTGCTTGGCTAGAACAACGGCCTGAAGAAAGAGGTCGAACCACTCTCCTTATCAGACCATGGTTCCGTAAAGACCTGACTCCACAAGAACTCACACTTTCGCCAATCAATCTCCGAAGCAGAGTTCATGACTATGGAGGGGGTGTTTTTACTACAGCAACCGAAGGAGATCAATTACATGTTGCCTGGATTGACGATTCTGATGGCTGTCTTTGGTATCAATCATGGGAAGGATTAAATCAGATAATTGCAACAGAAGAAAACTGGCTGAAGCCAATAAAAAAAGCTAAAAGACTTTCCCGAATAGGTGCATCTGCTCTTGCAGACGGTCTAATCGATTTCAATAGAAAGAGATGGATTGGAGTAATGGAATCAGGCAATAAAGACTTCCTAGTGGAATTTGCATTAAATGAGATAGAACAAGAACCTAGAATCCTTCATGAAGCACTTGACTTCGCTGGTTATACAGCAATAAGTCCAAGTGGTGATCAAATTAGCTGGGTTGAATGGCAACAACCTTGGATGCCCTGGGATTCGAGCCAACTCTGGTTAGCAAAAATCGATAAAAAAGGAACCTTCCAAAACAAAGTTCTAATTGCAGGGAGACAAGATCAGGAGACCACTCAAATATCTGTTTTTCAACCAATCTGGTCAACTGCTGAAGAACTACTGATCGCAGAAGACAGCTCTGGCTGGTGGAATCTGATGGTATCCATTCCTACAAATTCCACAAAACCACTCAAATGGAATTCCCTTTGGCCGATGGAGGCTGAAACAGCCATGCCTCAATGGGTATATGGAATGAGTACCACTGCATGGGCTGGAGAAGAAGTTCTTGCATCTATTTGCAAGAACGGGCGTTGGAGTCTAAAAATGCTTGACAAAGAAGGGACGGTTCAAAACATTGACCAACCCTTTGACGATCTAAGTGGTTTAAAAGCAACCCAGGGAAGGGCTGTTCTAATTGCAAGCAATCCTGTGAAAGGGAATGGTTTACTCGAAATAGATCTAGCTCAAAAAAGCTGGAGTCACTCACCCAGCTCACCTCCTTTATTGAAGGAAGACGAAATAAGTACCGCTGAAGCTATCTGGTTTGAGGGCTACCAAGGCCATTTAACCCATGCCTGGTATTACCCACCCACTAGAGACTGTGAAGGGACTCCTCCTTTACTTGTGAAAAGTCACAGTGGGCCGACCAGTATGACGAACCCAGGGTTCAACAAAATAATCCAATTCTGGACTTCCAGAGGTTGGGCCGTGGTGGATGTCAACTATGGAGGATCCACCGGGTTTGGGCGCAGATATCGAGAACGACTTAAACAAGGATGGGGCATAGTTGATGTTCATGACTGTGCTAACGCAGCAAAAACACTAATCCAATGTGGCAAAGCAAACAGCAGTCAAGTTGCAATTGAAGGAGGAAGTGCAGGAGGGTTTACAACATTATCGTGTCTATGTTTTACCGACATTTTCAAAGTAGGTGCATGCCGATATGCCGTAAGTGATCTCACATCAATGATTAAAAGTACTCATCGTTTCGAAGCTCGCTACTTAGATAGCTTAATAGGGGAATTCCCTCAACAAGAAAGACTTTACATCGAACGCTCACCATTAATGAACGCAAATAAAATCAATTGTCCAGTAATCTTCTTCCAGGGACTCAAAGACAAAGTTGTTCCCTTTCAACAAACACAACGCATGGTATCAGCATTAAAAAATAACAATATTCCTGTAGAACTACATACTTTCTCAGAAGAAGGTCATGGGTTTAGAGACAGTAAAGTTCAAATCAAAGTACTTGAAAAGACAGAACAATTTTTCAGAAAACATCTAAATCTCTAATTATGCTGGTTTAGAAAATTAACTATAGAAATTAATTCTTCATAGAAATTATCAATTTCTTCAATCGTAGAAGTAAAACTAAGACTTGCTCTAGCTGTAGAATTTAATCCATAATGTCTATGCAAAGGTTGACAACAATGATGTCCACTACGAATACAAATCCCACTGGCATCTAATAATGAAGCAATATCATTTGAATGAATATTATCTATAGTAAAAGATGCTAAAATACCTCTGTCTAATTGCTGGTCTGGCGATGGGCCAAGCACTCGAAGGCCTTTTATAGAATTTAAAGCTTGAAACAGATGTCGAGTAAGCTGTCTCTCCCAACCCTGAATTCTTTCCCAGCCTAAGTTATCTAGATAATTAAGAGCCTCACCCATGGCAATCGCCTCTCCAATTGCAGGCGTACCAGCTTCAAATTTATGCGGCAGATCTGACCAAGTACTTTTGTCTAGAAATACTTCTTTGATCATCTCACCACCACCCAGGAAAGGAGGGATCTGATCAAGGATTTCTTCCCGTGACCAAAGAAACCCAATACCAGTTGGGCCACAAAGCTTATGGGAAGAACCTACAAGGAAATCTATATCCAATTCTTTCACAGAAACTTTTCTATGGGCCAAACTTTGGCACCCATCAACTAGAACCAAAGCCCCAGATTTATGGGCTATATTTACTACCTCAGCAATTGGGTTGCAACAACCCAAAGTATTACTAACATGAACCAAACTAACTAGTTTCGTTCGCTGATTTAATTTTGAGCAAAAATCTGAGATATCCAACTCTCCTGAAGGTGTGAGGCCTATATATCGAAGTAGACATCCTGTCCTTTTTGCTAACAATTGCCAAGGGACAAGATTACTATGATGCTCCATCACAGTTAGCAATATTTCATCCCCTTCAGAGATTAAGAAATCACCCCAAGAATGTGCAACAAGGTTGATGGCTTCAGTTGCATTTCGAGTAAAAACAATTTCATTTGAAGAGCTTGCGTCAACAAATCTTGCAGTAATATCTCTCGCTCTTTCAAAAGATTGAGTTGCTCTTGCGCTTAGTTGGTGAGCACCCCTATGAACATTAGCATTTTCATTGCTATAATAGTTATCAAGTGCTTTTAATACTTGATAAGGTTTTTGACTAGTTGCGGCATAATCAAAATAAATAAATGGGGTTGTTGACGAGTCCTTATTAACAAGAAGTGGAAAATCATTTCTTGTGGTTTCAGCTAGATTTTCTATAGAGATTTCGTTCACTGTAAACTCACAAGAAGCTGATCGAGATTGATCCAATTCTCCAATTCAACTGGTGAATTTTCAAATATGTCATAACAAAAGCCCTTTAACAATAGATTAGTTGCCTGTTTAGATTCGATCCCTCGACTTTGAAGATAGAAAAGTTCTTCCTGTTGTAATTGACTGACTGTTGCTCCATGTGCACACTTGACATCATCTGCAACTATTTTCAACTCTGGCTTGGTATCAATTCTCGCTCGATCAGAAAGCAGAAGATTACGACTTAATTGGGAAGCATTGGTCCTCTGTGCAATCTTTGGAACATCAATTAATCCATGAAAAATAGAGTGGGAAGATCCTGAAATAACTGATTTCTGCAATTGATCAAATGAACCTTCCGGGCCATCGAATCTAACTGTTGAATGAGTGCTTGATTGTTCAATACCTTTTGTGATCTGCAAGCCTCTGATTGTCGAATTTGCATTACCATCTACTTGCAATAAAGATGACTCGAATCTTGCAAATTCCCAGCCATACTGAATAAAGTTTAATGCGTATTCGCTATTCAAATCTTGTTGAACACTAATTTGAGACATCAGGCTTGAATCTCCACTTCCCCTTGCAAGCCAACTATGAGTAAACTTCGCATCGGACCCTACATGAATCTCTAACAAATGACTTTGTGCTGAATTAGCTTCCCCAAGAAAAACTTGCAAAAGATCGAGTTCAGCCTTCTCTTCCAAAATAATTAATAGTCGTGTCGGCATAAGTTCATTGGAATTAGCTCGAAGTATCACTTCAATCGGAGGAACTTTCTTTCCACTAATTAAAAGACCCAAAACACAACTTGCAGAAGCTTGGTTAATTGCTATAGGCCACTCAGTAGTTGAAGGGCATTTATCAAGAGTTTGACCAAGAAATCTCTCAAGTTCATCATTAGAAAGTAAACGACATCCGTCAGGTAAAGATAAAGATCCCAGGTCACTTCTCGAGTCTAAAAATAAGCGAAATCTATCTTGCGGCACAACAGGCAATGAGTCCTGTTCAGAAGAAGAAGAATTAAGCGTTTCTGAAGAAACCGGTAATGACAGCAATTCTTCCAAACGTGTCAAATCAGCTAATCGCCAAGGGTCCTGTGTCCTGGCAGGCATTCCTATCTTCGAAAGATGTTGTCGACCATTTCGTTGAACAGTTTTAAGTACACCATTAGGAGAACTCAAAGCCTCTAGCCACTTCCTTGTCGCGAGCATGATCAATCTGCCTCCTGATTGGCGAAAGATTCATCAACCCATTCATAACCAGATTGTTCTAACTTCAATGCAAGCTCACTTCCTCCTGTGCGCAAAATCCTTCCATTAGACATCACATGTACAAAATCAGGTTTAATCTCATTCAATAAACGCTGGTAATGAGTTATCAACAAAGTGGCGGTTTCAGGAGTTGCTAGTTGATTAACCCCCGAGGCGACAATTCGCAATGCATCTATATCAAGACCCGAATCAGTTTCATCAAGTATTGAAATCAATGGTTCTAATAAAGCCATCTGAAGAATTTCATTGCGTTTTTTCTCCCCGCCAGAGAAACCCTCATTAACACTTCTCTCAAGGAAAGCTGGGTCCATCTGTACAACCTTTAATCGCTCATGGACAAAGTCCTCAAACTCAAAAGTATCTAACTCAGACCGTCCAGACTGTTGGCGACGTGCATTGGTTGCAACCCTCAAAAATTCCAAATTACTAACTCCAGGGATTTCAACGGGATATTGAAATCCAAGGAACACCCCTATACGAGATCTTTCTTCCGGGGTGAGATTCAGGAGATCTTCTCCCTTAAACCTTACAGATCCAGCTGTCACTACATATGAAGGATGACCTGCAAGAACCTTTGCCAAGGTACTTTTCCCACTTCCGTTTCTACCCATCAACGCATGTACTTCACCAGCGCGTAAAACCAAGTTCACACCATTGAGAATTACCTGATCCTCAACTCGAGCATGAAGGTCAGAAATTTCAAGAATTAGGGGTGCTTCTGAAGAGATCACTTAAAAAATTGAAAGCGTGATGATGGAAAAATCGACATTAAAATGTAACAAGGTAATCTTTAACCCACAGATCCCTCCAACTTTAAAGCAAGCAATTTATCTGCCTCAGCAGCAAATTCCATTGGCAATTGGTTGAAAACATCTCTACAAAATCCGCTAACCATCATTGATACTGCTTCTTCGAATCCTATTCCTCTGCTTTGAAGATAAAATAATTGCTCCTCTGAAATTCTGCAGGTACTTGCCTCATGCTCTATTCTTGCTTCTGGCTGCTGAGAGCGGATATGCGGATAAGTATTTGCTGATGCATTATCACCAATCAACATTGAGTCGCACTGACTATAATTCCTTGCTCCAACAGCTTTTGACCCCATCTGAACTAAGCCACGATAACTATTAGTCGATCTACCAACACTTATACCCTTACTAACTATCGTCGAACGTGTATTTGAGCCAACATGAAGCATCTTTGTACCTGTATCTGCCTGTTGATAGTTGTTAGTAAGAGCAACAGAATAAAATTCACCAGTTGATTCATTCCCTTGGAGAACACAACTTGGATACTTCCAGGTTATTGCGGAACCTGTTTCAACTTGAGACCAACTAATTTTGCTTCTAATACCTCTACAATGCCCTCTCTTGGTTACAAAATTGTAAATACCACCAACTCCTTTTTCATTACCTGAATACCAGTTTTGAACAGTTGAATATTTAATAGATGCATTATCTAGAGCAACCAATTCAACAACTGCAGCATGCAATGTATTTGTATCAAACATTGGAGCAGTGCAACCTTCCAAGTAACTCACGGAAGAACCTTCTTCTGCAACAATTAACGTCCTCTCAAACTGACCCGTATCACCGGAATTAATTCTAAAATAAGAAGACAATTCCATAGGGCAATCTACACCTTTAGGGATATATACAAAAGATCCATCGCTAAAGACTGCTGAATTCAAGCCAGCAAAAAAATTGTCGTTCATGGGAACAACCGATCCTAAGTATTTTTTTATAAGCTCTGGATGCTCATTAACAGCTTCTGTGATCGAACAAAACACAACTCCATGATCAGCCAGTTTTTGTTTGTACGTTGTTGCAATAGAAACGCTATCAAAAACAGCGTCGACGGCAACATTGGATAATCTTTTTTGTTCGCTTAAAGGTATACCCAACTTATCAAATGTTTCCAACAATTTCGGATCTACTTCATCTAAACTTTGTTTTTTCTGACTCTTCTTTGGAGCCGCATAGTAAATCAAATCTTGATAATCAATTACAGGATATCCCAACTTTGCCCAATTAGGTTCTGTCATCCCCAACCAGGTTCTATAAGCCCTAAGTCTAAAATCTAATAAGAATTTTGGTTCCTTTTTTTTCTCGGAAATCAACCTTACGACGTCTTCATTAATTCCCTTAGAAATTTTTTCAGTTTCAACATCCGTGACAAAGCCATATTTGTACGGCTGAGAAACAAGCTCTTCGAGTGGCTTTTGACTGTTCATACTTTTCAAGTCAAATACTCCTTAATGGAATCGGAGTACACGAGGATCAACAGAGAGTTCCAAAAACAACGGCTTCTAGGAGGAATGAAGAAAGGTTTTGGAAGCCTCTTGGCCCTGCTGGATGGAGCAAGGCTTAGCTTACTAATACGAGGTGTGCAGAAATACGAAACGTTGTGGTTTCCTATCTTTATCAGCCTATAACAGGAACCATAAAAGTTAAGGGCCTTTCTTTCTTTAGGCTTGCCAGTGTCATCCTTAGCTATATTCCAAGCAGACGCTACATCCCCAAATCAGTTCTTGGTCGCTGCCTATAAAATATGACTAACTTGAGACATGTTTTCCGGCAATCCTCCATCAATGGTATTTGAGGTGCAAGCCACCACACGTGAAGAGACTCTCAATTTGCTTTTGAGAGAAGGAAAGTCAAGTGCCTCTAACTTGGCTTCCAGTATTGGCATTTCTGTCCAGGCAATGCGACGTCATTTAAGGGGTTTACAGCAACAAGGCTTAGTTCAATCAACTTCTTTCACATCTGGTCCTGGTCGACCTTCCAACTTGTGGCAACTAACTTCCAAAGGTCAGAGCAATTTCCAGGATTTCAATGCAGAATTTGCTCTATCACTTTTAAAGTCGGCCGAAAACGAACTTCAAAAAAACACAATAGAAGCTTTGCTAGAGAGACAAGCTACAGAAAAGGTAAATTTCTATCGACAGCAAATTGGAGAAGGGCCTATTGCAATACGATTAAAAAGGTTACTTGAAATTAGACGAAAAGAAGGTTTCCTTGCTGAATGTGAGCCTACTCCTGATGGTACTGGATGGTTCATGAATGGGTTTCATTGTTCTATTAGAAAAGTCGCCGAAGCATTCCCGATAGTTTGTGATCAAGAGTTAGAAGTCATTCGACAATCTCTCCCAGACTGTGCAATAGAACGCGTGCAATGGCGTCTTCAAACAGGACATGCATGCGGATTCCATATCATTCCCAATAGCGCAAAATCCGGGGAGCAAGAATTTGAACTCCAGTCCTCTTAGTCTTGATGACATCCAAAAAATTGAAGGGACACAAAAACTCTCGGCTTTAGAGCGTCACCACTTACGAATCCTTGCGCACTGCCTTGAATCTTTTAGAGAGATTACCGGTGGCAAAATAAAAGGCTCCATCCCAGAGGAAAATGAGATTCTTGAATGGTGCAGGAATAATGAAACACTCAGAGAGCAAAAGTCTTTTATTCCTATTCTTCTTAAGCAACTCTCTTCAGCATCCTCACAACTTCAAGCAATTGCCAAAGTCCTTGGCAAAACCCCTTTAGAAATCAACCTTGATGATCTTATTAAAGTCAGTCTTAATAGCGCTTCAGCCAAATAAAAGGGCTCCAGAAAATGAGCTGGGAGTCAGTAGATCCTGACCACCTCATCCGAGAATGCACCTTTCAGAAGAGAATAGTGATCCCGAACAAAAACGGAGATTCTTAGGCGTGACCCAAACTACTAATGACCTGTCACGTCTGACCCTTCGTCAACTGCGTCACAAAGCGAGTGATTTAGGAGTCCCTCTCTACAGCCGAAAAAGCAAAGAAACCCTTATCAAGGAAATCGCACTCAAACAGCAAAAAAAAGAGGAAGAACAAAGAAAAAAATCGGCATTTTGGCGAGCCCCATCTAAGCAATCTGGGAACCAGCCTCAAAGCACTGAACAAGAAGATACAAGGATAGTTTTTCTACCCAGAGATCCGGAATGGGCATACGTCTTTTGGGAGATCTCAGAACTTGATCGCAATAGAGCTTTAGCAAGAGGAGCCAACCGACTCTGTATTCGATTAGCGGATGTGACTGGGATCAAAGATGGGACAGCTCACCCCCACGCATTGCAAGAAGTACAAGTAGACAGTCACAGTACTGAATGGTATCTACCTGTCCCAATGTCAGACAGAGACTATCGAGTAGAGCTCGGCTATCGCTTTGGAAGTAGTTGGATGTCGCTAGCATTTTCATCAGCTGCCAGGGTTCCTTCCCTTACTCCAAGTAATCAGGTTCTTGATCAATTTGTTCCCTTTAATCTAGAGACAGCTCCTGGTAGCGATACCTCAATCTCAACGCATGTTGAATCCAAGCCAGCAGATACAGACACCGGTTTACATGAACGTCTTTATCAAACCGCTACTACTCATTTTCTAAAAAGAAGGATTGGTTCAGAAGAATTCCAAGAAGCACAAACACAGCAGAAGAACTTTAGTGAATCTGGTGTAGGCCTATGGGAAAGTGGCCGCAATGAATCTGGTCTTGGTGGAGTCAATCCCCGTCAAAGATCTCTATGGCTAGTGGCCGATGCTGAATTAATCGTATACGGTTCTACGGATCCCTCCGCAAAGTTATCTATTGGAGGAGAAGAAGTCCCCCTTTCAAGCGACGGGACCTTCCACCTACAAGTTCCATTTCGCGATGGAAAACAAAATTACCCAATAGAAGCATTAGCCGCCGATGGTAAACAGAAATGCAACATCACAATGAACTTCGAACGAACAACACCCGAAGACAACAGTATTCCAAAAGAGCTATCACAGCCCGAGTGGTTTTGATCTGATTGGAGTCAACCGGCAATGTTTAAAAAGATTGTGGCTCTGACTCCCATTTTTGGAGCATTTGCCTTCCCCATAGCAATCCCAATCATTATGGTGCGACAAGGGATAGAAACCGGAATTATTGCCGCTCTTTTTTTGAGCAGTCTTTGGTTTATTGCCATGCTACGTACTTCCGAAATGCCCCACTAACATCTAATCCATTTGTGGTATTTTTCTCCAACAACAAAGTTCATTCAGTTCAATCAATATGATCTGAACTTAATTAATTAATTAATTAGTTTTTTTGTTACCACTTAATACGTCTCAATGAGCTCTTCAAAAAAATCAGACTCCACTCTCAAGACGATAAGGATTTCCGACCCATTCACTGACCAAAAGCCAGGGACCTCTGGCTTAAGAAAAAGCAGCAAACATTTTGAGCAACTGCATTACTTAGAGAGCTTTGTTGAAGCAATCTTTCAGACTCTTCAAGGAGTCAAAGGTGGGACCTTAGTTCTTGGAGGGGATGGTCGGTATGGCAATGAACGAGCAATTGATGTGATTCTAAAGATGGGCTCAGCCCACGGGTTAAAGAATGTAATAACAACTACCAAAGGGATTCTTTCTACTCCAGCAGCATCGAATTTAATAAGAAGCCGAAAAGCTATTGGGGGTATCATTCTCTCTGCAAGTCACAATCCTGGTGGATTAAATGGAGATTTTGGAATCAAAGTAAATGGCTCCAATGGAGGACCTACACCAGAATCATTTACAAATGCTGTTTATGAATATTCAAAAAATCTAACCAAATATAAAATAATTGACACTCCTTCTATTCCACTAAGCGACACAGGTCATTTCTCGGTAGGAGATATGACTGTTGAAGTAATTGATGGAGTGGAAGACTATCTTTCCCTAATGGAAAGAATTTTTGATTTTGATCAAATACAAAATTTATTGAGAAATAACTTCGGGATAGTTTTTGATGCAATGCATGCTGTAACTGGTCCTTATGCAAAAAAATTACTTGAAGAAGTCCTCGGTTCTCCAAAAGGGAGTGTTCGTAATGCGGTTCCTCTCCAAGATTTCGGAGGAGGGCACCCAGATCCAAACCTTACTTACGCAAGTGAATTAGCAGAACTACTTCTAATTGATAAAAATTATGATTTCGGAGCAGCCTGTGATGGTGATGGTGATCGAAATATGATTTTAGGAAAAGGATGTTTCGTAAACCCAAGCGATAGTCTTGCAGTGCTTACAGCCAACGCAGGACTGGTCCCTGCCTATGCAAATGGATTAACCGGTGTTGCACGATCAATGCCTACAAGCGCAGCAGTAGATGTAGTGGCCAGGCAATTAGGAATAGATTGTTTTGAGACGCCTACAGGTTGGAAATTCTTCGGTAATTTGTTAGATGCAAATCGAATAAGTATATGTGGGGAAGAAAGTTTTGGGACTGGAAGTAATCATATAAGAGAGAAAGATGGACTATGGGCAGTACTTTTCTGGCTACAAATTCTTGCAGAACGAAGATGCTCTGTAAAAGAAATTATGCAGGAACATTGGCAAAGGTTTGGAAGAAACTACTACTCACGGCATGACTATGAAGCTATTGATATTGATAAAGCAAATACTCTCTATAACAGACTTGAAAGACTTCTCCCAAGTCTTAATGGGCAGCAATTTGCAGGCCAAAGGGTCACATTCGCAGATAATTTCAGATACGACGATCCAATTGATGGATCAACAACAGAGAAACAAGGTTTAAGAATACTTTTAGAAAGCAATAGCAGAGTTATAGTGCGTCTCTCGGGTACTGGAACACAAGGGGCTACTTTGCGCATATATCTAGAACGTTATGTACCACCAAATGAGAATCTCAATCATGATCCACAGCAAGCACTTTCAGACCTGATAAGCGAAATCAATTCCCTAGCAGAAGTCCAACGAATCACAGGTATGAATACTCCAACAGTAATCACTTAATCGGATCAGGAAATTCCTAGCCAAAGATAACTTTGCCAACTTTGAGCAGTTAAAGGTTAAAAAATAATCAATACATATTGTGGATAGTCAACCTTCTCTTAAAAGAAACGCTTATATAGCTCAAGAATTCGTTAACGGTTCAAATATTCCTTGAATAAGGATCTTTTTGCTTACCACAGTCAAGAACAACTTCAGCGCAATGCTCCCCTCGCTGAACGACTTCGGCCTAGGACACTTGATGAGTTTGTTGGACAAAATGAAGTTTTGGCGGAAGGGCGTCTATTAAGAAGAGCCATTGCCGCCGACCGTGTTGGCAACTTACTTTTACACGGACCACCAGGCGTAGGAAAAACAACTCTGGCCAGGATCATTGCAGGAAGAACCAGAGCTCATTTCAGTAGTCTCAATGCTGTACTAGCTGGAGTAAAAGAACTACGACAAGAGATAGAAGCAGCTAAAGAGAGGCTGGGGAAGCACGGCCTACGTACAATTCTTTTCATTGATGAAGTCCACAGATTTAATAGCGTTCAACAAGATGCGTTATTGCCATGGGTTGAAAACGGCACTCTTTCCCTAATAGGAGCAACAACAGAAAACCCTTTTTTCGAAGTAAACAAGGCTCTTTTAAGTCGCTCAAGGCTGTTCAGGTTGAAGGCTCTCGAATCAAAAGATCTGCAGCTCCTAATGAAGCGAGCTCTGGAAGATTGCGAGAAAGGCTATGGGAATCGTCAAGTCAACCTAAGTGATGCAGCTGCAAACCATTTAGTTGACATAGCAAATGGGGATGCAAGAAATCTTCTAAATGCCCTAGAGCTTGCAGTGGAAAGCACCGAGCCAGACAAAGAAGGAATCATTCAAATTGATCTAAGAACTGCAGAAGAATCGATTCAAGAGAGAGCTGTTCTCTATGACAAACAAGGTGATGCTCATTTCGACACAATTAGTGCTTTCATTAAATCCTTGCGTGGTTCAGATCCAGACGCCTCCTTGTTTTGGCTTGCCAGGATGATTGAAGCCGGAGAGCATCCTCGATATATCTTCAGACGAATGCTTATAGCAGCAAGTGAGGATATTGGCCTTGCTGACCCTCAAGCAATAGTCATAGTTGAATCTTGTGCTGCAGCGTTCGAAAGAGTAGGAATACCTGAAGGACTCCATGCACTTTCACAAGCAACCCTGTACTTGGCTTGTGCAGAAAAAAGCAACAGTGTTCTGGGATTCTTTGAAGCTGTAAAAACAGTAAAATCAGCTCAGAAACAAGAGGTACCTAACCATCTTCGTGATGCGAATAGAGATAAAAAATACTTCGGAGATGGCTTGGGCTACAGATATCCACATTCCTTCTCAGAAAACTGGGTCTCACAACAATACCTACCAAATTCTCTTCAAGGAGAAGTCTTTTGGAAACCAAGCTTGAATGGTTGGGAAGGGCAACGTAAACCAATAATGCTTGAACGAAGAGCAACACAGCTCTCTGAAGCAGCAGAATCTGCTCAGGAGAATGAATTATTTATAAATAGTGCGAACAAATCGTCAAAACTCGATCAATGGCTAGAGCGTCAATGCAGTCAAGAAGCTGGCAGACTTCATAAACTCCGACAACGACTCTGGGCTGAGGTGAATTGGCATAGACAAGACAGGGTTCTTGTTATTAATGGACGATCTCTATTATGGGTATTAGATCCAATTAGAGAGACTCCTGAAGGAGGGGTAACAGTCTTAATTAACAGCAACCAAGAAAGACAAAGATTAGAAGATGAATTAAATTTTTTAGACCCTATTGTAAGGCCAAAAATCATACACAGATCATCTCATCATATTAATGAATTACCCTCAAAACAAATGTTTGAATTAATTGGGGGTCGTATCACGAATGAAGATTTATCTGCCGACATTAAGGAAAACCTCTGGCAAGTAATCACCAGAAAGTCATCTTCAAAATCTGGTCTAAGACTACTTATTACCAACCCAACTGTAGGACCTGCCCAGGCAATCCTAAACTCTCAACTCGATACAGCACAAGATGAGGAACTGCTTTGCAAGCTAGTAAGCCAAGAAAATGAATGGATGAATTCACAACGAATTGACAAAGATTTCATCATTATTTTAGAGAACTTAGGCTGGCAAATAAACTCTGAAGAATGGCAAGAGTCCCTTGCAATAGAGATAAATGATGGACTACGAAAAAGATGGATGAAAAGCTGCAATCCTTATAAATCTCTGATATTAAAGGACTACTCACAAAAAGACATTATAAGATTTGAAAATCTTGTAAAGAAAGCAACCGGCCTGAAATTCAAACAAAAACTTACTCACCTGAAACTTGTCGGAATTAAAATGAAAAATTAACAGGCATAAAACTTCCTAATTCAATCTATTTGAAACCTAAAGTTTCGAAATAATTTCTAAACTGAGCACAATATTAAAGGATTGGAAATCAACTTTAATTCACATGCAACAGCCATTTCCCAGTCGCGGAAGTGAGCCCTATGTATTCCTATCCGATGATGCAAAAGATCATGACACGCAGAAGAAGATCCTAGATCAAACCTCCAATGCCTCAGATCTTCAGCAAGAGTTCCTTTTTGCCATTTAACAGCTGCTTCCTTCACTAACCATTGCTCTAAGACAGCCAACCTCAAAGCCTGTGAATCAAGCGATTTAATTACTTCCTGCAACTCTTCATCAAAAAATCTTCTTGCAAGGTTTGCAGCAGCAAAGGATCGGTCAGAGCGTTCTAAATCCACACCTAATTGCCATGGAGACCAACCAACCAGTAAAGCATCACTGCAATGGCTAAAACTTATGTATCCCCACCCATTCGCCAATTCGGGAGGAGATGAGGGATGAGCTTGCAAGGGGATATCCAATGGAGGCACATTCCATAAGCAGGACAATGCATGGCGAACATAGCCACGGGAATGTAAAAACTGTCTAGAACGCAAACAAGAAAAGCCACTAGCGACTTTTTCCTCATCTCTAGTAACTGGAAGTAGAGGAGCATTATTAGGAAAAATCCAAAGCGACAGTAGGCTTGATCTACTGACAGCACATGTAGTCGATGAGTCTGCAAATTGGCGATCCAGCACCAGATTTCACCCTCCCCAATCAAGATGGCGACCCGATCAAACTGTCATCTCTTAAAGGACAGCGGGTTGTGATCTACTTCTACCCGAAGGACGATACTCCTGGATGCACTAAGGAAGCATGCAACTTTCGTGATCAATGGAAGCTATTCCAAAGTAATGACATCAAGGTCTTAGGTATCAGTAAAGATGGAGCCTCATCACACTCCAAATTCATAAACAAACATCAGCTTCCATTCACCTTGCTAACTGACGAAGAACCCTGTGAGGTCGCAAGCTCATACGATAGCTATGGACTAAAAAAATTTATGGGTCGTGAATATATGGGAATGATGCGACACACCTTTGTTATTGATCAGGAAGGGAAATTGGAACTGATCTATCGGAAAGTCAAGGCAGAAATCATGGCCAACCAAATACTTACTGATCTGGGCCTCTCTTAATTCGAGCATAGATATCGACCATCCCTTCCAGAACAAGATTTGGGCAATGAATGGCTTTGACCCCTCTCTCGCTTAAACCCTCCAAAAGGGCTGGTGCATCTCCTCCACACAACCATAATGGCAAGTCAACTTCCCTCTGGGCCTCGATAAGAGTTCCTATTAAAGATTGAAGACAACCTCGCCGCATTGCCTCAGCTGTTCCAGAAGGAAAGAGGTCTAAGGGAATTGGTTCAATCCCAGGATCATGCAAATTCTCTGTACCATTGCCCATCGCAGAGAGTTGCAATCTCAATCCTGGGACCAACTGTCCACCAGCAAATTCCCCTCTTGAATTAACACGAGTAATACTCAAAACAGTACCGGCATCAGCAACAAGCATCTCTTGCTCAGCAATCCCATCCCTTACAGATCTCAGTAATGCGCCCCAAACTCCAAATGCCCTATCGATTCCCAACCATGAGGGTGCGGCATTGAAAGGAACATCTTGGAGATCAAGTCGAAGATGCGGGTCTAAAAACAAAGAATCAGGCAATCTTCCTACTGATGCCCACGCAACGAGAGAATCATTTCTTAGTGCCCAACTATTAGCTTCTGAAGGCAATAGATGGGAAAAACGCCAACCATGAGCATTCTGCTCGGCAAAATGCCAGCGTGTGTTGCCAATTAAGAGACAAGTCCTTGTAGTCTTCAAATTCAGATTCCTTCACCCATCAATCCAGGGAGATGAATACCGCATTCCTGCTTAAGTCCACCAAAACGAGTATCTCGTCCTTTAAGGCTAGAACCTTCAGGAGCACTAGAGTGCCAATCTCCAACTGTTGAAAAACCTTTTTCAAACAAAGGATGCTGAGGTAATCCATTCTCTTTCATGTAATAAAAAACCTCTTTTGGAGTCCAATTAAGCAATGGTCTTAATGAAAGGCGTCCCCTAACTGGATCCAACCAAGTCATAGAGCGACGATGATCTGTTTGCCCAGCTCGCACACCACTTGCCCAGCACTGCACATTTAGCTCTTCTAAAGCATTCTCAAGAGGATCAACCTTCCGAATTTTGAGATACCTCTCTAAATCCTCAATTGAGTTGTTTTCCCATAAACGACCGTACAAAGCCTCCATACGCGCTGGTGAAATTTTGCTTTGGGCTACATGAATCCTTAACTGAAACTTCTCGATAAGCCTTTCAGCATATTGGTATGTTTCAGGTGGCAAATAACCTGTATCAACCCAGATCACAGGTATTGCAAAGCCACAATCAATTGAATTAAGCATATGTAGCAATACACTGGACTGAATCCCAAAACTCGTCGTCAAAGCAAAGTCTGACCCGAATTTGTGATGAGCCCATGTCAAACGTTCTTGAGGCGAAAGGCTCTCCAACTCAGATCTTGATGCCTCAACCATGGAAGCTAAACCTACTTCTTGGTCAAAGTCTTTAGGTGGGGGCTCTTTGGTAAATCGTTCAGTCATAAGACCATCCTCCAATATCACGGTTTTAATGAAATTGTTTAGGGTTCAATAATCATCCCTGGCCCAACACTAATGGCCTACAACTCTCACGACTCAAATGCTTTGATCATTGTCGGAGGTGGGTTTGCGGGGCTAACAACAGCCCTCTCTATAAATCGCTTAGATGACCATAAACCCATCATTCTTATCGAACCAAAACCTAGATTCGTTTTCCTCCCCTTACTTTATGAATTATTAAGCAGGGAAATTGAACCGTGGGAAATTGCGCCCCCATACACGACGTTACTGAGTGGTCGAGGCGTCTCCCTAGTGAGTGACAAAGTAAAAAACATCAATACGTCTAAACAATGCTTAGTAACATCTTCAGGACTCAAGCTAGGCTACAAAAAAATTATAATTTGTACAGGTTCTAAACTTAAAAATTCTGAAATTCCTGGATTAAAAGAACATGCCTTAACTTTTCAAAGTCCAAAAGATGTTGAAATTCTAAGAAAGAAAATTAAACTCATCAGAGAAATCTCACATAATCATTCTCAAAATCTAGTAATTATTGGTGCTGGTCCAACCGGAGTCGAATTAGCCTGCAAGTTATCTGACTTGCTTCAATCATCAACAAAAATACATTTAATCGAAAGCCAAGAAAGAATTCTGCCAAATGCAAAGTCATTCAATCAAGAGCAATCTGAACAAGCTCTCGAAAAACGTGGAGTTAAACTTCACTTAAAAACGCGAATAATTTCTTTATCAGAAACCACGCTCATGGTTCGAGACTATCAAAATAAATGCTATTCAATAAATAATTTCTCCCAAATAGGAGTAATATCAACAATTGGCATGTCACCAGTTATTCCAAATATATTTCCTCTGATACCTCTCACACAATCTCGATTACCTATTAATTCTTTTTTTCAAGTCAAAGGTCTTGAAAACGTCTTTGCTCTCGGCGATGCAGCATGCAACGAGGAAGAACCCTTGCCAACAAATGCCCAGGCCGCTATTCAACAAGGGAAGGGCTTAGCCCAAATCTTGCTAGATATGCAAGCCGGTGAACCTGTCGAACCATTCAGATTCAAAGAACTGGGAGAAATGCTTAGTCTTGGAGTTGGCGATGCCACCATGACAGGGTTTGGCCTCACTCTTTCAGGACCTCTTGCATTTCAATTGCGACGAATGACATACCTCACTAAATTACCAAGACTATCCCTAGGCTTACGTTCTGCAAGTGCTTGGTTTTTGAAGCCTTGATCCCATTGCTATTAATCAAAAACGATAAGACCGTCTTTAAACGTACAAATCCGAATCAGCCCAAAAAACTTCTAATGAAACTAGCTATATGACTACAGCAATCACCATTCTTGAAAACCAGCCAGCCTTAATAACTCTCGCTGTTTTAATTATTGCGGTGGGTTTGTTCATCACAGGCGCACTAGCGCCCGAATTAACTGGTCTGCTTAGTGTTGCCCTATTAATTGCTAGTGGCGTTCTTGACCCACAAAGAGCACTGGCAGGTTTTGGCAGCCCTTCTCTAATCACCTTAATGGGTTTGTTTGTCGTTTCGGCAGCACTATTCCGAAGTGGTGCGCTTGATCGTCTACGTGAACTAATTGCCTCGGAAAGCATTCGAACCCCACGAAGATTAATTGCACTCCTTGGGCTAGTTGTTGCTCCTATTTCAGGTGTAGTTCCAAATACACCAATAGTTGCTTCACTATTACCTGTCATTGAATCATGGTGCCATCGTCGGAAGCTATCTCCTTCAAAAGTTCTACTCCCTCTCTCATTTGCAACTGTTATTGGTGGAACCCTTACCTTGCTAGGAAGTTCGGTCAATCTCCTAATCAGTGACATCAGCCAGCAACTTGGTTATGGCTCCCTAAAACTATTTAGCTTCACAGCTATAGGTATTCCAATCTGGCTAGTAGGAACTACTTATCTTTTATTTGCTCCAGAATCACTCTTACCTGATCGTGGAAGAGAAAAAGATGAATTGGGAGGTGATAGAAATCGGATCGGTTACTTTACCGAAGTTACTATCCCTAAAGACTCTCATTTAGTAGGTCAATCGATTCACAACAGTCGATTACAACGACGTTTTGATGTTGATGTACTAGAACTACAAAGAGGTCGTGAACGACTACTCCCTCCTCTCGCAGATCGAAAGATTGAACCTGGAGATCGCTTACTACTAAGAATTACTCGAGCAGATCTACTCCGTTTACAGCAAGAACACACTGTTCAATTGGCAACAAGAGAATCAGGATTAACAGCGAAATATTCTTATTTGAAACCAGATGAGGCTCAAAAAACTGTAGAAGTTCTCCTCCCTGCAGGTTCAACTCTCGCTGGCGCAAGTTTAAGAGAACTCAGATTTCGTCAACGTCATAACGCAACAGTACTTGCGCTAAGACGTGGGCAACAAACCGTTCAAGAGCGTCTTGGTCAAGCAGTCTTACGCGAAGGGGATGTACTACTTTTAAAAGCCCCTATCGATTCAATTCGTGGCCTTCAAGCCAGCAATGATTTACTTGTCCTAGATCAATTAGAAAATGATCTACCAACAGTGCGCCGAAAACCAGTAGCAATCTTAATTGCCTTAGCAATGTTAATACTACCAACAGTTACTCCATTACCTCTCGTCTCATCAGTACTTCTAGCCGCTATAGCAATGGTTGTAGGAGGCTGTTTACCTCCCGGAGAAGTACAAAGATCAATTCGATTAGATGTGTTTCTCCTGCTGGGTTCACTATCTAGTTTTAGTGTTGCATTGCAAGCCACAGGTCTTGCTGACGTATTAGCTGATGGCCTGGAAAACTTTTTAACAGGATGGCCTACTTATACGTCATTACTAGTTATCTTTCTCTCAACAACAATTCTTACTCAAATCATAAGTAATGCAGCCTCTGTAGCACTTTTTGCACCTGTTGCAATTCAACTTTCAACAAGTCTGAACCTCCCGCCTCAAGCACTACTCTTAACTGTGTTGTTTGGGGCCAGCCAATCTTTTCTTACTCCAATGGGATACCAAACTAATCTCATGGTATTTGGACCAGGAAGATATCGCTTCCTAGATGTCACCCGATACGGAGCAGGATTAACCATTCTGATGACCGTAATGATTCCAGCTCTAATTATTTGGCAATACGGAAGTTCCTAATCAACGCGAAATATGTCAGCATTCAGGAAACAAGATTTATTTATTCAGCAATCAGCATTCCCTCAAATCATTGATCTTTAGAGATTCAAAAAAGGAATTCAACGTTGCCATTCCCTACAGCAATTCAACATACACAAGATAGATACCGTCGACTGACGGTACCTCAATTTACTGTCGTCACAGGACTATTAGTGATATTTACGGGAGCCATCTTGCTAGCAAGCCCTCTATGTTCTAATGCACAAGTGGGGATTTGGGAAGCCATCTTCACAGCAACTTCTGCTGTCACGGTAACTGGTCTTAGCGTCATAGATGTTGGCACAGATTTAACCAAATTTGGACAAGGTGTACTGGCCACAATGCTCCTAATTGGAGGACTGGGCTTAATGGCTATTACAACCTTCTTACAAGGTTTCGTAGTTAGAGGTACTGAACTTAGATGTCGTCTTGACAGGGGCAAAACACTTGATGAATTTGGTGTTGGGGGCGTCGGTAGAACCTTTAGAGGGATTGTTATAACTGCAACAATATTAATCCTGATGGGTGCGGCAGCTCTCTATCACTTTGGATTCAATGATATCCCCAACCGAGGTGATCGACTATGGGCTGCCATTTTTCACAGTATCTCTGCATATAACAATGCAGGCTTTGGACTTTGGAGCAATAGCCTTCAGAGTTACCGCAACAATTGGGTTGTCAATTGCACAATAATCACACTGATAATTTTAGGAGGCCTTGGCTGGAGAGTTACTAGTGATCTTTGGAGTAATAGGAACAATTTGAAACGCCAAAATTTAAGCCTCCATACACGTCTAACTCTTAGAACATCCTTTCTACTAATAGTGATTGGAACCTGTGGTTTATTAATTACAGAGACTCTTGGGAATGCAGACTTTCTTGCAAATATGAATTTTCTAGAACGCCTTATCAATGCCCTATTTCAATCAGTTAGTGCAAGAACAGCTGGGTTTACAACTTTTCCCTTATCACTAGACAGTATTTCAGATTCTGGGCTTTTATTGTTGATGGCATTAATGTTTATTGGTGCCAGTCCAGGCGGTACTGGTGGTGGAATTAAGACCACAACAATAGCGGCCCTCATGGCCGCAACCAGATCAACCTTACGTGGGCAAGAAAATGTAATTTTGCGCAATCGTCAGATTTCAGACAAGGTTGTTCTAAAAGCTGTAGGAATCACTGTTGGATCGTTCCTTTTCGTGCTATTGATGGCCTTGTTACTTGGAATATCGAGCAATCTAGGTGGAGACAATCCTTTCTCTTTTCTTGAAATGCTATTCACATGCATTTCCGCCTTTGCAACTGTAGGTTTCGACGTAGGGGTGACTAATCAGCTAGGTCACTTTGGCCAATTAGTTCTGTTGGTAGGAATGTTTGTAGGTCGTCTTGGCATACTTTTGCTTCTTAGCGCCATCTGGGAAGCTTTACACCGAGATCGGATTCACCAACTCAATCGCATTGGCTATCCCCGAGAAGACCTTTATGTTTGAACGTCAATTCACAGAGGAAAGTTTATGAATCAATGGTGGCAATGGTCTCCACAACAAGACACTGAGTCCCTCGGTTTCGCTGTCGTCGGCATCGGACGATTTGGTAGCGCAGTCTGTCGTGAACTCATGAGTAATGGTGCAGATGTCCTGGCCGTTGATTCATCTGAAAAAGCTATAGAAGAGTTGCGCCAACTGGAGCCTTCTATCGAAGCTCGTGTTGTGGACTGTACCGATGAAGAATCCATGAGGGAAGCAGGCATCCTAGAAATGGGCACTGTCGTTGTTGGTATCAGTGAACCAATCGAAGCTAGTATCACGACTACGTTTCTTGCTAAAGACAGCAAAGGAAGTCGAGTAAGGCAAGTTATTGCAAGAGCTACTAGTGACTTGCACGAGAAAATGTTGAAAAGGGTTGGAGCAGACCGAGTTGTTTTTCCCTCAAGAATGCAAGGCGAACGACTCGGACTTGAGCTCGTCCGTCCCAATCTTATGGAACGACTAGAACTCGATGATCAGACTTGTATTGACGAAATCAAAGTGCCTGATGAATTCATAGGACGTTCCCTAAGGGATTTAAACCTAAGAAAAAACTACCTTGTTAATGTTCTTGCAGCTGGTCCAACCAAAAGACTTACAGTGAACCCTCCAGCTAGCTATATCCTTGAACGAAACCATGTACTTGTAGTCATGGGACTAGTGGATGACCTAAAGAAACTTCCTGAGACATAAAGCCTATGCACGTGCTCGGATTGATGAGTGGAACAAGTGCTGATGGAGTAGATGCTGTCTTGGCCCAATTTGAAGGCCATCCCGCGAAACCAAAATGGAAAATTTTAAATCTAGTTTCGACCCCATATCCCAACGATCTACAAAAGATAGTCATTGACGTCGGCCAAGGGAAACAACTAAGTGGGAAAGAATGGCTAGACCTTTCAGAAACAATTACTGAAATCCATTCTATTGCGGCTCAAGCATGCGATCCACAACAAAGATCCTCAATAGTTGGATGCCATGGACAAACTATCTACCATCGAGCTCCTAATCAGAATCAACGAGGTGCAAGCTTACAAATCTTGCAAGCCCCACTATTAGCTCAACTTCTGAACCGCGCTGTTGTCTATGACTTTCGTTCCAAGGACCTAGCTCTTAAAGGGCAAGGAGCACCTTTAGCCCCACTTGCAGATTTTGCTCTGTTAAATCAAATTCATGGGTGGCGTTCCATTTTGAATCTTGGTGGCATTGCAAATCTCACCCTCATCCCTCCTCTAAAAGGGCCCGATAGTCGCAGAGATGTAACTGGATGGGATTGTGGTCCAGCCAATAGCCTCATTGATCTCGCTATTCAAAAACTAAGTAATGGAACGAGGAAATTTGATAGCAATGGCACCACTGCTGCTAAAGGGACCCCTGATGAAAGAACAATCAAACAGTGGCTAAAGGAACCTTTCTTTGATCTAACTCCCCCGAAATCAACCGGGAGAGAAACTTTTGGCCAAACCAATCTGACAAATCGCTTAAAGGACATTTCTAACCTTTCAGCGGTAAATCAAATGGCAACTATTACAGCCTTTAGCGCAGCAATAGTTGCTCATGACTTAGACAAATTAAATGAGAGAAATTCAATTCGACCCTTGGATTTACTAGTTGCGGGAGGAGGGAGAAAAAACCTCGTATTACTCAGAGAACTCAAGAATCGCTGCCATGGAACATCTGTAAAAGTGATAGACGAAATAGGTCTTCCTGGAGACGGGCGCGAGGCTTTGGCGTTTGCCCTCTTTGCTTGGTGGCATAGTCGCAATCACCGTGCCAACTGTCCTTCCATAACGGGAGCTGCACAAAGAATAATTCTTGGAATTAGAGCTAACCCCAGTTATTAATGGACAAAGACACACCCTTCAAAAGAGTTATTTAATTAATTGCCAGAAGGTCGAAAGAAACGCAACCGACGTGGAGCACCCCTCAAACGCTTCGTTTTTTGAGCCTCTAGTGATGACCTAAAGACTTCTGTATTCGAAAGGTCAGGTGAACGAGGTTCTAATGATTTACCTTGCTCAAATATCTCAACCCCCTGCTGAATAAGTACTTTTGCCATATTGCTGACAGTGCGTGACTCCCTGGCAGCTAACACAGAGAGCCGAGAACACAAATCCTCCGGAAGAACCACCTGGATTCTTGGAGACTTGCTCTTCCCACTAGAAGAAGTTTGGCGAGTAGCCACAACCCAGAAAAACTAACGGTTACCAATAAGTGTACAGAGGTGTGCAAGGATAGTATCCATAACTATCATCCAATCAATGCTTTTCAACACTATTTAGGTAAGAGCTCATGGTTAAAAGCTTTGAACCAAAGGCTTTTTCCTAAAACCTCATCCCTATTTCCACGGAACGCAACAATGAACAAATCAACCTCAAAAGCCTCGGGCAAACGCGAAACAACAAGGCCTAACGGGCCAAGTGGAACCTCCCGAAGAAATCTACGAAAGGCAAGAAAAGGTCCCAAAAAAAGTGACGTACTGATTTCTGCAGTTATTAGTACCTATCTTTTGACTCACCTACATCAAGTGCTTCAACGAGCCGAATATGGAGCAGTCCGAGAAGGTCGTAACTATCAAGCTGAAAATTTTGCAAAACTTCGAAAACTGCTTTGCATGGATGCAAGAAGCATGGAGGATGCATCAGCCTCTGGAGTAGATGGAGAGGATTTCGAGCAATTTTCTGATACGCAAATCGAGTCAAATGTGGCTTAGCTGAATAAGGTTTGAGAAGCATCCAAAATTTCTATGAGCAGCAACGCTGCGCAGCTTTACCAACTCATTCAAAAAAACCCTGAACATACTCAAGAATTATTTCGTCAAGCACTTCAAGATCCACAAGGTGCTCTGGAGATGATTTGCGAGCTAGGCAAAAGCGTTGGGCTCCCCGTGACCACTCAAGAGGTCAAGGAGTACGTAGCAAGCCTTGATGACGAGGAAACCAAAAAGTGGCTTATTAAGGCTCGTGGGGGGCTTTGAGGATCAATTGGTCTTTCTGGAAAGATTCCTCTGAAAGAGATGGCAAAGCTTCATTGCTCCTACGGTCATAACCTCCTCCTCCAGCCAAAGTCCAGAAAAACCAATAACTTGGTATAGCAAGTCCTGCCGCCAAAACTAGAGCAGTAATTTGTTCCAGTTTGACCATCACAGTGGCTCCGGAATTGATGTGTTTACCCAGTCTGCCGTTCAGCCAAAAGAGATGATGGTCTTAGGTATATATCTCAACCGTGCTACGACTTGAGCACATAAGCAAAATCTATCCAACCGGTGAGGTCCTAAAAGACATCACGTGGGAAGTCAAGACAGGTGATCGAATAGGTCTTGTTGGAGTTAATGGTGCAGGGAAGTCAACTCAACTCAGGCTCATCGCTGGCCTTGAGGAGGCCACTAACGGCGAAATCATTCGTCAAGGTGAACCACGTATTGCATACCTCCAACAAGAGTTTGATGTCGATCCAAACCGCACAGTTCGAGAGGAACTTCTAAGAGCATTTCAAGATGCTGCAAATGTCCTAGACAAACAACATGAAGTAGAACAAAAGATGAGTTCAGAAAAAGCAATTAAAGATCCTTATTACCTTAATCAGCTAATCAACCAACTAGGTAATTTACAGAGCCAATTCGAGAATATGCACGGGTACGAACTTGAGGCTCGAATAGAAAAAATATTACCAATTATTGGTTTTAATACTAAAGAAGCTGATGATTTAGTTGCTAAATTCTCTGGTGGATGGCAAATGAAAATTGCCCTAGGAAAGATACTTCTTCAAGACCCAGACTTACTACTACTTGATGAGCCTACAAATCATCTTGATATATCAACCATTGAATGGCTAGAGAACTATCTTCTCGACCAATCAGCTGCAATAGTTGTCATAAGTCATGACAGGGCGTTCCTCGACAAAATCTGCACACAAATTGTATGTACTGAAAGAGGAGTTTCTAAAACGTTTATAGGAAATTACACGACACATTTAGAACAAAAGCAACTCGAACAACTTGCAATCCAAGCTGCTTTTGATCGCCAACAAAAAGATTTGGCCACTCAAAAAGCATATATTGAACGTTTCAGAGCAAGTGCAACAAGAAGCACACAGGCAAAAAGCCGCGAGAAGCTTCTCGAGAAAGTCGAAAAGGTTGAATCGCCTATCGATAATCTAAAAGGACCTGAATTCTCCTTCCCATCTGCACCTAGATCAGGGCAAGAAGTTGTTTTAATTAAAGACCTCACCCATTGCTATGGGGAAAAGATCTTATTCTTAGGAGCAAATTTAGAAGTTGGCCCAGGAGAAAAAATTGCTTTCATCGGTCCAAATGGTTCAGGGAAATCAAGTTTGCTTCGTCTTATTTTGGGTTTAGAGATCCCAGATGATGGAGAAGCAAAGATTGGAAAACATAATGTAATACCTGGTTATTTTGAACAGAATCAAGCTGAAGCACTAGATCTAAAAAAAACAGTTATCAACACAGTTTTTGAAGCCGTGCCCGATTGGACCCAAACTCAAGTTCGTTCATTGCTAGGGAATTTCTGTTTAAGCAAGGAAGCAGTTTTTAAAGATGTTAAGGATTTGAGCGGAGGAGAAAAAGCACGTTTAGCCCTAGCACTAATGCTTATAAAACCTTGCAACTTACTGATACTCGATGAACCAACAAACCATTTAGATATCCCTGCGAAACAAATGCTAGAAAAAGCCATTTGCAATTATGAAGGGGCTGCTTTATTGGTTTCTCATGATCGATACTTTATCTCGAAAGTTGCAAATAGAATTGTCGAAGTAAAAGATGGAGAATTAATTCTATATAAAGGTAATTATAGTTATTACCTAGACAAGAAAAAAGAGGAGAAAATTGTACTTAACAAAGCAATTGCACTAGCCAAACAAGAGGAGAAACGCCTAGCCAAGCGTGATCGACAAAGAAAAAAACAGCCCAAAAAAAAGAAATAATTCCACAAGTTAGATAAATTCCAACAATGTGAATACCTAATTTTTAACTCTACGCATCTGCTCCATTTCTACTGGATAGATAATCAAATCAACCTTTCTAGTTCCTCTCTTAAGGACAAAATCAAGTGGTTTACCCACTTCATGCTGATTTATTGCACTAACAACATCAGAAGGTCCTTTTATTGATCGTCCCCCGACAGTCAAAATGATGTCTTGCACTTGAATTCCTCCCCTCGCAGCTGGTCCTCCTGGAACCACAAACCGCACCACCGCCCCTGTCAAATTTTTCCTCGTGCCCCCCACTGATGGCACTGGTGAAAGACTGATCCCAACCACTGGATGACTTGCGCGACCTCGTTCTACCAATTGGTTCGCAATATCTCTGGCTCGATTAATAGGAATTGCGAAACCCAATCCGGCCCCTGGGCCAGTGCGAACCAAAGTATTGATTCCAATAACTTCGCCAGCAGCGTTCAATAACGGACCTCCTGAATTTCCTGGATTAATTGCAGCATCGGTCTGAATGAAATCGAGACGCTTTCCTGAAATTCCCAACTGAGCAACATTTCTGCTGAGGTTGCTCACAATGCCAAGAGTGACTGTATTTTCCAAGCCATAAGGGTTACCCACTGCTATTGCCCAATCCCCAACTTCTAACTTGTCAGAATCACCTAAAGGTGCAACTGGCCATTGGCCAGAACCATCCAAGCGAACAACTGCTAAATCAGTCAGCGAGTCCTGTCCCAAAACCCTTCCTGAGACTCTTCTCCCATCAGGTAATCCAACCGTGAGCCTATCAATGTTTGCTACTACATGCGCATTGGTAAGTACAAGTCCTTTTGAATCAAATATCACACCACTACCTTGACTCGTTTCAACCCTCGAACGCGGGACCCCAAGACCATTGCGCTCAAAAAATCTATTTAGATAAGGGTCAACAAAAAAACCAGGAGGTAATCCAGTAGAACCTCGTGACCGAACTCTGCGCTGTGTCTCAATAGTTACAACAGCTTTCCCACTAAGAGCAACTGCCTTAGCCACAAAGGATTTACTGGTTAAACCTTTTGACGGAATTGCAGTTTCGAAAAATACACGTGCCAAAGAAGGCCTACTAGGGATAAAAACCAGCCCAGCAAAAACAATCAAACCAATAAGCCTTAACTGCAACGACCACGTATCTGGAAATCTAGACTTCAGAAGCGCTCTGGGCATATGAAGCACCTTAACCATAAAACCGTAAAAAACCATTTCACTGAACTTATACATCCCAAAACTGCCCTGAATAGTTCTGTATAGGTTTTAAAAAAATAGAACAAAAATCATTTTTCAACGATCCCTGGAGCAATAGAGAAGAATCAACCCAAACAAAGCAAAGAAATATTACAACCCTTTTATTTACTCTCTCCAAGCCTGGGTTGCGAATAGAGAGTCAGAGCTTAGGTCTCAATCCTCGTCCAAAAGAAATAAACTAATAAGGGAAAGAGCCTGGTTGCCCTTAAGAAGTTCCTCAGACAACTGCCGCAGTTCAATCATGCTGAGCTCACTTTTTCCACTTTTGTATGGCTTAGTTCTAATGGTTTTGCTCTGGCAAGCTTTACGTGTAATGAGGAAGGGGTTTTTCACCCAAGAAACAGAGCACCAATCAAACAAACTAATCCGACGCAATGCCAAAGATGATCGAACTGGTCGAGTAACTATTCACCCAGAGCTTCTAGATCAAGATGGCCGGATTACCGACGAAGAGTTACTCACAGTACGTTTCTCTGAAAACAATGACCCACCGCAAACGAACGAAACCTCTGCTGAATAAATTAGATGTGCATGCGTGTCCGCGTAAGACACTAAATAAATCCTGAAGGAGCAGACCTGGTGGAACAAAGAACCCGAATTGTTGCTGCAGTCGTGAAGGCAGTGAAGCTGCCTCCAAGATTTCGACTAAAACTCCTCAAAGAAGATCCAGTGAGACTTGAGCTAAGCCTTACACCTGCCTATGGGAAACAACCAATACAAGTCGGATTGGTTGAGTCATTAGACCTTGTTGCTCGACGAGATCGCGAAGGGCGGATTCCAAGGGATCTACAAGGAACTTGGGATTGGACAGTCAGACATGGAGAAGTCAGCACTGGTGGCTGGAATCCATTCCTCAAAGAAGCACTTCAAACAATGTTCGAAACAGGTTTACCTGCGATCATTTATGAAGAACTTACTGGGGAGGACTACCATCCAGTGGACGGAGCCCGCCACGTACGCTAACCCGACTAAGTATTGGAGAGACTTAATGACTGATAAAGCTGAACCACGTTTTGGGTTCGTTAACTTTGCAGAGACCTGGAACGGGCGCCTTGCCATGGCAGGCATCTTGCTAGGCCTACTCACAGAACTCCTGACAGGTCAAGGGATTCTTACTCAAATGGGTCTCGGTTAAATGCATCCAGGCAACCAAGTAGGTCTTCCTTTTTAACCACCTTTTCCCAGCAAAATGTGCCGTACTAAGGCACAGTAGAGAAAAAGGTGTTTATCTTGGCACGGTTTTTCGCCAACAATCGTCGCGATGGAGCAAGGATGCTTAGCAGCGTCTTATTGGTTTGTGCGATTGCATTAACTCAACTCAATCAAACCTGGGGAAAAATCCTAGGAGGATTAACAATAATTCTCTCAATTTACTGGGGTCTTGCATATAGAAATCTTGAACGCTGAATCTCTCCCGGAATATTCAATAAAGGAGCTAAATGCTGCCATTGGGCACCTTTTAGACCGGGGATTTGCTCCAAGATTTCTGCTAAAAGCATCTGTTTCAAAACCACAAGTAAAAAAGGGACACTTGTGGATGAGCCTTTGTGAAGGTGAATCAAGTATCAATGCTGTTGTTTGGGCTTCTCAACTTGGAAAACTGTCCTATAAACCATCTGATGGTGATGGCGTTTTAATCATCGGGAAACTCAACTTCTGGACTTCTCGCGCCACAATCACAGTCAATGTACTGAATATCAAGCCAAGTCTGACAACAGTAATCAGACAGTTCGAAATAGTAAAAACAAAGTTACTTAAAGAAAAAGTCATTGATGAATCGCGCAGACGTACATTGCCCAGCTACCCCGAATCAATTGCAATTCTGACAAGTGTACCCAGTTCAGCACTTGCAGACATGCTGACTACAGCCAAAGAAAGGTGGCCATTATCAAAATTAATTATTGTTCCTTGCCCCGTTCAAGGAGACGTCTCAAATAAGATAACAACTTTATTGAGGTATCTGAGCACAGTCCATACTCAACTAAAAATTGATGTTGTAGTAATTGCAAGAGGAGGTGGAAATCGAGAGGATCTAATACTTTTCGATAACGAAAACTTATGTCGTGAAATTGCGGGATTCCCTGTCCCTATAGTTACAGGAATAGGTCATGAAGATGACACAACGGTAGCCGACCTCGTTGCTGACTATCGTGCTTCTACTCCAACAGCAGCAATAGTGTCTGTGCTTCCAAGTAGAGACTCAGCGTTTATGGACCTTTCTCAACGCAAACATCGAATGAACAACTATTTTAAATGGATAATCAAACAAGCCAAACAAAAACTAGAAACTAATCGCAAATTATTGTCATCACTAGCACCGTCATCAATATTCCAAAGAAAACACAATCAACTTACCCAAAGAATTCAGCTTTTAGAAGCTTTTTCACCGAAGAAATGGCTCAGTCGTGGGTTCTCAATAGTCCAAAATAAGAATGGAAAGTTAGTCAAGAGTCTAAAAGATGTTTCCCTCGAAAGTGATTTAACAATAACAGTCGTAGATGGGCTAATTGAGGCGAAAACAAAAACCATATTCCCGAATAATTAATCAATATGACGAAACAATCTACAAAAAAAATAAAACCCAAAGAAGCAACCAATACAGCAGAAGTGGAAACTAATCTTTCTAGGCAATCCTCTATTGAGATGATCAAAAAGTATGAGGATAAAGTTAATCTTATGGGTTATGAAGAGTCGTTGAATATCTTGGATCAAATACTAGATGATCTACAACAAGAGGATATCCCATTAGAGGAAATTCAAAATACATATCTAAAAGGAAAAGTACATTTACAACATTGTGAGCAATTACTTAAACACGTCGAACAAATTACAATAGAAATCGACTCTGAAGATATAGAAATAAAAGAATAGAAGAAATCCTCTACTCAAAAGAAACATGAATTGGTATCATTTACTCCAATAAATAATACTGACCTACCAGAAATACTTAAGAAAACTATTCCACATCCTCTGCCTTCACATCAATAGTGGCCATACTGGCAGGTCTGGAAGTATCTTCGGAGGAATCGGAGCTTGAGGTAGCTATAGAACTAGCAAGTTCAGATCCACAAACTAGGCATTGAGTCGCACCCCCAAAAGCTTTTGCACCGCAAACTTCACATGTGATCATTCTTGATTGCAGCACCTTCCAACCAATCCATCCAAGTCCTGATAAAAGCAGAGGCAATACAAATAATGCCAACAACAATCCACCAGCCAAATCAAGCAAGAACCTTCCTGCTGCTGTAGGCAACAAAAGAAGCAAGAAAAAAGCTAACCAAAGCAATGGAGAAGGCCTAGGCATATCAAAAACAGACAATTGGACAAAAACTCATCAACCAATCAACCTTGTAAGGAGATTGAATAAAATCAAGACTATTTTCTAATATCCATTTGGTTGAACACACAAAGATTTCATAGTTTTTGTTAGTTTCATTAAGCTCGACGACTAAAAGGTGTGGATGCCAAAACCACTGACCAACACTGACCAAAATAAAGAATTACACCGATCATCCAAACCCAAAGGGTCAACACCAAAACCCCTCCTATAAAGCCATAAGCCTGAAAGCGTGAGCCCAATGAAAGGATGCTTCGACTTACTGCCAAATTGAGGGTTGTAAGTAAAGTCCCAATTAATAAGGAACCAGGAATTAAAGGGCGAATTGGTACACGTCGACTTGGAAGAAGAGCCTGTAGTAACAAAGCCACACCAGATAGGCCCAAAAGTGGGACAACAAACTGTCCCACTTCCAGTACCGGTATACGCGAAAGAAGCTCAGCAACCCAAGGGGTTGTTCTTGCTAAATCATCCAAAACAGCACCAGGGATCATCCTTACATTTGCACTTATCTGATCAACCACCACTAAAAGACCCACCAGAATCACTACCAGGAAAGCCTCCATACGTGTTCGTAGAAAACGAAAAGCCTGAATCCTCCATGGAGCAGGGGAAACAGGAACTGGTAGTGCATATTCCCAAATGCGATCAGTACCCCGCTGCAAAGTGAGGTATGCATTCCCAGCAGTTACCATTAAAAACACAGCTCCCAACAATCCAGCACCAAATCCCTGATTGACAAGCTTTTCAAGAGTTGAAGCAACCAATTCCACAACTGATGGAGGTAAAGCCTGTGCTGCGAAATCAATGATTCGTGCGTCCAATCCATTTGGTCTTCCAAGAAACCAAGAGGCTACGGAAAGAGAAATTAATAATATTGGGAAGAATGACTGCAATGTGTAATAAGCAAAAGCCGCACTGAGATCTACACAATCACACCTATTCCATCCCTCATATGCACGCCACAAGGTTCCCAGAAACCATCTAATGCGACGTTGATAGCGAAACAACAAGAAATGCCTAATCCATTAAGTAAAACGGTAGCTCGTAATTAGCAGAAGTCAGATAAATCGCTATAAGAATATTCATTTTTCTATTTATGCTATCTTTTAATTCTCCCTATATAAACAAGATAATTAACTCTTTGAAGACATTAGGTGGTGAAAGTTTTCTAACTTCAAAAGGTAATTAAACTCCGAGCAGGGTTTTCCCCCAGGGTAAGAGACGCTGCAACTCAGCATTAGAACTTGCAACTATAACTGGGAAATCAGTTTCGGAGAGATCCTGTCCAGATTTAAGCATTGCTGGATTAATTCTTAACCACTTTATTGGGCACATTAACTCTGAAAGAACAAGCCATGCAGAAGCAAGATCCCAAATCTTTGGCGTGGCCTCTATTGCACCAACTGTTTGCCCAATTGCAACACTTACCATATTCAAACTAGCAACACCAAAAAGTCTTATTTTGCCTGGGAAAGGTTTATCAGGTCTGCGTTGAAGTATACGAATTGACCTACTACAAAGAGATACACAATCACTAGTTGAAGTTTGACGTGTGTCAAGAGTTAACTGTTTCCCGTTTAACCAAACCCCCTTTCCTCTAATAGCAATAATCCTCTGTTGGAGAGCAGGTAAATCCAAAAAGGCCGACTCGGGTTGACCATTAACAAAACGTGCCACAGAAATAGCCCAATATGGAATCCCTGCAGCAAAATTAGTAGTCCCATCTAATGGGTCAACTACCCAGTATGCACTTGTTTGAGGAACTTCTTTAGAACCTTCCTCACTTAAAACACCTTCACCCTTTGCGATATTATTTATTTCTTGAACCAGTGTTCTATCACTCCAACGATCACAATCAGTAACTAAAGTACCGTCCTCTTTGACGTCAGAAATAGTTCTCCCAAAATCATTGCGCTGCTTAGTTGCAACAACATCAAGCAGCTTATTAAGCCGAACCAACTGAGATTCATTTAAATTGTTAACCACTTTCAAGAACTAGGTTGTTTTTTAGAGTTGACGACCTGACAGGCAGGCTTCATTGGGATTGGCTCCACAAGAGTCTGATTAGCTTCACTAGATTTCTTTGTTGAGGATGGATTAGACAATTTAGATTTACATGATTTTATGCTATCCAATCCCGTTCTTCTTCGAAGTTGCGAAAGACTAATATTATATGAAGCTATTGCATCTGCATAACGCACTTCTGCACGAGTTAGATCACGTTGATTATTAACAACCTCACGTTGAGTTGTAATCCCAGCTTGATATCTTAACCGCGCTAATCTTAGAGATTCTCTTGCAGCCAGAACTTCCCTAGAAGTCGACAAAATCTCCTGATTGGCAGTTTGTAAATTAAAAAAGCTTGTTTCTACTTGCATCCGAATCTTATCTCTTTCTTCCGCAAATTTTGCCTCACTTTCTTTTGCCTTATGTTTACTATAATTATAATTAGCTTTAGCCCGGCCTCCATCAAAAATTCTCCAAGAAGCATTCAAGCCAATCGTATTGGTATTACTCCATCCATATTCATCCATATCAATAGGATTCGCTGCTGAAACACCTAGCTGACCTTGATAACGAGTATGCGTAAAAGAATTAACAATACTGAGAATAGGTTGAACTGTTGCTAATGCTTGATTCGCTTTGCTATTATTAATAGAAATGTCTAGGATTAATTGATCTAATTCTTCTCTAAATGCATACGCTGAAATAATACTATCTTGCAAAGATGGTTGCCAAAGACCAAGAACTTGAGCAGGAGAGGCGGCTGTAGGAGTTATATTTGGAGGCAAATTCAATTGCTGGGCCAAGGTCCTTCTGGCTATTTTCTGTTCCCCAATTTTCCTAGTAAAAAGTTGTTTATCTCTTGCAAGTTGAGTCTCAGCCTCTAAAACTTCTAATTTTGTTGCAACACCTGCCTTGAATCGCGATTCCGCATCTTTAAGACTCATAAGTGATGCTTTTACAGATTCCTGTCCTATTCGAACACCTTCATCAGCTTTCTGTAATACGAAGTATTGAGAAATTGCTTGCAATTTTGCATCTCTCAATACAACCATATAAGAAAACTTTGTCTGTTCATAAGTATCCCTTGCAGCAGCAATTTCTGGTACTCTTCGTGGATCAATTAAATTCCATTCAACTTGTACAGTTACCGCTGACCTCCACTGCCTACTATTAGAGTAACCTTTCTTTGCAGATGTATAATAAGGATCGGTAAATAGTTCTGCACTTAGGTATTCAGGCAGTCCATTAGCTGTTAAATTTACCTGCGGGTACCATGTTGTAAGAGAAGCAAGTAACAAAGACTTGGATTGAGAAACCTTACTTGCAGCAGCTTTCAAAATTGGGTTATTAATCTCAACCAATCTCTCTATATCTTCCAATTTAATTGGACGTAATTCTTCTATATTGACATCAGATGATTTTGTTGGCAATGAAAGATTAGGGGCGACATTTAGTGATTCAGTTTGCTTACGTAAAAGGTTGTTAAAAAACGGAACAATTATTTTTTTTACCCGGGGCCTCTGCCCTTTCATTTCAAACGCACTAGGAAGAGAAGAATGATCTACTAATTCAGATTGATAACTGGTTTTGGCTTGTTCGGCAAGAAAGACCCTCTTATCTGATCCTTGGCCTGCATAACTAGGCCTCTGATGCCAAAAGCTAACTGCCCAAGGTGCTAGAACACTGAGCAATAAAATAATCGCTGCATTATTCCTACGCACAGCTTTATAAAAACTGATATTAGCTTAAGGAATATTCTTCGCAATTACCAATAGCTGAAGCCACGATGTCAGCAGCTCCATGCACAATCTTTATAGGTACATCTAAAAGTTCAGCTAGCTCGTCAAGTGTCATGTCATCTAAGAAAACCTCTTTACCCTGACGCAACATGATCGAAGGGAGCAAAAGTTCATCCCCCAAATCAAGTCCATGCAATCCATTTAATAGATCCTGTCCGGTAAGTAGACCAGTGACAACCTGATCCTGCCCCCAATAAGGACTAGGTAAACCATATAAATTTAGGGTTAAACCATCTATAGCATTAAGTCTTTGAGAAACAGGACCTAACACCTGCTCAACCAATCTCCCGACAACCCAACTGCATGTTCTTTCCTGTCTAACTTTACTAGGCAAATCAATGGTTGCATTATCCAAATCTTCAAGAAAATATCGAATACTTCCAACTCCATTAGCCTCCTGAGGAAAATCCTCATAAGCCATTCGAGAAGGCAAGGACTCACCAGCAATTAAATACCATTCATCAGCCAGCCAAACAAAACGGGTACCAAGACTAGAATTAAATTGATGCTGAAGAGTCTCAACTTGGGAAATAATTGTTTTTGCACAAATTTTATCTACTGGTCTCAAACCATCATCACCAGGACGAAAGCGAGTAAGGCCAACTGGAACAACTGCTGTTGAAATAACAGCAGGCCATTCTCCACTCGCATATTTAGCCAAGTCTTGCAATGTTCTTGTCAAAGCTTCGCCATCATTTAAGCCAGGGCAAATAACTACTTGGGCATGGATCTGTAGATCTCTCTTGTCGAACCAAGACAGCTGATCATTAAGTAAAGCTGCCCTTGGATTATTAAGTAGCTTTATCCTCAAAGAGGGTTCTGTTGCATGTACCGAGACAAATAGTGGCGATAGTCGCTGATTTTCTATACGCAGCCAATCATTCTCCAGAAGATTAGTTAAAGTTAAATAGGATCCGTATAAGAAGCTTAAGCGATAGTCATCATCTTTTAGATACAAACTCTCTCGGTGTCCAGGAGGTTGTTGATCAATAAAACAAAAAGGGCAGCGATTATTGCACTGTCGAAGTCCATCGAATAATGCCTCAGTGAAAGTCAATCCAAGACCCTCATCTGCTTCCTTCTCTAGATGAACTGTGTGAAGTTCCCCATGAATATCTAAAACTTCAAGATCTAACTCTTCCTCCACAATTAAGTATCGATAGTCAATCAAATCCCTTGGTCTCACTCCATTTATGCTTAATAAACGATCTCCTTTCTCAAACCCCAGCTCTTTTCCTATAGACCCGTTCTCCACTGAAGAAACCACCGCAGGAGAAGGGTCCCTCGACGTATCAAAAGGGTTCTCATTAGAAGCCGGAACAAGGCCTAAAGAAGGTTCATTCCACACCGCAATAGGGCATTTGAAATTAGTTTGATAATAAATGGGGCATCAAGACAAGCAAAATTAATCCAAAACACAAGCGATACATCACAAAAACCCGAGCACTTTTATGCTGCAAATATTTAAGGAGCCAATCAATTGCAAACCATGAAAAGACTCCAGATGAAATCACACCAACGATTAAAGGAAAGCCTTCCCAGAAAGATGTCTTCTGAAATACATCTTGAACATTGACTAATCCTGCCAAAGCAATAGCAGGGATACCTAATAGAAAGGAAAATCTTGCAGCGTCTTTCCTCTCCCAACCATCAAATAAAGAGGCAGTCAAAGTTATTCCGGATCTTGAAACTCCAGGAATAATTGCAAAAACCTGGCTCAAACCAATCAATAATCCATCACGTCCCCGGACCATCTTTAGATTCTTGAACCGAGAACCAGAACGCTCAGCCAGAGCAAGCAATAAAGCCATTACTATCGACACACATGCTATCGCTGGTATTGATCGCAAAAAAGAAGTTGCATAACCAGGCCAAAAAGATTTAATCAGAAAACCAGCAAGACAAATAGGCAGACTTCCCAAAATAAGTGCTAAACCTAAACGTGACTCAGGGGAACTCCAGTTCCCCTGAGTCACGGCCAAAGAAAGCCCACGGATAATTGCTTTTAAATCACTCCAAAAATAAGCAAGAACAGCAAAAAGACTGCCAAGTTGCATAACGGCTTTAGCCGAGACCCCAGGGTCTCCCCAGCCCAGGAGAATAGGCACGACCTTAAGGTGTGCTGTACTACTAATTGGTAAAAATTCTGTCAACCCCTGCACAAAACCTAGGAAAAAGTACCTCCAGCAAAGCTCTAAAAAACCTATTGATTCTGAGAAATTCATCATTACAAAGGCTAATCAACCAAAAACCACAATGATCCACAATGACTGGTTAAACCTGCTTCAGGCGGTCTTCTAATGTTTCTTGTCTTGGATTCTCATTGAATGGGCTTCTTTTCTTTGTCCATTAAGCAACCCTTTCAACCCTCAAAATTGCATTTATTATCCCTCTGACCAATCCACTCCCTACTACAAACATAGAGGAAGCAAGCATCAAAGGGCCTTTGAGCACTCAGAGTTTGCAATTCTGGTCTAGTGCCATGGTGGTGCTGCCAGTATTTCTTCAAGCACCTTGGGTGCGTCTACACCCCTTCTCTGCTTGTCTTTTCACAGCTGTAATCCTTTCCTCTGGAATCCTTTTGGTTTTGTTTGGGAATGAAAAATGGGCTCAAGCAGGGTCCCTACTAGTTGGTGTAAGTGGAAGTTGGCTAGGCGGTTGTCTTTTCTGGGGCTGGCAAAGAGAGCATCCCTTATTGCATTTACCGATAGAAGCCTTTGCTCTACCTATTGCTCTAGGAGGACTAACGACAAAATGGAGACTAGGGTCAGGCTTCTACCTAGCATGCCTTCTGGGAACAGCAGCTACTGACTTAATGGTAGTTCTAACAGGAGTAATGCAGAAATGGCCTGAAGTGATTCAGGCTCCTCCAGGACAATCAACTCAGATTCTCAATGAAACTGCACAACAACTCATGCAGCCCCAATCAATTGCATACCTTGCAATTGCTGCAGTATTAATTAGTTTCCTTGCCAATGAAATGCATAAGAAAGCAAACCCAGAATTGCCAAGTAGCAGCACATGGATAGTTGCCAGTGCTGCACTCTCAACAACATTATGGATAGACGGACTGTTCCTATTAACTGCCTTGATCCAACCGAAACTCAGTGGCCTGATTTGAATAAACCACAACATAGGGAGTCATGATTAATTTTCTCAACGACCAATCAAACCTTGCAAAACCTATGAGACCCACCACAAGGTTTTACCTTTAGTTCATGCGATCTGAAACCTCAACAGATTTAATTCATTCCAAAACTTGGGATGTAGTAGTGATAGGAGCAGGAGCTGCAGGGCTAATGACTTGTCTAGAGCTACCTTCCGATTTAAATGTTCTTCTTTTAAATCGAAATACCAGCCGAAGATCATCTAGTAGATGGGCACAAGGTGGAATTGCAGCAGTCACAAGACCCGAAGATAGTTTAGATAGTCATGCAGAAGACACATTAAAAGCAGGGGCAGGACTTTGCGATGGCGATGCAGTACGACTTTTAGTTGAGGAAGCACCCAAATGCGTTAAAAGGCTTCAAAAACTTGGAATGGAATTTGATAAGCAAGGTAGCGGACTGTCGACGACCCTAGAAGCTGCACACAGTCATCGAAGAGTTCTCCATGTTCAAGACCGAACCGGTCGAGCACTTGTAGAAGTACTCCAAGAACGAGTGGAGCAAAGGCCTAAACTTTTACACAAACGAGGAATTCGCGTTACTCAACTTTGGGTTGAAGATAATCGCTGCTATGGAGTACAAGTTCTCGATGGTCCTTTCCTTTATTGGATTGCAGCTAAGGCTGTCGTGCTCGCTACTGGAGGAGGTGGTCATTTATATGAAAATACAACAAATCCTGCCCAAGCATGTGGCGAGGGAGTCGCACTAGCATGGAAAGCAGGAGCAGCTATTGAAGATCTCGAATTCGTCCAATTTCATCCCACAGCATTAAAGCTTGATGGAGCGCCTTGCTTTCTTCTATCGGAAGCTTTACGAGGAGAAGGAGCATTACTAATTGACTCAAATGGAGAAAGTCCAGTTTCGCAATTAAAAGGTTTTGAGTTGGCATCACGTGATCAAGTAAGTCGAGCCCTTGTAGAAACAATGGCTCGGCAAAAAGTACATCATCTTGGCCTGGACATAAGGCCCATCTCGCCAGAACTAGCCAAAACACATTTCCCGACAATCCTTCAAAGGTGTAGGGAATTTGGGATCAACCCTTTGCAAGATGTCATCCCTATCGCTCCAGCAGCTCATTATTGGATGGGTGGAGTGGCAACCAACCTCCAAGCTGCGACAACCCTGCCAGGACTATATGCCGTAGGAGAAGTTGCCTGCACTGGACTCCATGGGGCAAATAGACTCGCAAGTAATTCACTAATGGAATGCCTCGTTTTCGCACGGCGCCTTGCCTCAATAGAACTCTGTCCAATCAATCTTCAAAAGAAAACTAAAGTGCGCTCACCAATTGAACCTTTTCCCTTAAATATTAGTTTGAATAAAACGCAGGAAGAATTAACTAACTCTATAAATCACCTTAGAAATCTTTGCTGGGAAGAGGCAGGGGTAGCAAGATCTTCCAAGGGAATGTCTAATGCTCTAAATGCAATTCGCAAATCAACAAATGACATCAAACAGCAACAACTTCTACAAGTTGTTCGACATCAGGCAAGACACACTTGCAACCTACTAGATGACACATCCAGACAAAATTTAAATTTAATCTTAGATCTAAACCATCGGCAAATTACTAGCTCCTTATTACTTGAAGCATGTTTATTCAGGCGTGAAAGCAGGGGTGGCCATTTTCGTTTAGAGTCACCCAATCCTTTACCATATTGGCAATGTCATTCACACAATCAAATCAATAATGGATTATCCACTCGACAGTTGAGGCCATAAATAAGTCGGGAGAGTAACATTTATGTTTAAAACTTTCTTGGACCTTTGTAGTTACTTAACTTAGCCAATTCCTGTAATGAATGAACGCCAGAATCTATTTCCCCATTGATTTCCCAAGCAGGGAAACCAGTGATACCTTTCTCATTACATAGAGCATGCTGGCTATTAATCCCATCCAAAGCACACTCCACCACAACCAACTCCTCCACGGCTTCCTTGCCAAACAACTCTTTTTGATCATGACAATGAGGACACCAATAAGCGCTGTACATCACTGCCCCCACTTCAGTTAAATGTTTCGCCAAAGAGACCTGAGAGGGACCACTGAAACTCCTAACAATGGGAGGACTACCAACATTGCCATTAGAGGCTGCATAAGAACTGTTCGGGTCCAAAGCAGAGATCCAGATTAATCCTCCTAACAAAACTGCGAGAGTCATAAGAATTCCCCTAAACAACAACTTTCCATAATCGTCCCACCCTCCTCCAATTAATGACAAAATCAATATTGCAATCGAAAGACAAGCAGACAACAAACAAAAAAAACAAAATGCTTCGATTTTTACAATCATCAACCACATTAAGAGAATGCTAAAAACAGACATTCCACAAGATGTCAAAAACAATCCCCACCAAGTACGTCTCGCAAGATCAAACTTATTCCCCACTAGTCCTGAGAATAATGGGAATATAGCCATTATGAAGATGCCTATATAAGCAATCGCTCCAATAAAAGACAATGGAATTACAAAGCCATTCGCTTGAAAGACTGTTCCCCACGCACTATTGAGAACCTTGTCACAGCCATCCCCTCCTCCTGGACAAGTCAAAGAACCCAACCAACCCCAACGTTTGAGTGTGATCGAAGACGTATCGATTACACCCACAGTTGCCAACACCGCAATGCCAATCCTGGTCCACTTCAAACCCTGATCGTTTCGACGTTGACTGACAAGGCGAGAAGTTCCCATTGCGAAAAACTCTTTCTCCAATGATTTCCAGTCTAGTTTTCCATGCCTTCTATCTAATGTATGCAATATCAACTCAAACCTTTCTTGCTCCCCACCTGAAAATGGTCCTCTAATGTCAACAGCCAACCATCCAACAACCAAACAGAGAAAAAGCCTTCATTCAAATTCTGAAAAGCCCGCCATAGCCTTTGCGCATATTGGGTGCGAAAAGAACCGTGTTGATACAGAACACATGCTCGGCTTACTCACAAAATCTGGCTACCGTGTCACTAGTAACGAAACGGATGCCAATGTTGTCGTAATTAACACCTGTAGCTTCATTCAAGAGGCACGTAATGAATCCATAAAAACACTTGTTGACCTTGCAGAAAAAGGAAAGGAATTGATAATTGCTGGATGCCTAGCTCAACACTTCAAAGAAGAATTATTAGATGCATTGCCTGAAGCAAAAGCAGTTGTTGGTACAGGTGACTATCAACACATAGTAGAAGTGTTAAAGAGAGTAGAGAATGGAGAGAGAGTAAATCTAATCAGTGAGAACCCCAGCTTTGTTGGCAACGAAGATTTACCACGTTTACGAACCACCGATGCAGCAGTTGCCTACCTCAAGATAGCGGAAGGTTGTGACTATCGATGTTCATTTTGTATCATCCCAAATCTACGAGGGAATCAACGAAGTAGACCGATCGAATCAATAGTTGCAGAGGCCCATCAACTTGCTAATCAAGGCGTCAAAGAATTAATACTGATTAGCCAAATCACAACCAATTACGGAATAGACCTATATGGTCGGCCATATCTAGCAGAACTACTTAAAGCACTTGGGAAAGTAGCTGTTCCTTGGATAAGGATTCATTACGCCTATCCAACAGGCCTGACCCCACAGGTCCTCTCCGCTTATAGAAATACCCCCAATGTCCTGCCTTATCTAGACATTCCACTGCAACACAGCCACCCAGAAGTATTAAAAGGAATGAATCGACCATGGCAAGAAAACATCAATTCTGAACTCCTCACTAGGATCCGAAACCAACTCCCAGATGCTGTTCTTAGAACAACCCTCATCGTGGGTTTCCCTGGAGAGACTGAAGAACATTTCAACCATCTTGCCTCCTTTGTGAAAGAACAATGCTTTGACCATGTAGGTATATTCAAATTCTCCCCAGAGCAAGGAACTCCTGCCGCAGAACTCCCCAACCAGGTTCCTCTTGAGATAGCACAAGCCCGTAAAGATAAGCTCATGTCACTTCAACAACCAATTTCTGCAGAAAGAAACAGCAAGTGGATAGGGCGAACAGTAAATGTACTAATTGAGAAAAATCATCCAGAGACAGGAGAGATGATTGGAAGATGCGAGCGTTTCGCACCAGAAGTAGATGGGCAGGTCCTTCTACAACCGAACCCCAATGGCAGGAAATCTACCTCCGGGAATATGGTCTCTGCCCATATCACAGGCGCTGATATATATGACCTCACAGGAGAAATAGTGGAATCCAAAGGGAATATAAACTCAACAGAAATTCTCTAGAGTCTCATTGCAGCCACAGTCAAAAAAATAACTATAAGTCTTCTGCAAAGCAGAAAAATCTGCTCTAGGTAAGAGGAGGGTTATATCAGCTTGGCAGCCTTAAGCAACTTACTCAGGACAAAGGCTGTCGCCAAACCTGCAACAACAAAAGCAAGATAAAAAACAATTCCCATCAGAAGACCTATTCCTAATACAACATTATTAGATCAGATCTTCAAAAATGGATGTTTTCAGAAGATCTTTTCAATCCTGTATATAAATCTCTCCATTAACAAGGCATGCCTCTGCACGCTGTAACTCCCGCCCCAGATACATTGCATGGTCTAGTCGACTTAAAGGATGAGGTCCTGGCCCTTCAGTAATCTGTATACCCACCTGTTTTGCACTCTTACCTCTATAGATACCAACGGGTAACCTTTCCCTACCTCCATGACACCCAAGCAACTCTCCAGTATCTGGATCAACTGCTCGGCCATTGGCATCAAGGTCATTGGTGTAATGCTCAACGACCAATTCTCCTGCAGAAGCCTCCAGTCTTATCAAGAAATATCCACTTGGATCAAGAGCAATGAAACGTCTTGAAAGTTGATCATCGATAGAACTAATTGACTCAGCCATTTCCTAGCGGCAAACAATGCTCTTATGAATTAATTAACTTTAAGGAAGAGGAAGAGTTGGACCCTCAACACGAAAAGGCAACTCTTCATTAAGAGTCTTGATCTCTTCAAGCTTAATTCTATTTGCTTCAGGTAACCAAGATCGAATAAGGGAATTCATTCGCATGTCATACCAGCGATGAAGGCTTACATATGGTTTTGCAAAGAAACCACGTCTTTGCTTATGAATACCACCTGCACCAGGATCAAATCCCTCAATCCCATTTTGCAAGGACCAATCGATAGGTGAATAAAAACATAATTCAAAATGCAGCGAATCAATCTCCGTCTCTGCTCCCCAATAGCGTCCCCACAACATTTCTCCATTAGTGACACACAAAGACATTGCCATAGGAGCTGTTGAACCTTGACGACTAGCAATGAATAGAACCACGTTCTCCCTTAATTGTGGGCCGCTTAATGACTCAAAAAAAGATCTTGCAAGATACTTACTACCCCATACACCCCAACGATCACAATGTTTTGAATAAAAACCAAACATTAAACTCAATAATGAGGGATCCAATTCAGAACCTGTTTTAGATGAAATCTGCAATCCTGATTGAAAAATCGAGTTCCGTTCACGCTTTATATTCCTCCGTTGGTTTGCATTAAAACTTGCAAGATAATCAGAAAAATCTCGTTGATTATTGCGTCTCCACATACTTTGTTGATTGATCCATGTAGCACATCCTGCTTCTTCAGCCAATTCCCTCCATTGCGGATCCACATATAAGAAATTGCAACTTAAAATATTATTCTGATTAACAAATTCATCTATTATGCGAATCATTAAAAATGTAATTTCTCTTTCATCCTCATCAGGAACGATAAAAAAGCGATATCCCTCTACAGGGCTAAAAGGACTCATACCAATCAATTTAGGATAATAAGTTAGGCCTAAGTGATCTGCTAAGCGAGCAAATGGCTGATCAAAAACAAATTCACCAAAACTATGTCCCTTAAGATACAAAGGGGCAAAAGCAACTAAACGGCTATCACACCAAATAGACAAATGCACAGATTGCCATCCTTTTTGAGAAGATATACTGCATGAGTCCTCAATTGAAGCAAGCCAAGTATTTTTAAAAAAAGGATTGCGTTGATCTCCCAGAAGAGGCTTTAACTCATCAAATGGAATATCATGAATTGAACGGTGCCAACGATATGAGTAATTAGACACTTAGTAAAAATCAACCATTAAATTTGGCTTGATCATAAGGAAAAAATTAATAAATTGGTAAAATAAAACAGTGTCATCATGGTCTTCTATCTATTACGAAGCAAACGAAGAAGCAACTCATTACCCTCCAGTATTTCTGATTTTTTTAGAATCCATGCATCAGATCTACTAAGCAAATTTGGTATAAAATGATTTGTATTTATGGGTACCCAAGTATGGCTCCCGCCAACAATCCGCGGAGTCAATGTCAATTGCAATTCATCAATAGTGTCAGTTTCTAACATAGATGCAATCAATTTTCCACCACCCAATAATACCAATTTTGATAAACCCACTTTTTGAAGTTGACCTAGGGTTGCTGTCCATTGATCTTTCAAAAATATTTGCCTCTGATAGCCAAAAGGGAGAGTAGATTCAGAGAATTCTTTTGGCTCTCTTCTAAGAATCCAACGTGTAATAGGTTGCTTAAAAAAAAGCCAATCATTTGGATAATCTCTCCGATTACTGACAACCAAAGAAATCGGCTGTTCCGATCGCCCATCTGAAATCCGTTTAGAAATTAAACTAGAAGAACGAATAAGACACGTACTCTTATGAGCGCGCAAAGTGCCTCCTCCGATTAAAGCTCCATCTGCCCAAGCCAAAGATTCTTCTAATATCTTTCTGTCTCCATCACCACCAAAGTGAACTGGACCTCCAGAGGGTTTGGTAATACGACCATCTAAAGTTGTTGCGAGAACCAAACGAACCCAAGGTCTAATCAACACTTATCAAACAACAGACATATTCTGAGAATCACCTGGAATGTTCTGCTGTTTATACATCTCTGCATATACCTCAGCTGCATTATTCGGACTTTCTTGGAGACGAATCTTATGCAAAGAAACACCCAAATCAGCAATAGGTGTTAACAATCGATCAAATATATGTAATGCAATATTCTCAGCAGTAGGAACACATTTGGAGAAGAAAGAAATATCCTTATTAAGAAAAGTATGATCAAAAGGTTCTACTACTAATTCATCAACAAGACTCTGCAAAGAAGATAGGTCACAAATCATTCCAGTGCGGTCATCTACCGATCCTTTTACAGTTACATCAACAAAATAATTGTGGCCATGGCCATGCGGTCGAGCACATTTACCGTAAATAGACTCATTTTCTTGTTGACTAAGCTCAGGCCTTGCCAAGCGATGAGCCGCTGCAAAATGAGTTTGAATAGTCAAATAAGCTTCCATGTCATTACCCAAATAGTCAGCCCATAACACTGGTTGTTCAAAAAGTCTTATCCCTACAAGGGGTAAGTGCTTACTAAGCCTATTCCAAATAACTCTAACCAACGCTTCAGTCGTTGGTAAACATCCTTCCTTCGTATTCAAGTCAAATTCTGGCCAAACCTCATTGATTAAGCGAAAGTCTAATTGACTGGTCACTTCAGACTTAATCGCATGTTTAACCTCAGAAAGATTCAAAACCATCCCATCGTCATCCAGTCTCCCTATCATTGAAATTATGAGCTGATAATTATGACCATGTCCTGCAGTAAAGGAGCAGGGGCCAAAGCGCTCGTAATTCTCATCTTTTGAAAGCTCTGGGAGATAGTAGCGATGACTAGAACTAAATAACGCCCTTCTAGTGATTACGCACCTTCTACCTTTACCATGCAATGCGTAGGGGGAGGGTTCACTCATGGAAAAGTCAATCCAAGATTCATTCTAGTAACTTCCGAATCCTAGGAACTGATGGCAACTTCTTCTAAATTCCACCCTATTAGAGAAAAACTACAAGGACGCAACATCTACCTCGTAGGGATGATGGGCAGTGGCAAAAGCACCACTGCTGATCTCTTAGCAAAACGTCTTGCTTATAGCTTCATAGATACAGATGCTTTAATCGAAAAACTCGTTGGCATGACAATCAGTCAGTTTTTCACAAAAGAAGGTGAAGGTAATTTCCGAAAAATTGAAGCACAAGTGCTCCAAACAATTGGCCAAAGGCATTCTTTAGTAGTGGCAACAGGTGGTGGAATAGTTACAAGCCCTAAGAACTGGGGAGTCTTGCATCAGGGAATAGTTGTCTGGTTAGACCCGGGACGAGAACAATTACTGGCTCGACTTCAAGATGAAAGCGAGAAAAGGCCTCTTCTTAAGGGCGCTAATACTGCCAACAAGCTTGATGGAATTCTTTCCGAAAGAAAACCTTTTTATTCGGAAGCAGATTTACATCAAGTGATTGGCAACGAAACAAAAGAAGAAGTTGCTGAAAATATTCTTGAAGATCTTGCATCAACTATCAAATCTTCGGAGGATCTAACCGAACTGCGAACCATTGAAGAGTAACTCCAGGACTCACTTCTAAAGCACATGCAGTATCTAATAAACGTTGAGCTGCGGCAGCCAAAGTTGTTTGAGTCTGAAGATCCTCTGGTAAATCTTCTAGCTTCTCCAACCAACCTTCAATCCATAGCAAGGTTTCCTTTGCACTTAATATCTTCTCCGAGTAACCCGGCTCCAATACAACATAATTATCACATGCATGTATTAAGGGATCTGACATGAAACAAAGAGCAGGAGTGGTTCTGCATTAACAAAACTCTGAAACATTTAAACGAGCTAGAACAAGAATTACACGTTCTCAGAGTCCACTGAAAATAATTCACCTTCTAATTTATCTCGCCACTCAAATACATGTTGCATCAATGGATGGTCACTAAAACCTGAACACCCTCGGCCAGCCAATTCAGCTCCTGCAGAAACTGGGAACCGTAATAAAGACAACTGAGCCGCAAAGGCCAAGTCTGCACTGCTCAAACTAGTTCCTACGAGCCAATCGTTTTCCTTTAACAAAAACGCGACTTGTTCAAGACATGCAAACAACTCAGCTTGCACCCCCTGACCAAATAAGTCTGTTACCTCACCTAGCAATCCACAAGGCAAACCTTTCATGATCTCGCGAAAAGAATTAGGCAGTTCTCCTGGCAAAAGAGCCAGCCTAAGTTCTTTATCAACGGCAGCAGCCTTAATCAAAGTTGTCCTAACCAAATTTGCAAAAGTTGTGTCCGCCCAATCTTCAATTAAATGAACCTGTGCAGCTTGTTTCAAACTGTCTGGAATAAGTTGAGGTTCGGGGCGAATCTTATCCAAATAGCGAATGATTGTGCTGGAATCATTCAACACATTGTCATCATCTACAAGTATTGGAACCTGTCTTTGACCGGAGAGTCTGAAAAGGGTCAACTGACCCACACCTGGTGTGACTTCAACAGTTCGGTAACTAAGCTTCTTCAAAGCCAAAACCATCCTTACCTTCAAACAAAAAGGCGAATGGCGGAATTGATGAAGTTCTAACATTTCTCTATCCGCCAAAAAACAGGCAAATTAGCCACCACATTCAAGGACTAGCAAGTTCAATGGGCGAATTCTTCTCAAACGTAGCGCGGTATCCTAAATACCTCATAACAATCATTCTTGGTGTTTTAACTGCGAGCCTAGATCCGTTAGCAATAAGAAGCCGTAATCCAATTACAGCGATAGCACTTATTGGAGCACTAATAAGTGGGCTCATCACAATACTGTTTGTAGTCAGAGCCATGGTCTTCCCACAATCTCTCGTATAGCTATGGCACAAGGACGACGAGTAGAACGCGTAGCGGCTCTAATACGCCGTGAAACAAGTGATTTACTTGTCAATGGTTTGCGCGACGAACGCATACATCAAGCAATGGTAAGCATTACTGAAGTTGAGGTTTCAGGAGATTTACAGCATTGCAAAATCTTTGTCAGCATTTTCGGCCAAGAGAGTGATCAAAATGAAGTTTTGGAAGGATTAGATGCCGCCAGTGGTTTTCTACGAGGCGAACTGGGTCGTAGGCTTCAAATGCGTAGGGCACCCGAAGTCGTATTTCAACTAGACAAAGGTATACAAAGAGGTACTTCGGTGCTCAACTTGCTTGATCAACTGGAAAAAGAAAGAAAAGACCGTGGTGACATTTCCTCAGACCATAAAGAGGTTTTATGAACCATAGGGACCTTGATGGTCTTCCCAAGCTTGTTGCCGAACTTCTAGTAGTCAGAGCTAGTGGCCATACCGATGACAAACTACGTGAATATCCAAACTGGGAACTTCCGAATAACCAACTCAAAGAACTTTTAAGAAAAGGTGTAGGAGGTGTCATCCTCTTTGGTGGAACCACTCTTGAATTAAAACATCGATGTGAAACACTCAATCAATGGGCTACTACACCCTTACTCCTTTGTGCAGATATCGAAGAAGGCCTAGGACAGCGTTTCCATGGAGGAACCTGGTTAGTCCCTCCTTTAGCTCTCGGTCAGATCTTCAACAAAGATGCTCAGAAAGCAATCGACCTAGCAGAACGTTATGGTAGGTGTATAGCTAAACAAGCTAAGAGCTGTGGTCTGAACTGGATATTGGCTCCCGTTTGTGATGTCAACAACAACTCAGACAATCCAGTAATCAATGTTCGGGCATGGAGTGAAGATCCCTATATAGTTGCGAAGCTTGTCAATGCCTTTCAAAAAGGTGTTGAATCAGAGGGACTTTTGGCATGTGCAAAACATTTCCCTGGGCATGGAGACACGACTGTCGATTCCCACTTAGAGCTACCAAAAATTCAACATGACATGAAGCGGTTAGAGAACATTGAGTTAATACCATTCAAAGCATCCATTTCGAATGGAGTCCCAAGTGTGATGACAGCTCACATACAATTCGAGGAGATTGACAAAAAATATCCTGCAACCCTTTCGCATAAGGTAATCAATCAACTTCTGAGACAAGAACTTGGCTTCGAAGGCTTAATTGTCACTGATGCACTGGTAATGAAATCCATCAGTGACAACTACGGGAGCAATGAAGCTGCAGTAATGGCATTCGCTGCAGGATCTGATTTGATCATGATGCCTGATGACCCTCTGGGAACAATCAAGGCTCTATGCAATGCCTTCCAGGCAGGCAGGATCCCTATTGATCGGTTGCATCAATCACTTAGAAGACGACGAAAAGCTATAGAAAGAATCTCATCCTTAGAGGAAAATCACAAGTCATCAGGAGGAGAATTCAAATATGAACCCATTGAACAAGATGATGATAAAAAGCTCGCGGAAGAACTCATATCCAATTCTTTAATTGTACGTAACCCACACAAATTAAGCTCAACAAATTCTGGAATTAATCTACTAAGAGTAGACAATATAAATGCCATTCGATTCTTATCGAATACTGCACCTGCGATCCAATTACCACCACTTGCAGGCTATCAAAACGTTATTATTCATAGACATGGGGTTTCCCCATGGCGAACAACTAGAGACAATCCTTTAGATTTAGAATGTCTTGGAGCAGACTCTGTCATTCTGCAATTATTCATAAGAGGCAATCCATTCAATGACACCAAAGATCAACAAGAAGCTTGGAGTGAAGCTGTACAACAGCTACAAAAGGAAAAGTTATTGAAGGCTCTAGTGGTCTATGGCAGTCCTTATCTATGGGAAAAGCTGGTTCCAGTTCTAGATCCCCACCTCCCAGCCGTTTATTGTCCAGGACAAATGCCCAATGCACAAGAACTCGCTCTAAAGTCTCTATTTCGATCCAATATTCCTTTAAACACAACAAAAGGGAACATACATAAGGCATTTACTGACTGACTCCTAGTGCTAAAGATCGTGCGCATCCAATCTGAATTCCGATTAAATCCTTGGAGCTCCGCCAAACCTTGTTGATTCATCTGTTAACGAAAGACAACTTGCAGAAGCTATCTAGCTCGATACCCCATTACCTCAAAAAGCCCCCTAAATCGTGCTTGGTTGGTTACTGGAAAAATGAAACGTCTTTCAAAGTACCAAGGAACCTTACTAGCAAACTAAACACCGAAATCCAATTCATCCAAAAACACAGCACAATCATGCATTGATGTACTTTTTAGTGGAAGACATCAATAATCCCAGAAACAATTTAAAGAATCAATTAATCTTTGAAGGACTAACCCGCATAAATGAACCATAAGAGTTTAAAAAGCAATTAAATGAAATTATCAAACTCAAGAGAAAGCGTATGAACCAATCAAATAAAAATGAACAACCACTATCAGGAAAGACTATTGTTATAACGAGAGCTCAGGAACAACAAAGTGAAGTCAAAGCTTTGTTGAAAAATCTCGGAGCAAGAGTTTTGGATCTACCAGCTCTCATCATTGGAGAACCCAGTGACTGGGAACCCCTAGACACTGCACTTGCGGAACTCAACAACTTCCATTGGATGATCTTCTCTAGTGCGAATGGAGTTAAAGCAGTAGAAAATCGATTACAGCTATCAGGGACCTCTCTATCTCGACACCCCAAAACACTCAAAATCGCTGCTGTGGGGCGCAAAACCGCTCATCTTCTCAACAATCTAGATACTGACGTCGACTTTATCCCCCCCAACTTTGTCGCTGACAGCTTAATCAAGCATTTCCCAGTATCTGGCTTTGGGCTCAGGATTCTCCTACCAAGAGTCGAGACTGGTGGTAGGACATTGATTGCTGAAGCATTTAGACAAGCTGGAGCTTTTGTCCTTGAAGTACCCGCATACGAATCATCTTGTCCCCAAAACATACCTTTATCCACAGCAAAGGCGTTCTTAAATGGTGAAGTAGATGCAATCGCATTTACAAGTGGGAAAACCGCTATTCACACTGCACAACTATTAAAAAAAAATCTTCATGGAGAATCAATCAAACACTTATCAAGAATCAAAATTATCTCAATTGGCCCACAAACAAGTTTAAGTTGCAAAAAATATTTCAACAAAATCGATCAAGAAGCCGATCCACATGACGTTGAAGGGCTTGTTCAGGCTTGCGTTAAAGCAATAAATCAATAGGATTCATAACTTATTTTAACAACATTTAATAAGCAGCATTTCTATTTAATTACTAAGGATTTTAGGACTTATATCCAGTCTGAACTAAATCTCTGAATCTATTTAAATTATTCTGCAGTTCATTGGTTACCATTCTACTAAGTATTCTTGCTTCCATCAAAGGGGCTAAAGCTTTTGGAAGCTCATAAGAAACACTTAATTTCACAACTGTCAGGTTTGTCTCTTCCTCATAAAAACGAGCCGCACCTTTTGTGGGCAATCCACCAACAGAAACCCATTCCAATTTTTGCTCATCAATACGTTGAGTGATCTGAGCTTTCCAGGTAAAACGAAAGCCATTTGCTGCCAAAGTCCATTCAGTGAGGTCAGGCAGTGTTTTCGCAGTTTCATCGTCAACTGTTTTGACTGATTCAATCCACGTCATCCAACGTGGCATAGCTTCCAAATCACTCCAAACTGCCCACACCTGTTTAACAGGTGCTTGGACATTGGTCTTCACAGTGTGTTCAAGCCATTTCCCCATGTTCAAGCAACCGCTGTGTTCGTAGCTAATTGAGCTTTCTTGCGAAGGATCGCTGAAGCAGCCAAATGACCACTCATAGTTGCTCCTTCCATTGAGTCAATATAATCCTGTTTGGTGTAACTGCCAGCGAGGAAAAAATTACTTATCGGAGTTGCTTGAAGAGGTCTATAAGGCTCCATTCCTGGTGCTTCCCTATATAAAGATTGCGAAAGTTTTACAACATTACTCCACACAAGATTTAGAGACATAGATGAAGGGAACAACTCGCGAACTTGAGCATCAGTATGAGTAACTATTTCTTCAATAGATTTACTTATCCAGGGATCTCCTGGAGTCAATACACATTGAAGCAACGAACCCATCCCCTCAATCCGATAATCTTCAGGACTTGTAAGTGCTAAATCCGCAAAGCAACTAAAATCAGCATCAGCTGTATAAAGTAGATTATCCAACCCAGAAGGTTTCGATAAGTTCTTAAGAGATAAATCATTAGACAACTCTGTCACCCAGCCGTCATATCTCAGTTGTACTGTTGCGACAGGAACCGCCTGAAGTTTTTTTATATTTGCAAATTGTGAGAACCTTTCCCATTCCTTTGGAACAAGATTCTTAATTCCTGGTACATCACATGCAGCCAGATATGCATCGGCCTGAATAGTCTTTTCGCCCTCAGATGTTCCAAAAGTCACTCCAGTAACTAAAGGTCCTTGAGAATCATCAAAATGAATTCTTCGAGCCTTATAACGCAAATGTAAGTTGCCACCCTTAGCCGTTATGTAATCGAGAATCGGAGAGGTTAACCAACGATGAGGGGACCCCTTCAGCAGATTCAGTTTAGAAGCCTCAGTTTTAGCCGCAAACATCATGAAAATTGTGAGCATGCATCTAGCAGAAATCGACTCACAATCAATAAATCCCAATGCATAAGCAATCGGATTCCACATTCTTTTGATGCTCTGAACACTTCCCCCATGATTAAGGAACCATGTTTGAAAGCTAATTGAATCAAGATCTCTAATTACTTGCATGGCACCTTCATAATCAACCAAACCTCTGACAATTGGACTCGTACCCAAAGCCAAAGCATTGCGCAATTTGTCAATCCAACTCAATTGATCAGTTGTAAAAAAAGCCTTGAGCCCATTAAATGGGGCACCCAGAGGAAAGCGAAAATCAAGATCTCTAAGATCTCCTCCTTTGTTAACAAATAAATGGGTATGGTCCTTTGGAAGGAGGTTTTCGATTGCTCCTACTTTCCGCATAAGAGCAAAAAGATTGGCGTAATTGAAGAAGAACACATGAAGGCCCATTTCAATATGGTTGCCGTTTGAATCTTCCCAACTGCCGACTTTCCCACCCAGAAACGGTCTAGCTTCATAGAGATCCACTACATGACCTTCATCGACAAGGTCTACAGCTGCTGTCAAACCAGCAAGCCCTGCACCAATAATTGCTACCCTCACTGCTTCCAAAAAAGAACCTTCCAAAGCACTCTATGAAAATGAATGCAAGTTTGAATAGGGCAAAAGTCAGGATGACTTCATAAAGTGGTATTAATCCAGTCTCAGCAGTCATGAGCACCCCTTCCTCTTCTGCCGCAACCCATTCAGCCAGAGACGGCAAAGGAATCATTGTTACTGAAGCAGCTATGCAGCAATTAGCCCGACTGTGTAACGAACAGGGTGATGGGCAAGTCCTAAGGGTCGGAGTTCGTTCTGGGGGTTGTAGCGGAATGAGCTACACAATGGACTTCATTTCAATCAACGAATTACAAAAGGAAGATGAGGTCTATGAATACACACCTCCAAATGGAAGAGTTTTCAAAGTAGTCTGTGATCCCAAAAGCCTCCTTTATATTTATGGAATGCAATTAGATTTCAGTACAGAATTAATTGGTGGCGGTTTTAACTTCACTAACCCCAATGCCACGCAAACATGTGGATGTGGTAGTTCTTTCGCAGTCTAGAAACAAAAAGTCGTTAAATATGGGAATCTGAGAATCTCTGAAAAAAAGCAGCCTCTTCCAATGGAGTCAAATCAAGATAGCCTATTTACAAAAGCCATGGCGCGCTACGAGGCGGGAGTGGCGCCAACTGAACTAATTAAAGATTTCGAGGAAATCACCACAGCAATCCCAAACCAATCAGCGGGATGGACATGTCTAGCTTGGCTACAACTCCTTTGTAATGATTCGAGTGCAGCCCTACGCTCAGCCAGGGTTGCCGTCAAGCTAAATGGTCAGGATCCACAAGCTCGAATCAACCTTTGCCTAGCACTTCTAGAGACAAATTCCAAAGGTGTAAGAGTACAAATCGATTTCGTTAAAAACATCTTAGGAGCCTTACCAGAACTGAAAAAAGAATTGCAAGATTCAATAAATGACGGGCTAACGAAAAAACCAGATTGGGGAGCCCTGCAAAAGGTCAAAAGTTGGTTAGGCCTTTAACTTGGCAAGACTACTCCTATTGAGCAATGGTCATGGCGAAGACCTCTCAGGAGCTTTACTAGGGAAAGCCCTCACAAGACTCAATCATGAGGTTGATGCTCTTCCCTTAGTTGGTGTTGGTAGTCCCTATGTCGATAGGAAAATAGCAGTACTTGGAAAAACAAAAGATTTCAGCACGGGAGGCCTTGGCTACACGAGCTGGCAAGGACGCCTAACTGAGTTTTTTCAAGGGCAAATCTTCTACTTACTAAAACGTTTCTGGAAACTAATATTAATAGCTCATCAGTATGACTTAATCATAGTGATTGGAGACATAGTGCCAATAATCGGAGCGTGGCTGACTAATCGTCCAATCGTTACCTATCTTGTTGCCTATTCCACTCATTATGAAGGGAAACTAAGATTACCCTGGCCATGCAAAAAGCTTTTAAGAAACAAGCGATTTCTAAATATCTATAGTAGGGATCAACTCACTGCAGAAGACCTTTCAGAACAACTACATCGCCGTGTTGAATTTCTTGGCAATCCCTTTATGGATGATGTGTTAACTCCTTGCCCCAGACTATCAGAAATCAAATATCGAATAGGACTAATACCAGGCAGTCGCTTCCCCGAACTTGAGCATAATCTCAACTTAATGTTATCAGTTATAGAATTGCTACCAGAAGATAGGTTTACTAAAAATGAACTGAGTCTTGATTTGGCATTAGTTCCAAAGCTTGATAATTTCAGACTCAAAAAATTAACTAATCAACACGGTTGGGAGTTAGAAGAAACTTCCAATCATTCTGCAGAGCCTGTACTTAGCCGTGGTCATTATCGAATCAATGTACGCAGAGAGGCCTTTATTCAAATCTTGCAAAATAGTGACTTACTGCTCTCAATGGCAGGTACAGCAACCGAGCAAGCTGTAGGGCTTGCTAAACCAGTAGTGCAGCTACCAGGATCGGGACCACAATTCACAGAAAACTTTGCCGAAGCACAAAGACGATTACTCGGCCCAACAGTCTTCTGTGCAGATGGAGTTCCAGGAGGGAAACTCATCTTACGTAACACTGCAGAACTCACTATGGATTTAATCGACAGAATCAAGGAAGATTTTGATCTCCAGCAAAGATGTAAAAGGCAAGCCAAACTACGTCTAGGGAAAGGCGGTAGTGGAGACAGAATTGCAAAGGCAATTAACAATCAGTTGCTACTTATCAGTAGTAATTGTAGTGGCCGCACTGAGCGCATCATTTAAATCTGGATATTTAAAGCTAAAGCCAAGCTGTTGAAGCCGTTTCGATACAACTCTCTGCCCTTCAAGAACAACTGAAGCACCATCTCCTAGAAAGATCTTTAGAATTGGCCCTGGGACCGGCAACACAGTCGGTCGCCCAAGGACCTTTCCTAGTTCAGAGGAAAAGTTAGTCATTAAAACAGGAGATGGTGCGACAGCATTAACAACTCCTAACCATGTTCGATTTTCAAGTGCTTCAACAATAATTCGACACAAGTCAGTTCTATGAATCCAACTCATCCATTGATCACCTTTACCTATTGGACCTCCTAAGCCTGCCTTGAAAACTGGCAACATCTTGCCTAAAGCACCTCCTCCCGGAGCCAAAACTATTCCAAATCTTACAATCAACAGTCGAGTAGAGCGTGGTTTACCCTGAGCCAAGGTTTCCCAACGCGAACAAAGTTGTGCCAGGAAATCTTGCCCAGAGGGACTAGCTTCATTAAACTCAGCGGTCCGACTAGTGCCGTAATAACCAACCGCTGAGGCATTAACTAAAACGCGTGGAGGTTTCCTCAGTCGCTGCATAGCCTCAACTAATTCCTTAGTCGTCTCTAGACGACTATTCTCTATTTTCTTTAAATGTCTCGGGGTCCATCGCCTTTCGGCAATCGGCTCTCCGGTCAAGTTCACAACACCTTCCGCTTCTGCTAAAGCCTTCAATAGCGAATTACGCTGCCATGTCTCTGGGTCCGAAGGATCCATCTGCAAAAAGAAAAGTTGACCCTCTTTTGGTGGGCGAGGAAAATCCCCAATTCTCTTTCTACTGACAATGGTCAACTGATGACCACAAGCCAGCAACTGAGGCACCAACTCACGACCTACAAAACCCGAACAACCAAAAAGTAGTAGACGCAAGAATCTGAAAAAGCTAGTATGAAAATCTATTCAAACCCAACTCTCTTCAGTGGAGGAATAGATTGGGAAAAAACTTACTATTGTGATAAAGATACTGTTGAAAGATGCCTCTCGAATCAGTTTCAGTATCTGATTCATAAATAGAAAGACGATATTGATGCCAATTCTTCCTAAGAGGCTTTAGCCTACTAACTAAGAAATTCATGCTTATGACTGACAACGAAGGACCTAGCAAACCCACAAACAACTTTAGGAAAGGTGCACTTGTCCGAGTCAACCGCACGGCATTTTTAGAAAGTATCGAAGCCTCTGCCAGTGATCCACAACCTCCCGAATATATCTTCGAAGGTCCTGGGGAATTACTCATAATCAAAGGAGAATATTGCCAAGTTCGGTGGCGCAAACCTGCCCCAGACACATGGCTAAGAATTGATCAATTAGAAACATGGCAAAATTCCTAGGGTTCCTCATCTGTTGAACTTAGAGCCTCCTCTACAAAATCAATTGCCTTAGGAATCGTCTTAGAAGCGGAAGGCAAACGCCAAACAAATCCTCCCATTACACCACTTAAATCTCCCAAGCCGGCCAACAATGCATTTGGATTTTTTTGATTGGCCGTGTCAGCAACTAAGGCAGCCTTCCAAGGATTCCAACTCGCCAAAATAACTGCACTCCGATAAGCACTAGGCCAAGGGTTAGCAGGAAGATATTGTTCTAAAATTGCAAATTGCTTGGATGCTTCATAAGGCCTATTCTCAAGGACGGCCAACAAAGCAAGTGTCCAACGGGCTTCAATATCAACAGGATTGTTCATCAAAGTATTCATTGCCTTCTTACGAACCTCACTTTGATATTCAAAGTGACCATCTACCATATGTTGAATAGCAACTACGGAAAAGACATCCTCAAGCCCTTTAACTCCTGTCTCTAACCCTTTTGCAAGACTAGGGAAAGTTTCCGAGAAACTAATTCGAGCAGGAGCAGTAGATTTTCTACTCCAAAGGGAATAATTACCTCCACCGAGACGAGAGAAAATCCTTTTCTGAACAAACCAACCACTATCTCTAACAGCTTGATCAAGAATTGCCGCTGACTCACGTACGGAACCCTGATCACCTTCAGCCAAGACTACCCACTGTGCTTGAGTTAATAATGGCTCTATATCTTGCAGACTATTACCTAGTTGCCTACCAACTAACTTCCCACCATTTCTACGACCGTAATAGCTCACATTGTGCTGATTCAAATCAGGAGTGCTAGGTACAACAATTAAAGTAGTTGGTACTCCTGAAGGATTTGCTCCTCCCGCTGCAAGAACTATTTCCTGCAAAGGTCCGTTTCTTGCCGAGCCTAATCGTGAAACTTGAGCATTCCAAGCGACTGGGAACATACTTAACCAACCAGTAACCAAAACCATTGGGAATGCAAAAGATATCCGTGGAAACCATTTTCTCTCTATAAATAACCCCCACTGCAACCAACCCCTAGCCAATATCAGCAGAATTGAAGGTAAAACCGGTGCAATATAGCGGTCACCCTTATTAGGACTCAAACTCGTGAAAATCCAAGCTGCAAAAAGAGTAAAAATCAACCAAAACCAAGCCAATTTATTATCCAAACCAGACCATCGCTCGTTAAGCTTTAGTACGCAGGCCCGATTCAGAAATAAGCACAGCAATACACCACTCAAACCAACAACTAAGAAAAGATGTCCTACTTGAGAAGGTAAAAGTTGTGCATACCAAGTCCAATTATCTAGTGAAAACAATGAAGGGTCCCCTTCCCTCACTGCAGATTCAATAACCGCTCTCTTTGTTCCACCAATTGTAGTAATCCAATTATGTTTCAGCCATGGAAGGACACCCAACAGCACCAAACATATTCCCATGACACATTGACGACGTGTGGACCTATCTCTTCGCAATGCAACCCAACCAGCCCAAAGAACAGCTGGTAAAAGAACTAGCAAAGCACTCTGTTTAACAAGAACGGCAACCGTAAAAGCAGCTGCCGCCCAAAAAGCTTGAGTCCATCTCCCTCCTGTCTCAGGATCCCACCAGCAACCCAACCGCCAAAGAGCCAAGGTAACAACAGCAGTCAAGGGCATTTCCAAGAGATAATCTGAACGTAAGGTCAACAATGCAGGAGTGATTGAGACAAAGGCGACACCTAGCAATGCCAAATCTCGACCACGTAAATGCAACCCCCAAAATGCAACTGATACCAGTAACAACCCATTCCAAAGACTCAGACTCCATGCGGCTTGCCTAGGAGCATCCCCAGCCAACGCCATCACACTTCCATTAACTAATGAAGCCAATGGAGGAATCTTTGGCGAAAGATCCAATAACGCTTTCCATCCAAGCCAATGTCCTCCGTGCAAAAGACCAAGTGCTCTGCCATGGTCCAATGCACTATTCAAATAATCAGCTTGGTCCCATGAAGGGATACCACTAAAGGAGTGCCACCACAAACGGTCAGCCACTGTAGCTATAAGCCAAATAAAACCAACCAGACCCCAAAATTTAAAAGAAACTTTCACTAGAGATTTAGAGATCGACGTTCTTTTTGCAGTGATACACGCCTTTTCTTAGCCTCTCTCAGCATTTCCTTCCCATCATGCAAGTAACTATCTACATAACCCATCGTGTATCTATCCAATTCAACCAAAGCATCATCAACCTCAGAAAAACACTGATAAAGACTCAAAGCGAAACCTTGCGCAGAATTAGGTACAGGAACTGATCTATACAGTGAATTAACCCTCTCCATGCGTTTACGACTCTTCTCCAAATAATCACAAAATTCACTCATAAGCTCATCATCGTAGGGATCTGCCGACAACTGCCGCAATTGTGCTTGGAAAGGATTAATAACAGTACCCAATAACCGATCAATAGGGTGATACACCTTTGTGAACCAAGTCAAACGTATCTCATCTGCTTCTACTGATTGAGCTTTCGCAACACTTGCAGCGACAGTCGCACGAGCATTGCGAATACCTCGTTTTTTAGATTCATTGACACAAGAAACCATCCTTTGATTGGCGAGGTCATATTCCCTTCGACGTTCAGGATCACCTAGCAATTCCCAAGCTGCATTAAGTGAAATAATTTGCTCCTCATCTCCACCTGCATCAGGATGATGACGTTTTACAAGTTCTCGATACGCAGCCTTAATCTCCGCTTCAGTAGCGTTTGAACTAATTCTAAGCACCTCATAAGGGTCAACTAACATCAACGCCTACCCCCTTGAACATTAAAGGTGTACATCAAGCCTTCGAGACATCGATGAACTTGAACTGAACATCGGAGTAGACAAATAACGTTCTCCAAAACTTGGTAACACTACAACGATTCGCTTATCAGCCATTTCAATTCTAGAACCTATCTGAAGAGCTGCTGAAATTGCAGCTCCACTACTGACACCACACAACAGGCCCTCTTCCCTTGCAAGACGTCTACCCATGTCCATAGCGACTTCATCACCAATAGTGAAGATCTCATCAACCAATGACATATCTAAAACACCAGGTATAAATCCAGCTCCAATACCTTGAATTGAGTGGGGCCCTGCAACTCCACCTGAAAGAACTGGACTTGATGCAGGTTCAACAGCAACTACATGAAGATTAGGAATTTTTTCCTTAAGTACTCGGGCACAACCAGTCAGAGTACCTCCTGTACCAACCCCACAAATCAAAGCATCTAAACGACCTTCACAGTCATCCCAAATCTCAACTGCAGTTGTCTTTTCATGGACACGAGGATTTGAAGGATTATCAAACTGCTGTAAAAGATATGCATCCGGCATCGATGACACCAATTCTTTCGCCAACTGAATTGCACCTTGAATACCATCCCTTCCCGAGGTGAGTTGTAATTCAGCTCCATAAGCACGCAACATTGAACGCCTCTCAGTACTCATTGAATCAGGCATCGTCAGTATCAAACGGTAGCCCCGTGCCGCAGCAACCATTGCCAGTGCAATCCCAGTATTACCGCTGGTAGGTTCGACAAGCACAGTCCTGCCTGGTGAAATTGTTCCATCAGCTTCGGCAGCCAAAATCATTGCTACAGCTATACGGTCTTTAACAGAAGCTGTGGGGTTAAAACTTTCTAGTTTTGCCAACAGTTCGGCGTGACATCCACTCGCATTAGTTAAACGATGCAACCGCACGAGTGGAGTGCCTCCAACCAAAGCAGTTATGTCAGACGCTATAGGCATGATTCACAACGGACTAAAAACCGCATCAACATTCAAGAGGGAATTGATCCATGTCGAAATCTATAAGCGAAATCACATAGATAAAGAACTGAAAACAAAATCAACAACAACTTACTGTGTTTTTTAATCTACTTCTAATCCTGATTTGATTAGCTCATGAAAAACCCCCATCGCACAATGCAATGGGGGTAAGCGAACTTAGGCTCTCTCTGATTTCTCAGAAACCTCAGATCAGAACTGGAAAGTTGTTTTTACCAATGCGCCGGTAACATCATCAGCACCGTCCTTCTCAATTGAGAAGAAAGCAGGTGTAACGGTGATGTTATCGCTAACAGCCATTGAGTAATAAACTTCATAGGCCATTGGGTCGTCATAACCAGAGTCATCTCTATGACCTTCAGCTGTGCCATAAGCAAAACCAAGGGTGTTGCCTTCAGCACCAAAGTCGCTCCACACAACCCCTAAGGACCAGGTGGTTTCGTCTTCGATGTTGCTAGCATCGCTCTCCTCGTCAGGAGTTTTCCAGCCATAACCGGCATTTAAAGAAATACCGTTATCTAGATCGTACTGAGCACTGATTCCATAAGCCTCGAAATCAGCAGCATTTGCAGAACTAGTTGTGTTACCACCGTCTGATGTGGTGTAAGCAGCAGCCACTGTGTAGTTGTCACCAATCCAGGCAATCTGGGCAGTGATGTCATCAGAGCCTTGCTCAGTCAAAACACCCTGAGTAGCATCATCCGCTTCATCAGATACCAATACCAAGCTTGCGCTTAGATTGTCTTTTGCATAAGTGATACCTGCGCCAGCACCCATTGAAAGGTTGTAAGCATCATTAGCACCTGCGTATGTCAGGACATCCAGGATGGAATCACTTGGATAAGAACTAGGCCATACACCAAGCATGTCGTCTTGACGAACCTTCGCACCAACAGTTGCTGTTAGGTTGTCACCAACAGGGAACTGGTAATAAGCTCTATGAACTTCGAGGTTGTCAGAGCTGTTGAAAGCAGTTTCCAACAATGCAGCGCCATTGAAAGGACCGCTGACGTTACCCGCACGTAGTGTTGTCTTTAAAAGATCTTCACCGGTGAAGCTGCTATCAAGACTCAACTTTGTGTCGTACTGGAAGGTGACAGCTTCGTTGTTTGAAACTTCGTCAACACCACCAACGATAAAGGCAGTAGTTCCAGAAAGCTTAGTGGTAGTCGAAAACTGAGAAGCTCCAAACTCACCAACCTTGGCTTCTAAGCCATCAACACGTCCCCTGATAGTTGCAAGTTCAGGAGCAAATTCTTTAAGAAGACGACGCTCAGAATCAGTGATTTCAGCAACGCTGTCGAGGCAAGAATTAACGAGAGCAGCAGCCTCATAACGAGTCATAGCCCTGTTGCCATCAAAACTGCTGCCAGGAGTACCAGCAACACAGCCATAGCGCTCAACTAAGCTGGAAAGTGCCTGATAGGCCCAGTCAGTAGGGCGTACATCAGAAAACTGAGAGACACTGGTTACTTGCTCAGTAGCGGCCGAATAATCGGACATGCCTTCGAGATTCAAGTCTGCAGCTGTAGCAGCCATTGGAGCCATTAGGCCCAACGCCGCAGGTGCTACCAGCAATTGCCGGAAGAATTTCATTTAGATACCTCACACAGTATTAGGCGCATTACGCCTATTTAATATCTTGGGACCTCATGTGACTTTTAGCACATCTTTATGTGCCAGAATTATCGATGGTATAGAGATAATCCGAAGTAGCTAAAGGTCCCAAGATATTAAATATGATCTAGTTCCTATCGCAAATTATCTGTGTAAATGATCACCAATTAAACAAACAAGCTTATTTAAAATATATTTGCTATCTCTTGAATTCTATTAAATGCTAATGAAGCTATAAACAAATAAGAACTTGACTGCTACATCTAATCATTAATTCTATAAAGACTAAAGGCCATCTATAGAGGTTGTCTCTATAAGTAGTTGATCTCCCAATGCTTGTCTAAATGTTTACAGGGAACAACCCTAAAGACACAAAAGCACCTCTTGGATGGTTAATTCTACTTTGGCTACTGGGATGCATTCTCGCTCTAACAAAACTTGGATCCTTACCGCTGAGAGATTTTGATGAAGCCACTGTTGCAAGAGTGGCTTTTGAAATAAGCCAACAGACTGGAATAGACCGTCTGTTGCCAACGCTATGGGGAGACTCCTACCTCAACAAACCGCCAGGACTACACGGGCTTATCGCTATTGCGATACAACTTAGGAACATTACGCATCCAATATCTAAATTACCTTCCGAACAGATACTCCGATTAGTTCCAGCACTCTTATCGACTCTAATAATTCCAATCGGTGGGTTAATTCAATGGAAACTGAAACCTAACAACCGAACTTGTTCTATCACTACTGGGGCAATTCTTCTAACACTCTTACCCATCGCAAGGCATGGTCGATTGGCAATGCTAGATGGAACTCAGCTAACTGCAATGGGACTGTTGTGGTTACTGATTCTTAGCCTAAATAATTCTCAAATGGATCGATGGAAGGCTCTTGGTATAGGTATTGCTACTAGCAGCATGCTTTTACTGAAGGCTCCTTTATTTTTGCCAGCCACTGTTGCCGCATTTATCCCGTTTCATTTAGAAGGTAATTTGAGGCGTTTTTGGAGTTGGCCTACCCTGACTTGGTTAAGCATTGGTCTCTTACCGGGCATAGGTTGGCATATTTGGCATTACTTTCAACGTGGCGCAGGAGCACTGTGGCTTTGGACAGGAGATGGTGCAGGACGAGTTCTTTTTGACATTGGAGAAGGAAGTGATCTTGGCTGGAAAGTCCCTATTGTCGAAATCTTAGAAGGAGGGTGGCCGTGGCTTGTACTTTGGCCTTTTGCAATAGCTTTGGCCTGGAAAGAAAGAAACAGCCGTTGGGGAAGATGGACCCTAAGCTCACAAATAGTATTGGCCATATCAATCCTCCCGCTAAAAACTCAACTACCCTGGTATAGCCATCCTCTTTGGCTACCAATCTCATTACTATGTGCCAGCCCACTTACAAGGATTGTTGAAAATACACATGGATTAAACGAAATTCCAGGTAAGAATATTTTAAAAAAAATCCCAATTCTTTGGTTCAGCCTTGGAATTCTGCTCTTGATGTTTGGGGTTTTAGGTTTTTCAAAACCACTAATCATTCTGCGCCCTTATCGCTACATAGCACTTGCCGTTGGAGCTGGTTGGGGCATTGGTGGATGGTTACTATGCAATTCATCTGAAAACTATCGTCGAAAAGGTTTGATCTGTCTAATCGCTGGAAACCTTGCAGGACTATGTCTTCTAATGAATTCACCTTTGTGGTTATGGGAACTAAATGAAAATTGGACAGTAAAACCAATCGCTGCATTAGCGAATAAAGCCGAAGGCTATGAAACCTTCATTGATGGGAGTCACGAAAGACCTAGTCTCAACTGGTATGCAGGCAAAAGAATACGAACATGGACTCCGTCTATAAACGCACCCTCTATTCTGAGTCAAAACCCGTCAAAGGTAATGAATCTCATGCCTCAAATGAACTGCAAGGTAACTGAAAAAGAAGGAACATGGAATTTACTAATTTGTTCATCTCCCCGACCCTAATCTAAATCTCAAATTAAAACCTCTACATAGAAAATAATATGAACAATTCAAAAAACAAAGAGCTACTTTCTATTGTGCTACCGACCTTTAATGAGAGGCAAAATATACTTCCATTAATCACGAAATTACTAACACTTGATCAACCATATGAACTGGAATTACTTGTAATCGATGACAACTCAGATGATGGAACTCACTACTTAGTGAAAGAAGTCGCAGCTCAAGATCCAAGAGTTCGCCTGATTCGTAGGGTTGGCCGCTCAGGGCTTGCAAGTGCTATTACAGAAGGGTTACTAAATGCAACTGGTGATATAGCTGCAGTGATGGATACTGATGGCCAACATGAAGCAAATACCGTAATTGAAACAGTTAATAAACTCACCAATAGAAATCTAGATCTAGTTGCTGGCAGTAGGTTCTACAATGGCTCTGAAATTCTTGGTCTGAGTAGAAGACGTACAAGTGGATCGTCCATTGCAAATAAATTAGCTCGTATAAGTTTGCCAAAACAATACAAACACCTTACTGATTATATGAGTGGATGTTTAGCCATCAACTTAAGAACATGCCTCTCTATAGTTTCTAATGTAGATGTAAATGGATTTAAATTTCTCTACGAATTACTTGCAATAAGCAAAGGTTGTTTAAAAGTTTCAGAAGTACCTTTGAGATTTCAACCACGTTCATCAGGGGAATCTAAACTTGATTTAGCTATACTTTGGGACTTTTTAGTCTCTTTAATTCATACAGCTAGCTTACGTTTACTACCAAGGAGAGCTATTAGTTTTGCCCTAGTAGGCAGCACAGGAGTCGTAGTCCAACTATTAACTACAACCCTGCTGATGAAAGTTTGGTTATTGACATTTGAACAAGCACTACCAATTGCGGTAGTAATAGCTGCCACTTCAAATTATCTAATTAACAATACTCTGACGTTTAGAGCACAAAGGTTAAAAGGTATACACTTACTCAAAGGTCTATTGAAATTTCTCCTAGTTGCATCCTTGCCAGTATTGGCAAATGTTGGTGTAAGTACAGCTTTTTACACACTAATAATCCGAAATGAATTCTGGGCTCAAATAATAGGAATTATAGTTGTATTTGTCTGGAACTATGCAGCTGCTTCTCGATTCGTTTGGAACTCTCCATAATCAAACTTTCTTATGCAACTAACTAATGACCAAGTAAAAGATCGATTATGGTTACCTATATTAATAGGATTAACCCTTCGCCTGGTCAATATAAATGGTCCAATTCTAGGGATACATAGTTGGCGGCAGGCTGACACTGCAGCCATGGCTAGACACTTCTACTTAGAAAAAACTCCAATTTGGCTCCCACAAATTGACTGGGGTGGTGCAAACACTGGTTTTGTGGAATGTGAATTTCCTTTCTATCCTTATCTTCTCGCTCAGCTATACAAAGTATTTGGACTACATGAATGGATAGGAAGATCTCTATCAGTGCTTTTTAGTATTCTAACAATCATAATATTGATCAATATTGGGAGCCGACTATTGGATCCAAGGAGTGGTTGGTGGGGAGGAATTTTTTTCTCTTTTTTGCCCCTAAGTGTATATTATGGACGCACATTACAAGCTGAATCATTACTCCTACTAATTTCTGCTTTGAGTATAGACAAACTTATTGCATGGAAAGAAAACAAGCGGGCAATCCAATTACTCTTAAGCTGGTCTTTATTTTGCCTGGCATGCTTAATAAAAGTTTTACCGATGATATGGCTAGGGATACCGTTATTAATGATTTTAATAATTCCTGAAACTAATGGCAGGTCACTGACCACTAAGGAACTAATTACTAAGCTTAAAAATTCTCTTCACTCTGCTTTGCCGTGGCTACTTTTTGGAGGGACACTGCTCATCGGATCTCTATGGTATTACTACGCTTATAAACTAGGACAAGAAAGCAATTTATCATTCGGTTTTTGGGGAAAAAGCTCCGACAGAAATAGTCTTAATCTGCTTCTTGATATTAATAATTGGCTAAATCTTTTGTTAAGAATAAGTCTACGTAATATGGCATTTTTTGGAGTTCCCTTGGTAATAATTACTCTACTAAGTTGCAGAGAAAAAGCTGGGGTGCAGATTTTATTTTCAGGAATCATCGGAGTCTTTCTATGTTCCATAATCTCTCTAAGAGCAAGTTCAATTCATGAATACTATCAATTACCACTGCAGTTATTCTTATGTCCTTTAATGGGAAAAGGCTTTACAATTATCTCAAGGCAACTCACCCAAAATACTGCTATTAAGTCTTTGTTATTTTCAGGACTAGCTATCATGATTTCCATAAGTATTATTATACTCAGCATTGATTATTGGAGTATAGAAAATCGTCAAAGCAAAGTTTGGATGCCATTAGCTAAACAGATTCGCCAAGAGGTAGCCATGAATGAATTAATAGTAACTATTACAGGGTCTGATCCTAGTTTATTAAATCTTGGGCGTCGTCGTGGTTGGTCAGCTGACATATCTGAAGTTAATCAGAAAAATATTCAATATTGGGAAAAAAATGGGGCAACTTACCTGGCAGGGAATTTGGACTGGCAAAACCTTCAAACAAGGCTAATAGATGGCAAAGTGAAAGAAAATATACTGAGGGTCTTATGCAACTATGAAACTCAATTTTGCGATAGTTTAAGTGCAAAGAAACACTACCTAATCAAGATAGATGACTTCATAAGATAAGCATGAAAAGTCTTCTACCCCAGAATGACAAATGTTCAGATAACACTATTTTGTGGTGGGTCTTTACTTTTTTCTGGATTACACTTTCAATCCAAATCTTTAGAATCTTTAGCTTAAATGCAACTTATGATCAAGGATTATTCCTTCAAGAAATATGGAACTGCCTTAATGGAAGACCATTTGAAAGTACACTTGCCGCGGAACTATCAGCACCAGTAAAATTTGATGGAGCAATACCAGAACTTGGATACAAACATCTTGCCCAGCATTTCACACCTTTATTAATTATCTGGTCACCACTTGTTGGAGTAATGGGGATTTGGGCACTACCGATAATTCAAACTGGCCTAATTAGTCTTGCAGGGTGGATCCTCTTTCTACTAGGGAAAGAATACTTATCCAGTCAACTATCTGGATGGATCGCATGTAGCTTCTTCGCTACTGGAACAGTAATAGGACCAACTCTAGAAAACTTCCACGATATATGTTTAGTACCATTACTTGTATTTTCTTTGCTTTTAGGGATAAGTAAGAATAGATTTTTATTGTATCTTATCCCAGCAATTTTATTACCTTTAGTCCGGGAAGATGTTGGACTACTTTCTTTTAGCATAGGTCTTTGGATGATAGCAAGAAAGCCCAAATGGAGAATATGGGGTTTTTTACTTTGTCTATATTCCTTTATGGCAGTATCAATTATCACAAATATACTCATGCCTTTATTTGGCTCTGAACTCTCTGAACGTTTTTTGCAAGAGAGATTTGGTCAATATCTCAATAGTGAAGTAAGTGGAACATTTGATGTCTTATATGCAATGGCTAAACAACCATATCTTCTCCTCAAGGAAATAATATCGCCACTTGACAGTACATTTCGTTTTCTCATCACTCTTGGCCTACCTTTAGCATTTGTACCTTGGATTTCCATTGATAGTATAATTCTTATAATAGTTCCACTATTTGTAGCACTTAGTTCACAAGGTGGGAATGCTCTCTCAGTACATCTACGTTTTGTTTTATACCTTGTACCTGGGATATTTGCAGGCACTATTTTCTGGTGGAAAGAAAACTACTCATTATTTAAACAAAGAAAATTCAAAATTTTTTGGAAAGCCTGTCTAATAATATCTTTTTGCTTCGCAATTGCAGGCAATCCCCATCGTTCATTATCAGCAATCATCCCTGACAGCGTCGATCCATGGGTCCATATACCTATCCACAGGCAAGTTAGTAGAGGCTTCTCTGCGCAATACCTTTTAAGTCTAATCCCTAAAGACGAATCTTTGGCTGCGGAGACTCATTTAATACCTCTACTTTCAGAAAGACATATTCTGATGCGTTTTCCAGAGAATCATCTATTTCAAGATCTAGAAGGTAAAGTAAATTCAGTAAATTACATCGTAAGTCAACCAAGATTAAATTTAGAATATGGAAAAGCCTTCAAGCATCAATCTAGGTGGGCACGCAAGAGTATTGACAAAATCGAAGAACTAACAAATTCTGGACGCTATGGGGTCTATAAATGTAGCAAGAAAGGCATTATTCTCAAAAAAGGTTTCGCAACATCTACCAGAGAAAGTGTGTGTATCAAAAAGGAGATAGACGAAATAAAAATCATTCTTGATCAAATCCAAACCTAAGTAACTTTCATATCATTTTGAGCGTGCCAGTAGAGGTCAAACAAGACACAATAATAAAGCCATAAATACTCAGAGCTTGCCAGATTGAACTTAGGAAAATGCCTCCCCCCAAAACTAGCAATAGCTACGACAATCATTTTTATTGTCTTCTGGGGGTGCTCCGCGACTCGCCACGCTCTGCTACAAAGCAATGCTTATGACTTAGGGCTTTTTGACCAATGGATCTGGCTTGCAAGCAAAGGATTACCGCCGTATTCATCCATGGAAGGAGTACATCTTCTTGCAGACCATGGTGCTTGGACTCTTTACATAGCTGCTATTGCTTATAAATTCTATCCAAGTATTCAATGGCTTTTTGCCAGTCAAGCAGGAGGACTGGCACTAACGGCAATCCCCCTATGGCATATAGGAAAAATAGAAGGTCTAAGCAACAAACTGTGCTGGCTAGTTTGCGGAATTTGGTGGCTTCAACCAGTTGTCTTCAATGTAAACCTTTTTGACTTCCATCCTGAAGTTTGGACTATGCCTGCCCTGGCAGGCTCTTACTGGGCAAATCGAACAAATAAACCACTGATATGGTTCTCCTTGCTACTGCTATTGCTTGGTAGCCGTGACGGTCTTGTTCTCATTGTCGCTGGACTAGGACTGGAACAAGCCCTACGAAGAAAATGGTCTTGGGCCGGCGCGGCATTAGGCCTAGCCCTTGGTTGGCTAGGAATCCTTAATCGACTTTTATACCCATACCTCACAGGAGATACAAAAGGTCCCAAAGCTGTTGAGAGTCTTTTTTCATATCTAGGAAATAGCTTCGAAGAAATCCTTCTCAACCTTGTAACCAAGCCAGCTCTTTTAATTGAACATCTCGACTGGATAGGTGCCCTGATTTATTTGCTTCTCATTTCTATTAGTACAGCACATTTTTGGAGGAAAAAATCTTTCTTAGTACTAACAGGTGCAATGCCACTAGTAATAGTTAACCTCTTATCTCAATCAGCACCTCAACGAACACTTATTCATCACTACAGCCTACCCATTGCAGTAGTATCAATAATTGCAGTAATCGATGGATTAGCTAATGATCCACGTCAAGATATTCCCTGGAAGAAACTTGTATGGACGTCAATATGTTGGGCTGCTCTAGCTAAGCCATGGTTCTTTACAGGACCATATCTGGAGAGATTCAACACTATAAATGATAGTAAAGAAGCCATATCTCAAATCAAATCATCTGACCGAGTCACTTCAACTAGTTATCTAATACCTCACTTAAGTCAAAGGGAAAAAATTGATTTTCCTAGGGAGAATGAAACCTATACAACTCTTGAAGACATAGATATTCTTCTTCTAAATCCAAATGATCCAGGCTGGGGATCTAGCAAAAATAAACAACTAGATTTAATCAATCAAGCAAAAATAATGAAATGGAAGTGCGAATCTTGGAAGAGAGGGCTCGAACTCTGCAAAAGGAATCAATAATGTTAATCAATCTCTCTAATCAGTTTCAAATTCATATCAACGAAATCTCAATTTCAAACTAAATGGATTATTCAATTGTCGATCAGCACATTTCCAAAGCACTGGCTTACTCATCATTTCAAAATAATTCTTCAATAATCCACTCTAGTTTGGCAAGAATACTTCTACTCGCATTCCATTCATGTACGTAATTGAACTGGCACTAAAACTAAATCCACTACCACTATCAGTCGAGCGAAAAGAGCTTAATGATGCCAAGTCGCTTTACAAGCAAATATATGGATGCATGGAAAAAGGTCATCCTCGACTTCTAGAAATCACTTGTGAAAAAGTCGAAGAGAAGAAGATCACAGTTTTAACAACCGAGATTCTTGCTGTTCAAATCTATGAAAAGACCGCTGCCAGTGGAGGAAGCAAACGTCCAGGTTTTTCATTTGAGGCCTAACTGCATGGGGAAGCAAGCAGAAAACAGCACAAAAACAAGAAAAGAGCCACCACTGATTTTTGACAAGGTCAGTTTTACTTGGCCAAACGGGAAAAAAGCATTGATTAACTGCTCCTTTTCTATACCTGGACCTGGTTTATGGATGGTGGTTGGAAGTAATGGGAGTGGGAAGAGCACCCTTTTCCGGTTAATTAGCGGATTAATTCAGCCTCAACAAGGTCGAATCATCTGCCGTCTCAAGCCTGCACTAATGTTCCAAAACCCAGACCATCAACTTCTACTACCAAGCTGTGGAAGCGACCTTTTACTAAATCTTCCAAAACATTTGTCAGCAGAAAAAAGACAGGAAAGCATCGAAAAATCTCTAAACCAAGTTGGCTTGGATGGAATGCAATTGAGGCCTATTCATACCTTGAGCGGCGGGCAAAAACAGCGCCTTGCACTTGCTGGTGCTCTTGCTGGTGAAGCATCACTGCTACTACTAGACGAACCCACTGCACTACTAGATCCATCTAGCCAAGTAAATGTTCTGGAAACCCTTAAGCGACTTTGCCACTGTCCCAACAAACCCCTTACAGCGTTATGGATCACTCATCGATTAGAGGAACTAGATCATGCTGATGGAGCAATTAAGATGGAAAATGGAAGTTTGAACACCTGGGAACCTGGTGTTCAATTAAAACAGCGTTTAAACGCACTTGCCTGTAGGTAGTGGTGAAAGCTAGGTTCTTATGGTTCATTCCTCGGTAGCTCAGCGGTAGAGCGGTCGACTGTTAATCGATTGGTCGCAGGTTCGAATCCCGCCCGGGGAGTTTCAACAAAAAAACCACAGAATGAAACTGTGGTTTTTTTGTTTCGTATTTCTAAAAATCCACAACAGAGCATGGACCGAATTGGAAGACTTCCTAAAGAGAAATACCAAGGGATAAAGACCTGGAAAAGGCCATATCAATGTCGTAGAAAGGTTTTGCAAACCTTACAGCTTCAAAACCTTTCTAGAATCACTACTGCAAATACAAGCAAATCTTGAGAGAATCCATCAAAAGTTTATACATCAGCGAAAAGCTGACTAAACATTCCTCCGCGACTCCGATCTAATGAAGCCTTGCATCCTGCTGATCGAAGACGACAAGGACATGCGTGAGCTAGTTAGTGGCCACTTGGAACACGCAGGCTTTGATGTCCAAAAAGCAGAGGATGGAATCAAAGGGCAAGCCTTGGCTCTGCAATACACCCCAGATCTGATATTGCTTGACTTAATGCTCCCAAAGGTTGATGGTCTGACACTTTGTCAACGTTTACGTCGAGATGAACGGACCGGAAGTATCCCAATTTTGATGATTACAGCCTTAGGAGGAACAAAAGACAAAGTATCAGGATTTAACTCTGGGGCTGACGATTACTTGACCAAACCCTTTGATCTTGAAGAACTATTGGTCAGAGTAAAAGCCCTGCTTCGCCGCACCGACCGAGCTCCGATTGGTACTAGTAGCCATCAAGAAATCCTCAGCTATGGTCCTTTAACTCTTGTTCCAGAGCGTTTTGAGGCTATTTGGTTCGAAGGCCCTGTAAGACTTACCCATCTTGAATTTGAGCTATTACACTGCCTTCTTCAAAGACATGGTCAAACAGTAGCCCCATCATTAATCCTCAAAGAAGTATGGGGATATGAACCAGATGATGACATCGAAACAATAAGAGTTCATGTTCGCCACTTAAGAACAAAACTTGAACCAGACCCACGCAAACCTCGTTTCATAAAAACAGTTTATGGAGCGGGATATTGCTTGGAATTGCCCACAGGCGTACAGCTAGATGGTCTTCAAGATGTACTGGCTCAAGCAAGAAAAGAAAGAGAAAGCAAAATCACAACAGATGAACAGGAAAGGGCTAGCGCCTAAATCACTCAATCATCTCTAGCAAAGCAACTTCCCAAGCCAGTCTCGGCTGCACAAACCTAAGAAGATGAGAACGTAATTTTGATAGCCTTTTTACCTGGTTTGCATTTTGGTATTGAGACCAAAGATATACTTGCAACCAATCAATAATCCACAATTGCTGCTCTCCAGTTAACGCTTCCGTTATATCCTTGGCAAAGGATAACGCGTCAATAGGCTTGTTAGGAAGAACCCTCAGACGCAACCAAAAATCATTAGGAATACTTTCCGAAATGCGGATATGTCTCAGCAATTCCCCGGGTGATCCATCAGCCATTTCAAAAAGTTCCTGCTTGTCAGATGCCAAATCAAGAGAGTCAAAACATGAAATATCCTTTTTTAGCAAGACTTGTTTTAACGAAGAACTATCTAAACGCCCAAAAGAAATAATCTGACAGCGTGATCGAATAGTAGTTAAAAGCCTGCCTGGAAAAGCGCTAATCAGAACAATCAAACCGTGCCCAGGTTCTTCCAGCGTCTTCAGTAAGGCATTAGATGTTGCTTCAGCCATAGATTCCGCTGATTCAATAACAACCATTCCTCGTTCAGCCTCTAGAGGCTTTCTTGCTAGGAACCTGGTAACTTCTCTAATCTGCTCAATCCGAATTTGGGGGGGAGTAGGACGACTTATCCCTTCAGCTTCAGATTGAGATTTGGTTAGCAAACGTCCTTGATGTTGGTAAGTAGGCTCAATCCAAATCAAATCAGGATGGTTCCGATCCAATAAACGTTTCTTTTCTCTCAAGTCAGATTTGCCACTAGAGAGAACTCCTTCCAAAAACAACGACGCGGCCAAACTTTTCCCAACTCCTTGTGGACCAGAAAAAAGGTAAGCAGGGGCAAGGCGACCATTAAACAAGGCGGCTTGAAGAAATTGGACAACTTTGGAGTGACCAATAAGATCTTGAAAAAGAGAATTTGACTGATCTTTTGAATTCACTCTTTCATGCATATTTTCCTTCAAGACAATCCAAAATGAATCTGAACTTCCCTCTGAATTAATTTACTAACTACTTCAAGCTTGTTATCGGCTTGTATCTTGACCCAAGAACGCTGTTTTGCAAGTTCAGAGAATCCAACTGCAACTCTTGAAAGGAATTCGACTCCCTCAGCCTCAATACGATCATCAGTTAAAGCTCCTCTTCGTTGAATACTTTTGGCAAGAGGAAGCTCCAACCAAAGGGTTAAATCAGGTGTAAGTCCTCCTGTTGCAATTAATTCCAACTGTTCAATCAATTTGATATCTAAATTTCTTCCATAACCTTGATATGCAACTGTTGAACCACTGAAACGATCACTTAAAACCCAATCCCCCTTTGCCAAAGCAGGACGAATCTTCTGAGAAACATGTTGGGCCCGATCCGCTGCATATAACAACAATTCTGCAACTGGAGATGGAGTTACCTCACCAGGTCGATATAACAACAAATCCCTTAAAGCCACACCCAAAGCTGTTCCCCCTGGTTCTTTAGTGAGATGAACCTCTGCCTCAGGAGACATCAAACCACTTTTCGGCAGCCATCTCGCAAGGTGATCAAGTTGAGAGGATTTACCTGATCCATCAATACCCTCAATAACAAGAAACCGTCCTTTCATGCAGCTCTTAACAGCAAAGCGTTAACAACCACCGTGATTGAACTAATGGCCATCAACAAAGCTGCAATAGGGGGTGAAAGCAATAGACCGAAACCCGGCAGCAAGACTCCTGCTGCAATTGGCAAAGCAATCAGGTTGTAACCAAATGCCCAAAAAAGATTTTGTCGTACTTTTGTCATCGTGCGATTCGCTAAAAGCAGTGCATCTGGCAGCCCCTCTAAACGATCACCCAACAAAACCAAGTCCGCGGAATCTTGCGCAACTTGTGTCCCAGTTCCCACTGCTACACCAAGATCAGCTGCAGCCAAAGCAGGTGCATCATTGATACCATCCCCAACCATTGCAACTGGTCCTAATTGCCTTAACCCTTCAAGTCTCTGGAGCTTTTGCTCAGGTAATAACTGCCAGGCAAGTTGGTTTTGTTCGAAGCCTAAATCTCTACCAAGACGAACAACCGATTCTCGTCTGTCACCACTCAACACAGACAGAGTCAACCCATTATTACGTAAACGTTCTAAAGCAAAAGCAGTGTCAGGACGAAGTCGATCTTCAATAGTGATCACACCCAAAATATTCTCCGCCTGAGCAACTGCAATAACGGATTGTCCTTTAGAAGAAGCCTTATCTACAAACTCTTGAATTTCATAATTCCAATTAATTCCTTTTAACTGCAACCACTCCGGATTACCTACCCGAACAGTTCCATCTACTCCCAGAATCTCACCTTCTAAGCCTAATCCTGGATATGTACGCGCTGAAACCGATTCCAATAAGCCCAAACCATTCCTCTGTGATTCCTGCAAAACAGCGTATGCAAGGGGATGTCTACTATTTGTTTCAAGACTGGCGGCAATTTGAAGTGTGTTTAAAGGATCATCCGTACAGACAATCTCAGAAACCAATGGTCTCCCAACTGTCAATGTTCCTGTTTTATCAAAAACTATCTGTCTTAGTGATGCAGCCTTTTCAATAACATCACCACCTCGAAACAACCAACCTCTCTGAGCAGCTTGACCAGAAGCAACTGTAATAACAGTTGGTGTAGCCAGGCCCAACGCACAAGGACAAGCAACAACAAGAACTGCGATAGACAATTGAATTGCTAATCCCAATGGTGTTTCGGCCCCGCTCCCAAGAGATGTATGAAATCCATGAGAATGACCATGTATCAATCCTTGCCCAGAAGCATTCAACACCTGCGGCCAGATTCGCGCACCGGCAGTCCACCAAAACAAGAAAGTCAATAAGGCCAAAGCAACAACGCCATAGCAAAACCTTCCAGCAACACGATCAGCCAACCCCTGAATTGGCGCCTTTCTAGCTTGAGCCTCTTCTACTAAAGCAATGATCCTAGCCAGGGCAGTTTCTGCTCCCACACGCTGAACTTCCAGAATTAAAGTTCCTTCCAAATTCAAACTTCCTGAAGTCAATTCAACACCAGAGGAAGCCTCCAAAGGCATTGGTTCACCTGTAAGACTCGAAACATCAACTACGGAATTACCTTCGATCACTACCCCATCAACCGGAATCCTGTCTCCTGCTAATAGTTGAACTCGTTCACCAGGCCTTAATGCTCCAACCCGAACTTCACGAACAACATCATTACCTACAACCAATCTTGCCGTCTGAGGTTGCAATTCCACTAACTGCTTAAGTGCATAACCGGTGCGGAAGCGAGCTCTTTCCTCCATAAATCGGCCAACCAACACAAAGCCAAGCAGCATTACCGGCTCATTAAAAAAGCATGGCCAGCCAACCCCAGGCCAAACCAAAGCAACCAAACTTGCTATGTAAGAACTGCTAACTCCCAAACCAACCAAAGTGTCCATATTTGGAGTCAAGAAACTTGCAGCACGGAATCCACTTTTGAGGATTTTGAAGCCTGGTCCTAATAAAGCTGCTGTAGCCAATGCAGCATGAAAAGGTAATGCTCCTAGAAAAAGAAACGTGAACTGACCACCTTCTGCCAAATGTCCCAATAGAGATAGCAATAACAATGTCAAAGCAACTATTAACTGTCTCCATTGATGCCACCAATGAACCACTTCCTCCTTATCTGACGTAATTCCCTGATTCAAAGGGTTTACATCCCTTTGTTTAGCTGGGAACCCTCGAGTGTCTAAAGCATCCAGAACCAGTTGCAAGGGCTTCGAAGGATCCTTTAATTCCACCCAAGCAGTGCGTGCCACCAAATTGACACTTGCATTCGCAACGTTCTCATGTTCTAACAAAGTCCTTTCAACAGAGCTCACACAACCACCACATTTCATGCCCTCCACATCGAGCAGAAATGATTGATTTCCGGAAATGACGTTGCTACTACTCAAAGATCAACAATAACTAAAGGAAATCTAGTGAATCCAAGTGAATAAAAGTCAGAGCTAAAATAATTTAATCCTCACAAGGTTGACCAGGAACAAGACTCTTGGAATTCCTGCAGGATTTTTTACTACCAACGTTATCCCCTCCTAGAACTCGTGCCTCGTAGCCAAAACGACGATAACTTCATCGACAAGGCCTTCACTGTGATGGCTGAGATGATTGTCAAGGCGATGCCAATTGAATCTCAAGAAAAGCAAGCGTACATCTACTACAGAGATGGATTGGCAGCTCAAAACGATGGAGATTATTCAGAGGCACTAGAAAACTACGAAGAAAGTCTAAAACTTGAACAAAATGCAATTGACCGCAGTGAAACTTTGAAAAATATGGCCATTATTTATATGAGTAATGGTGATGAAGACAGAGCTCTTGAGACCTATCAAAAAGCATTAGAGGAGAATCCCAAACAACCCTCATGTTTAAAAAATATGGGGTTGATATATGAGAAAAGAGGACGCCTTGCTGAACAGTCTGGCCAAATAGATGAATCTGACAGATGGTTTGACCAGGCTGCTGAGGTCTGGACCAAAGCCGTCCGTCTCTATCCAGGAGGCTACTTAGATATTGAGAACTGGCTTAAAACAACTGGAAGAAGCAACGTAGATGTCTATTTCTAAAAAACCAAACTAAAAATATTTTTAATCCAATTCAGATTCAATACCCAAAGCCAATATAAGAGCCTCTGATACGGTTTCAGCCTCCATTAAATCTAAATCAACAACGAAATCATTAGCGACTAAACCACTGCCTTTAGGTATTACAACCCTTTTGAAACCCAATCTCAAGGCCTCTTGAATTCGCTGAGACAATTGTCCTACCTGCCTTAACTGTCCTCCTAAACCCAACTCTCCTATCAATACAGTCCCAGCGGGAAGAGTTAAATCCCTAAAGCTTGAAACAACAGCAGCTGCAACACCCAAATCAGCAGCAGGCTCCTCAACTTCTAAACCTCCTGCAACAGCTAAATAACAGTCATAACGAGACAAAGGAATTCCCATATGTTTTTCAAGTACCGCAAGAATTTGATGAAGCCTATTAGTTCCTATACCTGTTGCAGTTCGACGTGGACTGGCATAACTAGTTGCACTTACAAGAGCTTGCATATCAACCACTAAAGAACGCGTACCTTCACAGGCAACGATGGTAGAAACGCCTGATGCATAACCACCACTCAAGAAAAGCTCGCTCGGATTCCTAACCTCCACCAAACCATGCCCTTGCATTTCAAATACACCAATCTCATATGTAGCTCCATATCTATTTTTCACTGCTCTTAACAATCGATGACTTGCGAAACGATCTCCTTCAAACGTCAAAACAGCATCGACCAAATGTTCTAAAACCTTCGGTCCAGCCAACATTCCCTCTTTCGTTACATGTCCAACAATTAATAATGCTATTTCCTTTGTCTTAGCCAACCGCTGTAGTGCAGCAGAACACTCGCGAACTTGTCCGACTGAGCCAGGCGCACTGGACAGGTTCTCATCATTCAAGGCCTGAATGCTATCAATAATTGCCACTGAAGGTTTTACCGCCTCCAATTCTTGAAGGACTAGTTCTAAGTTAGTTTCTGCCAAAATTCGCAAGTCAGCATCGTAATTCTCCAGTCTTTGCCAACGCATCTGAACCTGCTGGGCTGATTCTTCTGCGCTGACATAAAGAACTGACTGGTTAATTGCCATAGCTGAAGCACTCTGCAAAAGAAGTGTGCTCTTACCAATCCCTGGGTCACCACCAACCAATACAAGGGAACCAGGGACCAGTCCTCCTCCTAGAACCCTGTCGAATTCGGCATAACCAGTTTGATAACGCGTTATTGGCTTGTTCCCCAAAGATTTCATCGACATGGAACGACAGGAATAAGTAGAACCTGCTGGTTGACTTCTTGCTGGAGCACCTCCTCCCCGCTTATTAGAAGAAACGACTTCTTCAACTATTGAATTCCAATTTCCACAACTTGAACAACGACCAAAAAACTGTCTTGTTTGAGCTCCACAGCTCTGACAGATGTAGAGAGAAACAGAGCGAACCACGTAGAAATGTTAAGAAAACTGGCGTTAAGTTAAGAGAAATGAGCTTTTGCCTTGGAGGCTCTTCTCTAGGATCAAACACATGTGGACGCCAATCAAGTCATGACGGCCACCAGTCCATCCAAAGAAACTATTCTTGTAGTTGATGACGAGGCCAGCATTCGCCGGATCCTCGAAACTCGACTATCGATGATCGGGTATCACGTGGTCACTGCTAGAGATGGCAATGAAGCACTTGATAGATTTCGCAAAAGCGAACCCGATCTAGTAGTTCTTGACGTAATGATGCCAAAGCTAGATGGCTATGGCGTATGCCAGGAGCTTCGGAAAGAATCTGATGTTCCCATAGTGATGCTTACAGCACTTGGTGATGCTGCAGACAGAATTACTGGTTTAGAACTTGGGGCTGATGATTATGTCGTCAAACCCTTCAGCCCAAAAGAACTAGAAGCTCGTATTCGGTGCGTACTTAGAAGAGTCGAAAAAGAAAATGTTGCAGGAATTCCTAATTCAGGTGTGATTCTGGTAACTAATTTACGTATTGACACCAATAAGAGACAAGTATTCCGAGCAGATGAAAGGATCAGATTGACCGGAATGGAGTTCAGCTTGCTTGAACTTCTTGTAAGTCGGTCTGGAGAACCTTTCAGTCGAGGAGAAATTCTTAAAGAAGTATGGGGGTACACCCCTGAACGTCACGTAGACACACGTGTTGTTGACGTTCATATTTCTAGACTCAGATCAAAGCTTGAGGATGATCCAGCCAATCCCGAGCTAATCCTCACAGCCAGAGGTACTGGCTACTTATTCCAGCGCATAGTCGACTCCATTGGTTCCGAAGGACTCTGATTTTTCCTCGGCATTCTGGCCAAGGAACAAAGTAAACCGCTCCAGAGCAATCAGGCGTCTGGTGATCTGGTATCGACGCAATACAGCTGTAACAACACTGGTAGATACCGCCACTAACTCTGCATCAGCAGCCGGCAACGTTGCTGGGAATGTTGTATCCAACGCTGGCTCAATGGCTGAAAGTGTACTTCAGCCATTGGTTTTTGACCCACTCAGACGACTGCAAGGGGCTGAGCCTGACTCCCAAACTAAAACCATCGATAACGCTAAAAGACTATGGCTTGCGGTTGATGGTATGGGAGGCGATTATGCACCAGGGGCGATACTAGATGGATGCCTTCAAGCAATTCAAAGACTGCCTATTCGCATCAAATTCATAGGTGAAGTAGAGAAAATTCGAAAAGCTGCTGAAGAATTCGGAATAACCGAGGCTCTTAATACTGCTGAATCAAATGGTCAATTAGAAGTCATTGGCAGTGGTCCTTCGGTCACGATGAATGACGAAGCAACAGTTGTAAGACGAAAAAGAGACGCAAGCATCAACGTTGCAATGGATCTAGTGAAAAAAGGTGAAGCTCTTGCAATGTATTCAGCTGGAAATTCAGGTGCACTTATGGCATCTGCCATTTTCAGACTTGGACGACTATCAGGAATTGAAAGGCCAGCAATAGGAGCATTATTTCCTACGAAGGATCCTGGACAACCAGTCTTGGTTTTAGATGTTGGCGCAAATATGGATTGCAGACCCAGTTATTTGCACCAATTCGCACTATTAGGCAACATCTATTCTCGTGATGTTCTGCAAGTCAAAAAGCCTCGAATAGGACTACTCAATATTGGCGAAGAAGAATGTAAAGGTAATGATTTAGCGATTAATACTTTCCAATTATTAAAAGAGGAGAACCGTCTCACATTTGCCGGAAATTGTGAAGGCAGAGATGTTTTGTCCGGAGAGTTTGACGTTGTTGTGTGTGATGGATTTACTGGCAATGTACTTTTGAAATTCCTTGAGTCAGTTGGAAGCGTGCTCCTAGATGTACTAAAAGCGGAACTACCCCGAGGCAGACGAGGAAAAGTTGGTTCAGCCTTCCTCAGAAGCAACCTAAAACGAATTAAGAAGCGCCTCGATCACGCAGAACATGGAGGTGCTTTGTTACTTGGGATTAATGGAATTTGTGTAATTGGGCACGGAAGCAGCAAAGCTCTTTCAGTAGTCAGCGCTCTTCGTTTAGCCCACTCTGCCGCTTTTCATGGTGTTATGGATGACCTTGCTGAGCTGCAAAAAACTTCTGAAACCGCAAAATGACCCCACGTCAGGGGAACGTTGTGATTGACTTACGCCAAATGCAAATTCTGACCCTTTGGATGAAACACCAAAAATCCTTGGAGGAGTAGCCCTTCTAGGCAGTGGAAGTTCTATTCCATCGCAAAGGGTTACTAATGATCAACTTGGCCTCAGGGTGGAAACCAATGATTCTTGGATCAAGAGTCGCACTGGAATTCGATCACGCCATGTAATTGGCCCCAATGAAAGTCTTACTGAAATCAGTCAGGTTGCTGGATTGAAAGCTATTCAAGCCGCTGGATGGGACCCAGAATCCATAGACATAATTCTCCTGGCAACCTCAACTCCTGACGATCTTTTCGGCTCTGCACCGCAAATTCAGGCACACATAGGGGCGAAAAATGCTGTCGCCTTTGATCTCACTGCAGCCTGCAGTGGTTTTATCTTTGCGCTTATTACAGCATCTCAATTTTTACGCAATGGATCAATGCGTAGAGCTCTGGTGATTGGGGCAGACCAATTAAGTAGTTGGATTGATTGGGACGACAGAACAACATGTGTCCTATTTGGCGATGGTGCAGGTGCCATTGCTTTAGAAGCAACCAACAAAGATTTAGACGGTCTTCTGGGCTTCGAAATGCGATCTAATGGATCCAGAGGAGACTCCCTCAATCTCAGCAAGTCAAAAAAACACCTCCCCCTAATAAAGGACATCAGTCATCAAGAAGGGAGCTATATGCCAATCCAAATGAACGGTCAGGAGGTCTACAAATTTGCCGTGAGAGAGGTACCAAGTGTCTTACAAAAATTGCTTCATAAAACCAAAACTGACCCTAAAGAGCTGGACTGGCTACTTTTGCACCAAGCAAACCAACGGATCTTGGATGCAGTCGCAGATAGATTTGATATCCCGCAGTCAAAAGTCCTAAGTAATTTGTCCCACTATGGCAATACTTCTGCCGCGACAATTCCGATCATGCTTGACGAGGCCGTTCGAAAAGGACTCGTCAAACCTGGCGATCTAATAGCAAGTAGCGGGTTTGGAGCGGGGCTTAGCTGGGGCGCTGCTCTACTTAAATGGCAAGGACCCTCCTAGGCTCGGAAAGTCGCAATGAATTAAATGTCAATAGCCTGGGTTTTCCCTGGACAAGGCTCTCAAAAAGTAGGCATGGCAGAGACTTTGCTATCGCTGCCTAATGCTGTGGAACGTTTTGAAACTGCCTCCAAATTAATAGGCCGAGACTTGCTAGCAATCTGCAATGGGAAGGGACCAGAAAATAGCCCTCTCGACGAGCTAAATCAGACTATTAATACTCAACCTGGGTTATTTTTAGTGGAGTCACTACTAGTGGATGACCTCAAAAAACAAGGTCGAAAGGCATCTTTAGTCGCAGGACACAGTCTTGGTGAACTGGTTGCACTTTATGCAGCAGAAGTTTTTGACTGGGATACTGGACTAAAGCTCATGATTCAACGCTCAGAGCTTATGAGTAAAGCGAAGAATGGAACAATGACAGCTGTATTGGGATTTGATCGTCCACAACTTGAAGACCTGATAAAAGATACACAAGACGTAGTAATTGCAAATGACAACAGTGAATTTCAAGTTGTACTATCTGGCCAACCTGAATCTATTAAAAAAATTGTCAATCAAATAACTTGTAAGCGAGCAATTCAACTGCCAGTATCAGGTGCTTTTCACTCACCTTTAATGAATGAAGCAGCAGAATTATTTTCCAGTGAACTCGACAACATTCAGTTCAACGAAGCCATTTTCCCAGTAATTAGCAATACAGACCCAACTCCTACATCCAATGGGAATCTATTAAAAGAACGCTTGAAACAGCAAATGACTACTGGAGTTCGATGGAGAGAAACAATGGATACTCTGGCCAGTAAAGGGATTAAAACCGTAGTAGAAATAGGCCCAGGCAATGTACTAAGTAATCTAATTAAGCGCTCTATAAAAGGTATTACCACAACGCAATTATCCACCAGTTCAGATCTAGGACACTGAACTAATGAGCAATACTCACTTACCAACAAACAACAATCTCCCACAAATAAGAGCTCCTAGATCAAGTATTACCTACAAGTTCGTAAGTTTTTTATTGGTATTTCCCCTCTTCAGAGTTCTGTTGCGAGGGAAAACTTCAGGGCGCAAAAACATGCCAATGGAAGGTCCTTTAGTTGTAGTCGCTAATCACGGTTCACACCTAGACCCACCTCTACTTGGCCACGCTCTAGGAAGACCAATTGCCTTCATGGCCAAAAAAGAGCTCTTTGATATCCCTATCCTTGGAAGAGTTATCAAATCATGCGGCGCATATCCCGTAAACAGAGGAGCTAGCGATAGAGAAGCTATTCGCATTGCCAGTGCCCGTTTAAATGAAGGCTGGGCAATTGGAGTCTTCCTAGACGGAACCAGGCAAGCAGATGGTCGAATCAATGAACCAATGGCAGGAGCAGCACTCCTTTCAGCAAGAACCGGTGCTCGTTTGGTTCCAGTCGCAATCATAAATAGCCACCGTGTGCTTGGGCCAGGGACACGGTGGCCAAAAATACTTCCTATTCACCTCCGCATAGGGGAGGCTTTAGGACCTCCAGTTAGCAGAAAAAAAGCCGACCTTCAAGCTATAACAAAGGACATACAAGAGAAAATCAACACTCTTTTAGACCAAGGGTTGATCAAAACTAATTAATATCAATAATCTGAGAATCAAAGATTCCTGGCAATCGTCTTTTGGTCCAAGCCTTCAGATCTCTACCAGTAATTACCCACACAAAAGCTCTCATTGAATCAAAAACAATTTTTTTTCTACTCTCCTCTACACACTTAGATCGACAAGAAACTGCAATAGGAGTTAAACGAATGCCCCTACTACCAGCTACCAGCCTCCCTACTGCCATAGCTCGAGGGAGATGATCTTCGCTAGTAACAAGCAACAAATGATTTATTTGCTGACGAAACAAATCATCAGCTAATGACGTGAAGTTGCTGAGCGTGTCTTGTGCGCGGTAATCAAACTGGACTTGGCTCTCAGAAATACCTGCTTGAGAGATTAACCAGGATGCATGTTCTGGATTACTCCCACCACTCACTAACAAAGGCAAGCTCAACTCACGGGCCAATATTGCACCTACTCTTTCCCTCTCAACATCACCACCCAATACAAGAATTGCCTTTGGAGACCCTTGAGAGATAAAGCTCGTCAAATATGGACGAATAGGACCCAAGCCAATCAACCAAATGCAAAACCCAACCACCAGTACACGGCCGGGATACTTAACCATCTTCAAAAGTCACCAACAGGTGAGGTGGGATATATAGGGAGAACATTTGTCCATGAAGATTGAGTACGCTCTCTATATGCAATTTCACAAAGCCTTATTAGGCGAGCTACATCATCAGCAACATTTTCTTCTGCCTTCACAGTCGGTTTTACCTCACTACCCATTGGCAGAAGATGAGGAACCACTAGTTCATCGACCTCTGGGAAATCATTTGAAGATTGATTCTTCACCAAATAACTACCTGCAACAATTCGCCTATTCCTTAAATACTTAACTATCCAAAATGGCTTAATACGTTCTTCTGAATTTAATTTCATAACCAGTCGAGGTGCCATCAAAGAAAAACTACTCAATCCATAAAGGGGACAGTCAAGTTGTTGAGCCAATGATCTTGCCATAACAACAGTCAACCGATTTCCCGTAAATCCACCTGGCCCTATTGCCACACCGATCCCAACCAATCCACTCCATGATGAAGATGGGAATACCTCCTCTACACAGGTAATCAAACAATTTGAAAGACCTCTACCAACAGGAAAAGTTTCAATACGACTCTCAATCCAAGGTTCGCCCTCCTTTAGAACTGCCACTCCCAAGATGTCCGATGAGCTATGTAGAGCAAGTAAATATCGGCTCTTTTCACTATCAAATCCTCTGGCCGGAACTCTAATCATTGTGGGATCTCCTGATCAGGACACAATCGCTGCCATCGGCCAGAATCCTTCAAGAAACTTTCACAGGAACGAACATCCCACTCAACCCCTGAACCTCTTCCAGGAATTTCACACAAACTGATGTGAATGCGCGGGTTAACTGGCTCCCAATCTGGGCTTTCTGTGAGATGAGGAGCCCCATGCTGTCTTTCTACGGCGTGATACGCCTTACAACGGTCTACCCAGAGACAATCAACACAAATGCACATGGTATCCCCCCTCAATAATGATCTCATTCTGAACGGTGGAAACAATGCAGAATTAGAAATCCTTTGGAAACGTTTAGACCCAGAAAGATGGCCTATCCCATTAGAAGATTTACCGCATGGAAGCGCATTGGTTGGAGGTGCAGTTAGAGACGGACTACTCAATAGATTAAAAAAATATCCAGATCTTGATTTTGTTGTTCCTAATAATGCATTAGAATTAGCAAAACATTTGGCTGAAAAGTTAAAAGGCAGGTATATTGTTCTAGATGCTAATAGAGAAATAGCCCGAATAGTAATTAACAAGTGGACCATTGATTTCGCCACTTGCAAAGAAGTTAATCTAGAAGAAGATCTACGCCAGAGAGACTACACAATTAATTCAATTGCTCTCACTCTGTCTCCAAAAAAAACCCTTATAGACCCAACAAATGGTATGGATGATATAAAGAGAAAGAGACTGATCGCTTCAAAGGAAAAAAACCTTACTGATGATCCATTAAGACTTTTAAGAGGGCTTCGTCTTATAGCAGAAATTGATTTGGAACTAGATGAAAAAACCAAGTCATGGATCTTCAAACATCACAAACTCTTAGAACAATCTGCTCCAGAAAGAATTCAATCAGAAATACAAAAGCTCGTCAAAGGGAAATTAGCAGACGAATCAATCCCTCTACTAATTTCATCTGGCCTCTTAAGCATCTGGCAAAACACAAATAAAGATCTCAATCAAATATTACCTTCCTTCAGAAATACAACGGCACTTAGTAATGATGAAAGAGATATTGCATTCCCATTAGCAAGAATTACTTACCTTCTAAGCGACAATGGCCTAAGAAAACTACGTTTTAGCAAGAAGGAACAAAAACGCTGTAGTCAATTAAGGCAATGGAAGTTGGAGAATGATGGAATTGAATTTAAAACACTTACAGAAACAAAACGGCTTGCATTACATCAAGATCTGGAAGAAGATCTTCCAGCTTTAATAATTGAACTTGCCCCATTGCAACAGGTTCAATGGCTAGAGCGATGGCGAGATATCAATGATCCACTCTTTCATCCCTCAACACCACTTGACGGCAATACACTCTCTGAGAAGCTCAATATCCCACCAGGGAGGATAATGGGAGAAATCATGAGACATCTTCTCCATGAAAGAGCCTTTGGCAGAGTAAGCACGGGTAACGAAGCCCTACAAGCTGCAAGGTGCTGGTTAAAGCAAAACAAACCTCGCTGTGATTAACTGCACAGGTAGTGACAAAATCGATCTACTGATCGGAATCCTTTTTTACATCCCCTCTTTTTCATGAGTGTTCGCCTTTACATCGGCAACCTGCCGCAAACCTTCGAAAGCAAGGAGCTAGAAGCCCTGCTAGCAACGGCTGGAGAAGGCATTCGTTTCAAGGCAGTTCTAGACAGAGAAACAGGGGAATGCCGAGGATTTGGCTTTGCAAACGCTAATAATGAGAAGATTGCAAATGCAGTCATAAAACAACTCAATGGGAAAGAATTTAATGGCAACAATTTAAGAGTCGAAAAGTCTGAAAGACGTGACTCAAAGGGCTCAGGTCGTCGTAATAATGACGGCGGACAGAGCTCACCAAGGAAAGAAACCAAGAAGGTTGTGCATAGTGATGCCCCAAACAAAGAAGGTCCCGACCCTCGCTGGGCTGGCGAGCTTTCCAAGCTGAAAGATCTGCTCGCAAATCAGAAAACAGCGGTCTAATAATTGTAAAGATTTAAAAGAATTTAAAGTTGGCTAGAGCTAACGAGATTGAGCGATGAAATAGGAGATAGGGATATCGAGTAACTTGACCCACCTATTCACATATGCCCTGTTATTGAATACGTCATAATCCAACCTTTCTATAGATTCCAAAATTCCTCTATAGAGCCTTAATGAAGTCCATACTGGCCATCTGGCATCTGCAGAAAGCCATCTAACCCCTTCCTCTGAGCGAGAGAACCAATCTCGAGCCCTTTTTAATTGAAAAGCCATTAAAGCTTTCCATTGACGATTTAAACAACCAGCCATCAAATCCTCTTCTGAATAATCAAAGCGAACAAGATCTTCTTGCGGGATATAGATACGTCCACGTCCACGATCTTCTCCCACATCCCGCAAAATATTGGTCAACTGATTCGCTATCCCAAGAGCAATCGCCGCGTTAGATGGGTCTGGGGAAGAGCTCCAGGGAGCATTCGTATAGGCAGGATCTAATCCCATAACACCCTGTGTCATCAACCCTACGGTTCCCGCAACCCTGTAGCAATAAAGTTTTAACTCTTCAAAAGTTGCATACCGATGTCGATATAAATCCATTCTCTGCCCCTCAATCATGTCCAGATATGGCCTAATTGATTGAGGAAATCTTTCAATAGTATCTGTCATAACGGCCCCAAGGTCATCTTCCACATGACCTGAGAAAATTGCCTTTGTTTTGTCCTCCCATTGATCAAGACGATCAGAAAGTTGAGTTACTGATAGAGCCTGCGCCTCAGGACTATCCATTAACTCGTCCGTTCTTCTACACCAAACGTAAATCGCCCAAATAGCTCTCCTTTTTACAGGAGGTAGGAGCATCGTGCCCAGGTAAAAGGTTTTTGCCCATTGGGCAGTCTCCTTCCTGCAGCTTTCATAAGCATCCTCAAGCCTCATTTTTGGGTTATCCATTGATGGGGCAATCCGATGAGCCAGTTGTTAATTCAGGCCAGTACAAGTTCACTTTACGAATATTCTTCAAAGCCTTGTTACCTGACTAGCGTCAACTGCGCCTGCGCAAAGTTTGCCACTTAGAACAGCACCCTCCATTGAGGCCAAATACTTCTGCATGGTGTAATCCCCCGCGAGAAAGAAATTATCAATTGGAGTCTTTTGGCTAGGACGAAGAGATTGACAACCTGGCGTGGCCTTGTATACAGACAAAGGTGTTTTTACAACTTTAGATTTGCGAAGCTCCGCCTGATCCTCCCCAGTAAAATGCATAGGGAAAAGCTTCTTCAGTTCATCCATAGTGGCTTTAATAATGTCCTCATCACTACGATGGATCCAATCCTTGGCTGGAGCAAAAACTAATTCCAACATTGATCGATCAGGATTTACATATTCTTTACATGTAATACTCATATCTGCATAAACACTTAATAAAGGAGATCTACTAAAAAGTAAATGATCAATATCTGTTAATTTCCTATCAAACCAAAGATGGATATTAATCACTGGAACCCCTCTCAAGCCTTCAAGCTTTCTGAAAGAATCAAAACTTTTCCACTGCTCTGGAATGAGCAATTTAAATAAATCTACAGGTAAAGCACTTACATATGAATCAGCACAAATATCTTGCAATTCATTACCCTTACTACCACCTATTCGGAAACTTTTAACTGAACCATCTTGTGCCAAGTTGATTTCTCTTAAAGGACTATTTAGATGCACCTGGCCTCCTCGTGATTCGATATATTTAACTATGGGCTGACAAAGTCGTTCAGGAGGCGCACCATCTAAAAATGCCATCTTTGATCCATTCTTTTCCTGAAGGAATCTATTTAATGCAGTTAGTAAAACAGTGGAAGAAATTTCATCTGGCCCAATAAAGTTTAACGCCTTACTCATTGCTATAAATACTTCATCATTAACACGCTCGGGAATATTTTGTTCTCGTAGCCATTCTGTCCATGATTTATTATCACTTTCTTCAACATATTCCTGTCCACGTAACATTGCTGGCACCAATCCTATTCCGAAAGCAATTTTCTCAGGCCAGGTCAACATATCGTTATTACTCAAAATCGCCGCAACACCATTCAACGGAGCTGGGAGGTCAGGGAAATCAAACCGGCTATATGTTCCTGGTTCCTCAGGCTGATTAAAAATCATTGAATGACTTTTCCATTGGAGTCGATCTGAAATTCCTAACTCATGAAACAGTTGAAGCATATTTGGATATGCCCCGAAAAAAATATGTAAACCAGTTTCATACCAGTCGCCATCTTCATCTTTCCAAGCGGCGACCTTCCCACCAAGTACATCACGAGACTCATAAACAATGGGCTGATGACCAGCATCAGCAAGGTATTTGGCACATGACAGGCCTGCTAGACCTGCTCCAGCGATGACAACACGCATCCTATTCCTTAAAACTGATAGCTAACTGTAAGTAATTAACTGACCAAACCCAAAAGGTAACTAAAGTCCTCTCATAAGATCCTTCGGTCCCTTAGTCGGACTGGTCAACCGATGAGCGATACCCAACTGAAATGCACCACCCGACACGTGCGAATATTTACGGCCTTGGTCAAAAACAATAATCTTGTGCCCAACTCAGATCACTTAACACTCGACCTTGATCCCGACAACGAATTCATTTGGACAGAAACGACAATAGAAAAAGTTCATGAGATCTTCCGCTCTTTAATAAAGGGGTCTGCAGGTCAAGAGCTAAATGAATACAAGCTGCGATGCATTGGCAGCGAGCTAGAAGGGGCTATTCGCCAATTACTACAAGCGGGTGAACTCGCATACAACAATAATTGTCGAGTCCTCAATTACTCAATGGGACTTCCAAGGAGCCCTGAACTGTTGTGAACCGTTCTCCATATAACAGACCGTCAAACCGAAATAGCTTTCCTCCTGATGGTGGGCGCAACAATGAAAGGCGCTTCAGTCCTAACAATCAATACAACAAAGCAGGGGGGTATAGCAGAGGGAATCGTCCTGTTAGTCAAAAGTCCCCAAGACCTCCAGGAGGAGGTGGCTCAAGCATAAATTTAAATACTGGCAGCATCGCTGTACTAGCAGGGGTTCTTGTCGTAGGGGTTGGCATAGGTAGTGCCATCACAAGTACTACACAAGGTGGCCAGGGAAACATTGCAAGCCAACAACAGCTTGACATGGCCGTACCAGATCCAGAATTCTGCAGACAATGGGGCGCAAGCGCATTCGTTATCGATGTAGAGATGTATACAACACTCAACCCATCAACTAGTTTCGTGACCCAGCCTGCTCTGCAACCAGGATGCGTAATTAGAAGAGAGAACTGGACTGTTCTTCAGAAACAAGGTGCAATTACAAATGATGACGTGCGTGAATGCAAGCAGAGGATGAATACATTCGCTTACATCGGTTCAATTCGAGATAAGCCTGTTGTGCGTTGTGTGTATCAAACAGATGTAAATGAAAATAAATTCATCACTAAAGGCGTTGCAGAAGATGGCGTAGGTATCAATCAAGAAGCAATTCAATTCTAAATTAATGATTTAAATACTAAAAACATTAAGTCTTCTACCTACGAACTGGACTGTCAGGACTTGCGAAGACAGGAAGAATATTGTTTAAAAACGCCTCGGCTGCTCTAGAACAATAACGGGCAGGATGAGTAATCAATTTCAGTTGTCGATGAACCTTCAGATCAACCACATGAGGTTTGAGAATCGTTCCGGCAGCAATTTCTCTTTCAATTGAAACCACAGGAAGAAACGCAGCTCCTAGTCCTGATTGAACAGCATTTTTTATTGCTTCTAATGAATTGAGCTCCATCTCGATTCGCAAGCGCTGAACATCCAATCCGGAACTTTCCAAAAGCTGATCAACAACCTTCCTGGTCGTGGACTGTGTATCAAGACTGACAAAACCCAACCGATATAAATCCTCTTTTGAAAGCTCTCCAAGTCTTGCAAGAGAATGCTTTGGAGGAAGTACTAAAGCCAGCTCATCAGACGCATAAGGCAATACTTGGAGTACTTCATTTAAATCAGCCGGGAGTTCACCTCCAATAATTGCCAGATCAATTTGCCCATTAGCAACACTCCACCCAGTCCGTCGAGTGCTATGAACTTGAAGTTGAACAGACACATCAGGATATTTCTGACGAAACAGTCCAATCATTCGAGGCATTAAATAAGTTCCAGTCGTCTGACTCGCTCCAACGACTAATGAACCTCCCTTCAAATTATGAAGATCTTCAATTGCCCGACATGCTTCATCACATTGATTGAGAATTCTTTCGCAATAACTAAGCAATAACTTTCCAGCTTCTGTTAGCTGTGCTCGCCGACCTCCACGATCAAAGAGAGAAACCTCAAGCTGTTTCTCAAGATTCTGAATCTGAAGACTTACTGCAGGTTGAGTCACATAAAGGCTATCGGCCGCTTTCTTAAAGCTGCCCTCCCTAACTATCGCTCGGAGGATTCGCAGTTGGTCGAGTGTAAAAGGCAGTTCGGCCATAGGGCCCTACCAACCTTGAAGCAACAAATTAAAACTTTAAGCGCGAACCGACAAAAGCTCAGAATTCAATAAGTATTTAGCGACTTTGTGGCACAAATGACTCCCCCTGGAATCCACCACAGCAGCATGGTGATGTTTGGTTTGTTAATACTATTTGGGATAATTCATAGTGGGGGAGCTGCTTTTCGCAAGAAGGCCGAATCATTTATAGGTGCCAGATGCTGGAGAGTGATCTTTGCTTGTGTCAGCATCCCCTCCGCCGTTCTCTTAATAGGTTTTTTCCTCCCACATCGCTATGACGGCATACGTCTTTGGAATCTTCAAGGAGTTCCAGGAATTTCAATAATCATTTCGGTGCTTACAGGAATTAGCTTCCTCTTCCTTTATCCAGCCACATACAACTTATTAGAAATACCAGCCATCCAGAAGCCAGAAATCCGACTTTATTCAAAAGGGATCATTCGAATAAGTCGACATCCGCAAGCAATTGGCCAAATACTTTGGTGCATCAGCCATTCACTTTGGATTGGAACTAGCTTCATGCTCGTAACTTCATGTGGTCTTATTGGTCATCATATTTTTGCAATCTGGCACGGTGATAGAAGACTTCAAGAAAAGTTTGGAGAAGCCTTTGAAAGGTTGAAAGAGGAAACATCCATTATCCCTTTTCTTGCAATTGCCCAAGGGAAACAGAAGTTTGTATTGGAAGAATTCCTTCGACCTTCCCAACTAGGTATTGCTATAGCTATAGGAGTGCTGTGGTGGTCTCACCGCTTTATTACTCTTGCTAGCGAAACTTTCCTATCTTCCCAGCTCGGAAAGTTACTTAGCTGAGCAGAACTGCTTACACTCGCTGAAACATGCTTCATCCGAATGCTCTCGGCTGCTGATATTGCCTGGTTGATTCCTGTACTCCCTCTAATGGGAGCAATAGCAACAGGTCTTGGACTAATTAGTTTCAACAAGACTATTAACAGGCTGCGAAAACCTGTTGCTATTTCACTCCTCACTTCTGTAGGCGCCGCAACAGTTTTGAGCTATGCAGTACTCATTGAACAATTATCAGGCGGACCCACGAAGGAAAAACTTTTTGTTTGGGCAAGTGCTGGTGATTTCATCTTGCCGATGGGGTACGTCATTGATCCTCTTGGTTCTGTGATGTTGGCGCTGGTAACGACCATTGCCCTATTAGTCATGATTTACTCACATGGGTATATGGCTCACGACAAAGGCTATGTGCGTTTCTTTACATATTTAGCCTTGTTTAGTAGTTCAATGTTGGGTTTGATAATCAGTCCCAACCTTTTGGAAATCTATGTTTTCTGGGAACTGGTTGGAATGTGTTCATATTTACTTGTTGGGTTTTGGTATGACCGGGAAGGTGCTGCTCATGCGGCTCAAAAAGCCTTCGTTGTAAATCGTGTAGGAGATTTTGGGCTGTTACTTGGAATCCTCGGCTTGTTCTGGGCAACGGGAAGCTTTGATTTCGCAGGAATTGCTAATGGCCTATCTACTGCCTTAAGCGATGGAAGTGTCCCGGAATGGGCTGCCCTGACACTGTGTCTTTTGGTGTTCATGGGACCAATGGCAAAATCAGCCCAATTTCCTTTACATGTTTGGCTACCAGATGCAATGGAAGGGCCAACACCCATTTCTGCGTTAATTCATGCAGCAACGATGGTTGCTGCTGGAGTATTCCTTGTGGCAAGGCTAGAACCCATTTATAGCCAATTCCCAACAGTTGGTTTCGTTATAGCCATCTTTGGAACAATCACTTGCTTCCTTGGGGCTTCCATCGCTTTAACCCAGATGGATTTAAAAAAAGGTCTTGCCTACAGCACTGTTTCACAACTTGGTTACATGATGTTGGCAATGGGATGTGGCGCCCCAACCGCAGGAATGTTCCACCTAGTTACACATGCTTTCTTCAAGGCGATGCTTTTCCTGGGATCAGGTTCAGTAATTCATGCGATGGAAGACGTTGTAGGGCATGAACCAATCCTTGCTCAAGACATGCGTCTAATGGGTGGTCTTCGCAAAAAAATGCCAATTACATCAATCACTTTCCTAATTGGTTGCATAGCCATTAGCGGCATCCCACCTCTTGCAGGCTTTTGGAGTAAAGATGAAATCCTGGGACAAGCATTCAATACTTTTCCGATCCTTTGGATCGTGGGATTTCTAACAGCAGGAATGACAGCTTTCTATATGTTCAGGCTGTACTTCCTGACTTTCGAAGGGGAATTCCGTGGGACCAACAAAGAACTCCAAATTCAATTACTCAATGCTGCTGGGGAAAACGATGGAGATGAATCTCAACACCATCAACAGAATGAGCCACATGAATCTCCATGGTCAATGACCCTCCCCCTTGCAGTTTTAGCAGTGCCTTCAATTCTCATAGGGCTTTTAGGAATGCCCTGGAATAACCGTTTCGCAAGCCTTCTGAACCCTTTAGAAGCAATTGAAATGTCGGAAACATTTCAATTGAATGAATTTCTATCGCTCGCAGGTTTATCAGTCGCAATCTCATCAGCAGGTATTTATTTGGCGTTATATACCTATGGACTAAAACGTTTGGACATTGGAATTCTTTTAGCAAAACGATTTCCGCAAATCAATCATTTCCTTGCCAATAAATGGTATTTGGATGACATTAATGAAAAAATATTCGTTCGAGGCAGCAGAAAACTGGCACGAGAAGTACTAGAAGTCGATGCCAAAGTCGTAGATGGCGTAGTCAATCTCACTGGCCTCCTTACTCTTGGCAGTGGAGAAGGTTTGAAGTATTTCGAAACCGGAAGAGCACAATTTTATGCACTGATTGTTTTCGCAGGAGTTATAGCTTTAGTAATGCTTTTCGGGATTTTAGGAAATCCTCCGACCTGAAGGGAATTTCCTTTCTGTGTGTCAACACCAATTTAAACGTCCTAGATCGCCAATGATTTCTACACTCCAACAAATGATGAGAAGGCCATTCCGTGCTGGAACTTGCCGTAGGTGTACCAATGGACCCTGGTGAAATAGTTAGTACTAATGAGGTCTTAACCACCTTCCCCTGGTTAAGCCTATCTATCCTTTTCCCAATTGTTGGATCCTTTTTAGTGCCCTTCATTCCTGACGAAGGGGAGGGGAAACAAATCCGCTGGTATGCCCTTGGGATAGCACTCACAACTTTTCTCATTACTGTTGGAGCCTATTTATACGGTTACGACCCTCATCAGGAGGGTCTGCAACTGTCTGAGCGAATTGATTGGCTTCCTGATCTTGGCCTCATTTGGGCTGTTGGAGCAGATGGCCTATCAATGCCCCTAATTCTTCTAACTAGCTTTATCACGGCTCTTGCGGTCTTGGCTGCTTGGCCCGTTAGCTTTAAACCAAGATTATTTTTCTTTTTAATACTTGCTATGGACGGCGGCCAAATAGCCGTTTTTGCAGTGCAAGATATGCTCCTGTTCTTCTTGGCCTGGGAACTGGAGCTCTTACCGGTTTATCTTTTACTTGCTATCTGGGGTGGGAAAAAACGCCAATATGCAGCAACTAAATTCATTATTTATACCGCAGGGAGTTCTCTTTTCATTCTTCTAGCTGCCCTTGGGATGGGTTTTTTTGGAGGCGAAACACCAAATTTCGAATATATCAATTTGGCTCAAAAGAATTTCGGATCAGGCTTCCAGCTCCTTTGCTATGCCGGCTTATTAATTGCATTTGGAGTCAAGCTTCCAATAGTGCCTCTCCATACTTGGCTGCCTGACGCTCATGGAGAAGCTACTGCACCAGTGCACATGCTACTTGCTGGAATCTTATTAAAAATGGGTGGATATGCACTACTTCGATTCAATGCTCAATTACTTCCAGACGCCCACGCACAATTTGCCCCTCTACTAATAATTCTTGGTGTAGTAAACATAATCTATGCAGCACTAACATCTTTTGCACAAAGAAACCTTAAAAGAAAAATTGCCTATAGTTCAATTTCTCATATGGGATTTGTCTTAATCGGTATAGGAAGCTTCAGCACTATTGGAACTAGTGGGGCAATGCTTCAAATGATTAGTCATGGGTTAATAGGTGCAAGTCTTTTCTTCCTTGTAGGAGCCACATACGACAGAACTCATACCTTACAGCTAGATGAAATGGGTGGAGTAGGGCAAAAAATGAGAGTGATGTTTGCACTATGGACTGTATGTTCGCTAGCTTCTTTAGCACTGCCAGGCATGAGTGGATTCGTCTCAGAACTGATGGTTTTTGCTGGGCTTGTTACCGATGAAGCATTTACACTGCCATTCAGAGTTGTTATTGCTGGTTTAGCAGCTATTGGTGTAATTTTGACTCCTATATATTTATTATCGATGCTAAGGGAAATATTCTTTGGGAAAGAAAATAGAGAATTAGTTTCTCATACAAATCTTGTAGATGCAGAACCACGAGAAATTTATATAATCAGCTCTCTTCTAGTTCCAATTATTGGGATTGGCCTATATCCAAGGCTTATGACAGATAGTTATATCGCTTCAATTGAAGCCTTAGTCAAACGTGACTTAACAGCTGTTGAAAAACTCCAAAAACCATCAGCCCCTATCATCCGAAATACCAGTTTTCCCATGGCATTAATCACGGCCCCTGGCATACCTCACTAAATCTAGATAGGTTTTGAACTAAGCGAAAAAGTCACCTTGCAGGATGTACATCCAACAGCCCGGGCTGATGCAGGCGCAAGACTTGCTATACGGCTTTTGCAAGATGCTGCAGAGACTGGAGAGTTGGACCCATGGGACGTAGATGTAATAGCAGTAATTGATGGTTTCCTTGATCAATTGCATCAACGTATAGAAATACCTAAAAAAGTTTCAATCGAGTTACAACAACAAGGTGGAAGTTATGAAAAGGATCTTGCTGATAGCAGTGAAGCCTTTCTGGCTGCCGCAGTATTGGTTGGACTAAAAGCTGAAATTCTTGAAGCTCAAACATTCCCACAAGAACTAAATCCAGAAGAAGACTTCATTGACAATGATCTTCTAGAGCAAGATTGGCTCGATCCAAGCTTTGCATTCCCAAAACGGCCAGAACGTCATCTTCTGCGCAGACCTGTGGCTCCACCGCCATTGCGTCGCCCAGTCACCCTAGGAGAGTTAATAGAACAACTTGAATCAATTGCTAAACAATTAGAGTCAGACGAAATCAATTCATACCGCAAGAAAAGACAAAAGCGTTTCAGCAATAAAGAAGTAATTGCTCAAGTCTCTGCCTTGGCTCATAGAGAAAAGCTTCCTGAAACGACTGCAGCTTTAGGTGTATTCCTCAATAATTGGGAGCAAGCTATGCATTGGGTTGATTTCGAGACTTTGGTTGTCAAATGGGCCTATCAGGCACCATCTGACCTCGATACAGATCGTGTAGGCGTCTTTTGGGCACTCTTGTTCCTTTCCTCGCAAGGCAAGCTAGAGCTTGAACAGAAAGATTCTTTATATTCCCCACTAAGACTCAAAAGGATTTTGGCTCCTGGAACTGTCGCCCAACTACCCATACAAACTGTGGACGTGACAGCTGCCAGTCCGGCTGCTGCCTAAGAGGTGGATTGAAAGGGCGTCTATGTTGTCACTTAGCTGAAGGCCACAACGCCAATGAAGGCGATGATTCTTGCGGCCGGCAAAGGGACGCGAGTACAACCGATCACGCATGTGATCCCAAAGCCCATGATTCCGATCCTTCAGAAACCTGTAATGGAGTTTCTGCTGGAGCTGCTCAAAGAGCATGATTTCAAAGAAATCATGGTTAATGTCTCTCACCTTGCCGAAGAAATTGAAAATTATTTCCGCGATGGGCAAAGATTTGGAGTGGAAATTGCCTATAGCTTTGAAGGCAGAATTGAAGAAGGAGAGTTAATTGGAGACGCACTTGGGTCAGCTGGAGGTCTCAAAAAAATTCAAGATTTTCAAAATTTCTTTGATGACACATTCGTAGTTCTCTGTGGAGACGCTCTCATTGATCTAGACCTAACCGAAGCAGTAAAGCGACATAAAGAAAAAGGTGCTTTAGCAAGCCTAATAACAAAAAAGGTTCCAAAAAGTGAAGTCTCTAGCTATGGGGTGGTAGTAACAGATAGCAATGATCGTGTTAAGCAATTCCAAGAAAAACCGTCTGTAGATGAGGCCCTAAGTGACACAATCAACACAGGAATATACCTATTTGAACCAGAAATTTTTGAACACATACCTTCAGGAAAAGCTTTCGACATTGGATCAGATCTTTTCCCTAAATTGGTCCAATTAGGAGCACCATTCTATGCTCTGCCAATGGACTTTGAGTGGGTTGACATTGGCAAAGTCCCCGATTACTGGCAAGCAATACGTAACGTTCTTCTTGGAGAAGTCAGACAAGTTGGAATACCTGGGAAAGAAATTCTTCCAGGTATCTATACCGGTCTAAATGTTGCTGCAAATTGGGACAAAATCCAAGTTACTGGTCCAATTTATGTAGGTGGAATGACAAAAATTGAAGATGGAGCAACAATTATTGGACCTTCAATGATTGGACCTAGCTGTTGCATTTGTGAAGGCGCAACAATTGATAACTCAATCATCTTTGATTATTCAAGAATTGGTCCAGGAGTCCAGCTTCTAGAGAAATTAGTCTTTGGCAGATACTGTGTCGGTAAAAATGGTAATCACTTCGACCTCCAAGAAGCTGCTTTGGATTGGTTAATTACCGATGCTCGAAGACAAGATCTAGTGGAACCTTCTCCTCAGCAAAAGGCAATGGCAGAATTACTGGGTACCGATATCACTACTGCTGCAAGCTAACTCCAGCCTGTTCAAGGATCTGAGGGATAAACTCCTCAGTCTTAACAGCCATAACATGAACTCCCTGAGCTAATTCAAGGAATCTTCGTACCTGTTCAGCTGCTATAGAAACTCCTTCCATAGCAGGGTTCGAGGAGTCTTCTAGACGTGAAATAATTGAATCAGGAATACTTGCTCCAGGGACAACACGATTAATAAAGCGTGCATTTCGCGCAGACTTCAATAAGAAAACTCCAGCCAGAACAGGAAGCTCGAGAGGATTAGCAACTTCATTACAGAAACGCTCCAACACATATGGATCCATCACCATCTGTGTCTGAAGAAAACTTGCACCCGCTTCCTTCTTCATTGCCAATCGCCGCTTCAAACTAGTAAAGCTCTGACAATTAGGATCAGCCGCTGCACCTGTAAACAGATTTGTAGACCCATCAGGCAATACACCTCCGATAGGATCTTCACCATTGTTGAGAGCTTTGATCTGCCTCAAAAGCCTCACCGCCTCAAATTCATTTACTGGTCTCGCGTCTGGCTGATCTCCAACCCTCACGGGATCGCCTGTCAAACAAAGGACATTCCTAATGCCTAAGGCATCTGCTCCTAGCAGATCAGCCTGAATTGCAATGCGATTACGATCTCTGCAAGCCACCTGAAGAATCGGTTCCAAACCTTTCTCTACAAGCAATCTGCAAAGTGAAAGACTGCTCATTCTCATAACTGCACGACTGCCATCAGTCACATTGATTGCATGAACCCAGTTCTTAAGGCATTGAGCCTTAGCAAGTGCTTTAGATGGATCTGCCCCACGCGGCGGCATGATCTCAGCTGTAATTGTTACTGCGCCTGCTTCTAGGGTGCGTTGTAGCACTGAGCTCAAATCCCTATATACAATAAGCTACTTACTATGGTTGATCGTAGTCCCCCAAGTCTGCCTAAAATGATTTCGTAGGGACAACTGGGAGCACATGGTTATTGGCGAAGCCCCTAATTCAACTCCTATATCCCTTTCAGCAAGGGAAATGGAAATCATTGAGTTAGTAGCTGGAGGACTAACAAATCAAGAAATTGCGGAAAAATTAACCATTAGCAAACGAACCGTGGACAACCATGTAAGCAACATGTTCACAAAAACTGGTTCAAAAAATCGTGTAGCTCTTCTTAACTGGGCAATGGATCACGGAAAAATTTGCCGGGACGGTTTTAACTGCTGCTCACTTCCCGACGAACCTGCTTCAAACCCCTGAAAGAAGTTGACTTCATTTCTGGCACATTCATCAATGAACATCTAGAAGAATCCAGTTCAAAAAGTTCGGCATACGCTAAACAAGACTCTCGATCCCTTCCTGTAAAGCGAAGGATTCCGTCAGTGTCATATAAACCAAACAAGAGCTTTTACCCTCCCACAGCTTGCACTGCTCGAAGCAACGCCTTTTGGGCAATTGCAAATATAAAAACAATCTAAAGGATCGAGTGTCTTCCTTATGCGAAATTGCTTAAAAGCCGTATTGATGTCGAATTTTCGATGGCCAACCTGCAATAGGAAAAGAAGCTAATGCAGCATTATTCCAACATGACTGACCTGTAACTTCAGCAGTACACCAACTAGGCAGAACAATAGGCTTTTCTGCAAATGGGAGCTCCACCTCGGCTAAAACCAGTGGCGAATTATCCCCTTGAAAACAGTCGATTATCCAGTCTCCTCCTCCAAGACTTAGTTCATAACGAATCTTGGTTAATCGATGAAGTGCCAGTGACCATAAATCCTCTGCATCCTTCAATGGAATCAAATATTCAAATTCATTACGAGAAATACCCTCAGCAGGTGATTTGAGTGTTAGCCAGGCCTTCTCGTTACCATCAATTCTCACTCGAACGGTGAACCCTTCTTTATCCGCGCAAAGATAACCCTGTCGTAAATAATGGGCAGAACCAGCTAAAGATCTCCAGTCATTTCCAGTTACCAGAAATCGCCTTTCAATCTCAATACCCATAACATTAACTGGAAGCTTTCTCTTGATATCCAAGGCTTCCCGCCCAATGAAGTTTTTGAGCAAGAGTCCTGTAATAGGAAGGACTCTGATCAAGAACAACCATTAATGCACTTTCTCGAGCTCTCTGTACAACACAACAGTCCCCTGGCTCTAAAAAGCCTCCACTTACTCCGTCCTGCCAGAGCTTCACTCGTGTTGTTATATCTCCTAGTGGCCAGACAACTAACCTTGAAGCAGGAGGAACAACAATTGGTCGACTAGACAAACTAATAGGACAAATCGGACTAACTATGATTCCATCAAGTCCTGGGTGCAAAATAGGGCCACCTGCAGCCATTGCATAAGCTGTGGAACCAGTAGGAGTAGCAAGAATTAATCCATCTCCCCTGTAATGATCAACCACCTCACCATCAATTTCCAGTTCGAGATTGCAAGTTGGTGAAATGACATCCTGATAAGGGCGTAAATAAAAATCATTTAATGCCAAAATCACTTCTTGCTTGTTCGCGGTTGATTGAAAAGACTTGGATTGAAAAGGCCTAGTTTGACCAAGATCTCTGAACAACGTGGCCTGCAGCATCATCCTGCGCTCCAAAGCAAAATTGTCCTCTAACAATCTTGCCCAAAGATCTTTATTAAGAAGGCGACTTTTTTCATGACTCAAAAAACCTAAGTTGCCTCCGACATTGAAACTAAGAATTGGAATCCCATAGACCGCAACATGCCTTGCTACTCCTAGTACAGTTCCATCTCCTCCTAGAACTATTGCCAAGTCAGGAATTCCATATTCTGACTTCAATAAATCAGGGAAAGGATTATCTCTGGGACCACTCTTAGCTAATAAGACCTTTACACCTATCAATTCCAACCTTTTGACACACGATTGAGCTTCTATACAGGCTGATCTACTATCAGCCCGATAAATGACCCAGGCCAAGTCAATTTGCATAATGCAAACCTACCAGCGCAATAGATTGAAACGCTCCATGTCAACAGTTACCCGATTTCGATATAAAGAAAGGAGAATTGCCAAGCCAACTGCAGCCTCCGCCGCGGCAACAGTAATGACAAAAACTGTAAATACCTGTCCTCGAATTAATTGACCATCAAGATAAGATGAAAATGTCATTAAATTGATATTCACTGCATTCAGCATTAACTCAATACTCATCAAAACTCTTACAGCATTCCGGCTATTAATTAAACCCCAAACACCAATACAAAAAAGGATTGCAGCAAGAAGCAGATACGCTTGTATAGGAACTAAACCCGAAGAGGAGTCAATCATGTAGTTAATCAAGTAGAAGATTCATCAATCAAAAATGGTGACTGAGCTTGCTCAATTAAGCCCTGAGTCACAGCATCTCCTGTCCCGACATCAGAAGTCAAAACTTCTCTCCGAGCAAGGACTATTGCACCAATCATTGCCATTAGCAATAACACTGAAGCAAGCTCAAAAGGTAACAGGTAATCTGTAAACAAATGCTCCCCTATGCGCGCCGTAGCTTCTTCTCCAATAGGCTCAGGTCCAGGTAAATTCCAAGGTGTAGTAATGACTACTCTAACTAACAACAAAAGCAATCCCGCACATACAGCTCCAGAAAGAAAACGTCGCAATCTAATACCCTGAATTGGCTTCATTTCTTCTCGTTTATTCACAAGCATAATTGCAAACAATATAAGAACATTTACGGCCCCTACATAGACTAAAACTTGTGCCGCTGCAACAAAGCTTGCATTTAGCAAGAGATAGAGGCCTGCAACTGCCATAAACACACCTCCAAGTAAAAATGCTGAATAAACAATGTTGCTCAAAAGCACAACGCCTAAACTTCCCAAAACAATTACGGTTGCAAGGACGAGAAAACAGAAAAGCTCAGTTGAAGTGGCAATATTCATCGTCAAGAAGCATCTCCATCAGGGTTTAGTTGTACTGAATTTGACTGTCCCCCCTTAGCTTCCTCCGTGGCTATCCTTTTGAGAACGTTTTCGGGTAACTCACCAACCCTTGGAAGATCCTTAGGAACATCATGAGGATCCATAACGCCCTTAGGAAGATATGCCAACTCTCTCAAAGGTTGTACTGAAGGATCAGTTGTAACGTTTGTAGGAAGACGTCCTAAGGCGACATTATCAAAATTCAAGCTATGTCTATCAAAAGCCGATAATTCATACTCCTCAGTCATAGAAAGGCAATTGGTAGGGCAGTATTCAACGCAATTCCCGCAAAAGATACAAACACCAAAATCAATTGAATAATTTCTCAGCTCCTTCTTTTTTGTTTGCTTATTCATAACCCAATCAACTACTGGAAGGTTGATTGGGCAAACCCTTACACACACTTCACAAGCAATGCACTTATCAAACTCATAATGGATTCTGCCTCGATACCGCTCAGAAGGTATAAGTTTTTCATATGGATACTGAACCGTTATCGGCCGCCGCCGCATATGGTCAAAGGTAACCGAAAGACCCTGGGCCAAATACTTTGCTGAATCCCTCGCATCACGAGTGTAGTCAGCTACTTTCTTGAGGAACCCGAACATACAAGGAGGCCTATAAAAAGACCAAATGTGACCTCTTAAGAATTTTACAGTCTTTCCAAAAAGCCTGAGTAGAAGTACCCAAGAAAATCATTGTTTACTCAAAACACAAAAACCTTGTTAACCACCAAAAGCGAAAGGAAAAGCCAGCTTCAAGGCAGCTGTAAAAAGTAAGTTAACTAGCGAAATTGGCAGAAGGAACTTCCAACCAAGATCTAATAATTGATCTATCCGGACCCTAGGAGTAGTCCAGCGAAGCAAGATGGCCAAAAAGACCAGCAAATAGGCCTTCAAAACGGTCATCACAATCCCAACAGAAGCTGCTATTACTTGAACCAAAGGAGAATCTATGGACTGCCCAACTAAAGTTGCTAGCCACTCAACGGAAAACGGGAACCCCCATCCACCCAAATAAAGAATTGAAACCAATAACGCTGATAACACAAGATTTATATAACTACCCAAGTAAAAAAGAGCGAACTTCATTCCTGCATATTCAGTTTGATATCCAGCCACAAGTTCTTCTTCTGCCTCAGGTAAATCAAAGGGCAATCTCTCACATTCAGCCAAAGCACAAATCCAAAATATCAAGAAACCAACAGGCTGTCTCCAAACATTCCAGCTCAGAAAACCTGCAACATTTTGCTGCTCAACAATATCAACTGTACTCAAAGAATTACTCATCATTACAATCGCTAAAACAGATAGTGCTAATGGTATTTCATAACTAATTGATTGAGCAGCAGCACGTAATCCACCTAGCAAAGAGTATTTATTATTTGAAGCATAACCACTCATCAACAATCCAATTGGCTGAATGCTACTTAGAGAGATCCAGAGAAAAATCCCGACCCCAACATTACTTATTAGTAGATTCTGGCCAAAAGGAACTATTAGCCAAGAAAGGATGACTGGCACTAGTACTAATATTGGGCCAAGAGTGAAAAGCAATCCATCTGCTCTAGCAGGAATAACATCTTCCTTCAAAAGTAACTTCAAGCCATCTGCCATAGGTTGCAACACACCCAAAGCACCTGCATATTCAGGGCCAATTCGCTGTTGAGCAGATGCAGAAATCTTTCGTTCTAACCAAACCGTTACTAATACACCCACCAAAGCAGCCGCAAGTACAAGCAACATCGGGAGAGGAAGCCAAAAAACATGAGCCAACTGCGTAGACAAGCCCAAGCCCTCTAAGGCATTGATAAAGCTTGACTCCAAGTCAATCCCATTACTCACAACCACAGGAGAAGCAGAGGCAATAAAAGTAAGCATTTCATTGTTTAGTTGCATAAACCTTAACTTCCTTCCGTTGTAGTCCGTTCAGAAGGTGCTATCCACTGACGAGACTTCGAACCGGTATAAATTTGTGAAGGACGAAAAATTCTATTTGCTCCCAATTGTTCTCTCCAATGTGCCAACCACCCCGCAACCCTAGAAATCGCAAATACAGGAGTAAATAAATCTCGAGGAATGCCTAATTTTCGATAAACCAAACCAGAATAAAAATCTACATTTGGGAAAATTCCTTTCGGCCCTAATCTTGAAGCAGATTCAGCCTCTAATTCCCTAGCCACGTCATACATCTCATCCTTCCCAAACCTGGCAAACAATTCTTCAGCTAAATCTTGAAGAATCGAAGCCCTAGGGTCCTTGACCCTATATTCACGATGGCCAAAACCCATTACTTTTTTTTTGTTGGTTATAGCATCATCAAGATACGCTGAAACATTATTAGGGCTACCTATCTCTTCGAGCATTGCCAAAACATCTTCGTTTGCACCTCCATGAAGTGGGCCTGCAAGAGTTCCCACAGCAGACGCAACAACTGCGTAAGGGTCCGTCAGAGTACTCGCAGTTACTCGGGCACTAAAAGTACTTGCATTAAGACTGTGTTCCGCATGAAGTATCAAACAACGATCAAAGATACGAGCAGCCAATGGGTCCTGCTCTCTCTCAGTCAACATATAAAGGAAATTTGCTGAATAAGCCAGATCATCTCTCGGTTGTATTGGATCCTGACCTTTACGAATTAACTGGAAAGCAGCAACCATAGTTGGAATTTTTGCAATCAATCTCACTACAGCGTCATATATATATTGAGGATTATCTATTGCACGACGAGAATAAAAAAGTCCTAATGAAGCGGCGCTGGATTGAAGCGCATCCATTGGATGACCTGTTGCAGGGAAGCATTTCATCATGTCTCGTACACGAAAACTAACTCTTCTATGCATTTGAACCTCTGCTTCGAAATCACGCAGTTGTTGCGGATTAGGTAATTCTCCCCAAATCAGTAGATATGTAGTCTCTAGAAAGGTACTTTTAGCAGCCAACTCTTGAATTGAATATCCGCGATAACTCAAGTTCCCTTGCAAACCATCAATATCACAAATAGACGAATGAGTTACCGGAACACCCTCCAAACCTGGTCGAAAAACCGTTCCACTGGCTTCGTTAATTGTCTCTCTCACCTGCGCTTGGCTCACCTGTTAGCTACAACTATTTTCAACTTAAACGGATAGGGGCAAAAATATGAAAGGTCTAATCAAAGACAACAAACTTCCGGAAAAAGCTAATAACCATTGTTTTCGTCTCTGGCAAAAGATTTAACCGCTCAGAAGACTCGATCTTGAGCCAAGCATAAGTCAACATTAGTAGCAACTTCTCTACCTTGGGAACACCGCGAAGGTCACTTGACGGTGAGATTAGTCCAGAAATCAGGTCAACTAAAACTCACGAAGGCACGCAAACCAAGTTCTGAATTATCCACATCCTCATTCGAACCGAACCCAATTGCCAGTCCTTTCACAGAAGACTCCAAGGATGGTCCAGCAAAAATCTTTAAGAGAGACCAAGGTTCCCAACCCCTTAACAATTGTCTAGCTGAATCAGGTCCAAACACAGCACTATTAGAAAAGACATTTAGTCGATCATTTTGCATTGCCAACCACTGACTTAGTCGTGGCTGCAAAGACTGTTTTTCTTTTCTTGATTGTAAAGCGGCAAATGTCTTCCCCCACAATGCATTTTCCTCTTGCCGAGACAACACAACACCAACGTCAACATCCACTTCGTCATTCTCCAACACTCGATGTGGGAAGAAACGCAACCAACCCTGAAAGAGATCGTCATCAAAGACGAAATCAGATCTAACAAAACCTTTTTCTTCGAGAAATTTATTCACATCCAATTCCTTCGAAGATTCAAACTGTGTCCCGACTATCCAACCTTCCGGCTCTTGGAGCCACAGCAAGGGCCCTGTTGCACCGCTAGCAATTCTTTCGAGAATGGAATCTTGACCAATCCAATTTCGAAAAATACTCCCTAACCATTGAGAAGTAAAACTCTGATCCTCAGCATTAAACAACCTATAAGGAGCATCCATAAATGCAAGAGATTCTGCCGGACCACCTGCCATATCGATTAAAGGTGTGAGATCAAAAGATTGCTGTAGCCATGGTTCTAATGGCTGGATGAATACCAATAATCCTTCTATCAGGAATCCATTTTCTTTTAGTTGCAAAGCCCCCACAAACTGCTTCAAATCATTCCTTCTACTGATTGCTTCAGGGAAACCAATCCAAGTATTGAGAGCAGAAGATGATGCAGTCAAAAGAGCCACACCACTACCAAATCGCCTAGTCATCCCTTGAAGCTCAACATCTCCTAACTGATTGTTTTCTGGACTCTCAGAAACATCCACAGCCCGTTGAAGAGACTCCTTGCTAGAAGCTATAAGGATTAGTTCCTCACTTACCATCGATGAAGCGATAGTTGAATCACTAGAATTACTAATAGTCAGAGGTGATGTTTGACTAGTAACACTAAAGCCCTTATAGGTAGCGACATCTACATCTATACCTTGTGAAGAACGACTCGCCCAAAAACTCTCCAGAAAAGTTTTTGCGCCTTCTTTATCAAGAGTTGATAGAGCCAAAACCCAACCTCCAGAGAACTCTTGAAAATCATTAGGTTTCAATAAACTCAGACTTATCTGAGAACCTACCCAATTAGAGATTTCAATTTCATAATCAATGCCCACTAGGGCAAATAAACCATGTCTGAGACCTTGCATACCTAAAAGCAAATTCCTCTGTTCACCAGGAACTGAAAATCCTTCTAGGTATTGAGAAAACTTTTCTTGCGGAATCATCCAATGCAAAGTAACCGCAGCATCACGAGGAGCAAACTTTGCGGCAAGAGGAAGTTCCAAGGACTGGTCTTCAACTATCCGAATTGGACTTTGATTAATGACGTTCCCGCCAAATCCAAAACCCACCAAAAATAATGAAAGGAAAATGGTTGTAAAAACAGTCAAGAAGGGACGAACCTTCATGGCCTAAAAAAAAGAATCATTATTGTCGCTTAACTATCAAAAAACCTAGCAAACACAATGAAAGCAATCCCAAAGCAACTCTCACCATCTGATTTAAATCACTGGCTTCAGAAACCCAATCAACATCCTCTATTAATCGACGTCAGAGAAGAAAACGAATTAAAAATTGCTCCTTTCCCTTTTCCAGTAATTCACCTTCCGTTAAGTCAATCATCAGATTGGATAGAAAACTTACCTGAATTAATGCCAAAAGCAAAAAATATAGTTGTTTTATGCCATGCAGGAGTGCGGAGCTGGCAATTTGGTAGTTGGCTAATCAATCAAGACTGGGGATATGAGGTCTGGAATCTCAATGGCGGCATCGATGCATGGAGCTCCTCTGTTGACCCAAGTGTTCCAAGGTATTAAACGAACCAAAGTTCTTCTTCATTAGTGAACCAAGAGAAGAAAGAACCACTTAACATTTGTTTTGGCGAATGGAAAACTTGGAGCAGCTGCCAACACGCCACGAAGAGGTTCTAAAAGCAACGGTGCATCATTACGTTGACACCATTGAACCTGTAAGCAGCAAAACGCTCGTACAACGCTTTGGCTTGGCCGCAAGTTCAGCAACCATCCGCTCCGCTATGGGTGCTTTGGAACAAAGAGGCTATCTCACACAACCTCATACATCAGCAGGACGAGTTCCAAGCCCTCAAGGCTATAGACACTATGTAGATCGACTTCTACCACCACCAGGATGTGCAGTGCAATATCTCGAGAAGGAGTTAACAAATTTGAGCTTGCAATGGGCTTCCTTTGATGATTTGCTATGGCATCTAACAAAAAGGCTGACAGATTTCACTGGCTTAATGAGCCTTATAACAAAGCCAGCTGGTCAAGAACCAATACTTAGAGAAATTCGACTTGTTCAAAGTCGCAATAGGCTCTTAGTCATGCTTGTTGACAGCGCCAATCATGCTAGTCACCTAAATGTTCGCTTCACTTATCAAGCTGCACCAGAAATAGAAGCGATTGAAAAATGGTCTCGCCAACAGTTAAGTCAATCAAGCAAAGGAGTTCTCGACTGGGCTAACCTTCCACCACAACTCCATTTAAGTGGATCGATTCTGAAAGAAGCCATAGAAAGTCATAGACATGCACAAGAAAAAGGTAATGCTGTCTTCCATGGAATGTCCCAACTAATCAGTCAACCAGAATTCAGTAATAGCAATGAATTTCGCCCTCTACTCGAACTTATGGATACTCATCCGACCGCAATAATCCCAGACAAACAAAAAAAACGTGTTTGGATAGGATCAGAACATCCTCAACGTGCCCTCGCTATATGTTCAGTAGTGCAAGCTTCATATAAGAATTCAGACAAGAATGTAGGGCAAGTAGTACTTGTAGGGCCAATGCGTATGGCATATGCCACAGCTATGGCAGCGGTACAAAGCGTAGCTAAACACCTCGAAAGAATTCTGTCTTAAACCTCACATGCGTTCATTTAACTTCTCAGCGACAGTATTGACATCTTTATCTCCACGACCTGAACAATTGAGAACCACTTCACTACCTGGTGGAAGAGTCGGACAAAGTTCGTCCAACCATGCAAATGCATGAGCTGTTTCCAAGGCTGGAATAATTCCTTCTTGCTGACTAACTAACTGCAAGGCTGCCAAAGCCTGAGAATCAGTAACTGCAACATATTCTGCTCGACCAATTTCAAGGAGATAACTATGCTCAGGGCCCACACCGGGATAATCGAGACCTGCGCTTATTGAATGAGCTTCTTGTACCTGGCCATTCTGATCTTGTAATAGAAGACTCATAGCCCCATGTAAAACACCAATACTGCCTTCGGTGATTGTGGCCGCATGCCTACCTGTAAAGATTCCTTCGCCTGCTGCCTCGACACCAATCATTCGTACTGACTTGTCCTCTACAAAGGCATGAAATAGTCCCATCGCATTAGAACCTCCTCCCACACAAGCTAAAAGTACATCCGGCAATCTGCCAAAAGAGTTCTCACATTGTCTACGTGTTTCTTCGCCTATCACAGCATGAAAATCTCTCACCAACTTGGGATATGGATGAGGCCCAGCAACTGAGCCAAGTATGTAATGGGTTGTCTCAACATTAGTTACCCAATCGCGAATAGCTTCACTCGTGGCATCTTTCAGAGTTGCAGTGCCGGCGGTAACTGGTTGTACCGTTGCACCCAGTAGTCGCATTCTAAAAACATTCAAAGCCTGCCTTCTCATGTCTTCTTCCCCCATATAAATCACACACTCAAGTCCAAAACGTGCACAAACAGTGGCAGTTGCAACGCCATGTTGACCAGCACCAGTTTCAGCAATAATTCTCTTCTTCCCCATCCGAATTGCCAACAGAGCTTGACCAAGAGCATTATTGATCTTGTGAGCACCTGTATGATTCAAATCCTCACGTTTAAGCCAAATCCTCGGACCTCCTTCAGGTCGACTGTAATGAGCAGTTAATCGTTCCGCTTCATAAAGAGGCGTAGGCCTACCTACATAAGATTTCAAAAGTCTGTTCAATTCATCCGTAAAAGCAGCGTCCTGCCAAGCCTGATCAACAGCAACCTCCAGTTCAGCAAGTGCTGGCATAAGCGTCTCTGGAACATATTGGCCTCCAAACCGCCCAAAACGTCCAAGAGGTGATGGGCGTGCACTAACAACTAAATCTTCATCCTTGGGATGGGGAGGCAACGTGCTTGTCAACGTTTTTCAGCGCAAGATACATAACAGCCTAAGAACTATTTGGATTGATCTGTATGCCAAAAGGAAACTGGAATGAATTTAAGGATCCATTAGCTCGCTCCAAAGTCAACAACCCCATAAACACAATTCCAAAGAAAGACCAGAGAGTACGTATCGAGAAAGTCCGCAGCGGAAGAAAAGGCAAAACCGTGACTTTGATCAGCGGACTAGAAATACCTGAGGAAGAGTGCCGTAAGCTTCTGAAAGCCTTAAAAACCTCCAGTGGTACTGGAGGGACAATTAAAGGAGGGACTCTCATCGAACTACAAGGTGATCAAATGGAAATCGCTTTAAATTATTTAAAACGAGAAGGGTTTCATCCAAAGCAATCAGGCAATTAAAACATTCAAGACCGAACTCTTTTCTCAATAAGCATTACTCATCAAAATGAATAACAACCTGCAAACTCCAAAACAAACACACTCCAAAAATATTATTTGGCATCAAGCTTCTGTCACTCGTGATTCAAGGGCAGAACTTAATGGCCACAAGAGTGCAATCCTTTGGTTTACTGGACTTTCAGGATCTGGTAAAAGCACACTTGCCAACGCAGTTAATTTGGCACTTTTCAAGAAAGGGATCAAATCTTATGTACTGGATGGGGACAACATTCGTCATGGCCTATGTAAAGATTTAGGTTTTTCAGATACAGATCGAAAAGAGAATATTCGCAGAATTAGCGAGGTCTCTAAACTCTTTTTAGATGCAGGAGTAATAGTTCTGACCGCTTTTGTCTCTCCCTTTCGTCAAGATCGTGATACTGCAAGATCGTTAGTAGAAAAAAACGATTTCGTAGAAATTTACTGTGCCGCAGATCTAGATATCTGTGAAGGAAGAGATCCTAAAGGATTATATGTGAAAGCAAGGGCTGGAGAAATTAAGGAATTTACTGGCATATCGAGCCCATACGAAGAACCTCTTTGTCCAGATCTAAAGTTAGATACAGGCAAGCAAAAACTAGATAAATGTGTCGAAATAGTGCTGGAAAAGTTATTAAGCAAAAAGATAATTAATACTTAAACAGCTAAGCCAACTACCAATAAAAGCAATATGAGTTCAACTAAAAACTTTTAAAAAATCACAACGCAACTAAATCTCTTCCAAATATGAATCGACACCAAGCTCAGTTAATCTTCTATCTTTAGTGACAACTTTATCATGCATTTCCTTTCGATAGTTTAAGATTTTCTTATCTAATTTTTGATCATAAATAGCCAAGATCTGCGCAGCCAGAAGTCCTGCATTTAGGCCTCCAGCTATCGCAACAGATGCCACTGGTATTCCAGCAGGCATCTGAACGATTGAATGCAAAGAATCGACTCCTGAAAGAGCACGACTTTTCACAGGAACTCCAATTACTGGAAGAGAAGTCAAGGATGCCAGCATGCCTGGCAAATGTGCGGCGCCTCCAGCACCTGCAACAATAACTTTGAGACCCCTTACCTTTGCCTTCTGAGCAAAATCAACCATCTCCAAAGGTGTCCGATGTGCTGATAGAACCCTTACTTCTACTGGCAAATCGAACTGCTCTAAAACAATGATGGCTGGTTGCAGAGTAGGCAGATCAGAATCACTACCCATAACTACAGCCACCAATGGACCATTCTCAAAGGCGACCGAAGACACAAAAATACTCCACAAGTCACTCTAAATAATGACGAGAAATACATCTTTCTGCACCAATCTTTTCTAAATCAATCAAATGCGAACGATCACGAATGTTCGACTCCCTCACCCTCGAAATCATGAGGGAGACGAAAACCTATGGTGCATTTCTTTAGATAATCTCAACCGAATAGTTGAGATAAACCCAATCAAGAGTAATCCTTTAAATCAAGGCCAGGACTGGAAAGGTGATTGGCTAAGCCCAATGGGTGTTGACTTACAATTCAATGGAGGTATGGGCATCAATTTCCCAGACATCAACAATAAAGACATCCCAACATTATTCAAACTATTAGACCATTTATGGGCCGATGGTGTGGAGGCGATCTGTCCAACAATTATTACTTGTGAAATTATCAAACTCAGAAAAGCCCTCCAAGTGTTTCGAGAAGCTCGAAAACATCATCATGACAACCGATGCAAATTACTTGGAGCCCACCTTGAAGGGCCTTTCCTAGCATCCGAACGCCGAGGAGCTCACCCTAAAGAACATCTCTGCCAGCCAAGCCTTGATGCCTTGAGCGCACGTATAAACGGCTTCGAAAAAGAAATATGCCTTATGACAATTGCACCAGAAATCTCTGGAACAGCAGCAGTGATCTCGCGACTAAAAGCACTAAATATTATTGTTTCTCTGGGACACTCAAAAGCCAATACCAAGGAATCCCAAGTTGCTTTCAATCAGGGTATAAGCATGCTCACTCATACATTTAATGCCATGCCAGGATTGCATCACCGAGAACCTGGACCGATTGGATCAGCACTAAATCATGGAGATATTGCACTAGGACTTATAGCTGATGGAGTTCACGTGAATCCAACCATGGCAGTTCTTTTACACCGCCTAGCACCTGAACAGGTGGTTTTGGTTAGTGACATGCTTTTCCCATATGGCTTGAAAGACACGAACTATCAATGGAACCAAAAACTGTTGTTGGCTGAAAAAGGGACTTGCAAATTAGAAGATGGAACACTTGTAGGAGTTAAAAGCCCTTTTCTTGATGGTTGTAAAAGACTTGCGAAATGGAATGGAACGCCCTCTGCCGCTATTTGGGCGGCAACTATGGCGTCACGAAAAGTTCTTGGAGAACGACGCCCCATACAAGAATTCTTAAAAGGTCAAACCCTAATGCAACTTCTCCGATGGAGAGGAAAATTAAATGGCGATTACCTTAACTGGCAACACGCTGCCTAATATCTCATTTGCGACCACCTGATTAAATAAGCAATGGACAATCAACAGGCACTCAAACAATCTGAGAAAGAAGAGGTTGCTCAATACTTCAACGGAATGGGGTTCGATCGTTGGAATCGTATTTACAGCAATAGCAATGATGTAAACAAAGTTCAACGTAATATCCGTTTGGGTCATCAAAAGACTGTTGACGATGTTCTCTGTTGGCTTAAAGAGTCCGGTGACCTGAGTGGAATTAGTTTCTGTGATGCTGGTTGCGGAGTAGGTAGTCTTTGTCTCCCTTTGGCCGCAATGGGAGCAGGATCAATAGCCGCGAGTGACATCTCATCTGCAATGGTTAAAGAAACTCAACGACGAGCTATAGAAGCCGGGCTAAACGAAACAAAACTGACCTTTATGACCTCTGACCTTGAAAGTTTAAAAGGCTCATTTCACACTGTTATATGTCTCGATGTATTCATTCATTACCCTCAAGAGGCAGCAGAAGAAATGGTTAAACACCTTTGCAGCCTTACCGAAAAGCGTTTACTTGTAAGTTTTGCTCCTTACACACCTATGCTTGCTCTTTTAAAGAAAATAGGTCAATTGTTCCCTGGAGCGAGCAAAACTACACGTGCTTATACTCTTCGGGAAGATGGGATAGTCAAGGCAGCCATGGAGTGCGGTTTCCAGCCAATGCGTAAAAGTCTTAATAAAGCACCCTTCTATTTCTCACAATTAATCGAATTCAAAAAAGAGTCAAATATTTGTTCTTAGTCTTTCCTGATTTCAGGTTCCATTAGCAATTTTAAGGGGGGCGGAGCTACAAAAGAAAGAATCCGGTTCATAAATGGTAGATTCAAAATAGAATGAGAATGCAACAGATATCCACCTTCTCCTGGTGTAACTGTTTGGGAAATACTTGTCCCAATCCCATACAAGGGATCCCCTGCTAGTGGAACACCTAAAGCTGCCATATGGATTCGAATTTGATGAGGACGACCAGTAGAAATAATTACTTTATAGAGATCATCCTGATTTCTCTTTTCAATTAGCTTAATAGTAGAAGAAGCTTGCAATAAACGCCCATCAACTTGATTCCTAGAATATTCTTGAGAAGGGAAATAACCACACCAAATTTTTCGAAGTAATGGATGGTAAGTTTCACAAATAGGAATATCAATCTTCACAGACTCATTTAATCTGAATTTCGCACTTGAGCATGCAACCGCTCGATATACCTTTTGAAAAACACAATCTCCGTTTGTACTTCTTCTGAAGAGTGAAGATAATTCTGCCCT
>QCGA01000002.1 GCA_003280095.1 Prochlorococcus sp. AG-363-O16
GAAGGTCGGTTGCTCACCTTGAGGATTGGGATACGTATAGGGGAATTGGATTGGCTTATCTAAAAAAAGAGCAATTCAAAAATGCAATTAACGCCTTTAAAAAATCAATAGCTTTGAGAGAAAGTCGAAGCTCCTACCATGGCTTATTCGTAGCTTTGCAAAAATCAGGAATTGATGGTAGATCAAAATACTTATCAAGAAAGATAAGAACAATAAAAGAGGAAAAAGCTGGCTATAAAGAAATAGAATTAATAGAAGATAATTTTCCTAGAATAAATAATGTGTATTCGAAAATAATAGAAGATAGGAGAGAGTTTGACTATGAAGAGTATTACAAGTTAAAGGATGATAAATTTTTGATTAATCGAGATGATAAGAAGAAAATAATAACGACTAATCCTACTGTGCAACCTCTAGATTATTATGTAATTAAAAATGGAATCGTAACAAGTATATATGGTATTAATAATTCAAATGGCGATCCATATCAAGACAGTATTTTAACTAGAGGTTTATCAGCTAAATATTTAGATTTTCCTCTTGGTTTTTACCATAAGCTAAATTTAGAAATATATGACAACTATAAAGATTTAAATTCTGCTATTTGGATCAAATACTTGAATTTCAATCATATTGGTCACTCAATAACTGAGATGTGTGCGAATATTTATCCTCTTCTATTATGGAAAGAAAAAGGACTAGATCTAAACAATATAAACATAATAGTACCTAATAGTTGTAGTGCACATAAAGAAAATCTAGCTAAACTAATAAATATAAATTCAAAAAATATTTTACATGTAGGTGAAGAAGATGTTCCTTTGTTAGTTAAGCGGCTTATTGTTCCTAAACCTACAATGGTTTTACGTAATTATATGAATATTAATCACTCAAGAATAGTAAGAATATATTTAAGTTTATTTGTAAAAAATATTGAAAATACAGAAGATTTATCGAAAAGAGACTATTTTTCTAATAATGAAGGGAGTCTTCTAAGAAAAGATTACACAAAGAAGGTATACATATCACGTTCTAAACTACCTTGTCAAGAGAGAAGATTAGTTGAAGAAATAAATATTGAAGAAGAATTGATAAAGTACGGATGGACAATAATTTTTCCAGAAAAAACAACTATTAATAATCAGCTAGCTATATACAAAAATGCTAAGTATGTTGCTGGGACCGAAGGAAGTGCATTTCATATGCTATTAGGAATTGAGAATCAAAACCTTAAAGTTATTTTATTGTCCAAATTAATAAAAGAAAAAGAAAATGACCTGCACGATAATCTAAGAATTCAATTCAATACGCTTAATAATAGTGTATATATAATTGATTGTTTGGAAAATACTGGTAGGAAGTTCGGCTCTCGTACTGATGTGAGGCTAATTAGAAAATATAGCGTAAAAAGTATTTCGAAATTAATTGAAAATATAACTATTGAAAAAAAATAAAAAAAATTTTTTTATTTCACTTTTGAGCGAATTGCAAATTCGCTTTGTGAAATCAAGAATTGGAAGGTTTGAAGCAATGTTATTAAAGGGTTGTAATTTTTAAGAATATATTGTTGAAAAAAATCATTTAATTCCATAATTAGTATTAGTTTGCTTTAAATAGTTAAAAAATGTATAAAAGATTATAATAAGAAAGCTGTTTCGTTTTAAGCTTTTTCCTAGATTATAAATTTTTCCAACCAGTATGAGGTTACTAGTAAATAAATAATATGATAATTAATATCAAGTTGATCTGATTATTGTGGCAACATTCATTATTCACATAGGTACTCCAAGAACAGCTACTACAACCTTACAAAAACATATATTTCCTAAGTGTAAAAATAAATTACTTTTTTCCAAAGTACCATTTGGATCATCTGCAGTCTTAATTAATAAGGGTCAATCAATAGGAAAGTCGGATTCAGAATCTGCTCTAAAGTATGTACAATCTCTGAATAATAAAAAGGAATTTGATCATTATCAATTCGCTAAAGAAATTCTGTTTCCTGGCGCATCGTGCCTAGCCCATAATCCACTTTTAAGCAAAATGCCAAAAGAATGGAATCCAATAATGAAAACTGCTATTAAGTTTCTGTCAGAAATATCAAAACGAGAGAAGAAAGATATACTTATTTCAAGTGAAAGGCTATGCGATACAGCTGCTTCCTTTGTGTGTCGTTCAAGGCATACATTATATAGTTGGTCATTCCCAATCTTTCCTTTATGTAAATTAATTAATCAATCTAATCAAAATAATTCAACTATTTTAGTTACACTCAGAGAACCATTAGCATATCTAAAGAGTAAGTACCTACGTACTCTCATACAGCGTAAATCAATGGGTGAAAGGTATATTAGTTGCAATGAATATATTGTAAAACAAGCGAAACTTGAAACTAACTACCCTGGGACATCTGCAATCGCGCCTGCTATGCATTCAACATTTGTCAGGGAATTAATGAAGTGTTCGTTCTTGAAAGTAATAGGTTATAAAGAACTTATTAAATCCAAGGACATATTTTCATTGCTTGGATTAAAAGGGGAATATAAATTTTCTTTTAATGAGCTACCAAAAGAAAATAGACTAGGATTGAAATTTTCGCAAGAAAATGAAATTGAAAAGCAGATCAAGAATTCCCTAAAAGAAGGAGGTTTGTATAATCGAATACTAAAAGAGCAATTGTTTGAATGATTTATCTCTCTATTAACATCTATATGAAGGATAGTAATCAAAGGGATCTACTTCTAATTGACGCTCGATTTTGTAAAATAGTAGTATCTAAACTAACGGGTGGTTGAAATATGATTATAACTTCCTATCCAAATAATAAACAATTCGGCAATAAGTTCTTGTTTCACCACATAGGGAAAACTGGTGGTACTACCTTCTCTGCTGCTATTTACGGAATATGTCAAACAACTGATCTAACTGAAGCATTCATTGCAAAAGGGTTGAATCCGCTTAAAGCAATAACAGGTTATCCACCAGGAAATAAGAAAAGGGTAACAACAATAGCTGATTTGGCCCAAAAACGTGATTTTATTTATGGACACAACTCACTATGCTTATGGGAACAAATTAAGTCGAGCCATAAGGCTATAACTATAACAAGAGAGACTGCATCTAGAGTCACATCAATGTACTTCTGGATTAAGAAAGCATCTGATCTGTCCAATGAAATTTCTACAGAAGACTTTAAGCAATTTATTTATAATAAAAATTATCAAAACCAAGCTTGTTGGAGTTTATTAAAATATTTTCCAAATTATATTAGCAAAAAGTACGACAATTATAACCAAAAAAAAATTGGAGAAGATGCTATAAAGATACTAAGAGAAAATTTCTATTTGATCTGCACTACAAATAATCTAAATAAACTTATATCACACATAGCAAGTTACTCTGGTTCCCAAAGCTTAAGTATTGAAAAACTAAAAGAAGTTGTTGATGAGAGAAAAATTGAATATATAGATAAGATGAAAGATATCATATTGGAATTCAATTATGCTGACGTAATGCTACACGAATATGCTCTTTCCCGAAAAAAAGATATTGAAACAAAATTACCATTGAATAATACACTCAAAGCAAATAGAACCTATGCAGTCAAAGATCTTGGTAATAAATTATTCCAAGGAAGGTTTCTGAAGGATCTCGTTTAATTTCAAAATTCATTTAGAAACTAGGTTTTAACCTAATCCAAAAGGTTTAAAAGGTTTAGGTGAAGTATTCGCTCGATCTCTGTCTGCAAAACTAAGTAGATAGTCTTTAATTTGCTGCTCTGATATAGTTAAGCTTGGTCCACATTTATCAAAAATATTTGTAGACAGTTCTGAAACCAATTCTTTTTTTGGAACTGCCATAAGTTCTTTAATAACCGGAGAAAATATTAAACCTCTTATCATTTCTTTTGCGGCTATTTCTCCAGCAATCTCGGGCTCTGTACCTTCTGAAACCGAAAGACAAAATTTCTCTGAGAATGTCATACTTAAATCTGAAACTGAATCTGGGACATACGCCTCCATTGAATAAGTTTCGATGGGCATAAATACCAAATACAAACATAAGGTAAAGGTAAACAAAAGAGAAATGAATCTTCCAGAGATTAATTGGAAAAAATTAGAGGGTTGATGAGACGTCATAATGGCAACATAAATTGATTAAAGAAGATTCCAATAGGAATTTGGTTTTTACACTTTAGTCCTCTATGAGTTCTTATCGTTCATTATGGCCGACTAATCTGATAAATAATCAAAAAAGCTAAATTAATACAATTTCCAATAAAGGTAAAGAACCCATCATTGTAGTCGAATCGGTATTATAGGATGATAATTAATTAGCAGATGATGGCCAGTAAATTACTCAACTCAAATTGGAGAAAAGATAAAGATTGTAATGGCCTAGTAACTCCATCAATAAAAAGCCTATCATCAGACTTTCTAAGATCAAAAAAAAGAAATAGTTTCATCTTGACAACTTGTGATTTAACTTACTTAAAGGAAAACATTAATTACCTTGAAAGTTATGAAAATTCTGCTTCAATGCTCTTTCTCTTGTGTGGTGTATATTTTGATGTTAAAGAAATTGATTATTGTGAGAAAATCCTATGGGCAATAAAAATAAAACATAAATTCAAAAAAGTAATAATGTTCCCTTTTTATTGCAAAAAGTTATCTTGGATAACTAATCAGCAAAAAGATGAAGAAATACAGTTTGATTATATAATTAATTATATTAAGTGCGCAAGGTTTAATCTTGTCTCCCAACTATGGACTGCAACAGGTGCAAGTAAACTAGAAACAACTATAAAAAATTCTGCTACATTTATAATTGATTTAGACGCAGAATTTCATCAGGATTTAATTTTGAAATTTAATGAATACTATGGAAACAAAAACATGGTTTTATCATGGGATAGTACTTTGGAATCTCAAATAAATAAAAATTCAGCTTTTGTAGAAACTTTAAATGCTTCATCAATAAAAATAAATAAAGATTCAGCAAATTTAAAAGTAATTTTATCCCATACGATAATTAAGGCTGGCTTTATGTGTTTATCACCTTCTTTTACTTCAAAGATTTTTCTTGAATTATTCGCTGCTTATTCAATTGGAACACTAGAATCCCCAATCTATCATAGGCTTTTTACTTTTTACTATGGGGATCAAATATCAATCCTTCATTCGATGATGGATTTAAAAACATTAATACCAAAAGAATATTTAAATAAAATAGATTGGATAGATATAGGCACCTCCGAAATCGTAAGTTTATGTCGGAATAAACAAGCTTGTCTGTTCTTACCCAAAGGCAACGCATTGAAATATTTAAAAGGTTAACTGATATTTAGTAACTTATTATGGTACTCAAGCCAGAATTATATATGCTAAAATAATAGAAATATAATCTTAACTAATTTCGATTATATTTGTAAGACAAATCAAGCGGAAATATGGATCTATTGACTATTACGTGAGACTCTATTTTTTGTAATCCCTGCAATACTAGCAAGTAGAAACATACCAAGTAGTGCTGCTCCAAGCATCAATCCTGCTCCCTTACTGACTCCAGCACCGACCGCAACAATTATCGAATCACTAATCAAAAGACTTACAATTAAAGCTGGGGTAAAAAGACGCCATCGTGTTCCTCCTATTCCTATCGCATAGCTAAGGAAATCAAAAAGTCCGGTCATTAAAAGTCCAGTCATAAGGAAAAAATTTCCCTCTAATTGATTTTGATTAAAACCTTCTATTCTCTTCATTGCTTTCACTCCAACCAATCTTCGAACAGGCTCGCGTCCGTAGTTTCTAGCTATAAAAAATGCCAGTTGGCAAAAAATAAGATCTGCCAGGACAATACTTACATAGCCTGTTTTAAACCCAAGGAGAGATCCAGCTAGAAGAGAATATGCAGAACTAGGTAAGGCGGGCAAAATTATGCTGACACCTCGAAGTAGCATAATTCCCAAAGGAGCCCAAATACCCATACTTTCCACTGCATTACGAAGTGGCTCAATTCCGAATCTCTGTATTAAATAAACAAATAGTACGAATAATCCTACGTAAAGCGCTATACTAAGAAACTTACGTAATTTATTCATAATGAAATTTCTCGAATGATTTTCATCTTTAACTCCAGGAAATGAAGAAGAAAATAGAAAGAATTTGAGGTCCTATTGCAGATTATAAGAAAACCGGTAGGAGAACAATATTTAGCCATAATCCGAAATCTCATCGAAAATCATTCCACACTCACTCATACAAAGACTCTAGATCTTAAAATCTCTAGGATTTTCCGCGTAAATCAATTTACTGTAAACTCCTGTCATAGCCAATTTATTCAATCATTGAAACGAATAAGTGCAAAAACAGAAACATTCACACAAAGGAGGGTTCGTTTGAAAAGGTGTTAATTAAAAAGCGTAAAGATACATCATAAACCTATTCCCAAGCCAGAAGAACAACACCAATAAACTGGGATCTTATAATTCTTGAGTGTACAAACTACATCATTTAGGTGTCTGAAACTACTTAATTCTAATGATATCTTATCTTTGCCTAGTTTAATAAGTTAGGAGAAATTTGTGATAATTGATTTCTCTATTCAAAGAAATTATATTTTTAGTCCTTCTTATAGAGAGATAGGTACTTAATAAAATCAGAGTTGACTGTAGGTATGGATTATATTAGGGAAATAAAAAGCATAAGTTTTCAACCAACCTTGAGCTTAAGTATTCGATAAAAATTAAAATCACTCAAAATTTATAACATTGCTTGCAATACTTTTTTGTTATTACTTATAAGTTTAGTACCTGAGTTGAACAAGATATAGTTTATAATCATGGTATTTATGGAGATTTGCTGTGCAGAAACTCATAATTAATGCCTCTCTCAAAAAAACAGGTACCACTTTCCTTCATAATCTTTTCAATCGGAATGCGCATTGTTTTGACTCATTAATTGTACCTCCTATAAAAGAATGGTATGTCATTCCTAGAGTTGAACCTATTGCATCACGCAACAAAGTTCATCTGCAGCATGCTTTAGGAGAAAAAGCAGAAATATTATATAAAGCAGAGTCAAACGACTCCCATAAAGAATTTCTAAGAAGGGTAGCGAATAGGCCTTCTGGGTTTTATATGTCTAGTAATGAAATAGTAGAAAGGATTATCTATCTTCTCTCTGCTTACCCTAATCATTCTATTGTTATTAATGATCCGAATTTTCTAACTGATCTCTGTGCAATTTCACAGACTTTAAAGTTCAATCTCATTAGGCAACTTTCAAAACACTTTGATGTTAAAATTTTCTGTATACATAGAAATTTTTATGATCTACAAGTATCTTTTGCAAAGATGAGATTTTCAGTGGAAGGTTTAGTCGATCAAATTCCTCATAACAAAATTATAATGCCCTACATGTTCCTAAATGAACTTATAAATCTATCAGGGATAGATAATGTATTTGTGTATGACTTTGGTTACGCGATGAAGGAAAGTCAAAACCTTATAGTCGAAATTCTAGAATCAATTGGAATACGAAAAAGAAACAATTTCTATGTTGAATCAGTCCCAAATCCAAATCCTAAACAGGATTTTGATTACTCAACAATCGATTCGCACCTCAAAATAATTTCCCAAAAATATGAGAAATATTCTCACTTATGTGAATTAGATATAAGGCATAAAGTAGCACTTTGTGATTTCGTTAAATCTCTCAGAAAAATTGAAGGTATACATTGATTAATAGAAGAGTCCAAGCCATTATCTGTTTTAAATCAATATTTATAATTAATTTGAAAGCAATTATTCTCTTATAAATACCCTCTACTTTGGACCAAAGCAATCAAATAATGTGATCATATTTTTTGTTTATGATTCGTTCCTTTCGTAGTATTATTGCGTATAGTTTGCTTTTATTAACCTCACTAAAATTTATAGAATAATTAAACCGAATTGGACTTTATTTACAAAATATAACTAAGTATTTATAGAGTTATGAAGACCTAAACTCTGAATCTAAAAATAGTATAGTCATATACTTTTCGAATACTAGGAATCATTAATTATTCATTTGAGAGCGAGAACTAATTGCCTCTTGAGTTCCATATTCTCATCTTTTAGTTCTTTCATCTCCTTCTCGTACTTATCGATCAAGTCCGGTGTAAATCTCCAATTGCTTTCTTTGCAGTGGGCTCTTGCCGTGTTCCAGTCCATATTATTAGCCAGTCACTTAGTGAAGAGGATGCCTACTTTGTAATGAATCCATTCATTTTTCTCCTTCATCTACACAACTTTCCATATTTATTATTTCTATCTTTTCATGTCCTTTTGCGTCTAGCCCCCTAGCAACTAATACTAACCAAGCCCTTCCTGAATTAGCAGCATAGATAATACAAAAGCAAAAATAAGTGTGACTAGTTCATTTCATCGGTGTCACTATCTCTGTCCTTCCCTTAGCCGTTCTTAGTAAAAATGCTTGTGATCATAATGTTCATTGCTATAAAGAAAATGACCAATACAATGGTGGGAGCAAATATGAACAAAGCATCGGAATAGTTCATAGCTTTATATCTGGCAGGTTTGGTGGTTGATTTCGCTTAAGTCGTTTGTATTCAGCATGCAGAGCACCTAGTCTCCATGCCTCTTTCATTGTTCTTGCTCCTTCATCCAACAATTTGAGGTCATCAATGGAAATAGAGCCTTTGAGTTGCTTGAACTCTTCACGCCACTCGATTCCATCTGATTCCTTCCAATCAACAGTCATACGGCTACAGCTTGCTGTTCCACGATTATCCTTCTGATAGTTGAGAGAGCAAGACCTGTCTGTTCACTTATGGATCTGTAAGAGCAACCCTCATCCCTTAGACGTAATACCAATCCTTCTTTTGCATTACTGGTTTTAGGTCTGCCGCCCAAGTTCCCTCCTGTTTCTTTTCTATGCTGAATACTTTCAATGGTTCTCTCTCGAGTCAGTGATCGATCCACTTCGGCAAGACCAGAGATCAATCCCAGCAGAACAGGACCGAAGTGCCCAAGTCCTCTTGTATTGATTAGTCCATCAGCTGACCTGATATGAATGCCTTTCTGTTGAAGCTCATGAATCCGATTTACTACTTCAATTTGAGTTCTTCCCAATCGATCTATCTTGGAAACAACTAACTCATCTCCTTCACTAAGCACTGCAAATAGCGCCATTAATTGAGGAAGTTCTTTCTCTTTGCCTCTGGAAGTAGTTGTTTCTTTGAAAACAACACAGCATCCTTCCTTCTGCAGATCAACAACCTGACTTTCGATGGTTTGGCTAGAAGTGCTTACTCGCGCATACCCAATTGATTTGTAATTGGGTTTATCCATGAAGGATGGTCTATCGAATTGGCGCCTGTGAAATTTGCCCATTGAACGTTTCAAAAAGAGGTACCCTAACCATGTTTTTAAACCTAACAACAAGAACGCCTTTATGGAACATAAAGTATCAGAATTTAATAGACTTAGAAGAAAAGAACTTAAAATGGTTAATGATCGGTAATCATACTCTTTAAAGAACACCTATTTGGTGATTCAAATTTCTGCTAACAATAGTTTCATCCTAAGAACAAATCAAAATCACGAAACTCCTCACAAATTCGCGACATAAGAGCTACTGGATGATCGCGACTTTTATGCGCTTGCCAAATAATGAATTATGAGTAAAAAATACCCAGCGTAAGGAGTCGAGCTCCTCCGAGCAGTGGAAAGAAAGAAACACTTGCTTTAGACCTCCAAGAGAACCTGTCTTTAGTCAGGTTCTCTTGGACCTTGCAATTCTTTCTAGCTTTTCATTGGTCGTGCCAACCATTCTGAAATTCACGAATTAATAGAGAATTGCAGAAACCTATGCATTTCCTTACTCGGGTGAAAGGGATAGGACAGATTTTGACTAAATCTCATCTTGAATACTTCTAACGACCCCCGCAGATGTCACAACCTAAGCCACTTGCCTTGCACCAATAACAGAAATCACATACGAAACAATCAGCATTTACTTGACAGCACTCAGGCTCGTTAGTACATTTGTCCTATGAGGTGTTTCCTTGTGCAGCTAGTGCTAGTCAAATGTGCCGCTGAATTTAGCTGCAAGGAAAGAGCCTTTTGACGACTTGAATTATTGAACGTATGACTGCTGAATTCAGAAGAGAACTACCTGCAAGTGCATGGTTGATCCATCCTGAAAGAAAAAGGGTGATGTTTTTTATCAAGGATCCTAAGTCTCTTATCCATATGCCAAAAGTAATCACTCAACTCTGGTATTCCACTGCTGACGGCATACCCACCCGAATGAAGAACACAAGAACCATGGATTTAGAAAATGCGCTAGAAACTTGGGGTGAATTACTGAGCAATGGTTGGGAATTAGTTGAACATCAAATTAATAACGATGCTGCTTAGGTAGGGTTCATTAAAAAAATAAATTTTCTCTACAATAAAACTCAAAAAAATTAAAAATACTTATCTTGATTTTTTAGTATTTCTAATTATTTGTTATCCTCTAAAAATATATGCTCTATCGCATGATTGGGTTACGGTTCCAAAAGTCAGTATGGAAAGGAATTATGGGATAAAAATAATGTCAAGAAAAATCAAAACGGATCTCTAAAGGTATTCAGCAAATTTATTCCAAAAAGCACTACTAAAATTACACAAGATATCCTTTAGACAATGAAAATCGATTGTTCAGAAAACTCATTCAGAGATGTTGCGGTAGATGGAAAAGAATTTAATGAATTTAAAATATAAATTGTGAATAATAACCAACGGAGATAAGCTGCTATTGGGTCTAATCGATGAAGTTTGTACTTTTTCGGAAAATAAAGGTTTTGATTAGAAATCTCTCTTTAATTTCTCTGGATTAACTTTTTTGAAATACATAGACAGAATACTGAAATAGGTAAAGTAAAAGACTGATTGAAATGAAATTACGAATGATATTGAATTCTCTGGAAAGCTGGGAGGAGCTAGGTAGGAGAAATTAACCTTCCGACATCAGATTGAGTTAAATTGTATTTCAAAGGATGTGTCCGGTTATTCTAGCTAGTGTGTCATATAGCCTGTCAGATAACTGGCTATATTTTTATATATCACTTTAGCTACTTATAAGTACTAACTCTACTAAAAAAGGAACAATCTATCCTTTTAGCAATAGTTCATGAATGAAAGTATTTTTTAAATCTGACTTAAACCAGAAAAATAATTTACACCTATTATCGTAAGATAGGAAGGCGAATGTACATTATTCCAGTTATTTTAACTGATCTTACGTATTCTTTACTCTTAATAAAGAGTTCTGTTGAAATTTTCTACTATATGTTGTAATCTTCTTTTACTTATTATGAGAATTTGATTAACTTTAAGGGACAAAATGTTGCCTAATTATACTATCTTCTTAAAATATTCTTCATATCGTTCAGAGTTAATATCCGTTTTAGTCTGCATTGAAATATCAATATTAGATTTTAAGCCAAAAAATGAATGAAGACTTCTAATATAGTTTTCTTTATCTAAAACCAAGCCTTCTGCAGACAAAATCAAGTAATTGACATTTCGTTTCTGAACAAAATCAAATATCCTTTTATAAGACATTTGATATTGATCAAAAGCCTTTCTGAAGTCTCCTTGAACTGACTGTCTTCTATTAGTCCAAGACATAAGATTTGGGATGGGACTGCGAGATGTGATAAGGATAAACAAATCATATCTTATGCAATCACATAAATCCTTTAGTAAATCTAGCTTTGGAAAACTCATATATTCAGCATTCTGTCCAGGTTTCAAACCATGTGGGACGGATCTTCTTGTTAGTATGATTTTATTTAAAGGATTCCTTGGAAAAAGATTTATAGCTTTATCGATATTATGTTGCTCCAGTTCATACCATACATCGTCGAGAAGGTCAGCATGGTTATTACCTTTGATAGAATCATTTGACGGACCTAAGCTCAATACCTCCGAATGATTACTAAAAGCCAAAGCGATAGCTCGAGTAGCTGAGGATTCTGGTCCTATAACTAAAATCATTTGTTTCATAATTATCTTAAGATATAAGATCATTGATTGTATTCAGAATTAACCGTGACATATTTCTCAGATTAACTACTGATCCATACTAAACGATAACCAGTCAATTTTCCAAAATTGCACCAAAAGGCCTCTATATTTGATACTCTTGGTACTTGTTTAGGAAAGATTTGGTTTTTCATTGTCTTATAAACCGTTGATCGAAACAGACGGTTTTCGTTAGAAAATTCTGGAATCAAAAGAATATTTCAGGATTATCAATCTTCATGACTTAACTCCTTTGCGAAAAAAGTTCTAAGTATTTTTCCTCTGTAATACGTAACTTATCTTGGACGATTTCAAGGTCTTCATCGGACCCTGGAAATACGTGCATCCATTACATGGAGGTTTTGCTGAACCTCTTTTTAAATCATTAGGTAAGTAAAGTCTTACTTTTCTTCTATAAATATCAAGTATATTTTCGGAGAAAGCATTTCCAATATTGTAATCTCTCACTCCAGAGTCCATACAGCAAATAGCAACTTTACCATTAGCCATTATATCTAAGTCAAACCATCTTCTGCATCCCAATTTTTGATAAGAGAGATAAGGGAAACCATCAGAACGTATAGATTCCGAGGAAAACTCATTTGTTCCAATCCAGTCGTTAAGCTTAAAAAGACCGAATCTGAAAAGTGGGTATCTGGATTTGACAAGACTTTTAAATTTAAGATCTTTAGTTGCATTAGTACTAACCCTTGTGATCTTGATTATAGATGGGAGCTCCTTCTTTTCAACAAGAGAATGTATTTTATCTAGGTTTGAAATTGTTTTCTTAAAACTTAGTTTCATTAACCTTTCATAGTCTTTTTGATCTGATTCGTTTAGAGAGAAGCTGATGCTTAACCTAGGGACAACAAAAGTTCCAGATTTAATGTAGAAATTATCTTGTCTTGTTAAAGAGATTATTTCTTCTAAAGTCTTTTCCCTTATAAAATTGGCATTTGAATTAATGCTGACTCTTGAATTTTGGTGCATATCAATAACTTTTTTACAGATTGTTCCTAATCGTTCTTCAAGAAAAGGTTCTGAAATCTTATAAGGTTCTACTACAAATGTTCTCTCTGATGGGATTTCAGTTAGTTCATTAAGTATCTTATCTATCATTTCTGTACTCATTATTGTTCCTTTCCTGATGAGGTCATCATAATCACAAAAACTGCATTTTGCATTACATATCGCTTTTGATTCAATCTGAACGATTCTTGGGTACAGTAAATCTTCCTCTGAAATTTGAAAATCTTGTTTACATCCAGATAATGAAAAGAATGAAATATCTATATTTTTTTTGGTAGTGTAAGATGACATTTTGTTGGCAGAGATTTCGTTTAAAAGATGTTTACCTAAAGCTAATATTTCCTGATAGTCTACTAATAGCGGCTTAGAAGCTATTAGTTCTTCAAAAGCATAGACCAATTTTGAAACCTTATTAGGTGAGAGGTCTAGCTTGGTCTTATATGAAAAGCAACTTAGAATACTTATTAACTTCAGACTTGATTCAAGCCTTTTATTGATAGATAGCTTTAGATTTAGAGAGTCATTGGCCAAAGAGTTAACTTCTTCAAGATTGGCAGTATTTTGTTTTTGCATTTTTTTCTGATCGGTACTCATCATGTAACCTCATTGAAGGTAATATTAATTTTGCGGAGATCTGTCGATGTTAGATAACTCTTGAAATCGCAAAACATGACTGATGTCTTAATTAATCTACTGAAGTGTCGTTTTTTTGTCCTACTCCTCCATGGGAAGTTTTTGTTGACCTGGAGGCGTAGAAGAAAAGAACGGCTCTCCTCACAAAATTTTCGTCTTGGGAGCGACTCAATGAGGGTACCTTTTTCATTCACTTGCCAAAAATCAATTATGAGTAAAAAAGCCTAGTGTCAGGAGTTGGATGCTCCGAGCAGTGAAAATCAGGAACCCCGTTCTAGATCTCCAAGAAAACCTGCTTTTGAGCAGGTTTTTTATGTCTACTCAAGAGTACTGCGCATGGAACTCAAGAGAATCATTGGTGATGGTCACCAATGATTACAACAAAAGCTAGCAGGATCTGCCTAACTTAAGAGAATCCTTTATTCAGTCTTTAGCAAGTGATGAATGAACTCCGTCTGAAAATCTATGAACAGATAATTAACAAGACTCCAGATGGTAGAACTTCTTGGTTCAATAAAATATGTGGTGTTACTATTTTTATTTCTATCTTTTTAGCAATCATAGTTACTGAGAATTCAATAGACTATCGGTTTGGAGATCAAATTGACCTGTTAGATTGGATAATTGGTGGTTTGTTTTGTCTTGAATATATCTGTCGCTTATGGGTAGCACCTCTTGAAGATAAATATGGCAACGGATTAAAAGGGATTTTGCGTTACATGATTTCGCCAATGGCAATGATAGATATAATTGCCATTATACCTTCATTTATTGGTGTTCGTGCTGAATTAAAGATTTTAAGAATAATCCGCCTTCTTCGAATATTAAAAATTGGAAGAAGTGAAAAGTTTAAACAAAGTATATTTCACTTCAACTATGCCCTTCGGGCAAAGAATCAAGAACTACAAATTTCTACCTTTTATACGATATTGCTCTTACTAATTAGTAGCACCTTTATGTATCTTGCTGAGTCATCTATCCAACCAGAGTTGTTAGGCTCAATTCCCAGATGTCTATGGTGGTCAATTACAACCGTATGTGCAGTTGGATATGGCGACTCAATTCCCATTACAGCACTTGGGAAAACAATTGCATCAGCAACATCTCTTATGGGTATTGGTGCAATAGCTATCCCTACAGGAATACTTGCTTCTGGTTTTAGTGAGTCACTTAGTGCTCAAGAAAAGATACTTAGAAAAGAAGCATTAGAAAAATAATTCAAAGCAAAATTTAGAGAAATAATCTTTAGTCCACAGGACTAGTTGATTAAACAAATTATGTATAAAAAAATCAATCATATATAACTATGAACTTTGATACTAATATGAGGTTTATCAACCATGTGGCTTTAGTCATTTGCCCTAAAAGAAACAACAAACCACTGCAATTGCCCACTCCTTCTATTTATTATCATTATGGCAACCTTCATTATTCATATAGGTGCTCCAAGAACTGCTACAACAACCTTGCAAAAACATATTTTCCCATATTGCAAAAATAAGATGGTTTTCTCTAAGATACCTTTTAATTCATCTGGAACAGTAACAAACAGAAAAAAATCAATAGGTCAATGGAACTCATATTCAACCCTTGCATACATTAATTCAATCTCAAAGATGAAAGAGATTGATCATTATGACTTTGCAAATCAAGTGTTATTCCCATCAGCATCCTGTTTAGCACATGATCCAACTAAAAGTATAAGTCCTAAAAGATGGTATCCAGTAATGAAATCTGCTATTAATTTCCTACTTGAAAGGTCAGCAATTGAAAAGAAAGATATCTTTATTTCTAGCGAAAGATTATGCGATACTGCAGCATCATTTATATGTCAATCAAGGCATGAAGAATTTAGTTGTAAGTTCCCTATTATCCCATTTTGTGAATCTATAAACGAATTCACTAAGAGTGAATGCCTTGTCCTGGTAACTCTGCGTGAACCTTTGAGTTACCTTAGAAGTAAATACTCTCGAACTGTAATACAACGAAGATTAACGGGTGCAAGGTTTCTTACACCACATGAATATATTCAAAAACAATCAAATTTAGAAATTAATAACCCTGGAACTTCAGCAATTACTCCTGCGATGCACTTAACATTTATAAAACTACTAATGAACTATTCTTTTGTTAAAGCAATAGGTTTTAGAGAACTTACTTGTTCTAAAGATATTTTTTCCCTTCTTGGTTTAAACGGTGAATCGAAGTATTCTTTCCAGAAATTACCTAAAGAAAATAAACTTGCATCATCACCTTTAGAAATCAATGAAATAGATGATCAGATTAAGAGTTCGCTAAAGCAGAATGGTTTTTATAATCGAATTTTAAATGAACAGCTATTTGATTAATTTATCCTCTAATAATTGAATTAGGAATCTAAATAGAGGTTTTGAGAACAATTCATATTATAAGCAATGCTGAAAGAATCCAACAACGAAATGGTCACATTTGTCGGCACTGTTGAGCACTCTTCAGCGAAGGTTTTTCTCTGAGGACCTAGTGACTGACAAAAATGACCAGCAGGAATTCGTCAGCGCTTGCTCTGAAAGGAGAGGGTGTCTGTCGAATTGAGCAACAATAGGACCTCTAAAATATATTTATCTAATTGTTCTTGCATCCATTTTTGGATATCTGTTTCCAACCAGACAACAAGATTAGATCCTAATGCTATTTGCTTAGGGAATTTACCTACATTGATTCGGTCGTAGATAGTTGTTCTACTCTTTCAAATCCTATGAAGAACTTTCCATATGTGCAGGAAACGTTCTCTGATGTCAATTTTCATGGGGTCTAAAAGAAGAAAAGAACCTCCCATTGCATTGTGCTTTTCCATGACAGCTAAAGGTCCCAGGGAGATGGAAAACATAAGAACAACACTCCTCAAACAAGTTTGTCGGTATGCTCTCTACTAGATAAGAGAACATGTTTAATGCCTGTCCAACAATCCTTTCTGAAGGGATCGATGCAATACCTAGAATATCCAGATAAAGACCACCCTTGATGAAACTCCCTAGCACTACTATTGTTTTTCTAGCACTTTTCTTTCCTGCAAACCCAGCAACCGCAATGTCACAAAGCGATTATTCGTATGGTTATTGGTGGGGAGGGCTTAATGCAGTTTGCGGATTATACAAATTAGGATATCTCTCTGATAAGGAAGCAAGATTGGGTCTTAGTGTAATGGTGGATGGAGGTAAAGAGGGTATAGAAGATACAAAATTAAAAAATAAATTTATTGTATTACTTAGAACTGATGAAGGTCTTAAAAAGCAAGGATGTGCGAAACTTATAAATGATTAACCGGTCAACACTCTGAATAAGCAAGCCGTTGTTATTGGTTTTGTATTATCCCTCATTTCATTGTGTCAAATAGATTTTCCTGGGAATTCTCAGGAATTGAAGCCTGATTTATCTAGGTATGATTCATATCGAACCTCTTCTTTGGCAAGATTATCTTCTGTTGAGATAATCATACCCAAAAAAGGATTTGGATCAGGAGTAATAGTTAATAAAGAAGGTAATAGATATACAATTTTGACTGCTTGGCATCTTTTTGATGACCTTGAACCAGGATCAGAATTCAAAATTCGCACTGCACATAATAAGACATACAAAATAAATCAAGAAAGTATTAGGCGAATTAATAACTTGGACATAGCTATATTCCCTTTAGAAAGTGTTAGCAATTACGAAACTGCAAAGTTTACTGATCTAATAGACTTGAAGAGAAACGATATATTATTCTCCTCAGGCTTTGCTTCTGGAATATTTCATTTTAAAAAAGGCAAAGTAATTGCAAATGCTGGGGTTTATATAAAAGAAGGCAATCAGTTGATTTATACAAATAGAGTTATTTCTGGCATGAGTGGTGGTGCACTCTTTGATCTTAATAGCAATCTAGTTGGAATTAATACCATGTCAAATCTAAAGTCTTTTGATGACAAACAACAGCCTTATTCTATTGGTGTACCTATTTCTTATTATATAAATTATATAAATAGTTACTCTAAATTCTTTTCGAAAAAACTAATAACACTGGACGACCATTTAGCAAAGGCGGCTGAAATAAATAATGAAAATGGTGATCCAAAACTGATAGTTAATGTTTTAGAGGAATCAGTGAATTTGATTGATTTTGATATGAATGATATCTCGACTTGGTTTGCATATAAAAATCTATGCAATGCAAAAAGTAAACTTGAAGATTATATTAGTGCAGAAAAGAACTGCGCAAAGGCAATTGCTATAGCTCCCAATGATATCCTTTCTTATATCCATCTTGCCATTTCAAGGTCTAAAATGAATGACGATTATGCCGCAATTAGTGATTATAATAAAATCTTAAAAATCGATCCAGAAAATAGTTTTGTTTATACTTATCGAGCAATTTCCAAAAAAGGGATTGGTGACCATCAAGGTGCAATATCTGATTTCACTAAAGCAATAGAAATTTCGCCTAATAAACCTAATTTATTTTTAATTCGTGGAATTAGTAAAGATTATTTAGGTGATCATTATGGAGCAATATCAGACTTTAATCACGCAATAAAAATTAGCCCTAAAGATGGGAACTATTATCGTAGTCGTGGAGTTACAAAGATGAAAATAGGAGACAGTAAAGGTGCTTGTTCTGATTGGAAAAAGGCTGCAGATTTGGGTAATAAAGATGCTACGAAATGGGTGAAAGAGGATTGCTAATAATTGGATTTTTACCTCGATTTCGACTTTTTGTTCCTCTTTATTCCCTGAATTGCTCTCCTGAGCACAAATCGACTTACACCCTCTCCGTTTTTTTTTGAGGTGACATGGGGTGCCATCAAGTACCATAAGGTGACACTCTTCCTGCAATTTGGCGAATTTACGAGATTTTTACTCTTAGTTAGTTCCAGAAAGGACCAGTAGTCCCTCCTTATCGGACACGCTCTCCATTCAATTAATTTGTCAGGATCCTTCTTATTCAAACAACTGAGAATTTTTTATGTCTTCATAAAATCTGTATTTCTTTAGAGCAGATTTTATCTCAGTCTGAACCTGTTGTTCTTCAGCGTCAGTAAAGTTTAGTTTATTTTCTCTTGGGAAATCCTTGAATGCAAACTTACCCTCATTTAATAGACCAAGTAGAGAGAAAACATCATCTGATCTAAGTAGTTGCTGAAACCCAATTGATTTGACGAAAGCATTCTTTTGTAAAACCTTCAAGAAAGTTGAGTGCATAGCTGGAGTAAGTGCAGATGTACCAGGATTTCCTTCCTCTAGATTCGCTTGCTTTTCAATAAATTCAGTAGGAGTTATAAACCTTTTACCTGTAAGTCTCCTTTGAATAGTTGTTCGCAGATATTTACTTCTTAGATATGGAAAAGGATCTCTCATGACTACAATAATCATAGGTAGATTATTAGTCACAATTTGTATACGCCTACAAAGAGGAAAAATAGAGAACTCCCACTCAAATTTGGAATGAATTGAATTACAAACAAAGGAAGAATCTGTTTCACATAATCTTTCACTAGAAATAAAAATATCCTTTTTTAATTTATTTGAGTGCTTTTCAAGGAATGCAATTCCTGAATCCATAATTGGTGTAAAAATTCTTCTAGAATTTCTAATTTTAGGATTATGAGCAAGGAAGGAACTAGTAGTAAATAATATCCTTCTAGCAAAGAAAAAGTTATCTATTTTATCCCCTGGAGAGAGAGATTTTACATATTTATAATATAAATTTGGATCTCCACCTCCAATGCCTCTTTTGCCTTCAACCATCTCTCCAGATGTACCTATCTTTGAAAAAACTAATTTATTTCTACAATTTTGAAATAAATGTTTTTGCAAGACTGTAGTTCCAGTTCTTGGAGCACCAATGTGAATAAAAAACCTCAAAATAAAAATTATGCTTATGTTTATGATTATGATTTTATCATTATTTTATTTCGTCAAAAGCAACTTTGTTGTGGTATTTATATGGCAAGAAATTCATGGAATCTTGTGATGGTGGATGTGCTGGCGGATCTTATCCCCGATTTGGGAATAGAGTGCTCATACCTTTCCAGGTCTACTCACTAGGCAACAATCCGACGGACACCCTCTCTGCTGTTTTGAGGTGAGAGGAGTTACCATCAAGTGCCATAAGGCGACACTTCCTCTTCATATCAACGAAAAATCAACTAATTAGGCACAAGTTAGCGCAACTAAGTGCAATAGAATTTCTCTAAACTTCGTTTATACGATAAAAATCCTAGTTAATAATAAGATTAACGCTAGGAAAATTATTTATCAGTTATTTTAATGTCTTAAATGCTAAAATTATAGAAATACTATTTTTCTATGCTTAACTCCTATATATCTGCTTGGAAAAGACCCTTTGATTTTCAAGGAAAGTCAACCAGAAAAGAATATTGGCATTTTGTAATTTTAAATTTGATTGTCACTGTTATATCTTATGTCTTGTTTCTTTCTGCCATTGCTCTTACTAATGGTATTAATTCTAGTTTTTCAGTTGTCATGTCAATGCCTCTGTATCTCATATCTTCAATAGGTTTGTTATTGTTTTTTGGAAGTATTTGGATTGCTCTTCCACTAACTGTTAGAAGAATTAGGGATGTTGGCATGTCTTGGAAATGGATATTCTTAGTTTCTTTGCCATATGTAGGCGGTGCTTTTGTACTTATATTCCTTACTAGACCGTCAATACTTTCTATTGATGGGAATGAATATTATTTCAGATACCCAACTAAAAAAAATCATATCGTTGGATATTGGATTGCAAGTGTATTAATAATTGCATTATTTTTAGTGATGTTTGCTATTTCTCTGATTGCTGCAATATGAGTTTTTAAAATATATAAGATATAAAAAGTCGTAGTAAAAAAATCAAAGCGTCCCATGGAAAAGCATGAAATAAACTTATTTTTGTGCCATCAAGTGTCATATCATGCCAACTGGACAATCACCCTCTCCGTATTTTGATGATCCAAGTATAAAAGGTGATTCAATAATTAACATGGTAAATGGATCAATCCCTTAGGATGGCACTACTGTTTTTGTTGCAATTCTTTTCTATTGTATAGCTCTTGTGGTTCTACAAACTGTATTAAAACTCAGAGGAAAAGATTTTTCTGCCTTAAAAGATTTTAATGATACAGATATGAGGTTATTAACTACCAGTATTATATTAGGTTTGGGTATTTCCTTTATTTGGTAATTTCTTTTCTTCTTAATGGAAGTTATTTTAATGCTACTAATAAAGGACTTATTTTAATAATTAATTAATTAAAGTTGGTTCCATACTATTCCAATTTTGGTACTATGGAAAACTGACACTGAACAGTGCTAACAAGTCCCGTAGCGTATCTATGGAGTACCTTTTGAGGTCTACTTGACGGACATCCTCTCCGTTTTAATAGTGATACAGGAAGTCCAATAACTTCAGGAACAACAGAAATCTGTAGTGAGGTTCTGGTTTCTAAGTTCAGGTGCGTCCAACAACATAAATCAGTCTTGAAAAATGTGTTATAGGAAATGCAACCCGATCAAGAAATAACGTCGAATAACTTCCAGTAACTTCCGAGTTAGGTTGACCCCTCACAACCCCCTCTGCGTTTTTTGTAAGTGCCATGACTGATTGAAAGTTTTTAACATTAAATTGGTTCTTATTTTCAACTTATTCAGTGAAAAAATATCTTCTTCCATTAGTTCTTTGTAGTAGTTTTATGGGCACTGCTGGTTATTCACAAGTTTTTAGAGCGGGTGGTTCTAGTGGCACTGCTTGTCCATCAGGTGCTCAATACAAGGGAAATGGGTTTTGTAGAAGCAACTAATCAGACATCAAAAAGGCATTAAGAAGGGCGGGGTATTTCGATCCCGCCCTTTGAGTCAAGCACTTATTTTTTAGACCGTTCGTGCTCTGACTCCTGATTCAACTCTAGATCGCTGGGATCAAGATTCAATGGTGATAAACACCTGTTTTTAGGCGACTTCAGAGTCCCAACCAATCTCTAGTCCTCGCTTCTTCTGCCACTGCCTACAACGCTTGGTTAGGTGCTCTCCTTGTTGAATGAGACGTTGGTGAATCGGACAGGTCAAAAGAGTGATGCACTGCTTGGTACAGGAATAGGTGAAGTGCTCACAGGTCATGCAAACGGCACTACCTCTTGAGTGCTGTAGTTCTTCGTACTCGAAGTAGTCCCACTCTTCGGGTTCGTCAGTAACTTTGACTGGTGTGACTGGGGTTTTACGCTTTGCCCATGCCATAAGGTTCCCCTGCTAGTACAATTGTACTAGCAGGGGAAGGGGTGTTTGGTCAAGTCTTTTATGAAGAGACTGATGAGTTTTGTTTGCTCGCTTAAGTTTGAATAGATTTAAAGAGGTCAGATCAGAAGAACCGGCATGTAAGTAAAAACTGTATTTATTCGCGCTACTGATGAGATAGAGGACTGTCTTCATGAAACTGACTTGACTTGGATTTTCTCTGAAAACGCTGGAAATAATTAAATAGATATTGATCCAGAAGACACCGAATCGTTTAAAAATCTTGGTAATACTAAAGAAAAAATCGGAGATATAGAAGGTGCATGTTCTGATTGGGGAAAAGCATCTTCCTTGGGGAATAAAAATGCTGCAGTTTGGGTAAGAAATCAGTGCCAATCAAATTCAGAAACACTACTATTGTCCTAGGGGTTGCTGCTGCTGAATGAGTGCAATTTTTTTATACCTGTTTGTTCAGTACTGATTTTTTATTTTCCAAAAGGTTTTTATTTAAGAACCCAGCGTGGGTGATAGTCTTCTTTTCCCCAAGGAGGAGCAACGCTTTCTAATACAAAGACAAATGAACCGATTAAAAAGAAAGCAATCTTTAACTTCTTGCTCCCAAGGACATCTTGTGTTATGTAATTAATGAATCTGTAGAAACCCATTTTTTATCAAAGTAGAAAAAGGATTGATCCTGCAGCGAATCCAGAGAGATGACCGATTAAACTGATTCCAGGTCCAAATGAATAAAGTACTCCAATGACTGTAAGAACTGTCATTGTTTGTCGGCATTGATAATTACTCCGCAAACCTATCTGAACACCGAGGAAAGTCTTCTTTCCATAAATGGATGCCAAAAGAATAAATGCATCTATGCCATAAAGTATTCCACTAAAACCTAAAGAGAGTGACATTAGATTCCTTGCTACAAAAATATCGTAGAGCCAATTTAAAAAGACCTGGACTGGGATCAGAGACACAATCAGTGTAAGAAAAAATGACCTACTACTTAGACCAAGGGTCATAAAAAAGTATCGGGAAATTATAATTCCACCTGTATTTAATAGTAAATGTCTAAAATCACCATGAAAGAAATGTGAAGTAATTATTCTATGTGGTTGAGAAAGAAGTTTCCCTGACCAATAAGCAAAGTTTAATCTATCAATCAAACCAAAAATATCTGTTCCTATAAAAGCAACAAAACATATCAAGAAAGGTATTAAGTACTGCCAGTCATCCTTAGAAATATTGATACCTGAAGACAGGGACCTATATCCTTGGAAACCTTTATTAGCACTATTTCTTCCTTGCCTAAAACCTATTCTAAAAGAACCGCATTTTATACATACCAACCTTCCTCCTAAAGAACGATCATTCTTTATATTTGTTGAACCACATTCACAACACTTATGTATCCCCATTTTAAGTAGTCCTAGGATTCGATGATGGTAGAGTATATAAATATATGATCCATATCCAACCAATTAAAGGAAAAAGTATTAATAGTATCCATTGCCATGATTTGCCGACATCACGAAGACGCCGTACCCCTATTGAAAGTTCAACAATAAATGAGCAATAATTATAAGAAACTACAAAAATTTTTTAGAAAGAGCAGAATAGAATATAAGATAAATATAAGGAATCAAATGATGTATCATATATACTTGATATTCCTATCAGAAATTTCTCACTTAAATAAAGTATTAAAGCGAAAATAATGCTTGCTAACTCGTAAAACCAAAAATCTCTACGAGTCGTTTCACCTCTAAAGTTAAAGGAAAGGCATTCTTCCAAGCAAGAATAAAAGGTTCAATCAAGAACAAATTATTTATATCTAGAGGACTAATTACACTACAATGCCAATCATATTGTGAGAAAGCAAGTCTGAACTGCAGGTTGAGTGGGACGTCTACTGGAAAACTTGAAAGGATTGCAAGGCACAAAAAAACCTGCTCAAAGGCAGGTTCTCTTGGAGATCTAGAGCGCGTGTTTCCTTGTTTCCACTGCTCGGAGGATCTCAACTCCTCACGCTGGGTATTTTTACGCATAACTCATTATTTGGCAAGCACATAAAAAAGGTGCCCTCATCGAGTAGCACCCATATCGACAAACTTGTGTGAGGAGTGTCGTAGTTCTGTTCTACTCCTCCATGGGAACTTTGGGAAGACCTGGACAAGCACGATGCAATGGGAGGTTCTTTTCTTCTTTGAGAACCCATGAAAATCGACATCAGAGAACGCTTTCTACGTATTCCAGAAATAGTTCATAGAACAGGAATGAGTAGAACAACTATCTACCACCGAATCAATGAAGGTAAATTCCCTAAACAAATTCCATTAGGTTCTAATCTTGTTGTCTGGTTGGAATCAGATATCCAGGTCTGCTGGTGGGGTATTACGAAAATACCACTCTCTGACAGTGATATTCGAGTATTAGAACCGAAGGAAAATCGGTTCAGAGTTTCTATTGAAGATGCGTTGCATATAAAGGTTTATCCAAAGGGAGGCAACTATTTTGTATGGAGATACGCTTAAAAATTATAATATTCAAGATAAAGAAACTTTATATTATAACGTTTGAATATTAGTTATTTTGCATTTTTTGAGATCAATTTCATTGATTGTTTCCATAGTCATGCTACCCATTAACTCGCCCATATCAGTTGTAGTTTTCCTTGTATGAATTATCTTTGTTTCACCTTTACGTTCATAAATTTCAGTTACCATACCTGTTTGTGACTTATATTGATACTCTTTGCCGATAGTAAAACTTTTGCCCTCATATACATATTGCCCTTTACTTGTTGATATCTTTACCGGAAACTTGATTCCCATTATTTCACCAGTTCCCTCACAAGAATAATTGTCAAAGTAATTGATCTTCTCCGAGGAACACCCAGAAGCACCTATTGATATTGCCGCTAATGATAGATAAATAATCTTTTTCATTGATTTTTTAGTATTATCTACCATTAACACTAAAATATATATTAATTTTTTGGATAATTAGTTGCATCTCTTAAGGAGTTAAAGTAACGATCTAAATGCATTCTGCAGATGCCAAAGAAATTAACAGGTTGTACTTCTGTTCAGAATCATTGTGATTGTCATCGTTTATTACTGCTTCTTCTAAAAATGAATCTTTGAAGTATCATGTATTAAATTTAATATAAGGTTTTAAAGGGTCAGTTTTCAAGGAAGAAGGTAAAAATTCAATAAGCAATTAAATTATTGATTTCCAAGTATTATTTAATTATATTTACACAGGGAAAAATATGGCAAGATTCAAACTTGCAGAAGGCGAGACGTTGATAATAAAACAAATGAATACTCCGATTTTGGGTTTTATGAATAATTTGAAATTAGTTGGTGCTGAACGTGGGACACTGTATTTAACTGATAAAAGAATTGCATTCTGTTCAACTAGTCGACTTAAAACTTTAATAATATTTAATTTGTACGGTATATTACCGGAAATTGTTAGTTCGAAAAATATTCGTTTTGAAGCAGAATTAAATCGTTTTGATATCCTAAATTTGAAATACTGGTGGGGCAATGGCGAATTCCTTGTTTTGGATGGTGAAAAGACCTTACTTATACCAAACAAAAGATTTAAAGAAGAATTCTTTAAATTGAAACAAGGATAATCCAAGTTATAGTATATAGAATCTTAGGTCTTTAAAATATAATATTTGACTATAATCCCTGTGAAATCCCAGATATAAAAAAGTAGTATCAGGAGTTCAATATCTTCTCGTTTAGGTGGCAAAGAAAATGCTAGAAAAAAAAACAAAAAATCAAACCAATTCGGATTTTAATAAATCACCAGCAATATTTCTTTAAATCTATTTCTGCATCTCGATGTCTTAGTTGGTATGCTTTTTCCCAATCAGAGCAGGCACCTTTTAGATCTTGAATTGCTTGCTTATATAGACCTCTGTTGTGATAGTGCAAAGCAACATTCCATGGTTCTTCTGCACGAAGTTCTATTGCCTTTGTACTATCTTGAATTGCTCCATAAGAGTCAAATAGATCATGTTTTTGTACTGCCCGATTATTGTAATTATGTGGATTAAGAGGATCAATTAATATCGCTTCATTGCAGTATTCAAGTGTTCTTTTTATATTCCTAAACATAAAAGCATTTCTGCATTTTCGTTCAAGTCTTTGGGACTCTATTCCTTGACAACCTGAAATCAAGATAAACAATAAACTAAACTTTGCAAAATTGGTAAGTATTGGACATTTGATTCTAAACATAATTTTTAAGAGGTGTTGATTTAGAAGTTACTAAAAATAAAACTAGAAACTATAAGGCATATTGTTGCGATCCAACTAGATGCTTTTTGTTCAACACTAAAGGCAATGATAGGACCATAATAAAATCCTCCTATACCTCCAAGTATACCGCCAACAATACATTCAGAAAACTCTTCACTGATCCCCAGGACTTTTGCGATAGGTGGAGCAAATACAGCATCGGCAACTGCCCATATCCCACTGAAAATTAAAAAGAAAAGAATTGACTCCATTCTTTGTTAAAAGACACTAACTATCCCAAGATAGACGAAATGCCCTAACTCATCAGAAAGCAGTCTAATTTTTGCCGAACTCGACAGACACCCTCTCCGTTTTTGTAAGTACCATGACGTGCCAGGAAGTACGAGAACGTCCCACTCTTACTGCAATTTGGTGAATTTACGAGATTTATACTCTTAGATAGTTCCAGAAAGGATACGTAGGTCCCATTTTGGTATTAGGGAAAATGTTAGGGAATTTCTCTCAGGTGTTAGGGAAAGAAAAAGGGTGTTAGGGAACTATTTTTAGATTATATTTTTTGCCGTTTTTATGAGATCGATCATTGACAATTCTGTCTTGTTTTAATCTGGCATAATTCGACACCAAGCACCTTGCTCTCCTTGTAACCACTTAATTCGAAATTCACTTCCTAATGCTGCTGATTTTTTAAAGTCACTACAGGCACCTTGGTTATCATTTAATCCTGCTCCTTTACTATAACCACGCAGACTATATGCTTCGGGAAAATTTGGATTAATTTCTATTGCTTTAGTTAGATCAGAAATTGCTCCTTCAAAATCCTTTATTTCAATTTTTGCATAAGCACGTTCGTAATAGACTTGGAAAGAATCTTTTTTAAGTTCAAGCGATTTTGAGTGGTCCGAGATTTCTCCAGAATAATCACCCAAAGCCCCCTTCGATCTTGCTCGTAAGTAGTATGCATAGTAATCATCAGGTGTGATATCTATTGCTTTGTCGTAGTCAGATATTGCACCTTTATGCTCTTTTAGTTCTGCTTTTCTTGCGCCACGATTTCTATACATAAGAGGATCACCAGGGTCTATTTCGATTCCTTTTGTATAGTCTTCTATTGCACCCTTGATATCACCTGAATTACCTTTTGCTATCGCCCTACTATTATAGGCACGTTTGTTGTTAGGATTTAATTCTATTGCTCTAGTTAAATCATCTATTGCCTGCTTGTAATTACCAGACCTTTCATTCTTTACACCCTTCGCCCAGTAAGAATTCGAAAGTATTATATTGTTTGAGTATTTTACTTTTAAAGAAGATATATTACCTCCACAATGCTCTTCTCTCAATTTAATAGCAAGGGAATCTCTAGAAATTTCTGGTTTATTTAAGTCTTTGCACGCCCCTTTGATGTCACCAAGCGTGACTTTAATGAACCCTTTAATTCTATAAATAGCATAATCACTCTTATCTAGTTTAAGTACTTGGTTGAAATCTTTAAGTGCTGATTTATAATCTTCTAAGAGCATCTTTGTGAAACCCCTCTTGCGATAATACTTTGCCTTTTTTGAGTTTATTGATATTGCCTTGTCAAAGTCTGAAACAGCATCTCTTCTGACTATAGATACTCGATCTTGGTCATTTGTGGCGATCTTGTTGGAGGTATCAATACTTTCTAATTTTGCTTCTCCTCGGAAATAATAAGAATCATCATCGTTAGGATTGATTCTTATTCCACTTGTGAAATCTAATATTGCCCCTTCAAAATCTTTTAACTCTCGCTTGATCAATCCTCTTAAGGTATATGCAACATCACTTTTTGGATTTATTTTTATTGCTTGATCTAAGTCTAATATTGCTTCTTCTAGTTTATTCCTATCATACTTATTAATAGCATTTTGTATATATTTTTTCTCAGTATCTGCCAGTGCTTTTTCAGGAATAGAAAGCAAGACCGCAGTAGTTGTCAAAGCAGCACCAGTTCCTATCAGCAATGGTTGCCCTATAGGCATTAAGGAGAGAGCAGCAGCAATAGCAGTATTTCTGAGTTTCATTCAGACCGTCGGACCACCTAGAAAGTCTATTTGAGATAGTTGATCTCATCAGAAAGCAGTGGTGAACTGGCATGAAAAAGGGCACCCTCATCGAGCAGTGCCCATAACGACAAACTTGTGTGAGGAGTGTCGTAGTTCTGGTCTACTCCTTTATGGGAACTTTGGGAAGACTTGAAATGAAGTCTCAGCAGGTCCTATTTTGGTGTTAGGGAAAATGTTAGGGAAAAGACCGAAAAACAACCCGAAGTTGGTTCCAGGAAGGACCATGTAGTCCCTACTTAACGGAGACCCTCTCTGTTCCTCACTTTATGTCCGTAGGCGTCTCAGGGCGTCCATAGCGGTCCAAAATTTCGTCTGAATTTCACTTTTATCTGCAAGTTGAGGTTTGTGGATTGCTGGAAGCAAAGAATTGCAATTTGACCTTGACGATTAATTTTCTCATTCTCAGCAAAATTATTTGTTCGTTTTACAAACCCAGAATTGATACATTCCACTGAAGGTTTTGGAATGCATTTCTTCAAACTTTGCCCAGTTTTGTAAGTTTATTTGCTTGTTATCTTCTGGGAAATATTTCTTATACATAGATTTAACTGATTGTTTGACTAAGAATCCAAGAAACTTTAACTCATTAGATTTGAAAGTTTCTTGTAGTTCTTGAATTGTGAATCGATATTCTTTGGCGTGAAAGCAAAGATCACGGCATTCTGACATCGTATAAAAATCATCCCAATCACTAAGATTACTTATTTGCTCATTCTTGTTAGAAAGAACATCTTCTCTAAAAACTTTGATGCCTTCATCATTCGGTTGGAGATTATTATTGGTTATATACTCTCTTGCTTTAACAATATCTTGTCTTGCTAGTTCGCTATATAAACCCAATTTAAGAAAACCGTTATTTTTTAAAACACTTACTAATGCTTTCAAACCTTTTGAGGGGTCATCCATATGGTGTAAAACACCCGAACATATAATGAGATCAAACTTTTTCTCTAGTAAACTAATTTCCAGGATATCCATCTGAATTAGTTCAACATTATCAATTCCAAGTTCATTTACCTTCCTTTGAGCATAAGCAAGACTAGATAAACTCAAATCAATAGCAGTTATATGAGCATTTTTATAGATCTGTGTATGTAAAATTTGTTGACCTGTTCCACACCCAGCAACTAGAACTTGTAATTGACTATCTCCAATATTGGAACTGATAGAATTAGGTTTGATTTCATTATTAATTCCTTGCAAAACAGATATCTTTTGACTTTCTGAATGATTTCCATATCTCCATCTAGGATATGGATTTTCTTCATATTGAGATTTTACTTTTTTAGAAACATTATCATTAATTGACCCTAATCTTTTGATGGTTTGTGATAATTCAATTTCTTTTAGAGGTTCTATTATTTGTAATTCTATTAATTCTTTGAAACTTTGATTAGAAGAATTAAAAGATTTTAATAAGGGTATTCGATTAAGGAGTTTATATAGTGGAAAATAACAAGATAAAATTGATAAATGTATTTCACTGACTTCACCCTCTCTACATTTCTTGATAATGTTATCAACGGATATATTTTCTTCTTCAGTAACTGAATAAACATATTCATTTACGAAGCATTGCTCTCCTAATGCAATAATAAATTTCAATGCAGAATAATTAATATTCTCTGTATTTTTAGCGATAAGATCGCATATGCTTCTTCTTGTTTTAGTTAGCAATTCCTCCAATTTATCATCGCAAAAGATAATCTTTTTAAGAGCATTAATTATGACTTTATCATTAATAAGCAATTCTATTCTAGAAAAATCTGAATCTAATTTTTCTAGATCATTGATTAATTCATTGCTCCATACAAAATTAAATGCTCTGTGTAATTCTTTATGAGGAACATCATTTCTCTTTAGAAGAAGATTTAATATTTTTTTTAAGTTTGATTTATTTAATTGAGATGGATCGGAATCTTGTAAAAATCTAGTTATAGAAGGATAAATATTAGAAAATGATGGATTAATTTGAATTACTTTTAGATATGAATCAAACGCGTCTTGTAACTTGCAAAGATCACTCAAAATATTTCCCAGATTGTTATGCGCCATTGCGTAAACAGGATTGATTTTAATTGCTTTGCGATATGACAATTCAGCGTCTTGTAAGTTGCCAAGATCACTCAAGATATTTCCCAGATTGGAATGAGCATTAGCGAAATTAGGATTCAGTTCAATTGCTTTGCGAGTAGATAATTCTGCTTCTTTTAGTTTTCCAAGATCTCTCAATATATTTCCTAGATTGGAATGAGCATCAGCGAAATTAGGATTCAGTTCAATTGCTTTGTGGTAGGATTTTTCTGCTTCTTTTAATTTGCCAATATTTTTCAGTATTATTCCATAATTAGAAAAAACTCTGTGATCCTTGAATCCTTGACCTATAAAATGTTGATAATATTTTGCTGCTTCTGAAATATTTCCCTGAGAATGAAACTTGAATGCTTGTGAGATCAACTGTTCTGAAGTTCCATTAATCCTTTTATTGAAACTTGATTTTTTTTGTTTGTGTTGCGATTTTCCAAAACCTTTCATGCTTTTCCCCTTTTGGGGTCCATTGTGATTAAGTGAACACTCAATGCAATTGTTGGAAGAAGGAAATTGACACTACACAGGTCTCCTCTTTGTCAAACTATCTTGAAAAGTCGACCCCTTCAGGAAGCATTAAGTTTTAGGAATGGACAAGAGAAGAAATTGATATTCCAATCAGATGGCGGCAAATCCTTTAACCACGAACAAGCAATAGACCTCCTGGTCTCCTTGGTTGCCACTGATGCGAACTCAGAAAAGAAGTGGAGAGGTTTCTATAACTCCTTATCAAGTGCTGAACTGCAGGTTGAGTGGGACGTCTACTGGAAAACTTGAAAGGATTGCAAGGCACAAAAAAACCTGCTCAAAGGCAGGTTCTCTTGGAGATCTAGAGCGCGTGTTTCCTTGTTTCCACTGCTCGGAGGATCTCAACTCCTCACGCTGGGTATTTTTACGCATAACTCATTATTTGGCAAGCACATAAAAAAGGTGCCCTCATCGAGTAGCACCCATATCGAGAATCTTGTGTGAGGAGTCTCGTAGTTCTGTTCTACTCCTCCATGGGAACCTTGGGAAGACCTGGACAAGCACGATGCAATGGGAGGTTCTTTTTTCTTTTAGAACCCATGACCAAGGCAACCGACATCAGAGAACGTTTTCTTCGTATGCCAGAAATAGTCCAAACGACTGGATTGTGTAAGGCGACGATCTACAACAAGATTAATGATGGTTCATTCCCTAAGCAGATCCCGATTGGGTCCAACATCGTGGTCTGGTTGGAGTCCGAAATCAAAGAATGGATGGATAATCAAATCAAAATGTCTAGATAGGTCATTTACAGATTGCACCCTACTTGCTAGCATTTAGGGTGCTTAACTATAGAGAAAAAACCCTGAAAAACGTGCTAGGGTAAGTGCTAGGGTATTTTTATAAACGATCTCTCAATCTTGCTCAAAGCGATCTAATAGAGTCCAAAAGTAGGTCGAAGTCGAAGGACACCCTCTCCGTTTAAAGCGGACCATCGGAGTCCATAGCGGTCCAGAATTTGGTCTGAATTCGTGATTCTTCTGTCGAGTTGGAATTTTGATATTCAGGTGGAACTGATAAAATATAATTACCTATTAAGTGCAATTAAGATGCATATCACCTCTCTTGTTTTGATTCTATTAGCAACATTAGTAAACTTCATTGGTGGGATTATTAGTGTAATAGGTGGTTTTACAGGTTCTTTTCCCCCAGATTTTCTGACTATAACCCTTATTTGCATAGAAGTTTTCTTATCATTTCTTGCAACTGTTTTTTCATTAGTTAATTGCTTCACCAATAAAACAATAAAGAAATTGCATAAATTTCTTTTATTAGCAGTTTCCTCTGTATTATTTTTCGCAAATTTAAATTGGTTAATAACCTGTTTTCAATAGTCCAATAAAGATAATCTGAATACTTAATCTTTTGAATATCATTTTGCGTTAAAGCGCTTATTGGAGAGCGATTTGTGCGAGGGGATATGCGAGGAATTTTTTCAGTCCGGTAAACCAATTTGATGTTGGATATTCTTGTTGGATTTTTGCAATCTTGTTGGATCTCCTCAAAACCATTGATATGAGCTCTGCTTCCATTGTTGGGATTGATCTAATTCGACCGAGCAGAAATCTTGTTGGATTTCTTGTTGGATTTTCAACCTGATTTCGACTTTTTGTTCCTATGTGTTCCCTGACCTTCCCTGGTGGACTCATATCGACAGAACCCTCTCCGTTTTTTGGAAGTACCATGACGTTCCAGGAAGTACCAGAACGTCGCACTATTATCGACTGTCCTAACTAGACTGTCTAGGTAGTTAGACAGTCTGAATGAAACTTCGTAGCACTGCTATTGCTGCTGTTCTCTCCTTAATACCTATAGGACAACCGCTGATGGTTGGAACTAGTGCTGCTTTGACGAGTGCTGCGGTATTACTTTCTGTCCCTGAGAAAGTACAGGCAGAAAGTGCTGCGTTCTACTACAAGCGTGGCATTAAAAAACACCGCGCAGGAGATTATTCCGGAGCAATATCTGATTACACCAAAGCAGTTGAGATCAATCCAAGGTATGCAAATGCGTATGTCAACCGTGGCGTTGCAAAGAGAAAATTAGGAGATAATTACGGAGCAATCTCTGATTACAACAAAGCAATTGAGATCAAACCAAGGGATGCAGATGTGTATTTCAACCGTGGAAATGCAAAGGGCAAGATAGGAGATTATTCCGGAGCAATATCTGATTACAATAAAGCGATAGAAATCAATCCAAATTTTGCAGACGCGTATTACAATCGTGGATGGGAAAAGTATGAATTGAAGGATTATTACGGAGCGATCTCTGATTACAACAAAGCAATTGATATTAACTCTAAATATATAAGCGCTTATAAAAATCGTGGGATCGCAAAGGAAAACATAGGCGATATGAAAGGTGCTTGTTCTGATTGGAGAAAAGCATCTTCTCTGGGAGATCAAGATGCTGCCAAGTGGGTAAGAAATCAATGCTAATGATCTGAAAATAACTTCGCCGTCACTTCACCACGATATAATGAAGGTGCAAACCCAAGTCACTTAATGCTTTTTTAACTCAGGAACTATTGAGTGGGAATAAGTAATATATAAAGAACTCAATCACTCCCTCAAAATATCACTTCACCGTGAGTTCAACGTGAAAATTAGGTGACGTAATTGCAAGGGTTGGGAGAGATTACTTCACCGCGACTTCACCGTGGCACGTTGTCACCGTCTCTTAGGAGAAATCGTAGAAAGAAGATTTTCTCTACGCTTGTATTAAATTAGTAGAAGTCGGAAGAGCACCCATATGAAGAAACGAATTGCTGTTATTGGTGCTGCTTTGTCTTTGATGCCATTAGGGCAATCTCTGGTTGTGGTAACTGGTGCTGCTTTAACGAGTGCTGCGGTGATACTTTCTGTTCCTGAAAAAGCACATGCAGAGAGTGCTGATTTTTACTACAATCGTGGAATTGATGCTCAATCATCGGAGGATCATTATGGAGCAATATCTGATTTCAATAAGGCAATTGATATTAATTCAAACTTCGTAAATGCTTATTATGCTCGTGGATGGAGTAAAAATCATTTAAAAGATTATAAAGGGGCGTTATCTGATTTAAATAAGGTGATAAAGATTGATCAGAAATACAAACAGGCATATATTGAACTTTCATTTTCTAAGATTCAATTAGAAGATTATTACGGTGCAATTTCAGATCTCAATAAAGTAATAAAAATGAATCCTAATAATTTAAATATTGTTTTTCGAAATCGTGGAATTGCAAAAGAAGGAATAGGAGACATGAAAGGTGCTTGTTCTGATTGGAGAAAAGCAAGTTCTTATGATGATGAATTCGCTCCTGATTGGGTAAAAGAAGAATGCTAATTCTCTGAAAAGAACTTCACCGTTACTTCACAGCGATATAATGCAAGTGCAAACCCAAGTCACTCACTGCACTTCCAAATTAGGAACTATTGAGTGGGAATAACAGATAATTACTGACTTAATTATCCGCTTAAAATCATAGATTTTCGATATTTATATGTTCCATTTTATGCGTGAGCACCAATTTGATTTCTTTGACAATATTCCAATCTGAACCATTAATGAGTCACCTGTTAGAGAAATAGAAGGCCTTTTGATTACCAATAGTCATTTCCCTTGGCAGTTGTTAATTTCTGTTAGAAGAAAATTTAAAAGGAATAGTTGCTCTAAACTTGATACATAAACATTCAGTAGTAGATCGTTATGCATTTTTACTCATAAGGTCTATTGTTTAGTATCCTGGTTTTTTGAATCATTAGTCTATTTGTGTTGTTATGCTTCATTGTTATCGACTGAAAAGGATCCTTTTAAAAAGTTTAGGATTTATTTTTTTATTTAGTGCAATTTCTTTGTCAGAGCCTTTAGGAGCTAATTCGAATAAAAATATCGCAAATCAATTCGTAGAATCAGGTATTGAGAGAGGTCGTTTGGGTGATCATCAAGGAGCAATTACTAGATTTTCTAAGGCTTTAGAAGTTGATCCAATGTTAGCTAATGCTTATTACAAAAGAGGCTTGGCAAAGGCAAATCTTTTAGATTATCGTGGAGCAATTGCTGATTTTAGTCAGACTTTATATTTAAAACCTAAGTATATACAAGCTTATGTTAGTCGAGCAAATGCAAAGGTCGATTTAGGTAATTTACAAGGAGCTATTAAAGATTATACTAATGCAATAGGGATAGAATCTCAAAATCCGAAATTATATATTTCACGTGCAAATCTTTTTAGCCAATTAAATGATCATATTGGAGCTATTAATGATTTAACTAAAGCGATAGAAATGGATTCTAATAATCCAGAAATACTTTACAAAAGGGCAATATCAAATAAAGAACTCGGAAATTATAGAGATTCAATTAAGGATTTGGAGAAATCAATAAAAATTTCTCCTGATCAAGCAATTTTGTATTATGAAAAATCTCTTTTGCTATCAAAATTAGACGATTTCGTTGGGGCAATTGATGATTTATCCTTAGCAATAGATATAGATACTAAAAACCCTGATTTTTATTTAAATAGAGGATTGCTAAAGTCACAAGTTTTAGATTATAAAGGAGCACTTGATGATTTTAATTCAACCTTAGAACTTGAAAAACAAAATCATTATGGCTATTATAATAGAGGTCTGATTAGAGCCTTTAACAGAAATTATAAATCAGCAATTCGAGACTTTAGTCAAGCTATTAAATTCAATTCAGAGAATCCATTAGCATATTCAAATCGTGGACTTGCTAAACTTAAAATTAAACAATATAAAAGTTCAATTATAGATTTAAATAGTGCAATTACCATTCAACCGAATAATTCAAAATTTTATTTAATTAGAGCATATGCTCGCAGTAAGCAAGGTGATTTTAGAGGTGTTCTATTCGATGTAGATTTAGCACTAAAATTAGATAGCCGCAGTCTTTATGGATATCAGCTAAGAGCTTTTGCCAATAGTATTTTGGGTAATTTTAGACAGGCAATTTTGGATACAGATAAAGCTCTTGAATTAGATTCTAAAAATTCATTTACTTATCAAATAAGAGGATATGTAAAAGCTAAATTGGGTGATTTTCAAGGAGCGATTTCTGATTCAGATTTATCAATTGCATATAATCCAAAAAATTCATATGCTTATGAGTTTCGCGCATATTCAAAAGGTCGATTAGGAGATAAGCAAGGAGCATGTAGTGATTATAAAAAATCTTCTTTTTATGGAGGCGACATCAAAAAATGGCTAGAAAGTGAAAGTGGAGAGTGGTGCAAAAAAATGCTTTGATCACCTCATCCATAATCTGAATACTAGAAAACAAAGTAAATATTTGAAATGCAGCTTAAGTTATTATTTGCTAGAATTATTTTAAATAATTATCTTCCTCTAGTCAGGAGACATTTGCTTAATGTTTAACAGATTAATTCATTTTCTTATTTTAACTGATTTTAAGCTTAGGCGGAAACAAATCAAAAAAGAATATAAACGAATACTTTCTTTTGGAGATTATTACTCAGATAGATGGGATAAAGCTAAATTTTCAAATTTTGGCAAAGGCACCTCTGTTTATGATAATGTTTTGATTTTAGGAGATGTCAGGGTAGGCGATCATTGTTGGATCGGTCCAAATTGTATTTTGGATGGCACTGGGGGTAGTTTGCATATAGGAGATAATTGTTCAATTTCTGCAGGTGTGCATATTTATACTCATCAGACAGTTCAATGGGCGCTGGCAGATGGAGAAATGAATTATGAACAGCAACCAGTTTATATTGGCAGTAAAAATTATATTGGACCTAACTCTGTAATCTCAATGGGATCAAAAATTGGCGATAGTTGTGTGATCGGAGCTTTGACTTTTGTAAATGGCATTACTGTACCTTCTGGTTCTAAGGTTTATGGTTCTCCTGGCAAAGTTATGGGCTTAACAGATAGTTTTTTTGAAAAAAATTAAAATTTAACTATAGAATCATATAAAATATTCATTCTTACCATTTTTAATCTTACTGTGATTTAACCTCATGCTTTGATTTTTGGATCAGGGGCTGGTGCTATTGACCAGTGCTCGATACCTTGGGTTACTGGCTAAAAGTCTCTTGATTGCAGCAAATCAGCAGGATCTTCAACTTCATCAACGACTACAACAAGACAGTATTCAAATTGGCGGAAAAACTATTTATATCAATCCATTTCTGTACTGGAGAAGATTTGATACCAATACGGATCGTTGGTTAAGAGAACCTGGACAGTTACGTGAGGATCAAATTACTGGAAATAGAACTAGGTTCTACCCAGAACTTGATTGGACGTTTTTGGATGATCAACAACGTCAGCTTAAAGATGCTTCCGTTGAGATGTTTCTCAAGAGTTTGGAGTTAATAGGAACCTTTCATCCTGAGTTGACATCAGGACAATTATTAGAGGTAGAGCGCAAAATGGCAGTTACTAAAAAGCGTGCTTTCGAAAGGTGGGTAGAAAAATCATTTCGCAAGCGTTTTAGGGAGGAGGAACGTGAAAGAAGACGTTTTGCTCGTGAGAGATTGGTTCGTAGTTGGAAGGAATGGATCAATCTTGAAACGACCCATCAGGCTTTAGGACCTATGGTTGCTCTTGTTGTGCTATCTGGCTTTAGTGGCTGGTCTATGGGTGTAGCAAATGTCACGTGTCCTACATTTCTAATGCCTTCCGAGCAGACTGGGATGCGGTAGATATAAGAGACTTTATGGCCGAGGAACGATTGCATAATTTTCGCTTGTCATTAATGCAGGATTTTTTACCTGTAGGTTTTGCGGTTGCTAAGCGCATTCGCAAAGGTGGTGCCAACAAAGTGTTTGAAGCTTTTTCTAAATCTAATGACCCTTTGAAGGATCTTCGTTTGGAAGGCGAAAGTGAGGCTACCGCTTTAAGGGAAAAATTAGATCAGGTAAGTCCAGGCTTAGGGAACCCAGTGATACCCGTGACAATTGATGTCACTGATGACCTTCAGGATCAGGAAGGAGATGCTTTACGTCAATTTCTTCAGAATCTTGAAGTTCGTTTAGATCGTCTTCAGTCTTTAAGCAGTGAATTGGATAATAATGACGAGCAATTTTCTAATACAACTGCCAAAGGATGAGATAAATGCCTAGAAAGGCGAACTTTGGATATGGAGAGCTACGTAAAAGTGGAAAGCGTCTCCAACCAAGTGTTTTGTTTGCAATAGTGCTGACTTTTTTTGGAGCGATGTCAGCTCGACTTTATTGGTTGCAGATTGTGCAAGGCGAGAGGTATCGAGAGTTATCAGCAGATAATCGTATTCGCTTAATGGCTCGTTCACCAATTCGTGGTCGTTTATTAGATCGAAATGGAGAGGTTTTGGCTAATAATGAACTCAAATACAATCTTTATATTCAGCCACGTTTAATTGATCGCTCAAAATGGCCTGAATTAAGTGTGAAACTTGCCAAAATTTTACAATTGCCTAGACGTGATTTGGATAAAAGATTTCGTAGAGGGTTCGATCGTCGTGATTATCGAATTAATTTAGCTGCAGATCTTAATAGTGAACAAGTTTTGCGTTTTAAGGAGGTTTCAAATTTAATGTTCCCTGCCCAGGTTGATGTTGATCTTGTTAGAAATTACCCTTATGGAACTCTAGCTGCGCATGTACTTGGTTATACCCAACCTATTACAAATGAAGAGTATAAGATTCTTTATAAAAAAGGATATAAAATTAGAGATAGAATTGGTAGAATAGGTATTGAAGCTGCATATGAATCTCATCTTCGAGGAGAATGGGGTGGCGAGATGCTTGAGGTTGATGCATTTGGAACCGTCCAGAGAAGTCTAGGTGAGAAGTCAGCAGTACCAGGAAAGGATTTAACTCTTACTTTAGATCTTGCTTTGCAGAAAGCAGCTGAAAATGCTTTGGCAGATAAAAGGGCAGGAGCAATTGTTGTTATAGATCCGCGTACAGGAGCTATTCGAGCAATGGCTAGTAAGCCGTCATTTGATCCAAATTTCTTCTCCAAATCTTTTACATCACAGAAGGAATATGAACAGCTTTTTTTATCTTCTAGTAAGCCGTTATTTAGTCGTGCTTTAAATGCTTATGACCCTGGAAGTACTTGGAAGGTTGTAACTGGTATGGCAGGTATGGAAACTGGTAAATTTCCTCCAGAAGTTCGTTTGAAAACAAAAAAATGTATTCAATACGGGGGATTTTGTTTCCCGGAACATAATGGTCGTGGTTTTGGAGAAATTGGTTATGAGGATGCATTGCGAGTTTCGAGTAATACTTTTTTTTATCAGGTTGGTGTAGGTGTAGGTTCAAAAGCTTTGTATCAGGCTGCTATTAAGTTGGGTTTTGATTCTCTTACTGGAATTGAAATTGCTTACGAAGAAAGTAAAGGGCTTGTAGGTAATGAAATTTGGGCTTCTAGAGGACGTGGATGGGCTAAGCCAGGCAGTACCCCTTGGATTCCTGAGGATATGGCGAGTGCTTCTATTGGACAAATGGTTGTGCAGATAACTCCTTTACAACTTGCTCGTGCTTATTCGGTTTTTGCAAATGGTGGATATTTAATTACACCACACTTAGTAGATGGAGAAATTGATTGGACTGCATCCAACAAAACAACTAAAGTAAAAATGAAAATTTCTACTTTGGATACTCTGCGACGAGGGCTTAGGAAAGTGGTTGAGTCAGGATCAGCTTGGACTCTTAATCTGCCACATTTACCAAAAATTGCTGGCAAAACTGGTACTGCAGAGGACAGCAGTACTGGGGGGGCAGATCATGCATGGTTTGCATGTTTTGCGCCGTATGATTCTGCGGAAATTGTAGTTATTGCATTCGCACAAAACACACCAGGTGGAGGTTCTGTTCATGCTGTACCTATGGCAAAGAAAATCCTTGAAGTATGGAATCAAAATCGTTCTAGTTAGAAATCAAGCAACGATTTAGGAATAATTCAAGATTGTTATGCTGCATTACTAGTACTCCATTCTGTAAGAACTTGTTGATAGTAATTGCGCAGTTGATTTGTAGCTTTTGGCCATCCCCAGCGTTCTGCTTCTTCTCTTGCAGCGTTTCGCATGTTTTGACGCTCTAGGTCATTTCCAAGAATATTATTTGTTGCCTGAATAAGGCTTGCTGACCCATCATCTGGTCCGTCAGGTTCATATAGGCAGCCATTTATGCCATCAGTAATTATGTCAGGAATTCCTCCTTTGTTAGCCCCAACTACTGGGCATCCAGCTGCCATAGCTTCTAGGAGAACAAGTCCTAATGTTTCAGTGCTTGATGGAAAAAGAAAGGCATCACCACTTGCATACGCACTTGCAAGTTCTTCTCCTCCTAAATAGCCAATGAATGTTGTGGGCGTGTCTTGGAAGACTTTTTCTAGCTGTTGTCGATTCGGTCCATCTCCCACTAAAGCAAGCCTTGTTTGAGGTAATGCTTCAAGAACAGGTTTAATCCTTTCGATTTGTTTTTCTGCGGATAGTCGGCCTACGTAGATCAATAAGGATCCTTCATCTGTGTGTTGGCCTAATAAGCGACTACGCATTGCATTGCTTCGAAGGTTGGGACGAAATATTTCTGTATCTACTCCCCTTTGCCATAACGCAGTGTGCTGGATACCTTTTTCACTTAGCTCATTCACCATTGCAGAAGAAGTACATAAATTGAGCGATGCTTGATTATGGGCGGCTTTGAGTAGTTCCCAAAGAAGCGGTTCCAACATGCCCATTCCATAATGTTCTAGGTACTTTGGAAGGTGAGTGTGATAACTCGCTATTAATGGAATTCCATTGGTTTTTGCAAGCCAAATTCCACCTAGGCCAAGAACCGCAGGATTGACAACATGAATTAAGTCTGGTTGGAAGTTCTCTAATGCTTCAGATACGGCTGCACCGGGGAGCCCTAGCTTTAATTCTGGATAAAGCGGTAAAGGCATTGCTGGCACCCCTACAACTTTCGCACCCATGTAATTGGTAGGGGCTCCTTCAGGGCAAAACACCATAACTTCATCTTCTGCTTCTACGAGGTGAGGTATGGTTTTGGTTAAACGAGTAACTATTCCATCCACTTTTGGGAGGAAAGTTTCTGTAAAAAATGCAATCTTCACTTGTTTAATGGTTTAGAGGAAGAGGCCCTTTAAGCATCTTTTTTAATTGCTTTCGCTTGGGTAGAGGTCCAGGCCGATATGCAAGGTATTCGATTGCGATCACATCTGTCAGACCATCGTCGTGCCACATCAACTACTTCTGATAAAAGACCATCATCCAGGGTGGTTGGTTTTAGGCCGAGTTCTATAAAGCATCGATTGTCCACTATTAAGTCATTTTCAACTGCTTCATTCCTGGGATTTGGTAAATAGTTAACCTTTGCTCCAGTAAGAGCTGCAACTTTTTTGGCTAATTCACCGACTTGGTGACTTTCTGTCATTTGGTTGAAAATCTTCACTCTCTCTCCTGTCTCCGGTGGATTTTCTAGAGCGAGTTGTACACATTTAACTGAGTCTCTGATATGTATGAAGGCACGTGTTTGACCTCCTGTACCGTGAACAGTTAATGGATATCCAATGGCTGCTTGCATTAAGAAACGATTTAGCACTGTCCCATAGTCTCCGTCGTAATCAAATCGATTGGTAAGTCGTATATCTCTATTAGTGGCTTCGGTATTTGTTCCCCAAACAATTCCTTGATGTAGGTCCGTTATTTTGACTTTATCGTTTTTGTTGTAATAAAGAAAAAGCAATTGATCCAGAGTTTTGGTCATGTGATAAACACTTCCTGGACTGGCTGGATGCAGAATTTCTTCCTCAAATCGACTTCCATCAGGCTGAGGGACTTCTACTTTTAAGTATCCTTCTGGAATTGTTGCTCCACGGTGTGACCCATATCCATAAACGCCCATAGTTCCTAAATGGACTATGTGTATTGCTAAGCCACTTTCTACAATCGCTGCTAGAAGATTGTGCGTTCCGTTGACGTTGTTATCAACGGTATATCTCTTAGTCGCGCTTGTTTTCATCGAATAGGGCGCGGCGCGTTGTTCAGCAAAGTGAACAACTGAGTTAGGTTTCTCTGCGAGAAGCAAATCTAAGAGTGCTTGATATTCATGGGCAATATCAAGATGCTTGAAGCGGATTGGTTTGCCGCCTATTTCGGCCCACGTTTTTAATCTGTCGCCAATACTTGAGATTGGCGTTAATGACTCAACTTCGAGGTCGATGTCTATTTTGCGGCGGCTGAGATTATCCACGATGAGAACATCGTGTCCTTCGTCTGCAAGATTCACGGCGCAAGGCCATCCGCAGAACCCATCTCCACCGAGAACGAGAATTTTCACCCAAAACTCCTTCAGGAAAGAGCGCTTCGCTCATTAGAGCAAGCTACTACAGGGTTTTCAGCTAATAGTTACAGTTACACCAATTAAGACTGCAATAAAAAGAGCTCCAGCGATAAAAATAATCCAAGAAGTCTTGCTGTCACTAGTTTCTTTTTCAATCAACTCAATCTTTGGTTCTTTAGCAAAAGCGTTGAGTCGCCCTCCCTCTTCTTCTGTAATCGGCATGGTTACAACTCATCTCGGCGGACACTATGCAGTGGATTGTCTCTAATGCCTATTCCGTTACGTTCCGTCATACGCCTTCATGCTTCGTTGCTATTCAATTGTTCCAGTTTTAGGTGAACTTGGTGATGCTTCTTTGCGTTTAGGAAGGCGTCCTGCTAAGAATGCTGATCGACCAGCTTGTACGGCTTGTTTCATTGCTTCTGCCATTAGAGCAGGTTGTTTGGCCAAGGCAATGGCACTGTTTACTAATACAGCATCTGCTCCCATCTCTAAGGCTTGAGCAGCTTCGCTTGGTACGCCAATTCCTGCATCGACAATTACTGGAACTTTTGAATTTTCGATGATTAAAGAGATGTTTGATGCATTTTTAAGTCCTTGACCTGAACCTATTGGAGACCCAAGAGGCATCACAGTTGCGCAACCAATTTCTTCTAGACGTTTTGCAAGTACGGGATCTGCATTGATGTATGGCAATACGGTGAAGCCTTCTTTTACAAGTTTTTCAGCGGCTTCTAAGGTGCCTAAAGGATCGGGCAAAAGATATTTTTTATCGGGTATTACTTCGAGCTTGATGAAGGTATTTTCTTCTTGTCCTGCAAGTTTGGCTAATTCCCTGCCAAGTCTTGCTATACGAATAGCTTCTTCTGCATCTTGACATCCTGCAGTATTGGGGAGCATCCAATATTTTTCCCAGTTGATTTTTTCGATCAGACCACTATGACCTGATTCGTTTGACTGAACTCGACGAACTGCAACGGTCACTATTTGACAGTTTGAGCCAATTAAACTTTTCTCCATAATTGTGATGTTGGAATATTTACCTGTTCCCGTTAAAAGTCGACTTTGGAAGTCCAGTTTTCCAATAGTCAATGGATCATTAGAATTTTCAGAGAGAACCATTTGTTTTCTTATTGAAGTTTTGAGGATGTAAATGCAAAATGGTTGAGTGCCTCATTGCTTTTGGCTTCCTGACAGCATCTCGCTTAAATGATTTTTTTCTTTCTCCTGGAATTACCCATTGAAAGTCGATTTCAATATCATTCTCAAAAACCCTTGGAATTGATCTCTCAAGACACTGCACCTGTTTCTGACAATGTAGTTGACAAATCGGCATCATTTCAGCTTGATGACTCTCTTGAGGAGTCTGGAGACGATTCAGCGGCATTAGAGGTGGATATGTCTCTTGAAGCGGTTTCAAAGCAAGTACCTGTTGTTTTAGATGGATCAGTAGATCATTTTGATCCTATTGCTCGAGCAGCTGAGCTTGCGACAACCCTTCCGAGGATATGGTGCGGGACATACACTCCTTTTGGCAGAGGATCGGATCAAAAGGTACGGTTTGAGCTTTCCCAAGTAGCTTCTATCGGTCAGATGGTTGATTTGAGAGGACAAATGACTATTGGTTCTATTACTAGTCAGGTCCAGGGCAATTGGAATGCAAAATCGGATCAGTTGGACTTGGTGCCTTTATCTAAAAAATTGACTAATGGGTTTGAGTCAGGGGGTAAATTTGTAGGTTTGCAGGGAATTAAGCTGCTTAGCTGGGAATCAACAATTTTTGCAGATCCTGGTGGACGTTTAGATATGGATACAAATTGTCCTGTTAACAAATAATATTTTAATTTAGATATTATTGCTTAATTTCTTTGTTCTTAGATATTATTTTTTTAACTTTTTCTAGTTGCTTTGATGCGGTTCTATTGTTGGGATCTAGTTGTAATACCTGTTGATAGATTTCATAAGCTTCTTTATATTTCATTAGACGTTCTTGGGCAAAAGCAAGATTATTGAGTGCTACTGGATAATCTTCTTTTGCTTTTAGCGCTGATTGGTAATGACCAATTGCTGTTTTAAAATCATCTTGAGCTGCTAAAGCAAATCCAAGAGCATTTTCTATTAGAGCTTTAGCTTCATCAGGTTCATTATCAAGTCTTTTTAGTGCTTTACGAAGACTAGCGACAGCTTGTGGATAGAGCCTTTTTCGAAGTTGTACAGATGCAAGTTTATATAATTCAGACGCTTCTTTGGATGATGATGCCCCTTCTTTTTCTAGCTTAACTAGGTTTATTTCATCATTGCGGACTCGTAGTAGTTGGCGGCCTACAAGAGCTGCAATCACAGCTAACAAGCCTATAAGGCCCAGTAAGTAGGCCTGGGGCAGCTCAATGTTCATAGATGCTATTTCTAATGAATCATCATGGATATTTCAACTAAACAGGTGCTTAATTTTTGACAGTTGAAACAACACTGTTGAAGGTTTGGGGATCGACTACCGCTAACTGAGCAAGCATTTTTCTGTTTAGAAGAACATTTGATTTTTTTAGTCCGCCTATCAAACGGCTGTAACTGATCCCATTAAGCCTTGCTGCAGCATTAACTCGTGCGATCCAAAGTCGACGAAAATCTCTTTTTCTCCTTCTTCTATCCCTGTAGGCATTGCAAAGAGCTTTCATCACTCTTTGGTTGGCTGTTCGAAATAGACGTCCATTACTTCCTTGATAACCTCTGGCTAGGCGGAGGATTTTGTTACGACGTTTGCGGGCTACATTGCCTCTCTTGACGCGGGCCATGGTTTAAATAACTAAGGATGGAATGCAGATAGATTTGAATAGACCTTAATGGAGAGTTGGTTTTTAGGCGTAAGGGATCATAAGTTTTACGTTATCTGCATCTCGTTCATCTACAACTGCCTTAGTGGCTAGGTGCCTCTTTAACTTGGGACTTTTGTGGTCTAGTAGATGATTGCGAAATGCTCGACGACGCAAGAATTTTCCGGTGCCAGTTGCCTTGAACCGCTTGGCGGCTGCTTTGCGGGTCTTTAGTTTTGGCATTGCATTTCTTACTGCATTTGCACAAGAAGCCACCCTACGACCTCGCCCTCCCTCTCGCCAACTTTTAAATTAAAAAAACAAATCGTTTTGCGCATCGAAGCCTAATGAGAAATTCATTTTCTTCTTTGCTAGTTAAGTTCCCCTTCAGAGCAAGTTCGCTCTTGCTTATTGCATTTGCTTGCGGTTGTAAGGCAAAAGATCCTGTTCAAGATTTATCTGTTCAATCCCAAACACATTATGCTGTCCCTTTGCCACCAGAACCCAATTTAGGTAAGAGATGGCTAAGAGTTTCCTTGCAGTCTTATTTAGGTCAACAGACTACGGAAAATATTTCTGCACCTGCTTTAAAGCTTGTTAGTACTGGTAGGCCACTAGTTATCAGAGATAAAAGTGGGCAAATTTTCGAAAATCAAGAAATTAAGCTTTCCTGGAGGCAAATGCCTTTGGCGACTCCCTATTTCTTAGAAAGGCAAGTACTTGGGCCTTTTGCAAGCTTCGAGTCGGCTGAAAAAGTTGCTTTGTTGTTTAGGAAGGAGGGAATTAAAGCTGTTGTTGCCCGTCCAAAAGAATGGGAAGTGTGGATTTCGGCCGAGGCTCAGTCTCTTTTCAACCTGAAAACGTCTTTTCTGCGCCAAGAAATCTCTTTTTTAATTGTGCCTATTCTTGAATTGGGTAATTCGGAACGGCTTTTGCGCGGGCCTATCGAGATTGAGGCTCCAGATGGTTTGCAATGGAATGGTGGGGTATACACAGGTTTTTTCCGTTTGCAAAGAGATTCATATGGAAGCTGGACGTTAGTGCACCAGACCAAATTAGATGATTATTTAGAAGGAGTTGTTCCTCATGAAATAGGAATAGGTTCTCCTTTTGTGGCGATGGCAGTTCAAGCTGTTTTGGCTAGGACCTGGGCAATTGCTAATCGCCACCGATTTGCGGTTGATGGTTATCACTTGTGTAGTGATACCCAGTGTCAGGTGTATCGCGATCCTTCAATAGCCTCTTTAAAGGTCAAACAAGCCATCAGAACCACTTCAGGGAACGTACTTAGTTGGAAAGGTGAGCCGATCAAGGCTTTTTATCATGCCAGTAATGGTGGAGTAATGGCTTCAGCAAGTGAATCATGGGCAATAGGGTCTTTGCCATACCTGAAGGTTCAATTGGATGGACCTGAAGATTGGAAAAAAAACTTTTCTGTACCTTTAAAGCAATCTTCAGAAGTTTTGAAATTGTTGGAAAATGGGACAGGGGCATATGGAGAACAACATTCTCGTTTTCGTTGGACAAGAACTATTACAACCAATCAAATTCAATCCTCTTTGAATTCGTTTGATTCCAGGCTTGTTAGTCCAATAGAAATGAGAATTTTGGAAAGAGGTAGAAGTGGTCGAGTTATCGCTTTGGAGTTGAGAGGTCAAGGCACTGAGAAGCCAGTGGTTTTACGTTTTGATGCTATTCGCCGCACCTTTCCACAGTTGCCAAGCACTCTTTTTGTCCTGGATTCACTAGGTAAAGGAAGTTGGAGTTTCTTAGGTGGAGGTTTTGGTCATGGTGTGGGACTGTCGCAAGCGGGAGCAATTGATCTGGCTGGTCAAGGTTGGAGTATTGAAAGGATTTTTAGTTATTACTATCCAGGAACAAAATATGGACCTTTGCAGTCATCGGCGAAAGCCCTATAGAGTCCATTAACTGCGGGATCATCCATGGCCGTGGCTGCTGTGACTGAGGATCACCGACGAAGCAAGACGGCTTTGTTTTTGCTTGCTTGTGGTTGGGCGGGAGCAGCTCCCCATTGGGTTGATGCTGGTAGAAATTTGATACCTGCTATTACCTTGGCGTTTGTTTTAGGAGGATATGGCTTACAAGCTGTATTGAGTTCTAAATGGAGAGTTGGTAGTCATTTGTTGGAAGAAAAGCAGCAATCCTTCATTGATGATTCATTACCCAAAGTAGATATTTTAGTGGCTGCAAGAGATGAGGAATCAGTCGTTAAGAGATTAGTTCGCCGTATCTTTTCTCTTAATTATCCCGAAGAAAAACTTTCTATTTGGATCATTGATGATGGAAGTCAAGACGCTACACCAAAATTACTTGAAGCTCTTCAAGATCAATTTTCTCGGTTGAATGTAATTCGTCGATCTAGAGGTGAAGGAGGTGGCAAGTCAGGAGCTCTTAATTCTGCCTTTAAAAAGGGGACAGGAGATTGGTTGTTCATTCTTGATGCTGATGCTCAGTTTCAAGAAGATTTATTGAAGCGTTTGGTTTTGTTTGCGGAAGAGGGTGGCTGGTCTGCAGTTCAATTAAGAAAGTCAGTAGTAAATGCAAATTACAATTTTTTGACAAAAGCTCAGGCTATGGAAATGGCGATGGATGCTGTACTTCAACAAGGTCGTTTGGGTTTGGGAGGTGTTGCTGAGCTTCGTGGAAATGGTCAATTACTAAAAAGAAGTGTGCTTGAGCAATGTGATGGATTCAATGAATTAACGGTTACAGATGATCTTGATTTGAGTTTTCGAATTCTTGCAGTTGGTGAATCTATAGGGATTCTTTGGGATCCACCTATTCAGGAAGAAGGTGTTGAAACTTTGCCAGCGCTTTGGAGACAGCGCCAGAGATGGGCGGAAGGAGGCTTACAACGATTTTTTGATTATTGGCCAGTTTTGATTTCCAATAAATTGTCCTTTTCTATGCGAAGAGACATTGCTTTTTTCTTTCTCTTGCAATATGTACTTCCACTTGTATCTTTCTTTGATTTATTGATTTCTTTGTTTTCTCGATCGGCTCCAACATATTGGCCTCTTTCATTTGTAGCTTTTAGTGTATCCGGTTTAGCTTATTGGAGAGGATGCAACGCTCAAAGTGAGGGTCCAGATCTTCCTCAACCGAACTTTGGAAATTTAATAATGGCAATTGTTTATTTATCTCATTGGTTTATTGTTATTCCATGGGTAATTATTCGAATGGCAATCTTACCTAAAAGATTAAAATGGGTAAAGACAAATCATCGTGGAAATTAACTCTTTAAAAAACCCTAAATTTCTTGGTCAATAACTTTTCCATTGAAAAAATCGGCCAATTGCTTTGCATTCTTATCAAGATTTCCATTACTTGAATTGGGTCTTTCATTCTTTACTTCTTCATTGGAATCAGGTTTTTTGGTTTCATTCAGAGACTGATTATTAGAAATCTCTTTGTCTAAGTCGTCGTTTTCGGCTGGCAATTCTATTGTTTTTGGCTTTGTTGTTGAGATTATTTTTGTTTGGTTTTTCTTATCTGCTTTTTTCGGGTATTGCTGCTGGTTGTTCCTGGGATTTTCTAGGATTACTTTTCTTTGACTTTTTAATGTTTTTGTTATTGCTTCTTCTAAAAGATTGACTCTTCCTTGCACCATACCCATCCAATTTTTAGATACTTCAATTACAGCTAAATCATTTGTTAACTTAATTAGGTGGGCTTGTTGAGATAGAAGCATGCGAGTAGAGGGGAGACTCAGACTGCCAAGAATCTGCTGCCACAATTCAGATAAATTACTAGCATTATCATTGGAATCAATATTATCTTTTGTAATTTCTGCATCAGTTTTAATGTTCGAATCTTCTAATAATCCATTGTTTGTTGCATATGAGAGGTCTCCTGAATTATTGGATAACGTTTCTTTTTTGGTTGGTAAATTAGATTTGATTTCAGGTTCTGCAATCAGTCCAAGTAATAAAACTTCTATCCATAGTCTAGGTTGCATGCTTTGTCTTAAGTGTATTTCAGAATCTTTAAGTTTTTCTTGAAATTGAAGCAATTTTTCTATGCTTATTTTGTTAGATAAATCTTTTAATTCTTTATGAGATTGAGACGAAATACTAGATAATTCTGGCCTTTCTGGAGCAACACGTGTCAGAATTAAATCTCTTAGAATAGCTGCAATACCTTGCAAGATTGCATTAGGCTCTCTTCCTCGATCGACTAATTCTCTGCATCTTTCAATGAGGGTAAGAGGATTTTTTTCGGCTAATGCTGAGGCTAGATTAATAATTTCCTTTTCAGGTACAACACCTAATATCTCCCAGACCTCTTCTGCCTTTATTGGTGGTGGTAAAAGACTTAATTGATCAAGCATACTTTCTGCATCTCTTAATCCGCCTTCTGCATGTTGTGCGATCAGATTGATTGCATGTGAATCAATATTTATTTCTTCTTTAATGCTAATCATCTCTAGATGTTTTTCTAGACTCAGGAGTGGAATGGCTCTAAAATCAAAACGTTGGCAACGACTCAAAATTGTTGGTAAAACTCTTTGTGGATCTGTAGTGGCCAGAATAAAAACTACTTTTTCAGGAGGCTCTTCTAGAGTTTTTAGAAGAGCATTAAATGCTGCTGTTGATAGCATGTGACATTCATCTATTACGTACACTTTCCATCGAGCTTGTACTGGAGCAAATCGCGATCTTTCTATTAATTCTCTAATATTTTCAACTCCAGTATTTGATGCGGCATCAATTTCAATTACATCCAAGGCAAGGCCAGAAGTAATTGTGCTGCAAAGTTCACATTTGCCACAAGGTTTAGTTGTGGGGACATCATTTTGTTCACAGTTTAGAGATTTTGCGAGTATTCGTGCACTTGACGTCTTCCCTGTACCTCTTGGACCAGTAAAGACATAAGCGGGTGCAATTTTATTTGTGAGTAAAGCCTGCCTGAGAGTACTAGCAATAGCTTCTTGCCCTACTAGCTCATCAAAGCATTGCGGCCTATATTTGTGATGCAGCGGTTGGTAGATTTTGTTCATTCGCTGCGTTAGATTTTTCTCCCTCAGTTTTAAGTATCGACCGTTTTGAGGTGTTCATTCACAATAGCTGTTAAATCTTCAAATGCAGTAAGAGCATCTGCAATATTTTGAGCTGCTATTAACTTTTCCTTAAAATTCGAATTATGACGCTTTTGAGTTGAAGTCATTGGAATACTTTTAAAGAGGCAATCTATTTGGTTTAGCATTAAATTAAGCTTGGATTCAGTATCTGATTTTTTATTATTTAGGTAAGTTAGAATTGTTTTGGCTTGTTTTAAAGAGAATTTTTCAACTTGATCTTTGTTTAGAGAGAATTCAATTTTTTTTAATACTTTAGAAGGAAATATTATTTGACTTATTTTTAGTAAGCCTAATGAACCTTGGTTTATTAAATCGTCTATTTGTTTACTGTTATGGAATCCAGTTTTGCACCAATTAGCAAAGTGCTCACAGTTGTTAAATAACAGATTATATTTTTTTTCTCCTATTCTTTTTAAAGCACGATTCAGGGTCACTATTTTGTCTGATGATTTTTTATGATGAACAATTTTTATGCTTTGACCTTGTGTGAAAATATCAAGTGAACTTCTCGATATTTCACGTCCTTCTATGTAGTGAGCTACTGTTCCATCTCCCAAATAAATCCCATGATGCATAAATAATCCATGTTGTCTTGGGACTCTTATATGATCTGCTGTGATCACCGATTAATTAGGCTGTTTCCTTTTGACTAACTTCTTCAGCTTTTGGCATTGGAAGGACTTTTGAGTCAGTATTCTTTTCAACCATTTCTTTAGTTATTACAAAGTTAGTGATTTCTTTTTGAGAAGGAAGAGAGTACATTAAATCTAGCATTAGTTCTTCTACTATTCCTCTCAATGCTCTAGCACCTGTTTTACGACTATGAGCTTCTTCTGCAATAGCTTCTATAGCTTCTTCATCAAATTCAAGCTGAACGTTGTCCATGCTTAGTAGTGTTCGAAATTGATTAACAAGAGCATCTCTTGGTTCAGTAAGAATTGACTTTAGCGCAGCCGAATCTAATGGTTCTAGTGAAGCGTTTACAGGCATCCTTCCTATGAATTCTGGAATTAATCCATATCGGACTAAATCATCAGGTTCCAGTTGCAGTAAGACCTGTGAAGCGAGTAAATCTCGCTTGGCTCCTTTTCGACTTGTTTTGTCATTGGTCGACATAAAGCCAATCGAATTCCGACCTAATCTGCGTTGCACTATATCTTCTAGGCCCACGAATGCACCACCACAGATGAAGAGAATTTGGCTTGTATCAATTTGAATACAGTCATGATAAGGATGTTTTCGACCTCCTTGTGGGGGGACGTTTGCAACTGTTCCTTCTAGCATTTTTAGTAATGCTTGTTGTACACCTTCCCCAGAGACGTCTCTTGTTATTGATGGGTTTTCGCTTTTTCTTGCAATTTTGTCAATTTCATCAATGTAGATAATTCCTCTCTGAGCTAGCTCTACATCCATATCAGCTTTTTGCAGGAGACGTAAAAGAATGTTTTCTACGTCTTCTCCGACATAGCCTGCTTCAGTAAGTGTTGTGGCGTCAGCAACTGCAAAAGGCACATCTAATCGCTCTGCCAATGTTTGAGCTAGAAGCGTTTTTCCACATCCAGTGGGACCTATTAGAAGAATGTTCGATTTGTGGAGTTTTGTGGCGGTGCGATCTGCTTCTGCTTGGCCGTCTCCTTGCCAGGCAAGTCTTTTGTAGTGGTTATAAACAGCTACTGATAGAACTTTTTTTGCGGCTTCTTGGCCGACCACTTGTTGGTCTAGGAATGTTTTGATTTCTAGTGGTTTAGGAATAGAAGCGAGTGTTGGAGCTGGTTTGCCACTTTTGCGTGTGACAGTTGAATTTTTTCGATTTACCTCATTGCCTTGGCGATTCGGGTTCTGATTATCCAGAAGTTCTTCGTCGAGAATCTCATTGCATAGATCTATGCATTCATCACAGATATATACACCTGGACCGGCAATTAATTTTCGTACTTGTTCTTGGGATTTCCCACAGAAAGAACATTTCAGATGGGCATCGAACTTTGCCATCGGACACTCATGACTTCATAAATGGGCAAGGATCTGACTTGGGCTGGTCAGCTTGAACTCACAGGATCGGTCGGAATTGGGGGTTAGTCATCCTTCCTTAACGATTCCTTTGTTCTAGAAGTTGCCGATCACCTTGTCGATCAGTCCATATTCAACCGCTTCTGGTGGGGAAAGGAAGTGGTCTCGGTCAGTATCTGTTGCGATTTTTTCTAGTGATTGGCCGGTGTGATCAGCCATAAGCTGATTTAATGTTTCTTTGAGAAAGAGAATTTCTTTGGCTTGGATTTCTATGTCGACAGCTTGCCCTTGGGCTCCTCCAAGTGGTTGGTGAATCATTATTCGGGCACTTGGCAGTGCAAGTCGCTTTCCTTTTGTCCCTCCAGATAACAGGAAGGCTCCCATGCTTGCTGCTAGGCCGTAACAGATGGTCACTACATCAGGACTGACTTGTTGCATGGTGTCGTATATGGCTAAGCCTGAGGTAACGGAACCACCTGGTGAATTTATATATATCTGTATATCCTTTTCTGGTTCTTCAGCCTCCAGAAAAAGCATTTGTGCGACAAGTGCATCTGCTACTTGATCATTGATTTCTGTTCCTAAGAAAATGATTCTTTCTCTGAGGAGCCTAGAGTAGATATCAAAGGCTCTTTCACCTCGTCCAGATTGTTCAACAACTGTTGGAAGAATATCCGAGGTTGAAAGTGGGCTGCTGCCTTTCCAACGATTCTGTATGGGATGGTAGAACTGGGTATTAATCACTCGCAAAGTTTCCTTGATCTAAGTTCACTATTGGTCATTCTATTGAATAGCCAGGTGATAGGTCGTCTCATGTCTTGCTTCCCTTTGAACTAGTAGATTTCGGTTTGTTGTTTTTTGCTTTTGCTTCGGTTTTAGGCTTATCAGCTCTATCTTCCTGAGGCTTTTCAGAAACCTTACTGTTTTGTTCAAGCCATTCCAGCAGCTTTTCTTTTAGGAGATCTTCTGTTACAGCTTGTCTTAACTTTTCAGTATCGATATTTTTTTCTGCGCTTAATTCACGTTTAACTTCTTGATATTTGTTTTCTATATCAGATTCTTCAGCTTGAATCCCTTCCGCCAATGCTAAGGCTTTGAGAGCAAATGCTTGCCTAAGATTTTGTTTTGCTTCCTCTCTTGAAGATTCCATTAAAGAGTTAACTAGCTCAGGAGTGAAAATGGATTTTACGTCCATTCCTTGTTGTGCAAATTGACGGGCAGTTTGTTCTATTAATTGACGAATCTCTTGTTGGATAAGAGATTCGGGAAGCTCAACTTCTAATTGTTCTTCTAAAGCTTTTAAGAGTGCATCCTCTCTGTTCTTTTTGTTGCGTCTTGATGTGTCTTCTTTGAGCCTGGTTTCTAATTCTTTTCGGAGTTCATTCATATTGGATTGATCGCTTGCTTGTTTAGCAAAGGCATCGTCTAATTCAGGGAGTTCTCTCTCTTTTAATTCCTTCACTTTGATGGTGAAATTAGCTTTCCTGCCTTGAGCTTTTTCATCCTGATAATCATCTGGGAATTGGCATTCAATCTTTTTTTCAGTACCAATAGACATACCAATGATGCCCTCTATAAAACCTGGAATCATTTTTCCTGTTTCTAGGTCGACATCCATTGACTCTGCTTTCCCACCTTCGATAGGACTTCCATCATCGCTATAGCTTCCTTCAAAGCTAACCACAGCCACATCCCCTTTCTTGGCTGAACGATTTTCTATTGGGACCAGAGTTGCTAGTTGATTTCGAGATTGTTCAATAAGTTCGTCGATTTTTTTTGGATCGAATGCAATGGTTTCTGCTTCAGCGTTGAGGTCTTTGGTGGATTTGAGCTTCGGAGTTGGAGTGATGTCTGTTTCAAAAGTCAGACTGATTGGTTGATTTGGATTGAAGTCTTCCAGGAGTGCTTCAAATCCGCCATTGATCTCTGGTTCGCAGAGGGGTTCAATTGAGGCTTGGTTGATGGCATCTTTCCATACACTTGAAAGAAGATTCTCTAGAGCCGAAGCTTTGATGCTCTTGCTGCCTACTTGTTGTAGTAGTACGGCACGTGGTACTTTTCCCTTTCTGAAACCAGCCAGTTTGACGGATCGACTTAATCGAGTGATCGCCTCTTCATAACTTGCTTGACATCGTTCTGCTGAAACATCGATTTCTACAGCTAGGCGACTAGTGGGGAGGGGTTTCGTTTGAATTTTCAATGTCGCTTGACTCATTGGTTCGCTTCGTCGTACTAGTAGCTCAACACCTTAAAGAATGAGGTGATGACGTTCGCAACGTATTGTGGCCTAACCATTGTCCATGTAGAAGGCTTTATTGCTTTACCTCATAGGACTCAGTTCTATTCCTAGCTCAACTCATTTGTTCTCCGTCTATACCTGAATACTTCATTCGTTGACTGCACTCACCCTCCCTCAAAAACCACTCACAGTCGCTTTGCTTGGTTCAACTGGCGCTGTCGGTCAAGAGCTTCTAAAGCTTTTAGAGGAGAGAGCTTTTCCTGTGGGAGAACTTCGTTTGCTTGCGTCCCAACGTTCTGCGGGAACAATTCAATTTTGGAATGGTTCTTCTTTGAAAGTGAGAGAGGTTAATGAATCTGAATTTGATGGTGTTGATTTAGTGTTGGCTTCGGCAGGCAGTGGAATATCACGTAGGTGGAGAGAAGTTATCAGTAAAGCTGGAGCAATAATGATTGACAATTCAAGTGCATTCCGAATGGAACCAGGTGTTCCATTGGTTGTCCCTGAAGTTAATCCTCAAGCAATTAAGACTCATAGAGGTTTAATTGCTAATCCAAATTGCACAACTATTCTTTTGACTGTTGTACTTGCACCATTGGCCTCTTTGAAGCCAATTCGTAGAGTCGTAGTAACTACTTATCAGTCAGCTAGTGGTGCAGGTGCACGCGCAATGGATGAGTTGAAGCAATTGAGTCATGAGGTCTTACAAGGTCGAACACCTAAGAGCAAGGTCTTGCCTTATTCACTGGCTTTTAATTTATTTCTTCACAACTCCCCTCTGCAATTAAATAGTTATTGTGAAGAGGAGATGAAGATGGTTAATGAGACTAGAAAGATTATGAATCTTCCAAACTTACTTTTGTCAGCAACTTGTGTACGTGTTCCAGTATTAAGAGCTCATTCTGAGTCAGTCAATATTGAATTTTCTGAATCACTTTCTCCCGGTCAAGCTAGAGACATATTAAATACTTCTGAGGGAGTCGAACTGATTGACGATTTTAATAATAACCGTTTCCCAATGCCAATCGATGTTGCAGGGAGGGACCCCGTAGCGGTAGGCAGGATTAGACAAGATATTAGTGAGCCTAATGCATTAGAGCTATGGTTATGTGGAGATCAAATTCGTAAAGGTGCAGCATTAAATGCAATACAAATTGCTGAACTCTTGTTATCTCGATCATGAGTTCTTTCGCTGAATTGTCTCCAATACCTTTTGGTCGATTGCTTACAGCAATGGTCACTCCGTTTGATGATTGTGGTTGTGTTGACTTTGCTTTGGCTGGAAGATTGGCTCGTTACCTTGTTGATGAGGGTTCTGATGGCCTTGTTGTTTGTGGAACCACTGGTGAGTCTCCAACACTTAGTTGGCAAGAGCAACATCAATTGCTAGATGCAGTCAGACAAGCAGTCGGTCCGGGAGTGAAAATTTTGGCTGGCACAGGAAGTAACAGCACCGCTGAAGCTGTGCAAGCGACTTGTGAAGCAGCAGCAGCCGGTGCTGATGGTGCTCTTGTTGTTGTTCCCTATTACAACAAGCCACCACAAGAAGGTTTGGAGGAGCATTTTCGAGTTATTTCTTCATCTGCTCCAGATTTGCCATTGATGCTTTACAACATCCCTGGAAGAACGGGTTGCTCGATTGAGCCAAAGACAGTTGCAAGTCTGATGGATTGTAAAAACCTGGTTAGCTTTAAAGCAGCAAGTGGAACAATCGACGAGGTAACGCAATTAAGACTAGAATGTGGTTCTCGTTTGGCTGTATACAGTGGTGATGACAGTTTGTTATTGCCCATGTTGTCAGTAGGGGCTGTCGGAGTGGTTAGCGTGGCTAGTCATTTGGTTGGAAAACGTATAAAGGCAATGATTGATGCCTATCTCAGTGGTGAGACGGCTTTGGCTCTTGGATATCACGAGCAACTTCAGCCTTTATTTCAAGCATTGTTTGCTACTACTAATCCGATCCCTGTAAAAGCAGCTCTTGAGTTGAATGGATGGCGTGTCGGCCCACCTCGTAGTCCTTTGATCCCTTTGAACCATGCAATGAGAGAATCACTTGAAAATGTCCTTAACGCCCTTCGTCAAACGTGACGCATTGGCTTTTCGCATTGGCTTTGACCTCTTAGCGATCTATCTCCATTTTCCCAGTTAGTTTTATACGCGTTTCCATGACGTCTAGCACAAACAATTCTTCGAATATCAGAACTAATACTTCTGTTTCCAAGTCATCTAGCAGCTCTCGATTGCGAGTTATTCCCTTGGGGGGCCTTCATGAGATCGGGAAAAACACCTGTGTTTTTGAGTATGGCGATGACATCATGCTCGTTGATGCTGGTTTGGCATTTCCAAGCGATGGAATGCATGGTGTCAATGTAGTGATGCCTGATACGACATATCTTCGTGAAAATCAGAATCGGATTCGAGGAATGATCGTTACACATGGTCATGAGGACCATATTGGTGGAATTTCACATCATCTGAAGCATTTCAAGATACCTGTCATTCATGGGCCTCGTTTGGCTATGTCAATGCTTCAGGGAAAGATGGAAGAGGCTGGTGTAACTGATCGAACCATAATTCAAACTGTTGGTCCGAGAGATGTCGTTAAGGTTGGCCAACATTTTTCGGTCGAATTTATTCGGAATACTCATTCGATGGCTGATAGTTTTTCATTGGCTATCACAACCCCTGTTGGAACAGTAATTTTTACAGGTGATTTTAAGTTCGATCACACACCTGTAGATGGCGAATATTTTGATTTGGCCCGCCTTGCTCATCATGGTGAGAAGGGTGTTCTTTGTTTATTTAGTGATTCAACTAATGCTGAGGTTCCTGGTTTTTGTCCTTCGGAAAGATCAGTATTTCCTTGTTTAGATCGTCATATTTCTCAGGCAGAGGGAAGGGTAATTGTGACGACTTTTGCAAGCTCTATTCATCGAGTTTCGATGATTCTTGAGTTAGCTCTTAAGAACGGTCGAAAAGTAGGGTTGCTTGGTAGGTCGATGATTAATGTAATTGCTAAAGCTAGGGAGCTTGGATATATGCGGGCACCTGATGATTTGTTTGTACCAATTAAGCAGATTCGCGATATGCCAGATCGTGAAACTTTGTTGTTGATGACTGGGAGTCAGGGAGAACCATTAGCAGCTCTTAGTCGAATTTCACGTGGAGAACATCAGCATGTTCAAGTAAAGACTACTGACACCATCATTTTCTCAGCAAGCCCTATACCAGGAAATACAATTTCAGTTGTCAATACAATTGATAGGTTGATGATGTTGGGCGCAAAAGTTGTTTATGGAAAATCAGAAGGAATTCATGTTTCAGGACATGGATTCCAAGAGGATCAAAAACTAATGCTTGCATTAACTAAGCCAAAGTTTTTTGTTCCAGTTCATGGTGAACATCGCATGCTTGTTTGTCATAGTAAGAGTGCTCAATCGATGGGATTGCCATCAGATAATATTCTGATACTTGATAATGGTGACGTTGTAGAGTTAACACCAGATTCAATTTCCAAGGGTGATTCTGTTAAAGCTGGAATTGAGTTATTAGATGCTTCTCGCAATGGAATTGTTGATTCTCGTGTGTTGAAGGAACGTCAACAACTTGCTGAAGATGGAGTCGTAACTGTTTTGGTAGCAGTTAGTACTGATGGCGTAATGGTTGCGCCTCCAAGAGTAAATATTCGTGGAGTAGTTACTTCGGCTGATGCTCGTAAAATGTCTTTATGGACTGAACGAGAAATCTCTTGGGTTTTAGAGAATCGTTGGAGACAATTAACTCGTCAAACTGGAGGGAAAGTTCCAGAGGTTGATTGGATGGGAGTGCAGCGTGAGGTTGAGGTTGGTCTGGCTCGTCGAATGCGTAGAGAACTGCAGGTTGAACCTTTGATTGTTTGTCTTGTACAACCAGCTCCTGGAGGTACACCCGCCTACAAGGGTCGCCTAGATGATGAGGGTGAGAAAAAGTCTTTAACAACCCAAAGAGAGTCTGCTCCTAACAGAGGGACTCCAAAACCTTCGAAATCACTCAATAAAGGCAGTTCATCTAATGGTGATGTTGAGAATACAGAAAAGGCAGATACATCTAAGAGTTCAACAGCAAAAAGCGATTTAATTCCTGAAGTACCATCTGGTCGTACTCGTCGAAGGAGATCAGCAGTCGCCTAACTTTTCTTCCATTGGTCTGATTAAGTAGATTGACTCTCGATCCCATTCCAATTTCCACCCTCTGGCTAAATGACTGGAGCTAGGGGGATTCCCTTTGTTAATTCTTTGACCGATATCTCTTATTTGTTGTGCGGTGGTAATTGGGCCTCCTGATTCTTGAAGCCAAGTAGTTAATAATGATGTTCTTAGTGATAATGGCAACTCAGATAATTGATTTCTGCATAGCCCCTTTGGGCGAGATAGTTGTTTTATAGCTAGTGAAGTGAGATGATCTTTATCGTTTTTATAATTAGAAAGTCGTTCTGCTAAAGCTGCAATCCTAAGAGTGCAATTTGGATAAAGAGATTCCAATACTGGAAGTATTTCTAATCTGAGACGGTTTCTGGTGAAGTTTTTATTTTCATTTGTTGGGTCTAGCCAGATAGGTAAATTGAGTTCTTTACAGATTTGGGCAGTTTCATTTCTGCTAAAACAAAGCATTGGACGAACTAGAGAAACTTTTGGATTGGGTGAGCTGTTCAGTGATCTAGATTTCTTCATACTGCTCAATCCCGCCAAGTCTGCACCACGTGCAAGGTTGATGAGCAAGGTTTCAGTACGATCTGTAGCTGTGTGTCCTGTAACTACATATCTATAAGGTTTTTCTTTGTTTGTTGATGACAGTAATTGAACTTCTTGGAAAAGGTTCTGATATCGCCAGTTTCTTGCTTCGGCTTCGTTATTTGTGCTGTGTGGTCCTGCCTTTTTAGATGAAAAAGGTAGATCTCGATTGTCACACCATTGCTTCAGTCCCTCTGAAATCTTCGTTGATTCCTGGTGCCAATTGTGGTTACCATGCCATATATGAAGTTTCCAGTTGTGTAATCTTCGTAGATCAATTAATAGTCCAAGGAGGGCCATAGAATCTTGCCCGCCGGAAATAGCAAGAAGTAGTGAATTACCCTTCGGAAGAAGACTTGGATTTGTTGTTAATTCGTGATGCAGCCGTTTATGCCAAATAGTCCATGGCTTTTCACGGGAATGGGGTTGGTTCATGCAAGAGAGATTATCTATAAACGCAACTTTGCTGCTTGGCCTTGATTAATGGCACAATCGGTTTATTCGTTTTTAGTTGGATGAAGCGCTTAAGTCATTTGCCTGTGCCATTTAGGAAGAATCTTGCAGAACGTCGAGTTTTGAAGGTTATTTCTGGATTGAATAATTTTGAGGCTGCGTCAGTTAAAAAAATCTCTAAGGCCGCTGCATTTGGAGGAGCTGATTTCCTTGATGTGGCATGTGATCCTGATTTGGTTCGATTGGCTATCAAAACATCTGATCTTCCTGTTTGTGTTAGTGCGGTTGATCCGTTTCTTTTCCCAAAAGCTGTGGAGGCTGGCGCTGCAATGATAGAGATTGGTAATTTTGATTCTTTTTATGAGAAGGGTAGATTTTTTTATGCAGAAGAAGTTTTGGGTTTAACTAAGGAGTCACGAAAATTGCTCCCAGACACTCCCTTGTCTGTGACTGTTCCTCACGTGCTTCCATTGGATCAGCAGGAGCATTTGGCTTTGGAATTAGTTGATGCAGGAGCCGATTTGATTCAAACTGAGGGTGGGAAAAGTGCCAGGCCATTAAGTTCAGGAGTGCACGGACTAATAGAAAAAGCTTCACCAACCCTTGCAGCTACCGTTTCCATTGTTAATGCCTTGAAAAAGGCAAATAAAGTTGTCCCTGTGATATCAGCTTCTGGACTTTCAGCGATTACTTTGCCTCTAGCGGTTGCTTGTGGTTCTTCAGGCGGAGGGGTTGGTTCAGCAATAAATCGTCTTGATGATGATTTGTTGATGGTAGCTGAAGTCAAACGTCTGAGAGCGTCTCTAGATCAGGTTCAACAGCCAATCCCATTCTTCTAAGGTTTTGAGTTGGAGGCTTTGTACTTGTAGAAAAGAATATTTCTGCTTTTTTCGAGTTGAGGTTGCAGTGACGGTTGGTTTGTTGCTGAAAATGTTTTATAGGTTTTGCTTTATATAGAAATTTTGTTGATGTTATTGCTTAATCTGTAACGTTGCCCTTTTAGCTGGAAATGCCCCAATATCACCTTCAGGCTCCTTATAGCCCTAAAGGGGATCAACCTAAAGCTATCTCTTCTTTGGTTCAGGGGGTTAATGAAGGACGGAAATTTCAGACTCTTCTTGGTGCAACCGGAACAGGGAAGACTTTTACGATTGCAAATGTTATTGCTGAGACTGAACGTCCAGCACTTGTTTTGGCTCATAACAAAACATTGGCTGCACAACTTTGCAATGAATTAAGAGAGTTCTTTCCTGAGAATGCTGTTGAGTATTTCATTTCTTATTATGACTACTATCAGCCGGAGGCTTATGTTCCTGTCAGTGATACTTACATAGCGAAAACAGCCTCAATTAATGAGGAGATAGATATGTTACGCCATTCGGCAACACGTTCACTTTTTGAACGTAAAGATGTCATTGTTGTTGCCTCAATTAGCTGTATCTATGGCTTAGGGATTCCAAGTGAGTATTTAAAGGCAGCTGTTCAATTCTCCGTAGGTAAGACAATTGATCTTCGAGTTTCATTGAGAGAATTAGTTAATAATCAATATACTAGAAATGATATTGATATTGCCCGTGGAAGATTCAGGCTAAAGGGTGACGTTTTAGAGATTGGACCGGCTTATGAGGATCGTTTGGTCAGAATCGAATTTTTCGGTGATGAGGTTGAGGCAATCAGGTATGTTGACCCAATTACGGGAGAAATAATTCATAGTGTTCAATCAGTTAGTATTTACCCAGCGAAACACTTTGTGACTCCAAAAGATAGACTTCAAATCGCAATAAATTCAATTAGTTCAGAGTTACAACTTCAATTAGATTTCCTTAAAGATAATGGAAAATTGTTGGAAGCACAGCGCTTGGAACAAAGAACTACTTATGACTTAGAGATGTTAAGAGAAGTAGGTTATTGTAATGGCGTTGAAAATTATGCTAGACATTTGTCGGGACGACTCAAGGGGAGTCCTCCTGAATGTTTAATTGATTACTTTCCTGATAATTGGTTACTTTTAATTGATGAAAGTCATGTTACATGTTCTCAACTACAGGCTATGTACAACGGGGATCAATCAAGGAAAAAAGTTCTTATTGATCATGGATTCCGTTTGTCAAGTGCTGCAGATAATCGACCTTTGAAAAGTGAGGAGTTTTGGGCGAAAGCAAAACAAACAGTTTTTATTAGTGCCACTCCAGGTGATTGGGAACTTACTCAAAGTGAAGGGAATATTGCTGAGCAAGTAATACGTCCCACTGGTGTATTAGACCCTATTGTTGAGGTTAGGCCAACACAAGGCCAAGTGGATGATTTAATAGATGAGATAAAAACTCGTTCAGAACGGAAAGAAAGAGTATTGGTGACAACTCTTACTAAAAGAATGGCTGAAGATCTTACCGATTATCTTTCAGAAAAAGAAATTAAAGTTAGATATTTGCATTCTGAGATACATTCAATTGAAAGAATCGAAATTATCCAGGATTTGCGAATAGGTACTTACGATGTATTAGTAGGGGTGAATTTATTACGAGAAGGTTTGGATTTACCAGAAGTTTCTTTAGTAGTTATTCTGGACGCAGATAAAGAGGGTTTTTTGCGGGCTGAACGATCATTGATACAAACTATTGGTAGAGCAGCTAGACATGTTGATGGAGTGGCAATTATGTATGCTGATAATTTGACGAATTCAATGGCTAGAGCAATACAGGAAACTCAACGTAGACGAGATTTGCAAAAATCCTACAATGATAAATATGGGATCACTCCTAAACCAGCTGGTAAGAAATCTAATAATTCAATATTATCCTTTTTGGAACTTTCACGTAGATTGCATCAGGATTTAAGCTCTAAAGATTTTATTCAGGTCGCTGATAAAGTATCGAAAGAACTTGTTGAAACTGGCTTATCAGAAGTTTCTCTTGATGCATTACCGGAATTGATTGATAAACTTGAGATCAAGATGAAACATGCTGCAAAGGATCTTGATTTTGAGAAGGCAGCTATTTTTAGAGATAGAATTCAAAAATTAAGACATAAGCTCATAGGAAAATAAAAAAGTCAGATCTTTCAGAACTTTAATCTAAGTTAATCAAGCATGTTTATGAAATATTTAATTAATTTTTCTTTTTCCTAATGAGAATTCTTCATGAACTGCTTGAAGACCCTCTATACCATTTTTTTCAGGTACAACACAACTGATCCTAATTTCACTTGTAGCTATCATTGCAATATTTATACCTTTGTTTGCTAAAGCTCTAAACATTCTTGCTGCGGTTCCAGCTGTTGAAGGCATCCCAGCTCCTACTGCACTAATTCGAGCAATAGATGGACCATCTTTGAGATGTGCACCTGGCCATTGCGCTAATAGAGGGGCTAGTGTAAATCCTGCCTTTTCGCGATCTTCTTTTTTTAGAGTAAAACTAATATCTCGACTTCCATCTTTATGTTGTCTTTCTGATTGGACGATTGCATCAAGACTGATTCCACCTTCCGCTAAAGTTGAGCATAGAGCGGCAGCTGTTCCTGGTTTGTCAGGCACTTTAATTACACTAAGTTGTGCTTGATCTTGGTCAAGTGCGACACCTCTAACATCTGGTTCATTGTTATTAATAATAGTAGGATTTATTTTGATTTCTTCTTCATTCAGTTCAAAAGAATCTGCGACTGATCGAAGAGCTTTAGTACCTAATGTTTCATTGATTACACAACTAACTTTAACCTCACTAGTTGCTATTAATCGAATGTTAATTCCAGCTCTTGATAATGTGTCAAATAGGTTTGCTGCGATCCCTGGACGACCCATTATTCCAGCACCACTAATACTCAATTTAGTCATGCCTGCTTCGGCTAAAAGTTGTCCTCCAATTGTTTCTAGAATATTCTTAGATATTTCAATGGCTCTAGTCATTTCTGATGCTGATACCGTAAAAGTAATATCATTGCTATTTCCTTCATGTGTTGATTGAATAATTAAGTCAACATTGATTTTTTTTTCCGATAGAGTTTCGAAAAGCTTTGCTGCAACTCCAGGTGAATCAGGGAGATGAGAGATTGCAATTACTCCTTGATTTTCTAAAATTTCAAGACCATCAACAGGTTTACCTAGTTCGAGTCCTTCTCGGCCTAATGATTTTGAAGATTTACTTGTTAGTTTAGTTCCTTCTTCTGGAGTCAGACTGGATCTGACTACCAGATCAACTCCATAATTTCTTGCAATTTCTACTGCTCGAGGATGTAGTACTGCAGCACCTAGACTGGCAAGCTCTAGCATTTCATCGCAGCTAATTTCTTTCATTAGTTGCGCATCTGGAACCTTTCTTGGATCTGTGCTAAGGACCCCTGGAACATCTGTATATATTTCACAAATGTCTGCATTTAGAGCTGCTGCTAAAGCAACCCCTGAGGTGTCGGAGCCTCCTCTTCCAAGAGTCGTGATTTCTGCAGTACCCCCACTACTTAGGCTTGTACCTTGAAACCCAGCGACCACGACGACTTGACCTTGATTTAATAATCCAAGTATCCGATCAGTTCGAATTTCTAGAATTCTGGCTTTCCCGTGAGCAGATTCAGTCACAATTCCAACTTGTGCTCCTGTCATTGAAGTTGCTGGTATTCCTATTTCGTTCAATGCCATAGAAAGTAAAGCGATTGAAACCTGTTCACCAGTTGCTAGCAACATATCCATTTCCCTTTGAGGTGGATTGCTACTGATGGCATGGGCTAGTCCAGTTAGTTCATCTGTGGTATCTCCCATTGCAGAAACAACAATTACGAGGTCGTTACCAAGTTCTCTGTTGGTCGCAATCCTTCTTGCTACAGCCTGGATGCGTTCAACACTGCCGACCGATGTGCCACCGTATTTTTGAACCAGCAAAGCCATTCAAGCTTGAAAGCTAATAGTTAATTATTTCAGTGTGAGGTAAATTCCTTGAGCGATTGTTGAGTAAACCATCTCGAAAAGAATTTTTTGGGGCGGCCCCACGTTTCAAATTTGCTTCTATTTCAAGTAATGCTTTTAGCAGATTCAGGAAATGTGTAGAACTTTGTCCTCGGAGCTGTTTTCTCATGACATAGATGCGCTTTGGATTATTGATGCCAGCTGTTTTGGCAATTGTCGCCACATCCTTTATCCCATTTTGTTCTAGAAGGGTGACCCATAGCCACCCTCTAATTTGACCCGTGAGCGTCGCTATGATTTTTAGTGCTGGTTCACCAGTATCTAAGAGAGTATCTAATTTCGACAAAGCATCGCCAATATCGTTTGCTAATAATGATTCACCAACTTGAAGTGAGTTTGTTGTTACTTCTCCTATTAATGCATGAATGCTTTCAGAAGTGATTAAATTTGGTGTGATATTTGAATCATTGATTTTACTATTTTTAGATGTAAATAATGCAAGCTTTTGTAGTTCTGAATAAATTTTTGTACTATCACAGCCTATTGCATTGACTAGCTTTAGAGCCGTTTCTGAATTTAATTTTAGTTCTAACCTTTCAGCTGTTTTAATTGCTAGTTCAGTTTGGCCTTTGAGATCCCAAATAGCTGGCAGTATAAAACTATTTTCTTTTGCTTTTTTGCTTTTTATTAGTTCTTTAATGTATTTCGTAGTGCGTAATCTTGAGTCAGGTTTGTTTGTATTAATTAAAATTAGATAACTATTTTTAGGGATAAGTTCAATAGTTGTTTCAAATTTTTTTACTAGTTCGGTCGGGCATGAGTTGCAAAAGGGACTTTTTCTTAGAACAACAACTCTCCCTCCATTTCCAAAGGGTGGAGTTCTGGCTTCTGCCAATGCTTGATTGGCGTGCTCGTTATTGGATCCATCTAGACGGGTGAGGTTGATACTGCTCCAGTTGCAATCAATTATTTCATTTGAAAGAGTACTTATGAAATGATCAATTGCGGCAACATCGTCGCCCCAAATCAGATGGATAGGCATCTATTGTGATTACTAGTTTTTTTCATGATGATGCCTTAATGAATAAGGCGTTCTGGAGAGACTGTGGAGCGTTTTGATCACCCCATATTTACCCAAAGCATTCTTCATATTAAGAATCAATTAGGGGAAACAGGTTTGGAGCCCCTGGAGCAGCAGGTTCTTGAAAGAGTAATTCATAGCAGTGGTGATTTTGGACTCGAGCCACTGCTTCGGTTTAGTTCAGGTGCATGCCATAAAGGTTTGATGGCACTTAAAGCTGGTGCTCCAATAATTACTGATACAGCTATGGCTGCTGAAGCTGTGAGGCCAATGGCTGAGCGCACTTTAAAAACTCCCGTAAGGAGTATTCGTGATTGGTCTCCAAATCAAGCACCGCGTGGGTCAACCAGACTCGCAGCTGGTATGAAGAAAGCTTGGGGAGATCTCACCAAGCTTTTTAAAGATCAACAATCGCCCATTGTTTTGATTGGTAGTGCACCTTCGGCATTAGAGGTCCTTCTTGATCTGGTAGAGGATGGTGAGCCTCAGCCTAATTTGATAATTGGTATGCCAGTAGGGTTTATTGGTGTTCAACAGAGTAAGAATCGTCTTGCCAAGAGTGGACTTCCTAATATTCGGCTTTTGGAAAGTCGGGGTGGAGCAGGTCTTGCAGCAGCAACAGTGAATGCTTTGTTGCGAGCAGCAAAATAGTTTCTAGAAATATCTACTGAGTAGACAAATTTATATATATTTTTTGATTATTTTTTAAAACAAATTTCATTATTTGATTTCGAATTCTGATGTTCAAGTTGATTCAGGATTGTTTTTGCTCTCTGAACTACATCTTTTGGTACTCCAGCAAGTCTGGCTGCTTCAATTCCGTAACTTCTGTATGCACCCCCTGGGACGACATGGTGAAGAAAAATAAGATCTTCGCCTGTTTCCTCTACTAAGACTTGGAAATTTTCTACATTCTTGAGATTGTCAGATAAGGAATTTAATTCGTGATAATGAGTTGCGAAAACAGTTCTACTTTTTAGATTCTGTGCCAAGCACTCGCTAACTGCCCACGCAATAGACAAGCCATCAAAAGTTGCAGTACCTCTACCAATCTCGTCTAATAGGACTAGTGAAAGATTTGTTGCTTGGTTGAGTATTGCAGCTGTTTCTGCCATCTCAACCATGAAAGTTGATTGGCCCGCAGATAGGTCATCAACCGCTCCTACTCTTGTGAAGATTCGATCTGCCAAAGCAAGTTTGGCGTACTTTGCAGGGATCCAACTTCCTATTTGAGCAAGTATTTGCGCCAAGCCAATTTGTCGAAGATAACAACTTTTGCCACTAGCATTTGGTCCAGTCAGAACTATCAGATCAGTTCCTGATCCAAGATCTATATCATTAGGTTTAAAAAACTTTTCAACTAATAATTGTTCCACAACTGGGTGACGACTTTGTTTGACTTCAAGTGTGCGATTAGCTGTATTTTGACTGAGAATTTCAGGACAACAATATCCATTAGTAGCTGCAACATCAGCTAGGCTAGATAAAGCATCTAGGCCAGCTATTGCCCTAGCTGCTTTGCGTATTCCTTTGGCTTGACTTCCTACCAATTCTCTTAGCTTACAGAACAATTCATATTCGCGTTGTGCAGCCCTTGCTTTGGTTTGGAATATTTTTCCTTCGCGAGATTTTAGATCTGGGGTGATAAAGCGTTCCTCATTCGCAAGTGTTTGTCTACGTATCCAATGTTTAGGTACTGTTCCTGATTTAGCTTTGCTGACCGAAAGGAAATATCCAAATGTTCTATGAAATTGGAGTCGTAGATTTGCTATGCCGCTAGCCGAGCGTTCCAATAATTCTTGTTTTTCAAGCCATTTATCTTGATCATCTAGTTGATTTCTTAGTCCATCAAGCAATAGATCTACACCATCATGAATAAGTCCTCCTTCAGTCAGACTGAGAGGGGGGTCTTCAATTAATTGATGGCGAATATTTTTGGCCAATTCCAACAGTTTAAAATTCACATTAAGGAGGTCTTCCATCCATTGAGGAGATTTTTTAAATATTCCTGCTAATAGTTCTGAAACCATAGGAAGACGCTCTATACCTTCAGAGATGGCTACCAAATCTCTGGCACCAGCTTGACCGGCTCCTGCTCTGCCGGCCAGCCGTTCAAGATCACTCATTGAGCGGAGCAATCTTCTTATTTCATTTCTCAATTGCTTCTCTTCTACAAGAGTGCTAATTACTTGTTGACGAGCAAGTATTGAGTCCACATTCATTAATGGTGTCTCTATCCAACGACGCAGACAGCGTCCTCCCATTGCGGTTAAAGTTCGATCTAATGCCCACAAGAGAGACCCATGGAATTGTCCGTCTCTTTGTGTTGCAGTTAGTTCTAGATTTCTTCGAGTTTGCGAATCAAGTATTAAACAGTCTCCATCAAAGGTGCACTTAGGTCTCTCTAGTGGAATAGGCATTGATTTGTTTTCTATGTCTGTATCTAAAGAAAGAGGTTTGGTCTCATGTAAATATGCCAATAGACCGCCTGCTGCTCTTATTGCTAGTGGAACTTCTTGTAGACCTAGTCCATCGAGAGTGCTTAGTTGATATTGAATGCGGAGTGCTTGTTCTGCTTCGGGTTGAGTAAAGGGAGTGCTTTCTACTGAAGTTAGATGTAGTTGATCTGGACACCAGCTGGGTTTATTTGATGGATCACCTTCGCAGCAGAGCAATTCAGCAGCATCTATGCGACTCAATTCTTGATGCAGTGGAGAGATTCCTTCTCTTTGTGTTACTAGAAATTCACCTGTACTTATATCAGCGCAGGCGAGTCCCCAAGAGAATTTCTGATCTATTTTCTCAGGTTCCACAACAACAGCAGCGAGCCAATTGTTTTTTCGTGCAGTTAGTAATCCTTCTTCAATAACGGTGCCAGGGGTTAAAACTCTTGTAATTCCTCTTTTTAAAAGTGCTCCTTTTGATGGAGTGGTTTCTAATTGATCACATATGGCTACGCTGAGTCCTTTCCGAATTAATTCTGAGCAATAGCGTTCTACTGAATGGTGGGGAATGCCTGCCATAGGAACTCTGCCAATGCTTTTCCCTGCTTCTTTGCCGGTTAGCGTTAATTCCAGCAGGTGGGATAGTTCAATTGCATCTTCAAAAAAACATTCAAAGAAGTCGCCTAGCCTATAGAGCAAAATCCTTTCTGGGTTTGACTTTTTTAGTTCTACGTAATGCCGCAGTACCGGCGTGAGTTGATGTTGATCAACCAATGTGTGATTTGACCACGTAGGCAGATCGTTATTTGGTGATTGAGTAGTTTTTTTGGTTGTATATGTTCCCGTTCTTTGGGTTTCAGTTCTTGATCTGCTTTGTTTACGAGGTCTGATAGCAGCATCTTTGGTTAGGTCTTGGTCAGAAAGTTCAGAGTTTTCTGCTGTTTCAGTATTGCCATAGGAAATATGCTCCGTTGAGACCGGAGGGATTGAGCCAAATAAGCTGCCCTGCAAGGGCTCACTCTCACGATTCATCTTCCCACCCTGACCTATTAGATGCAGCATGGTAAGAGTCTTGTTTTGCTTTGATGTGAAGCCTCGCGACACCAACGCCGATCTTTGCCCAGAAACTACAACCTCATGGGAGAATATGAAGATGATCTGAGCATTGGCTCAACCAATCCATTTCCCATGGCGCTGCAGACAATTAACTTCTTCCTCATCAATGCACTTTTGTTGATGACATTGATTCTGACAGTGGGAGTTCCAGTTCTTTTTGCAACTAACCCATCCCCATACGGTACAGCTGCTTATCGTGGTCAAAATATTAGGTTGATCGAGATAGGCAGTGGAATTTGGTTCCATTTATTGCTTCTTGAAGCGTTTTTAGGTGAGTTTCTGACTCATCAGGTTCTCTAAAAGCTACAAAAGCTTTCAAAATTTCTTTCTTTATCAGTCTGCCTTGGATTGATCTTCAACTTCCCGAGATGGCAGCTGTCCCTATAGAGTATTTTTTTTACTCTTAGTGGATGACTGTTTTTGAAGGACGTTTTACAGATGCGGCTGATTTTCGAATAGCTGTGGTAGTAGCTCGTTTCAATGATCTTGTGACTAGCAAGCTATTGAGTGGATGCCTTGATTGTCTTTCAAGACATGGAGTTGATACTCAAGAAACAAGTACTCAACTTGATATAGCTTGGGTCCCTGGTTCATTTGAATTACCTATAGTCACAAAAAAATTGGCTAATAGCGGCCAATATCAAGCTGTAATAACCCTAGGGGCCGTGATTCGAGGCGATACTCCCCATTTCGATGTTGTTGTGGGAGAAGCTAGTAAGGGGATTGCATCAGTATCAAGAGAGACAGGTATTCCAGTTGTTTTCGGTGTTTTGACTACAGATACGATGCAACAGGCTCTTGAGAGGGCAGGAATCAAAAGTAATCTTGGGTGGAGTTATGGCTTGCAAGCCTTAGAAATGTGTTCATTAATGAGAACTATTGATTCAGGTATTTCTTGATAATTGATAGTTTTCATTGACCAGTGCGCTGTTTTTGGTGCATGCTGTTGTTGCTCCTAGGTTTATCCCTTTGAGCTTTATGCGGATGTAGCTCAGTGGTAGAGCATCTCCTTGCCAAGGAGAGGGTCGAGAGTTCGAATCTCTTCATCCGCTTTAAATTGGATATTTGACATCAGTTTTTTTAAGAATTAGCAAGTTTTGAGTTTTTGATTGCTGGAAACCAAGTTGCTTATAAAACTCATACCCTTTTGTTGTCATCAAGTAGGTTTTTTCTACGTTTCTTATCTGCTTAGCATTTAGTAATGCGTTGACAACCTTCCTTCCTAGTCCAAGGCCCTGCAAGTCTTCAGCGACAACTATGTCCCAAAGAACGGCGCGGTAAATTCCATCACTAGTGGCTCTCCCAAAACCTACAATTCGTGGGCCTTGCCACAAACTTATTATGACGTTGCTACCAGCGAGAAGATGTTGAAGTTGTGGTTTTGTTCGACCTTTTGCCCAGAATGCATAGTTGTCAAAGAGTAGTTTGAGTTTGATAAGGCCTCTCATTGGCACAAAATTTGGCCCAAGTCCTAGAAGCCGGAGACCAGGTGCTCCTGGGGCATGCTGAACGAGTTGTATTGTCTTGTCAGCCATTGTCATTACTATATTCCTGGAGTATCTTCTGTGGTCAAGTTAAACCTCAATTCGGCTAGAAAAGTGGTGGTTAGTCAGTGTGAATTGTGCGTAAACATGATTTAATTTTTTGTGAACCAAGTTCTTACTTGGTTGCCATGATGAGTTGGATTGGGTTTCAGAATCGGGGTTGTGTCAAATTCAAATCAATTAGTTCAAAATTGGTTGTTGATCAGTTTTGATCAATGGAGAGGTGATTGGTTACATCAGCCATGGCTTCAACTACCCGTTATTAATGGTTTGGCCAGAGAAGGTTGGACTCTTCGACGTTGCTATACATCGAGTCCTCAGTGTGTACCTGCTCGTGCTAGTTGGTTAACTGGAAAGACACCGGGGGAGCTAGGCGTTACTCAGAACATCGAATATCAAGTCCCTGAGGATTCACCATCATTTGTTAGACAACTTCGGGACAACCATAATTATCAAACTGCTTTAGTTGGGAAGACTCATTGGACTCCTCACAAAGAAGGGATAGATTTGAGAGATAATTTACCTTTATTGCAATCTCTTGGATTTGATAAAGTTCGCGAGATTGCAGGCCCACGTGCTTTGGCAGTCTTGGATTGTGAGCTGACGGATTGTTGGAGGAAAGCAGGGGTACTTTCAAAATATCGAGATGATTTGGAGGATCGTTATAGAGATGGTTGCGTTCATACCGTGAGGCCTACTGTTTTGCCTGATGAGTTATATCCTGATCGTTGGTTGACTCATGTGGCTCTAGAAGAATTGAAGTTATTAAAAGCTGATAGGCCTTGGTTGCTTTGGGTCAGTTTTCCAGGTCCCCATGAACCTTTCGATGTGCCCGAGAAATGGCGTGAAATATGGGGTAATGGCCCTATTCCTGATCCAATTCCCAGACCAAGCAATCTTCGTAAACTCCTTGAAGTGGCTTCTTTAGGGAGTGCGCTCTCCGGGAAATTAGAGCGATGGCCTCATGGCATCCCTCTTGAAGCTCAACGCAAACTAAGACGTGATTACGCTGACCATTTAAGTTTTCTAGATTCTCAAGTTGGAGAGTTGTTGTCTGCCTTACGGAAAAGGTCTGATTTTCATAGGACAGCCATTAGCTGTTGCAGCGATCATGGAGAGCTCTTGGGCGATTGGGGCTTGCTATTAAAGGGATGTTTTTTGGAGGGCGCAATTCGCAGCTTGTTTCTGCACCGTCCTCCAGGAGGTCGTCAAATTTTTAGAAGGCTATCTCAAATCACAAATCGTCCTTATGGTTTAACCCAGGCGATGTGGGCAGCTGCAGATGCTGTTAGCGATCCTCAAAGTGGAAGCTTTGGTCATCGCATGCGTTCTATGTCCTCTGAGGTGTTAGTTGAATTTGGTTCGGAAAAATTAATAATTAAGTAGTATAATTTTTTTCTTAAAATGTTTTTATGTTCTTAAATATCCTATGACTTAATGGAGAATTATATTGTTTTTAGTAGGTGGAGTTAGACTCACCATCCCCAATCTATTCCATATTTTGCCTTGACTTCTCTTGTTGTCTGCTTTAGTGCATTTTTTAATTTAAGGCGAAATTCGGGGTCAATTTTAGTTGCTTCATTGTTCCCTGCATTTTCCTTGGATAGTGGCCCTGGTAAGGGGTAAATTTTAGCCCCAATGAAACTAAGAATTTTTCTCCATATTTTTTCTGTATTATTAAAGAATTCTTCACTAGATAAAATTAGAATTTGTTCTTTAGGGAATACAGCTTCGAAACGTGAAAGTTGTTTTATATAAAGGCTGCGACTAATGTAGCTATGTTTTTGATGATTGAATGGATCTCCACTTGCAATTCTTTTTTCTTCGGCATCAAATGCATCTTCAAGATTAAGAGTTTCAAATCCATGACGTTTGGCATGAAAATACTGAGAAAGAGCACGCTCTACTGGATCCCTAAGAAGTACGATCAATCGAGCTTTCGGAATTAAAGCTTGTATTTGAGTTGCTGCTTTAGGGTGGAATAAGTAATAAGGAGTGATGTCACCAAGTAATTGTCCTTTTTTGGCATTGCGGTAGTGGTCGGAATACCAGCTCACAGGTTTTTCAGCATTTAAAGTGAAATATTGGACTTCTTTACAAGTTGGAAGAAATATTTGTGGATGTTGCATTAGAAGCTTCTGTAAACTTGTTGTGCCGCCTTTTTGTGTGCCTAGTACAAGAAAATTTGGGAGTCGTTCAGAAAATCTTATGCCAATTTTTCTAACAAAATGGCTTATTTTCCAGTTTCTGACCTTTTGCATTAATGCCATTTAGCACACTCCATGGCAGCATCCTCTCATTGACATGTAAACATGACTCGCAAAGGAATCATTCTCGCGGGTGGGAGCGGTACAAGATTGCATCCCATTACCCAAGCCATAAGTAAGCAATTGCTTCCCGTGTATGACAAGCCAATGATCTTTTATCCGTTAACGACATTGATGCTTGCAGGTATTAGAGAGATTTTATTAATTACTACACCTCATGATCAGCATTCCTTTGAGCGTTTATTGGGAGATGGGACGTCTTGGGGTATCAATATTGATTATGCTGTTCAAACCTCACCAGATGGACTTGCACAGGCTTTCATTATTGGGGAGCACTTTCTAAATGGTTCATCCGCTGCGCTGGTTTTAGGGGATAATCTTTTTCACGGACATGATCTTGTACCACAGTTGCGTTCAAGTAATCAGTGGCTACATGGGGCCACAGTATTTGCTTATCCAGTAAGTGATCCTCATCGTTATGGAGTGGTGGAATTTTCTTCTGCTGGAAATGCATTGAGCATCGAAGAAAAACCTTCTTACCCTAAAAGTCGCTATGCAATTACAGGACTTTATTTTTATGATCAAACAGTTGTTGAAAAGGCAAAGAAAGTCAAGCCTTCTCACCGTGGTGAATTAGAAATTACGGACTTGAATCGACAGTATTTGGCTGAGGGGTCTTTGAGAGTCGAGTCAATGGGCAGAGGGATGGCATGGCTAGATACAGGTACTTGTGATTCCTTACATGAAGCTTCTGCTTATATTCGTACTTTGGAGCATCGACAGGGTTTAAAGGTTGGTTGTCCTGAAGAGGTCGCTTGGCGTTTGGGATGGATTACTGATGATCAATTGATTTTTTTAGCGGATCCACTACGAAAAAGTGGCTATGGGGAATATCTTTTGCAAGTGCTTGAAAACCCACAATCGGTTCCTGGTTATGAAGTTTGAGGCTCTGGTCACACTTGAAGGACTGAAGGTCCAGGGACCGCTTCTTTGTAGTCCAAGAATTTTTCAAGATTCTAGAGGTTGTTTTTTTGAAAGTTGGAATGAGAATTCTTGGAAGAAAAATTTGTTTGAAAATTGTCAAGATATTTGTTCTTTTGTACAGGATAATCATTCGTCTTCCATTAGAGGTGTTCTTAGAGGATTGCATTATCAAATCAATCCTCACCCACAAGGCAAGTTAGTGCGTTGTGTCAGAGGAGAGATTTTTGATGTTGCAGTTGATCTTCGTTATACTGCTAAGACATTTGGAAAGTGGGTCGGTGCAAGATTAAGTGCAGAAAATTACAAACAACTATGGATTCCCAATGGATTTGCTCATGGTTTTTTGACTATTTCTGATCATGCCGATGTGCTCTATAAGACTACAGATTTCTGGGATAAAGAATCAGAAAGATCAATTCGTTGGGATGATCCAGACTTGTCAATTGATTGGCCTGTTTCTTACTTGGGAGAAGATTTGGATCAACCTATCCTTTCAGATAAGGACGGATTGGCCCCTTATTTGAAGAATCTCTGTGAAGGAGATTTATTTGTATGAAAATTCTAATAACTGGCGCTTCTGGACAACTTGGTCAAGCATTACTTTCTTCAAAACCATCTTTAATTAATAAAAGACATGTAGAAATTATTCCGTTTACGCACTCAGACCTTGATTTGACAAACCATTTAGCTTGCAGAGAAGTCATTGAACAGATAAAACCAGATTGGTTAATTAATGCTGCTGCATATACCGCTGTTGATAAGGCAGAGAGTGAAGCAAATTTGGCTTTTGCGGTTAATTCTTTAGGCCCAGCGTCGCTTGCAGAGGCATTGGACGAAAATGGAGGTCAAATGTTGCACCTAAGTACTGATTTTGTTTTTAATGGTCAACAGAGTACGCCTTATGAGCCAGAGGATCCAATCTCACCGCAGAGTATTTATGGTCAGAGTAAAGCAGAAGGAGAAAAGAAAGTTTTAGATGCGCTTGGCGAAAGGGCTTTGTTATTACGTACCAGTTGGGTATATGGACCGGTTGGAAAGAATTTTCTCCTCACAATGTTGAAATTGCATGATTTGAAGGTAAAGCGAAGGGAGACTTTAGATGTTGTTGCTGATCAGATTGGCTGTCCTACATGTACATCAGGACTGGCAACCGCATGTTGGAAGCTTGTCGAGAGTCGTGAAATCGGCCTGCAATTTCCCCAAATCCATCATTGGAGTGATACCGGGGTTGCTAGTTGGTTTGACTTTGCGGTCGCGATAGGTGACCTAGCTGTTGATTTAGGGATTTTGAGTTCTTCTGCTCAAGTCAACCCTATTAAAACTGCGAGTTATCCCACGGCAGCAAAGCGACCAAATTTTTCATTACTTGATAGCTGGCAGACACGTGCCTATTTGAAACTAGATGCGATGCATTGGAGGAAAGCGCTTCATTCAGTGTTGAGTATTCTCAAAAGTAAGAGATTCGATTGAGCTTGGGCGATGAGCGATTAGTGTCCTTTTGAAGCAAGGATGTGATTTATGAATCCCTGGTTCTCTCCTGGTACAAGAGTTCTCGTTACTGGTGGCGCAGGTTTTATTGGTGGGTGTTTAGTGCGATGCCTTTTGCAAGAGACAGAAGCCTATGTTTTCAATCTTGATAAACTTGGCTACGCAAGTGATTGCACAAGTATTAATGCTTTATCAATTAATGATCGACATATTTTATTGCCTGTAAATCTTACGAATCTAGAGGCGACTAAGGCAGCTGTTAAGGAGTCAAACCCTGATGTAGTGATGCATCTTGCTGCTGAAAGTCACGTTGATCGTTCTATAGATGGACCTGAAGCTTTTATAGATAGCAATGTGAAAGGAACCTTCAATCTTCTAGAGTCAGTAAGAGAGCATTGGGAAGCATTATCTCAGGAAAGACAAGAGCACTTTAGATTTCATCACATCAGCACCGATGAAGTCTTTGGTTCTTTAGGTTCTCAAGGAAGTTTTTCTGAAACAACAGCTTATGATCCTTGCTCGCCATATTCTGCTAGCAAGGCAGCTAGTGATCATCTTGTACGGGCTTGGCATAGAACTTATGGTTTGCCGATAGTGATTACTAACTGCAGTAATAACTATGGGCCTTGGCAATTCCCTGAGAAGTTAATACCTGTAGTCATTTTAAAAGCACTTGCAGGTGAACCAATTCCTCTCTATGGGGATGGAGAAAATATTCGAGATTGGTTATTTGTCGAAGATCATGTAGAAGGTTTATTGCTTGCTGTTACTGCTGGAAAGATTGGTGAAACCTATTGCATAGGTGGGTATGGTGAGCGGACTAATAAGAAAGTTGTTGAAACAATTTGCACAATTTTAGATGAATTAAGGCCACAAGAAGTTTCATATTCTTCTTTAATTACTAAAGTAAAGGATCGGCCAGGACATGATAGACGTTATGCGATTAATTCTCAAAAGATTTCTAACGAGTTAGGTTGGAAGCCGAGACATAACTTTGAGATTGGCATTAGAAATACTGTAATTTGGTATATTAATAATCTTGATTGGTGTGAGAAGATTGGAATCAAATCTGGATATCAGGGAAATCGTATAGGAACCTTAGATTGATTCTTTTGAAGGATTTATAAAATGCCAATTTCTGAGAAATTACCTTTAAAGCAAGTGGTGACTTCTAAAAAACTACTTTTGTTTATAGTTGTTTATCACCCAAATCACAAGGAGTTAAAAAATCTTTCGGAATGTTTATCTAAGCTTCCCCTTGAAATTGGTTATGCAATAGTAGTAAATGATTATTGTGATTCAGATAATATTATTGATCTGGAGATATCTGCAGAAGTTTGTTTACGTCAAAAAGAGAATCTTGGTTATGGACGTGCAATTAATTCCTTAGTGTCTACATTCGAAAAATTACCTCCCTATATAGGTGTTTTGAATCAAGATCTGGTTTGGGATCAAGGAACTTTTGAAAAGATGCTTTATTGGTTAAACAAGAATCCTGAGGTTAGTCTTGCAGTCCCTAAGATTATTGATGATACAGGCAAGGTACAGAAGCTTTGCAAACGTCACCCTACTGTACTGGGATTATTTAGCAGAAGATTTATTTGGTCTTGGTTAAAGCCAAAATGGTTGTTAAATTATGATCGCTGGTATGAAATGTCTTCTTATAATTATAATCAAGTATTTGAAGCTCAATATCTTAGTGGTTGTTGCATGATTATTCGAGGAGAATCTTTTGTAAGGATAGGTGGTTTTGATGAAAGATTCTTTCTTTATTTGGAAGATGCTGATTTAACTCGAAGATTAGCTTGTGAGGGGAAGTGCATTCATTTGCCTATTGCAGAAGTTCAACATGATTGGGGGAGAGGTAATTATAAAAGTTTCCTATTGATGTTGGTCAATTTGAAAAGTGCATGGATTTATTTTACTAAGTGGGGTTGGTCATTGTGGTAATGAAGGAGATAGTCGAAATAGATGTTCTAATGGCAGTTTACAATGGTGAACGCTATTTAGAAGAACAGATTCTTAGTATTTATAAACAAACAATCAAACCAAAAAGATTAATTGTTAGTGATGATTGCTCTTCTGATGGATCTCATGAATTACTTATATCTCTAAAAAAGTATTGGCCCGATTGGTTATTGCTTAGTTCACCTGAAAGGCGACTTGGATGTAAAGCTAATTTTGGAAGACTAGTACAATTTTCAAATTCACCCTATATAGCATTTGCGGATCAAGATGACATTTGGGATTTAGAAAAACTTGAGAAATCCTATATGTTGTGCAGTCAAGAGGAGAAATTGAAAGGTAGCAATTATCCTATTTTAGTTCATTCAGATTTACGTCTTATTCGCGAAGATGGAAGTCTGATTTCTCAATCTTTTTTCGATTTTCAAAATTTAAATCCTCAGCGAACTTCTCTTGATGATTTGTTAATTCAGAATGTAGTTACTGGATCTACAACCTTAATTAATAAGTCGCTTTTAAATATTGCGATCCCTATCCCATCAGAATTATTTTATCATGATATGTGGCTGGCATTAGTAGCTTCCAGATTTGGAGCGATCTTATTTATTTCTGAAAGCTTAGTCTCTTATAGACAGCATGATTCCAATTTGATTGGAGCTTCAAGACAACAATTATTTTATATAATCTCAAGACTAAAAGAAGTTTTGGAATATATACCTTGGAAGAGAATAGCAATGTATTATTATCAAGCAAAATTATTTTATAGTCGGTTTGGAGGCGAATTACCATTGATAATTAAGTATCAAAGAGTTAATATTTATCGACGAATTCTCATATTATTGAGTGGACGCTTAAGGAAGCATTGTGCATGGAAACAAATCCCTTTTATCTTATTATTGTTTTTTAGATTACCTTTTGGGATGAAATAATTTATCTAATTGTCTAGAAATCAAATCTTTGATCAATTAGATTAAAAATTTTCTCCACTACTATCTATATCTAATATCTTTATATATAATGATGTGCTATTATTCTATTCAGGAAATATACTGCCAATGGGATTCCGGAAGAACCTGCGCTCATTGTTTAATCCACGACGGATTTATTTTCAGTTTGAATATGCTTTAGAAGCATTTGTAAAATATATCTTGCATAAACTCAATGGTGGCTCAGTCTCTATGCGTATGCATAAATATAGACATCTTAATGGTAATATTAAAATCTCTTCAAGTGTATCTCCCAAACGAATTGCTCTATTTGTCGCTTACCATTCAAGAGATTCTATTCCTATAAGCAATATAAAGTATATAGAGTCTTTATCAAAGGTTGGATTCTCAATTTTCTATATCCATAATGGACCACTCTTGCCCAATATCATAGAAAAATTATCTACCATATGTCACAAGGTTGTCTGCAGGCCTAACGTAGGTAGTGATTGTGGAGCATGGAAGGACGCATATCTCTTTTTCAAAAGTAAAGGTTTTTTTAAAAACGTAGAATGGCTTTTGTTCTGTAATGATAGCAATCTTTTTCTTGGGGGAACTAATGCCGAGAATTTCAGATTGCGTTTTTCAACCCTCTTGTCAGAAAGTGAGCACGACCTGATAGCTTTGAGTAAGAATTATGAGTTACATCAACATTATCAATCTTTCTTTCTTTGTATGAGATCTACAATATTTATGTCACATAGTTTTTACAAATTCTGGAAGAAATATACCCCTTTTACACATCGATTTTATTCCATTGATAAATGTGAGATAAGATTGACTAAAAAGATATTTTCACATTATTCATCTCATGTAATGTATGATTCAGTCACTTTATACGATAATATATGTTCTGAAAAAAATGTTATTTCAAATCAGTTCTTATCTTTGTTGCCGAAAAATGCAATGCATCTTTCTTGCTGTGTGGAAGGAGATAATCTCTATGAGTTTGAGCTACAAAAAATACTCTCAATTCTTACTTGTCATAACCCCAGTCATTCATTGGCATTATTGTTTGTTGAATATATGCAATCTCCATTTCTAAAAAAGGATTTAGTCATGGCTGGTTCTTATTCTTTGACCCAGCTTCAGTCAATTGTTAAGCGCTATACTTATTACCAAAATGATTCTTCTTTGAAGCAAGAAATAATGAACTTATATGTTTCAAGAGGCTTAAATACTAGCTATATTAATAGACCAAGATTTTCATATCGTAAGGGTATTAATCCCTACGAAGGAATGTACCTTGGTGGATGGGGTGATTCCTTGAAAAATATGGGATTTGATTAATAATTGTTTTTATAGAAAGGTAATTGATGTTTGCTCTAAATTTAATTTGTTTTTCCGGATTATTGTGTTTAGTTCAAGTAAAATTGAATTCCTTTTCCAATAATGGAGATTTCTTATAGTAAATTCTTGATTTGGCTTTCTGTAACTTTGCCACAGAGGCTTTTGAGCATTATTATTGGTTTATCTTGAAGTGTATTCTTTGAATCCCTTGAGCAGTTCCCGGTTGGGAAGCTACAACCTGTTTTCATCTCTTGGTGATGCATCGCATAATTCTGAGATTGTCTCCAATAGATCTTCTGAAAAGGACATAGCCATACGTTTTTCAAACGTTTCCTTGCAGATACCTGTTAACAATCTTTCAAAACGTTCTTTAGCTAAAACATTTATTAGGTCTGCAGCAGGGGGAGCACTTCGATCTTCTCATAATAAAACTTTTGTTAATGCATTAATGGGTGTAGACATTGTAATTAACTCTGGAGAAAGAGTAGGTTTATTAGGACATAATGGGTCTGGTAAATCAACCTTTCTGAGATTGGCTTCAGACATTTATAAACCTACATCAGGTACTATTTATAGATCGGTAAAAGTCCACCCTATGATTAATAAGAGCTTTCCTACTAGTCCAGATTTAAGTGGCTACGATGCCGCTAAAGGAGCTTATTTATTAATGAAATATAGTCTCGAAGGATTTGATGAATATATACGAGATGTCGTTGATTTTTCAGGTGTTGGAGATTTCATTCACCTTCCTGTGAAAATATATAGTGAAGGTATGTGTTCGAGGTTACTTTTTTCAATACTCACCTCTATGACTCATGAATGCTTAGCTGTAGATGAAGGGTTTGGAACCGGCGATCAGGATTTTTATTCTAGAGCAACCCAACGTTTAGATTCATTTATCAATAATTCTGGAACATTGCTTTTCGCAAGCCATTCAGAATCTCTTTTAACTCGCTTCTGTAAGCGTGGTATTGTCTTATCTAAGGGCAAAATTGTATTTGACGGTCAGATACAAGAAGCAATCGATTCTTATCATGACAGAAGTAATTAGATCACTCAGATATGCCTATTCCACACGACGAGCTTGGTGGTTTACTGCTACCGCTAGGAGTCGCTCACGCTTTGCACGAACAACATTAGGTAGTTTCTGGTTGGGAATCTCAAATTTATTATCAGTGGCGGTCCTTGCCACCGTCTATGGGACAGTCTTTAAAGTTAGTAATTTTTCAGAATATGTTGTTTATCTGGGAATTGGTCTTGTTATATGGAATTCTCTTTCATCGGCAGTCTGTGCAGCACCTACGTTATTAGATTACAATGCTAATAATTTAAAAAATGTCAACCTTCACCCTGTATTTTACACGTTAGAGGAATGGGCTTTCCAGCTGCAAACTTTTTTTCAATCTTTTATACTCGTTGTATTTTGTCTTTCAATTTTTCAATACTCTCTTATTCTTAATTTATTTATACCGGCTATTCTTCCACTGATTAATTTGTTGATTTTTCTATATTGGTTCCCATTAATTGTTTGCCTTTTGGGTGTTCGCTTCCATGACATTCTTCAATTAGTTCCAATAGTGATGCAATTACTATTCCTTTTATCACCAATTCTTTATGTTAAAGAAAACCTAGGGAGGTTGTCTTGGTTCGCTGATTATAATATATTTTATCGATACCTGAGCATACTAAGAAATTCTCTGATAAGTGGAACTCTAGATTTCTCTGTATGCTTCACTTTGTTCATGATTAATTTATTTGGAATATATATTAGTCTTTTGTTCCTCTGTAGATCTAGGAAGACTCTACCTTTTATGGTTTAAAGTTGATTTGGATTTAGATTTCTAAGAAATAAGAAGGATTTGCTTGACATCCCTCAAGATATATAATTAGCGATGATTAGCTCCTCAAGAATTCATTGCACAAATCGACATTGCTCTTAGTAGTGGGAATGCATCGGAGTGGTACGTCTTTGTTGGGAAATATTCTTGAGAGTTTAGGTTTATATTTCCCAGGCCAACATATAGTGGGAGATGAACATAATCCAGACGGCTATTTTGAGTGGAGAGAGGTTGTTGATTTACAAGAACAACTTTTAGTTGATTTGGATAGGTGGTGGCCTTCTTATAAAGGGACATATCCATTGCCAGACGATTGGTTGACCGATCCAGCGACTCTTAAAGTTAAACAGCAACTGATAAGTTTGTTGCATAACCATGTTAATCAAAAGAATAATCTTTATGCAATCAAAGATCCACGGACAAGTAGATTATTGCCTTTATGGAATCTGATAGCAAGTCAAATTTCAATTAATATAAGGGTTATATTAGCCGTAAGGGATCCTTCCGAAGTTGTAGCTTCTTTATTACGCCGTGATTCAGCTATAACCGGTATGACTTCAGTTAGGGCTCAACAGATTTGGTATTTACATAACAAGGAAGTAATAGAAAATACCATTTCTTTTTGCCCATTATCCACCATACATTATGGCGATTGGTTTAATACACCTCAACAACAATTAAGATCATTAATTAATTTTATCCCAAATTTTGAACCTTCACAGGAAAAATTAGACAAAGCTCTGTCTCTCATTAGGAAGGACCTTAGAAGAAGTTATCCTTCCCGAAAAGGTGTTAGAAGAACTGTAAAATTGTTTTATGATCAACTTCTTTCAAATCAGAATCCTGAAGACTTTAACCTTTCTTCTAGTAATACAAAATATTTGTTTAAACCAGATTCTTCGTTTCCACCAAATTGTCATACTTTAGTTCGTTCTCCAAGGAGTTGGAGTGCTTGGCAAAACGCATGGGAGCACCATCAAGCTCCTAGGTATTCTGCCGACTTACTTTGTGAATCTTGTCAATCTATAACTCTTATTGGCAGTTCTCTTTTGGAATGGGAAACTCATTTATATATAAATAGATTACCTATTCAAGATCTGGCAAACCACATCCAATTAGAAGAAGGTAACTTATATAAATTGATATTTAGTCCTAATAGTAAAGAGACGAATTATTTAGAAAGAAAGTTAAAGATCGCAATTAATCTTACTTTACCAATTCCCGACAAGATTCCTGAATGGTTTATTAACCTCAAAAGATATGAGATAATTTTCGATCCTTTGCCATCTCGAGTTTATCTTTTACGAGCACTTGGTTTAAATGCATTTTGGCTCTCATATCACTCACCAGATAATGGGTGGTTATCTCAATTTATACAAAGAAATAATTACGCATGGTCCGAATATTTAGGTTTGCCAAATGCGACTTCACACAGCATCTTGGTTTTAGGTAGGCTAGGGAATGAATGGGACCTAGAACTTACTAAAGAAGCTGAAGAGATAGGAAATAAACAGACATTACCTATCGTTTATATGCCTGGATGGTTTGAATTGTCCATTGTCAATACTACTTATGCAATTGCTAAAGCAGCTTGGTTTGAGGATGCTTTGACTAAATCTAATACGATTAACTTGGTATTACCTGATGGCAAGCAACTATCTCCTCTTTTACGATTTTTAAGGCTTGAAAATATACGTCTTTTATCTGCCAAATCCCAACCCACTCCGTCTGAGCTTCGAGCTGATCTTTTAGGTAAAAATTTTAGAGCCTTATCTGAGCAAAGGCCCTCTCCGCCTATTGTAGAAATTTATAACTGGAGTAATAACAAAAAGCCAGAGGTTTCCGTTTTGGTAAGTTTATATAATTATCAAGATAAAATAATTCAAGCATTAGACAGTGTAGCCAGACAAACTCAAAAAAATTTAGAGTTGATAGTTATTGATGATTGCTCTTTGGATTCAAGTGCGGAAATTGTTTATGCTTGGATGAACCAGAGAACGCATCCTTTTGTAAGCTTAAAGTTATTTAAGCATGATACAAATTCTGGTTTGTCAGTAACTAGAAATACAGCTTTTTCCTTGGCTAATTCAAATTGGTGTTTTGTTCTAGATGCTGATAATTATCTTATGGAAAATGCAATTCAATCTTGTTATTCTTTGACTGATAAAGCACCCGATTCACTTGCAGTAGTCCACCCTTTAATTGCTGTAAAGTCTGAACTTGGACGCATTGATGATACGAGAACTCTTGTGGGGGGAGAGAGTTGGCAGAGTGAGCGATTTATTAGAGGAAATTTTGTAGATGCTATGGCGCTGGTTCGACGATCTGCTTGGTCCGCTGTAGAGGGATATACACATATTGAGGGTGGTTGGGAAGACTACGATTTTTGGTGCAAGTTAGTTGAGAAAGGTTTTTATGGAGTGCAATGTCCATTTATACACGCTATTTATAGAAGTCACACCCTGTCAATGAGTCACTTGGCAACAAATAGAAGTTTGAAAGCACTATCAATGGTATTAGAGGATCGTCATGAATGGTTGTCCCTTAAATATTGACTAAAGGTCAATATTATCAATTTAAAAATATTTATTAGAATTTATTAGATCTAGGATTATCTGCCTATGCTAACGTTGATTATACGTTTTAATCGATTTATTATTCTTCTGGGTAGAGATGGCTTTGAGCTATTACTAATATTATGAATAACTTTAAATCTCGATCTGAGTAAATGTTCTAGGTCTGCTCTGATTTCATATTCATTATCATTCATCCACTGACCTATTTGACTGATCGGTATTGGTTGCTGGGCAATCTCAAATATTAATTGTTTTTTTATTAGTGGACAACCTGCATTAAGTAGTGATTTCCAAGCATGTATTGTTGGATTGCAAAGGCTTGGCATTAGGATACCTTGACTTCCAAGTTCATGTTCGATATTCTCTTGGTCAATTAGTAAATTTATTAATGGGTATCTTGCCCAGGTAGTTAAACCAGCTTCTACAAGCTTATTGCTTAATGTCAGTTCACCTTCTCGAATTAGTGTCTCTTTATCTCCTGTTAGTGATAGTTCTTGCCAGAAATTTGTCCAGGTTGAATTTTTTATAAGTGCTTGATTTACACCTAATAAGTATGACTGAATATGATAAGTCCCACATTGTACAGAATCTGTTATTCCTGCCATTAAGGCTTCTTCGGTGTGTAATCTTTTCGAAATGTCATCGATGCAACTAGCAAATGCATCACTACCTTTTATAGGAATTGTACTGTCATTGGCTAATATAAGTTGATTGCAATTATTCGCAATTGAACCTTTATCTTTAATCATGAGAATAAAATCTTTATAGGCCCCTAGGCATAAACCCATATTTTTTCTTTTACTCAATAACAAATTTCTTTCCAATATTTCTTCTTGAGATTTTTCATTAAGAAAGGTGCTTGATACGATTACCATCCAACCATTTTGATCTAGCTTTTCTAAGCATGTAAGCCAACTCTTAGGAATGTATCCATATTCGTCGAAGTGATGAAAGAAGAATATCTTCTGACTATCTTTTCGTATCATTTGACTTATTAAATTTTCGACGTTCGAAACTCTTCCTCGGAAATTCCACTTTCTTTCATTGATTTCTTTCTCTGACGATTGCCACGCTCTTGTACTTTTTAAGTGAGTTCTATATGTTGACAATTGTTTTTGCTTGGTTTGGGTGTCGAGTTTTCTTGATGCAATACAGACTAGATTTTTGAGTAGCTTATTATTTCTTTTCCAATTTCTTGTCCTGATCCATCTTTTGAAAGATAGGAGGTTTGTTGTTTTCCCTTGAAGATTTCTTAGTGCTCTGAAAGCAATTAGCTGATTCCCATGCCTTGTATTACTTATGGGTTCAATTGTCTTCGCAAGGGCACGAAGTCTTAGAGCCCGTGCAAGATTATTGTTTTTGACTTGCTTCATTTTCAAGATTTATCAGAGGAAAACATTTGCATCCCAAGCATTGAGGCTTTGAGTTTCCTTAGCGTAAGGGGCCCTAGGTCAGGCCGTTGCTCAAATTAAATTGTGCTTTTTGTTTTGACCCTTAAATATACGTGAATCATTTCTTCAAGCATTTTGAGTAGATCCACCAACATTCTCGTTAGTCTTATGAATATTTCAAGTAGCAGCTCAAACCATGCTCAAGCTCCTGCTGGGTGATCCTAATGCCCGCAAGCTGAAGCCCTATCAGCCGATCTTGACTGACATCAATGTTCTTGAAGAGGACATTGCTCCATTGACTGATGACGAACTTCGGGCAAAAACCAGTGACTTGCGTCAGATGCTTTCAAATGCTGGAGACCTTAAACGTCAACTCCCTTTGCTGGATAAATTGCTTCCAGAGGCTTTTGCGGTGGTCCGCGAGGCTTCTAAAAGGGTTTTAGGAATGCGACACTTTGATGTCCAGCTAATCGGTGGAATGGTTCTTCATGAAGGTCAGATTGCTGAAATGAAGACTGGTGAGGGAAAAACTCTTGTAGCAACTTTGCCTTCTTATCTAAATGCTTTGACAGGTAGAGGAGTACATGTGGTTACTGTCAATGATTATCTTGCTAGACGTGATGCGGAATGGATGGGTCAGGTTCATAGATTTTTGGGATTTTCAGTTGGGTTAATTCAACAAGATATGAGTCCTACGGAAAGAAGACGAAATTACGCTTCTGATATTACCTATGCAACTAATTCGGAGCTGGGATTTGATTACCTTCGCGATAATATGGCTACTGATATTAGTGAGGTTGTTCAAAGGGAATTTCATTATTGTGTGATTGACGAAGTCGATTCAATTTTGATAGATGAGGCAAGAACTCCTTTAATTATTTCTGGTCAAGTCGAACGCCCGCAAGAAAAGTATCAGAAGGCTGCAGAAGTTGCTTCGTCTTTGGAGCGGGCTGAGGAAATGGGTAAGGATGGTATTGACCCTGAAGGTGATTATGAAGTAGATGAGAAACAAAGAAGTTGTACACTTACAGATGAAGGTTTTTCTAAAGCAGAGAAAATACTAAACGTAAGTGATCTTTTTGATCCTGAAGATCCCTGGGCACATTACATAACAAATGCACTTAAAGCTAAGGAATTGTTTATTAGAGATGTTAATTACATTGTGCGCGATGATGAAGCTGTTATTGTAGATGAGTTTACTGGTCGAGTAATGCCTGGTAGGCGTTGGAGTGACGGCCAGCACCAAGCTATTGAAGCAAAGGAAGCGTTGAAAATTCAACCGGAAACGCAAACTTTGGCATCAATTACTTATCAAAATTTCTTTTTGCTATATCCAAGATTAGCTGGAATGACAGGTACTGCTAAGACCGAGGAGGTTGAATTTCAAAAGACATATAAGCTTGAGACCACTGTTATCCCTACTAATAGACCCTTATCCAGACAAGATTGGGTTGATCAAGTTTATAAAACAGAAGAGGCAAAATGGAGGGCTGTAGCGAAAGAAACTGCCGAGATTCATAAACAATCAAGGCCTGTTTTAGTTGGTACTACTAGTGTTGAAAAAAGTGAATTACTTAGTGTTCTTCTTCAAGAGCAAGATGTTCCGCATAACCTTTTAAATGCTAAACCCGAGAATGTTGAGAGGGAAGCAGAAATCGTTGCCCAGGCTGGCAGAGCTGGTGCTGTGACAATAGCAACAAATATGGCTGGTAGAGGAACAGACATTATTCTAGGAGGCAATAGTGACTATATGGCTCGATTGAAGTTAAGAGAAGTCTTACTACCTAGATTAGTTAAGCCTGAGGAGGGACATCGACCTCCTATACCACTTCAAAGATCATCTGAATCTCCGGATGGATTTGGAAAAAATAATCTCTCGAATTCATCTACTAATTCAAAAATATCTAGTGAGGCTAAAGTGATAGGAACACTTTATCCTTGTTCCCTTACTGATGATACAGATAAAGTGCTTTCTGATTTGGTTAGAGATTTAGTCAAAGTATGGGGTGATAGAGCATTAACTGTTATTCAACTTGAGGATTATATTGCAACTGCGGCGGAGAAAGCTCCTACTAATGATCCTCAAATATCTTTACTTAGAAAGGCAATTCTTAGTGTCAAAAATGAGTATGAAGAGGTAGTCAAGCAAGAAGAGTCTCGTGTTAGAGAAGCGGGCGGACTCCATGTTATTGGAACAGAACGGCATGAATCAAGAAGAGTCGACAATCAACTTCGTGGGAGGGCAGGTAGGCAAGGAGATCTTGGGAGTACAAGATTCTTTTTGTCTTTAGGTGATAATCTGCTGAGAATTTTTGGTGGTGATCGCGTAGCTGCATTAATGAATGCATTTCGGGTTGAGGAAGATATGCCAATTGAGTCAGGAATGCTCACAAGGTCTCTTGAGGGAGCTCAAAAAAAAGTTGAAACTTACTACTATGACATACGTAAACAAGTGTTTGAGTATGATGAGGTGATGAATAATCAGCGGCGGGCTGTATATGCAGAAAGAAGAAGAGTTTTACAAGGTGCAGATCAGAAAAAACAAGTAATTGGTTATGGAGAACAAACAATTGAAGATATTGTTTTTGCTTATGTTAACTCTGAATTACCTCCTGAAGAATGGGATATTGAGCAACTTCTTAAAAAGGTACAGGAATTTGTTTATCTTTTGGAGGATTTGAAAGCAAAGGAACTATATGGTCTTAATTTAGATGAGTTAACTTCTTTTTTGAAAGAACAACTCCGCAATGCCTATGACCTTAAAGAAAATCAAATAGAAGAAGACAGGCCAGGATTGATGAGAGAAGCAGAGCGTTTTTTTATTCTTCAGCAGATTGATACTCTTTGGAGAGAGCATTTGCAAGCTATGGATGCTCTCAGAGAATCAGTTGGATTACGTGGGTATGGGCAAAAAGATCCATTGATTGAATATAAAAATGAGGGGTATGATATGTTTCTCGAAATGATGACAAATATGCGTCGTAATGTTATCTATTCGATGTTTATGTTTCAACCTGCACCAGTTAAGGAAAAATCTTAGTTCAGTTTTTTATTAATTCATCCCACTGTGACTGCGCTTCTAAAAGTTGATAATGCTTATCTTCTGACCAAATTTTAATTGTGGCCTCTTTGCTAGGAAGGTGGTAAGCATTGACATGGCTTTTGTGTAGTGAAGAATCGTGGGCATCCAGGCAAAAAATTGGGTAGCTGAGTACTTGGCAAGTCTCTTTTGGGAGAGATGCATAAATCCATTTGTCGGCTACTGGACGTGTTGTCCATGGATGCGTTATCAGATGAATGTTTGGTTGGTAGTTGTTTAGCATTTTACTAATTTTTGGTATTAGATAATTGAATGCTTTTCGATGTATTAGTACAGATCCATTGCCATGACTCTTAACTTTTTCTTTTGGGACTAACCATTTCTTTTTTCCACTTTCTCTCCATTGTTGATGAAGATTCGTCCTTGTATTTGCACTTATAGGTGCCAATTGTATTGCTAGTGTTCCTTTAGGTGCTTCGTTAATAATTTGATTTAGGCTGATAGGCCACGCTTGCGGTGTAGAAAGACTAGATCCAATATCATCCTCCATTAATAGAATCCATTCTTCTCCTAATTTTTCGGCTTTTAATAGCATTTTTTTCCAACTGGCTAAGCAAGCAAGTTCCATTCTGGATGTTCTTCTCCAAGGTTTTATTTCATGCCATCTCCTTACGCCAGGAAGATTAGTCCCTGCATTAAATATATTAGGGAGAGGAATAAAAATTTTGCTTTTATCTTTTCCATTTACCGCTTCTAGGCGAAGGGAATTCCAATTTCCTTTTTTTAATGCCCATAGCATCCTTTCTCTTCGATCATATGCACAGTTGAGATTAATCCAAATTATTCTTATTGATTTAATATTGTTGTTATTCACCTTCTTGAAAGTGGTTTTTTGCAATCTCTCTTGCCTGTTGTAATTGTTCTTCAGTATCTACAGATAGTGATTCTCCTTCGACGGTGAATGTACCCACTTGAATACCAGCTTCTATTAATCTTAATTGTTCCAGTCTCTCTGTTTTCTCAAGAGGAGAAAATGGTAGTTCTTTCCACTGGGAAAGTATGTCACCGCGATATCCATAGATTCCTACATGGCCCCAGTATTTCGTATGCATGTGCCATTCTGTTGGGTCTACACTACGCACATGGGGAATGGCGGATCTTGAAAAGTAAATGGCTTGACCATTCGCAGCAACTAATGTTTTGACAATATTGGGGTTGTGTATCTTTTCTCTGCTCATTTGGTAGATAGGTGTAAGAACTTCAGGGATTATCTTTTGATTTGAGAATTCATTTGCCATTGCATCAATGACTGAAGGATCGATGAAAGGTTGATCTCCTTGGACATTGATAATGACTGTATTTTTAGGATTTTCAGTGCCAATAAGTTTGTGGATTACCGAAGCAATTCTTTCACTTCCGGATTCACATTCTTTGCTGGTTAGTAGGGCCTTGAAACCCCAACTTTGACTATATTGAATTAATAAATGATTGTCTGTACATAATACTATTTCATGAGGTGTCTTTGCTTTTTTGCAGGCTTCTAATACTCTTTGAATCATTGGCTTTCCGCCAATATCCGCAAGAACCTTTCCAGGCAACCGAGAGGATTCTAGTCTTGCAGGAACTGCAACAATAACTCGCATTAATCCCAGAGCTTCATAGCTTCATCTCTGGCACTGAACCATTCTGCAGCCAATGCACCTCCCATTGTTCGTTGGTCACGAAACCATGGTCCCCCAAGTGTCCAATGAAGCATCTCTGCATCATTGGATACTTGGGGGTTTTGTACGTCTATTAAGTGATTCCAACTATCTTTTAATTCTCCTATTTCGTGATCTCCCGATAACCAATGAAAGCGATGAAGTTCGAGACCTGAAGCTGAATTCACAAAATCAACAGTCAGTGCACTGCAGCGTGAGCAATTCATCAACATTAAAGAACTCCAATTCTTTTTTGGGTAGGGAGTCTGTGGCTCTCCTTGAAATTTCACACTTTCATTAGGCTTGTGTTGATGATGTACGCACATGACAGCAAAATTGTCATTCCTTTGTTCCCAGAGTTCCGTAATATCATTTCTACATAGCATGTCGCAATCCATAAATATTGCCCAACCTTTGAAATTCATCAGGTAAGGGACTAGAAATCTTGTAAACGAGAATGCAGTGCTTTGTTTAGGATCTCTAGTTCTTCTGTAGAGGCCTTGATTCTCCAGTTGTGGGGTGACTAAAGGGTGGATAGCTATGGGGTGGCTTGAGTGTTGGTAGAGGCTATCTATCAATACATTGGTAGCTGCTCTCTCACGAGGGTCATAACCTATAAAGATGGGTATTGTTTGGATCATTCCTCCGGAGATTTAATAGTTGTGGCTAATTTCTTTCGATATTACCTTCGAAATCCACTCTTTTATTGATTATCAATGCAGGATTGGATAAAGCTTCTAGTCGTTCATAGATATTTAATAGAACTTTAGAGGAAATCGGCTCTCCAACTAATGGATCTACACTCCAAAGGCCTGGACGCCCAGTATTGGATCCAGCACTTGCATAACGAACATCAATGCTCCATCTGCATCGATTGCTGTTATTTGGGAGACTTCGATGAAGTGTTAGTTGATCAAACAGTACTAGATCCCCTGGCATTGCTTGAATGTATATGGGTTTTAGGTTTCTTTGTTTGTTTAGTGTTTTAATCAGTTCTTCTTCAATTACTTCGGGTCCGTTTTTTGTCCTGTGATGGGGCAACCAACCAAGATGATTTGATTTTGGTATCAGTTCTAAGCCACCATGGTGCGTATTTGCGGCAGTGAGGGGAATCCATGCAGTTACAAGATCAATCTCACCGCTATTGGGATCGCTAGCGCCATAATCTTGATGCCAAGGGACGTTTGTGAAAGGATTTTGGCTGATACTCCATGGCATTTTTGAACGTAGATTAAATATTGGACTAAGGGCTGCTTGAGGCCACCCTTTATGAATTTTCAGAAGGTCACCAATTTTTTGATGAAGAACAAGTTCATAAAGGGTTTTTGATTTGTATAGCTCTTGAGTCAACTGGTAAAAGTCCTGAGGTGATTGTTGATGTACTGCAACTGCACAGCGATCAATTCCCAGTCTTTTAGAATCTTTTGAAAGACATTTACCAATTTGTTTTCTAAGTCTTCTTAGCAAGGTTTGCGGAAGCACTTTGGTCAAGTGCATAGCACCGTATTTTTCAAAATCATCCGTTGTGTTTTTTGTCACCATTTAGTCTATTTATATGAACGAAAATTCAGCTCCAAAGCAGCCCAGTAAAGAGTCTAGTCAAGAGGCTCTTCATGGCAGTAGGCAACAGGAGAAAGAACTAGCGACTAAACAGCAAAGTGCTGTCCCAACACCCCAGAAATTTGAACCAAAAAAACGATTTGCAGAGGCTGCAGATCGTTGGTTGGCGCGAAATCGTTCTCTAGTACTAAGGCAGACGCCAATTTGGGCCCAAAGCTTGACTGGGATTCTTGTTGGTCTGGGATCAATAGCTGTTTTAGGAGGGGTTTTATTTAGAATTGATGAAGTTGTTTCCGTGAAAGGTCAGTTACAGGCAATTTCTGGGAGCACTGATGTCAAAACTCCTGCAGGCGGGAAAGTTGCAGCTGTCTTCTTTCAAGATGGTCAGTTTGTAGAAAAGGGTCATCTCTTGCTTCGCTTTGATACGCGTGAAGCAGCGGACCAAAAAACAATGTTATCGAGATTAATTGAATTAGAAAAACGTGATTTGAAAAGTGCTTTGAGTTTGTTAAATCAGAAGAAATCAGTTCTTCAGCAAAAAGTTAGAACAAACGAGAAAATATCAAAAGAGTTAAAGGAGCTAGTTGAGGAAGGTGCCTTTCAACGTGTTACTTATCTGCAACAATTGGATGAACTTTATGAATTAAAGAGTGAGCTTGCTAATGCACAATTGGAAATGAATTTAACAAAGATTAATTCTCAGAAGTCTATTGGGCAAATGCAAAATCAATTAACCAAAGCCGACTTGACTCTTCAATATCAAAATGTGGTTGCTCCTGTATCGGGAGTTATTTTTGATCCCAAAGCAGGCGTAGATGGTGTTATTAAAGCAGGAGAAAAAATTCTTACCCTGGTACCTCAGGGAGGACTTAGAGCACAAGTTTTTGTACCTAATAAAGATATAGGTTTCGTTAAAATTGGTCAGAAGGCGAAAGTACGTGTTGATGCATTTCCTTTCAGCCGTTATGGAGAATTAGATGCAGAAATTTCACATATAGGAGCAGATGCCTTGCCGCCAGATGAATCACTAAAATTCTATCGATTTCCTGTAAAACTAAGTCTGAAAAAATCTTATTTAGAAACTAAGGGCGTCAAGATACCCTTAAGGAGTGGGATGGCAATTACTTCTAATCTGAAGCTTAGAGAGAAAAGATTAATCAGTGTTATTTCTGATTTGCTAATAGATAATACTGAAAGTATCAAAACCCTTCGTCAACAATAGTCCAGAAGTTTAGAAGCCAATCTCTTTCCTGGCAACAGCATCTATTAGTGATAATTGTTCTTGAAGACACTTTTCAAGCTGATATGTTTCTTCTATTGTTTTTCTTGCAGATTTGCGGATTGCTTTGTATTTCTCTGGAGATGATAAGGCTTTGATGAGTTGCTCGGAAAGTTGCTCAACATCGCCAAATGGAAATAGAATTCCATTTTTCCCATGTTGAATTACTTCTTTTACAGGCTCAGTATTGCTGCCAATAACTAAAGCGCCGCAACTCATGGCTTCAAGCATGCTCCAACTAAGGACAAATGGGTATGTGAGATAAACATGGGCAGTACTTATTTGAAAGATGTTTCTTAGTATTTTATGTGGTACTTTCCCAAGGCAATGAACTTTTTCCCAGTTTATTGAGTCGCCAAGCTCTTCCTTAAGATGGGTGAGCCATCCTTTCCCATCTTTTCTTCTGGCACCATAACTAACCTTGGGTGTGTCCTCTCCTATCAATAATACGTGTGCGTTAGGTCTTACCTTTTGGACTTTAATGAGAGCTTCTAGGAATATATGTATACCTCGATAAGGTTCAAATGTTCTGTTCACAAATGTAATGATTTCGTTTGTTGGATCTAGAACTAAATCATTAGGTAATCGAAGAGATGATAACGGATCTGGTTGAGCCCATTCCGTATCGATTCCATCATGGATGATTGTTGTTTTATTTTGAGCCCATTGTGGGAGAGTACTTTTTTGAAATGTTGTTGGTGTTACCCCCCACGACATTGATTGAAGATTCAAAAGTACACTTGCATTTTTCATTCTTCCTCTAGCTTTTTCTTGCCACGTTTGTTTTAATGCATATTTATCAGTAAAATCACTGTCTGCTCCTTTTGCCCGATAAGCGAATTCTACGTAATGAAGTTCTGGTATTTCAGGCCATATATCATTCATAAAAAGTGCTTCACCCCACCCTGGATGAGCAATAATTAAATCAGGTTTATAGCCATTTATTTTTAATTCATTAGCAACTATTCCGACTGCCTCTCCACGTAGCACTTTCGATTCTGTCTCGAGGGCAAGATAATGTATTTTTTCGGCATTACCCCTTGTTAATTTGTAGGGATAGTAATTAACCAAATCTTTTAACTTGATTTTTCCATTACTAGGCTGTATGCAAGTTAGTTGATCTCCTCTTGCTTTAAGCTTAGGAACAAGATGCTTAAACTGGCCTGGAAAACCTTTATGTATAAAGAGAATATTCATTTAGCATTTTTTATTTAGAGCAGGATGATCTATAGGTCGTTGGTCGGGATCTATTCTAAGAGGTAAACCATTCGGATCACTTGGTCCAGGAAAAGCAACCCAAACATCACGAGTTTGATGCCCCCATTCATGATAGGGATATAAGGGTTTTAAAACTGTACCAAAACCGCTAGTGATTAGGCAGTTAGTAAGACTTCTTTCTGTTAACCAGAATGCTTCATTATTTGCGAAACTACTCCAGTCTGTTGCTAATCGATCTTTTTCAGACCTTTCAGGCGGGTGTTCCTGAAATCGACAGCCCCAAAATGATTTTCCTTTATCACTTTCAAAACATTCTTGTGCGGATGCTGCAATATTCGTATCAATTATTGTGAGCCCATTAGAAGTGGAATATTTGTGCAGATTTTTTAGTAGGCTAATAATATTCTGTTCATCTAAGTGATACAAAAGTCCAGAACATATTACAAGGTCAAATTTATTCAGTCTTTTCCATAAATTTTGATCTGTTACATCGCCTTGTATCCATTTGCATTTATGTTTCAATCCCATTACTTCAGCTGAAAATGAAGCCTTTATGATGTGTTGAGGTCTAACGTCTATCCCTGTACAGTCGGCTCCTGATTGAGCTAGAAATATACTGATACCACCTTCTAGACATCCTAGGTCTAGAACACGTAATCCATATAAATTAGGTAATTTTAGCAATGTTCTTGTTAGCCCTGCGTATAACTGTGCTCTTCGTTGTGCACGATCAGGAATGTCAGGCTTAATAGTAAAAATTCCTGGTTTTAATTCCAGATTATGAGCAGTCCAAGGACCATGATTCTTCCTGATTGTATTTAACTTATTTTCTATGTTCATTGTTTTTCTTCTGTTTTAGATTCTTTTTCATCTGTTTTAGATTCTTTTTCATCTGTTTTGGATTCTTTTTCATCTGTTTTAGATTCTTTTTCTTTTAATTGAGATTCTTTTTTTGCTTGTGCAGCTTTTTTTGCTTCTTCCATTGTCTTACCTCCAAGAATTCCACCACCCATGGCGAAATTAAAAAGTCTCATTTTGATCAGGAATCCATACATTGCACCAACTACCCTTGGGTTATTTGTTGCGGCTATCACTAATTTTTGTGGAAGGCCTTTAGTATGCATAACGGGAAAACTTGCTTGGCATTTGAATATTTGTGCGATACGCCCTACCCACCATTCTTGAGGTGCTAAGAGAATATGGGCATTTCTACCATCGGCTAATTTTTTTACAGCAGGTTGTAAATCAATTACTAAGTAGCAAAAATGCTTCGTTAGTTTCTGGATGTCAGTTAATACGGCATCTATATTCTCCATTTCTATATGTTCTAGTACATCTAAACAAGTAAGAATATCTACGGGATCTTCTGGTTTAATTTCATATTTTTCTATTGCAGGATCGTATCCATTGACTGTTATTGTATTAGGTAGTTCCTCAATTAATCTCTCTACCAGCCTACCTTTGCCGCATCCATAGTCTAAGAAGGAATTGCAGAGGTTCAGCTCATGCATGCGTATAAGTGCTGTGGGGATATTGCTCCCTAGCCCTGCGGCATTGGCCCTATTCCCAAAATTTTTGTTTTCTTCATGCAGTTTTTTGTTTAGAAGCTTTTGCTCCTCAGAAATCACCTGAGCCATAGACCTTTTGCTTTCTTATGGCATTCTTTCATCTATGACCAGCTCATCTGTCACATCTGCTCCAATTGATCCAGACCCTCACACTTGGCTAACCCCTGCAAGGCTCGCCAAGGTTAGGGGAACCTTGAATTCGGCAAAAGATTTGCTTTTGCCGGCTGGAATGTGGAGAGCAGCATTGGTGTATTGGGTAAGACTCGAGGCTTCCTTAGAGGTCGACTTTGACTCTCCTGAGGATCTAAATGAATTGCAAATACTTCAGGAGAACTGGCTTAAGAAAAATAGTCTTAAAGAATTTGGTTTGACCATTGAAAACTTGCAGCAAAAGCTTCGTGTTGCTCCGGCTTCAATGCGTTGGGCAAGAACGAACTGGAATCACAAGCTTGAGAGTCTTTTTCTAGCCAGAAAAAGTAGTCTTGACCGAGCCAGTTGTAGGTTGTTGAGATTAAAAGATAAGGATTTGGTTAAAGAGCTATATCACCGTATAAAAGCTAAAGAAACCACCTTTGAAGAAGCTTCCCGTATGTTTGGTCAAGGTCCAGAAAGTGTTAAGGGAGGATTAATTCCATATCAAAATCTCGAGTCTATGCCTCATGGGTTGGGTCCACTATTGTCGAGATTAGAGCCTGGCAAGCTTAGCAATCCTTTACAAATGGGAAAGGATTGCTGTTTGGTTCAACTGGAAACTTGGCAACCAAGTGTGTTGGATAAAGCTACTGAAGAGTATTTGCTTGCTGAGCAGCTTCGATTATGGATAGATACTGTGGTTGATACCCTAGTTAGTATTCTAGGGTCGGTTGAGAAAAAGGACTTAGTTGAAAATTGACCTCCAGCAAAGAATCTATGTGGCTGGAGAACCTAACGGTTCAATTGTCAGAACAATCTCCGTTTTCTCTGCTTCCACCAGAGCAACTATTGGAATGGTGCAAGGATTCCAGTACGAAAAAATTTAAACCTGGACAGAAGCTAATTAGGCCTGATGAGCTTGGGGATTCGATATTTCTCATAGTCAAGGGTTCAGTTAGGTTAATAGTTTTTGGCGATGAAAGTGAGGGTCAGTTGACTCTTGCCAAACGAGGCCCAGGACAGATTGTTGGTTGGTCAAGTTTACTTAGAGGTGGACCTTGTGAATTCGTGCAAGCTAGTTCTGATGTTGTAGCGATAGCTTTTTCGGCAAAATCATTTTTAAAATTCATATTTGAGTTTCAATCTTTTGCTAAGTATTTTTATTCTTTATTCAACCCTCAAGAGGCTTATTCCGTTTTACTTGCTTCCGCGGAATTACAACCTCGTAAACGTATTGGGTGGAGAAAGGGTCTATTGCATAAGGCTAATCAAGCAAAAGCTACTTCAATTCGCCCTGGTCAATCATTAGAGATTCTGCCAGTAATTCCTAATGGGTGGAATTGGGCATTAAGTACACCCGACGTTCCAGGAATACCAGTGGGTAGTTTGCTTCATCGAGAAGCCAAGTTGCCAGAGAGAAAGGGTTATAAACTTCCATATAGATTAATTGCATTACCACCAGAAGATTTCTTGCCTGAAGCTAATAATATTGAGAAAAAGATAGGGCAATCAGATAAGGATTATGAAACAATTCCAATGGACTTGCATACTCTAGGAATTATGGAAGACGAAGAATTGGATGATGACATAAGATTTCCTTTTGTACGTGGACATGGAACGCTGAAAGAAACAATGGCAGCCCTTGAAATGGTTGCTTTAGAGCAGAAGGTTCCATTTAGAAGTGACTTAATCCAAAAGGCTTTAGAGGACCAATTTCGAAGAGATAAAGGACTTTCAGTTGAATTATTGGCGGCACTATGTCAACTAATTGCACTAAATACACAAATCGGTGAAGTTAAAAAAGAATATTTACCAAGTGTAGATGCCCCTATACTTTTAATTATTGAAGGAGTCCCAGTTGTTTTTTACGGGATCCGCGGAGGTCAGGCTTATATAGGACACCCTCATCATGGAATTCAGCGTAAATCACCAGATGACTTAATAGAACAAGGAGAAGAAAAAATAAAATTTGCATTACCTAGACGAATAGCTGCAACACCTACAACAAGATTTGGCTGGAGTTGGTTTACTCCTTTATTGAGTAAATATAGAAGTTCGCTGGTTTTAGTTTTTGTAGCTTCATTATTAGCTCAATTATTTGGATTAGCAATTCCCCTTTTGCTTCAACAAATAATTGATAAGGTTTTGACCCAAGGAAATCTAAGTAGTCTCAATGTACTTGGGACTGCCATGATTGTTTTAGCCCTATTCCAGGGAGTATTAATGGCTTTGAGAACTTATATTTTTGTAGATACTACTGACAGAATGGATTTAACCTTAGGAACTGCGGTTATAGATCGCTTGTTAGCACTTCCTTTGAGTTATTTTGAAAGACGTCCCGTGGGTGAGCTTAGCCAACGCTTGGGAGAGTTAAATACTATTAGGAATTTCTTAACCGGAACTGCTTTAGTATCTGTATTAAATTTGCTTTTTTCTGTACTTTATTTTGTGGTGATGCTTCTGTATTCACCTCTTCTTACAGCAGTAGCTTTGAGTACATTACCTTTGTATCTTTTGCTTGTATTAGGAGTAGCTCCGATTTATAGATCTCTTATAAGAAAGAGAGCAGTAGCACAAGCCAGAACCCAAAGTCATTTAATCGAGATTTTAGGGGGTATCCAAACAGTAAAAGCCCAACACTTTGAATTAACGGCTCGTTGGAAATGGCAAGATCGCTATAGAAAATTTGTAGATGAAGGTTTTAAAAGTGTTGCTTTAGGCTCAACATCTGGAGAGATAGGGAAATTTTTAAATCAAGTTAGTAGTGTTTTAGTTTTATGGGTTGGAATGTATCTTGTTTTGCAGGGTCAGTTTACCCTTGGAATGTTGATAGCATTTAGGATAATTGCTGGTAAGGTTACTGGACCACTCACGCAGTTGGCAGGTTTATATCAAGGTTTTCAAAGAGTTCAGCTTTCAATGGAAAGGTTGAGTGACATTATTGATCAGAATCCTGAATTACAGAATGCTGAGGAAGTTGGTCAAATAGCAATGCCACCTGTTCAAGGAAATGTAAGGTTTGAACACGTGGACTTCCGTTTTGGCAAGAAAGGACCTTATCAGTTAAATGACGTTAATCTGGAAATCCCTTCTGGCAGTTTTGTTGGAATTGTTGGACAAAGTGGTAGCGGGAAAAGCACTTTGATGAAATTATTGCCGAGACTTTATCAACCTGATCAAGGAAGAATATTTGTAGATGATTATGATATTGGTAAGGTGGATTTAAGTAGTCTTAGAAGACAGATTGGAATTGTACCTCAAGATTCATTATTGTTTGAAGGTACAGTTGCTGAGAACATTTCCTTAAATGATCCTCAGGCAAGTACAGAAGCAATTATAAATGCCGCAAAACTTGCATGTGCTCATGATTTCATAATGGCATTAGGTTCAGGCTATGCAACTCCACTTGCAGAACGTGGGTCTAATCTCTCAGGAGGTCAAAGACAGAGATTGGCAATAGCTAGAACAATTATTTCTAACCCACAATTGCTAGTTATGGATGAAGCAACTAGTGCTCTTGATTATGATACTGAAAGACAATTATGCTTAAATCTCCAGAAATGGGCAGGCGGTAGAACGGTATTTTTTATCACTCATAGATTAAGTACTATTCGAAATAGCGATTTAATACTTGTTATGCATGAAGGAAATCTTGAGGAGACAGGAAAACATGAGGACCTTATTGAGATGAATGGACGCTATACAACTCTATTTAGGCAGCAAGAAGCAGCTGGGTAAAATTATATTTAGTAGATTTTGTATCTCATTGAAAAGAAATCTATATCAATTCAATTACTCTATAATATAATAATTCTATTACTTTATAGCAGGGCTAGCCAAGGAGATGAGTACTGGTATAGCTAAGAATTCCTTGGGAGAGCAGACCGCACACTTGAAATTTGCCAAGGCTTGTGATTTGCATCAAGGCTCTACTCCTAAGGATGCAATCCCCTTGTATTTGGAATTGTGGAATTCAATTAAACATGAACGTTCAGGGATCAATGCTGCGGCTATTTTTCGACAGATTAAAGAGCCTAAGAAGGCAATAAAAACCCTTAGGGAAGTAGTTACCTACTATCCTAATAGTGGCCCAGCTTGGGGTAATTTAGGTAATAATTTGTTTGATTCTGGTGATTCACAAGCTGCGGTTGGTTCATATATAAGAGCGATAAGAGAAGGGCATCAGTCTACCGATCTTATAGCAAGTTTAGTTAATGCTTTAAAAGCCTCAAGTATGCCTAATTTGGCATTGAAACTTTCACTCGGTGCTTTTTATGCTGGCTATACAGATGTCTCTATAAACATCATTGAAATTGTTGCTGATAAAGGATATTCTGAAGAACCTGAATTAGCAAGTTGGATAGATTATGTTGTAGATTCAATCACAAAAAATATTACCAAAAAAGGTATAATGCAAGTGAGGAAGGCACTTGCCGTTGCCAGTGTTTTGTCGTCACTAAATAGGCTTGAAAAGGCAGATCGAATTTTGACTCTCGCAAAATATGTTGTAGTAGAGGACCAAGATATTCAGAAAAAATATCACATGCTAAACACCTACATATGGAATTTGGCATGCTCAATGTTAGGTAATGGAGAATTGAAAAAGGGTTGGACTTATTATGATGCTGGTCTTTTGGTTCCAGCTCAGGGAAAGCAAAAATATCAAAGATCTTTATTTAAGCCTTTTCCTATTACCAAGATACCAATCTGGAGAGGAGAAAATGTTGCAGGTAAAAATATTCTTATTTTAGGAGAACAAGGAATAGGTGATACCATGATGTTCACTTTAATCTTAGATGAATTTATAAAAAGATATAGACCAAAAATCACTTTTTGTCCTGGTGATCGACTTCTAAGTATTTATAAAAGATCATTTGTAAGTAAAGAAATAAAGATCGTTTCAAGTAAAGAGATTATGGAAGAGAAACCTGAGGAATTTCATGCCCAAATTCCTATTGGTAGTCTTTTGAAGTTCCTTGCACCTGATATGCAAAAGCCATATTTGAGAAAACCATTATTAATAGCCAATGATTTAACTAGTAATAAATTACAAACTCGTTATAAGCGTTCATCTAAGGATCGACCTTTGGTTGGAATTAGTTGGCGAGGTGGTGCTGGTAAAAAGAGTCGAGTTCAAGTAAAGAGTATGGAGCTATCTAAATTACTAGAAAAGATAAGCGATCTGCCTTGTGATTTAATTAGTCTCCAATATGGCGATTGTCAGAAATATGTTCAAAATGTTACGAAAAAAATAGGTCGACCAGTGATTTATGACACCACAGTTAATGCCCTCAAAGATATGGATCGATGGTTGGCTCAGGTATCTCTATGCGATTTTGTAGTAAGTGTTGCAAACACAACAGTTCACGGAAGTGGTGGGCTTGGAATTCCTACTTGTTGCCTCGTTCCAAAACATCATGATTGGAGGTGGATTAAGCCATCGAAAGGAATTAAAAATTCCTATTGGTATAGTTCTGTTGACGCTATTATTCAAGACGAACCAAATTCCTGGGATCAAGAATTGATTGCTATGAGAACTTGGCTTTTAGAACACATGGCCGAGTATGATTAAATTAAGTCAATCAGGGCGTTCAAGCTCACTTACATTTTCATGAGTCATGACTATTTTTGATTATTTTGCTAAGGGACAATTTGACAAAACAGTTTCCGAATATGAGAAGTTGCAAACTCCAACTGGAGAGGATAAGTTGGTTGCTGCAGGAGCATATTTTCGAATCGGAGAGTTGACAAAGTCTATTAATCTCTGTGAAGAAATATATAACGAAATGGCTGATAGGTTAGATTACATATCACTTTATGGCGCTGTTTTACGTAATTCAGGTAAACTGGCAGAAGCAAAGAAATTGTTTGATCATGGGCTGGAAATTGGAGGAAGATTGTTACCTTCATTTATGAATAATTATTCAAATTTATTAGTAGACTTGGGAGACAATGACCAAGCATTGAAAATTCTTGAGGAACTTGTATCAAATGATCCTAATTATCAGGATGCTGTATTAAATATACGTCGTATAAAGGATTTAAATTCCAATGAAAAGTTGGAATCAACAGAGATTAATGAGAATGAATTGGCTTTTCCTGAGCCTGATGAATTTGACCCTTTTTTGCTTGCATTTAGTGATGAGGAGAGTCAATATACTATTTCTCATTATCTTAAGAAGAATCAAAAAGATAATACGCAGGATGTTACCAATACCGAAGATTTACAAAATAAGCCTCCAGAAAAGTTAAATGAATTACTCACTACAGATAATGAGGAATTATTTCGTTTAGCTAAAGCTAATATTCAAGCAAACCCTGAATTAACTATTAAAACTTGTAATAAGCTTATTAAGAAAGGTTGTTCTCCTAGAGCTTTAAATGCTGTAGCTGCTGAAGCATACATTAAACTTTCTAAATTGGATTTGGCTGAGTTGTTCTATACCAAGGCTTTGGCAGAGGGAATACAAACAGTTGATATATATGTAAACCTTGCACAGCTTTGTAGAATCCGAAATGCGTTTACAGAAGCTTTTCATTATCTAGAGCAGGCTAAAAAGTTAGATGTACCCAACGAAATTGTTAATAAGATATCTGAAGAATTGGAAGAACAGTTAAAAAATGATCAGAATAAGTCCACAGTATTTCCAGAATAGGAATTCTAAATAAGTAATAATATAGATATGGAGTCGAACACAAGTTATGTGATACCAAATTTTAGGGTAGGAGACATGTTGTATATCGGTAACCAGGATAATATTGGATTTATGCTTCTTAAGTATGCAAGGTCTATGGGCCACAGGGCCTGGTTAATAATGCAAGAGAGAGGAATTAATAGAAGTGATCCCGATTACTTCAAAGAAGGATTATATGATGAATATAAGGAATATATTCTTCCTTCTGAGATTTTGCATCATTTGTTAGGTCATATCGGAAATCTTTCGGGAATACACCTTTTCTCTACAGGTATAGAGATTATGTTTATGCTGAAGTATGCGAATGATACTAATAATCACCATATTATCCCAACAGGTAGTGATTTATCTACCTGGCCTTTTGTTGATGAAACGACTGCGTTAATGCCAACCTATTTAACGTATAAGAAATTCTTCTATCCAAATAGATTTAAAATAAACTCAATCTTTACATCGCAATTGGATTGTATTTATTCAGCAATATCTCTTGGTCTTCAGGATAGGTTAGTCCCATGGGTTTATCCCGTACCTTTAGAGTATATGAAGCAGCGTCCTCAATATCACATAATAAATAAAGATCTTGATACCAATCAAGATTCTGATAACAGAATATTTTTCTTGCCTGGGAGAAAGAACGGAGATCCAATGTATTCTCATTACAAAGGTATTCAATCAATTCTTTCCGGGATAGAATATTTCGCCTCAAATTATAACCAAAAATTATTAGAAAAAATATATATAATTAATGTAGATCATGGCAATCGAAATATCAGCTATGGACGAAATGAGTTCAAGGAGGAACTCAACAAAATTGCCCTCAAATACCCTTTGAATGTTTTTCATGTACGCAACCTGGAGGCGTTGGAATTTTGGAGTTTTCTGCAAGATGAGCGTATGGCTGTCATAGATCAATTTGGGCAATTTCATGGACTTTTGGGAGGTATTGGAAGGGAGTCTGCTGCTCTAGGCCGACCAGTATTGACAGGTTGTATTTCTACATCTGACAAACATACAAGAGATTTTTATGGAGATGATCCACCAATCTTTACAGCATCAACACCAGAAGAAATAGGAAAATTTATGTTGGATTTTGCTTTCTTATCTAATCAGGAACTCACAAAACTTAGTATCAAAATAGCTAAATGGGGTCAGAAAGTATTTGATCCTGAATATGCATATGAATCTATATTTAACCATATTGGCTTGAAGGCGTAGAAAAATGAGAATACTTTTCATTCATAATAATCAACCAGGTCAGTTTAAGTATTTGATCTCAGCCTTGTTAAATAAAGGGCATGATGTTACTTTTTTAAGTAGTTTCAGAGGAACTCCTAATCCCAAAATTAAACAATATTGGGCGAAGAAACCAACCGAAAAGTCAGAAGAGGCAGCAAGCTATTTTCAAATTGTCTTAGAGCAATTAGCCCGTAAAAGGACATTTGATTTAATTATAAGTCATTCAGGTTTTTTTTGCGGGACATACGCAAAATATTTTTTTCCTAATACCCCTTTAATTGCTTATTTGGAATGGTGGTTTTCCAGCGATCAATCTCAAAAAATCATTCCTACTCCTTTTATTAACCATACGGATGACATTTATTCAGCTTTATATTTACGAAACAAAACCACCTCTCTAGAACTTGCCGAGGCAGATGCAATTGTTTGCCCTACTGATTGGCAAGCTAGGTTTTTACCTTCTTTTTTTAAGTCAAAATTGCATGTAATTTTTGATGGTGTGCCTGATCATGGAATTGTTAATCAAAGTTTTGCTCCACCTGCGCAAGGATATGTCTCTTATTCTTCGAGAGGTCTAGAACCTATTCGGTGCTTTCCAGAGTTTATTCAGTCAATTCCGTACTTGCGGCGGTTAGGAGTTGATTTGCCAATACTTATATTAGGTGCAGATAAGATTCATTATGGATGTGGGTCACCGGATAAGGTTATAAAGTCTTTTCGCAAGTGGGGCATAAAATATCTCGAGAAAAACCGAGCAATTACCAATGTGCATTTTTTAGGGAAGCTTAAGTACAATTCATATCTGTCAGTTTTAAAGAAAACAGATTTGCATGTTCACTTGACTCAACCGTTTGTGCCAAGTTGGAGCTTATTTGACGCGATATCACTCGGAACTAACGTCTTGGCTGGAGATAATGAGTCAACCAATGATATTATTTCAATCTCATCAAATGTACAGGCAACTTCTAATACATTCTCTCCTTTAGCACTGGCTCAAGATATAAAGAAAGCATTGCCTGAATATAATTTGGCAGATACAGTTTCAACCCATTCCGGACCATTAAGTCTAGAATCAGAATTTTTCAATACTTACGGTTTGGATTCATGCTTAAAAAAGTGGTTTCAATTAATTGATCGCTTAACTAAATAAATTTTTTGGCACTAAATATTCTATCAATTGCAGATGAATGACAAATAATTCGGGAGCCAAGATGTGAAGTAAACCAAAAAATCGATATAATACTCTCAACTATAGAATTTTTAACTTATTCAAAGAATCTTAAACCCAATGATTTTTTGATTTGCTGCGTGAATGTTGTTTTTTTGATAGCCCCCAGCAATTATTAAATGTATAAATCAAGAAGGAAATGAACCTTGGTTGCACTTAAAAAAGATAAGATATGAGTGTTCACTGTAGCTATTGGCACACTGCAAATGTATTGACATCAACACAGGCTGAATGTCAGCTATTTCATTGCAAAAGTTGTCCTATATGATATTCTCGTTTGGCGGTACTAACCGCAGAAAAGAACCCTTACTTAACCCGCTGCATTTTCAATGGCAATTTTCGGGCTCAATACTGCGGGGCAGGCGTTAACTGCCACTACCGCAGCTGACACCATCCTTTATTTCGGAGCAACAGCTTCAGCAAGAAACGTAACTGTTCAAGCTGGTGACGGAAATGACGTTATTTGGCTTGGTCCTCAGGGATTTACAGCCTCTAACACCGGTACGGTCACCTGGAGCACATCACTGACTGGAGGCACAGGCTCCACATACAGTGCTGGATTAGCCGGTCAGGATGTTTCCTATCAAACAGCTGTAACGCTGACTACAGGTGCTGCTGCAACAGGTGTTGCACTAACAGGCATAGTCGTTAGTGGTGTTGTTACATCTCAAATTGGAGCTAGAGCGCTTGTTAGCAGTCAGCTCTGGGGTAACGCTGGTAATGACTCCATCTACCTGGCACCTGCATACATAGCTTCCCAAACCTCAGTACCTGGCTTGACCAGAGTTAATGATGTAACTATTGGAGGTGGTGCTGGTGATGACGTAATCGGCACAGTTACTTTTGTCAACAACACTGCAGTAACAGCTTCAGCAGCTACAGGTATTCTTGTTGATTCAGCTTTCATTGAAGGCGGCGGCGGTAACGACACAATTACCTTTATCGCTAACTCTGCTGAAATAACAGGTACAACTATTCAAGGTTCACAGGGTGATGACCACGTCCGTGTAGCTAACGCACTAGGAACCTTTAAGAACAGCCAGATTCTTGCTGGTGGTGGTAATGACCTCATGTCAGGAGTTACCCTCTCAGCATTTGATACTTCCACACTTGCAGCTGGCGGTGGTAATGACACAATTTCATTCACTGCAGGTGGTGGTGACGCAAGTCTCGTCTCTCTTGATACCTTCAACACCCAGTCTGATTACGACGGCAACGACCTGTTGACTGCATCATTCACAGGAAACGCAGGTACTGCATCAGGTATCACAATCCAAGCTGGTGGTGGTAATGATTCCATCCACCTCACAGTCTCAGCTGCAGATAGCCAGGACAATCTTATACAGCTCAATGCAGGTGATGACCTTCTGTCTGCTACCCGCATTAGTGCTACAACTATTGAAGCTGGCGCAGGTAACGACACTATTTCACTTGATAGTGGTGGTTTATTGACCAGCTTCATCCAGATGGGTGGTGGTAACGATGTATTCGACTTCGGTGGAAGTGGTGCAGGTGTAATTAGTGGTGTCTCCGGTTCAACTATCTTCGGTGGTGCTGGAGCAGACAACTTCACAGCTTCTGCTCAAGTCACGAACACACGTCAGACCATTGGCGTTCAGTTCGGTTATTCAGCAGCAACTGATTCCGTTCTCTCTGCTTACGACACAATTCAGATCACCAACACAGGTGGTACTTACAACTTCCGTTACTTACCAGGTGGCGCGAACACAACCAGTATGAGTGCTGCGGCCTTCACCGCAACTGACGGCTCACTCCAATTCACTGGTACTGTTGCCAGCGACATCACTGCAAGAGTCGAAGCAGTTAGTGAGGCTGGTGTAAGTACAGGATCTACCTTCACATTCGTAGATGGCAGCAACCGTCACTTCCTATTCGTCTCCGGTGGTGACTCAACAGTTACAACCGATGACCTACTCGTCCAGGTTGGTACAGGTGGTGTTGCTTCTGGTGGTTCCATCAATGCAATTAGTGCTAGCGTTGGTATCTCGTTGATCGTTGGTATCGACTGATTCAAAGCAGTACTTCAATTCAAAAAAAAGGGCCCATTTAGGGCCCTTTTTTTGTGGTGTTCTTTAGCTTGATAATTACCAAGTGGATATAATTTTTTCATAGGCAAATTTTTCTTTTGAGTGGGATTGTCTTTTTGAATCCAAGTTATCTTTCTTTGAGAGATTTACTCGAAGCTTCTAGTACTCTCAAGGAACGTATTATTAGTTTCTTTTGTTCGTATTGAATGCACCTTATTTATGTACATATTTCTAGTCGAGAATTTATCGAATTCTAAAAATGATTTTTATAGTATTAATTAGCTTGCCATATTTAGCAGATCTATTAATTTGTCACGGGTACCGTACCCTTTTTTGTATCTATATTTGATCAATTTTTTCGGTTCTTTGTGAAATTCTCGAGTTCTCTCATAGCGTTCGATGCTTTCTGTATTTAGAAAAACATGTATTGGGTGAAAATCGAAGATTTTTAATCCAGGTTTGCTTGCAAGAGGTTTTATGTCTTCTCGCGAATGGTAATAGAGATCTATGTCATCACCCCAAAAATAAGGCATACGAATAAGACCATTCCATAATTTCCATGGTTTGAGCTCCATATTGCAACTGGCCGGGAAGAACTGGTTGACGTCATGGGTTAATCCATTTTTCGAGAACGTCTCGAGGATCCTTGAACTCTGGAACAAGGAGTGACTTCGTACAGATTTAGCTTCGGGCACTATGGCGAACAATTCTTCTATCACGTTGTTGACATTATTTCCATTCTGATGGTCACCGTCGAGTAAGAAATTGAAGTTTGGGTGAATACCAAGCTCAAATTGATCATTATTTTTTAATTGATTTAGGTGCTGAAAGTCGTGGGTAACGAACAAAGTTGCAGCTTTCCCAGAATTTGCTACTAGTGAGATGCAATCTTCGATAATTTCATCTACAGCCCAGTCAATGTCAAAAGTAAGAAATATACTATTTTCCCAACTATTTGGATCTTCCACTTTTAGAGATTGTACACATTGGAATTTTGGCATATGAATACTTAATGAACTATTTTCATTCCTCAAAAGTATTTTTTATCCAAGCTTCTAGGTTTAATAATGACCATATTAATAGTCTCCTATTCCTTATTCCTTTTAGATGCTCTTCGATTAAAGGCTTGACAGCATGCTCATCTAAAACCTCATAGATCTTTGCTTTGCTTTCAAAGAGTGTTTTTTGTACAAAATCAATACTTTGCCCTTTAAACCAACTTGCATCAGGAGAAGAAAATCCTTTTTTGGTTGCTTGTGTTATATCTTTTGGAATATATTTTTCCATCACTTTTCGAAGTATTTGTTTCCCATCATTCGTCTTTTTAAAATAATCCGCTTTTTTATTGGAGGGTTCATTCTCATTTATCTTGAGAATCTCTTGTAAATTCCTTAACTTTAGTCCTACGGGACATTGCATTGCAAAATCTACTAGGTCATTGTCCATAAATGGTACACGAGTTTCTAGACTATGAGCCATTGATAATTTATCTTCCATCGTAAATAAGCCATGAAGAAATGTTTTTGCTTCAAAATATAGGCTATGATTTACATAATCTTCTTGATTCTGTAAATCATTTTTATGAGTGAGGAATACATTCCTGAAAATATTTTTTGTTTGAACACTTTCAACTTCTTTCCAGGATGAGCTGAATACATTTTTTATTTCTTTGTTACTCAAAAGTCTTTGCCAGTATAGGTAGTATTGATCTATATATTCATTAAATTCCAAGCAGTTTGCTGTTCGGTAGTATCTCCATGGATATCCTCCAAATAATTCATCTCCACCTGATCCTGAAAGTACAACCTTGACAAACTTACCTGCTAGTTGTGCAACATAATAATTTGGATAGCTTTGACCAACTCGAGGTTCTTCAAGGTGCCAGGCTAGTGTTCCTAGACATCTTTCCATATCACCGGCCTTTAAAACCATTTCATAATGCTCAGTCTTAAAAAGAGCTGACATTGCTTCTGCTTTTATTCTTTCGTCAAAGGTCAGTTCAATTCCAGAAGCAGAGCTCAAGTCAAAGCCACAGGTGAATGTTTTCAAGTATGGAAATTGTGTTGCAGCTATAGAAGTAATCGATCCTGAATCTATTCCTCCACTTAAATAAGCTCCAAGCTCTACATCACTGACTAGTTGTCTTTTTACTGCCTGATTGAAAAGTCTATCTAGTTCTTCAAGATATTCTTGTTCATCTTTTGGTTCTTTTGGTTCTTTAAAATGATAATCCCAGTATTGTTTCTTAAGGATAAAAGAGTTGGAATATGTGTTTTTTGAAGGATCTACTTTGGCGAAATGACCAGGTTCTAAGATATGTATATCTTCAAGTAATGTTTGGTTTGTAAATATATTTTGAAATGTTAGGTACTCTAAAAGAGCTTTTGTATTTAATTTTTTCTTGAATTGATGATCAGCGATAATTGCTTTTTGCTCAGATCCAAAGTAAAATCTATTTCCCTGAAAGCCATAGTATAGAGGCTTAATTCCATATCTATCTCGAGCCAACAGAAGATTTTTTTCTTTTCTGTCCCATAGAGCAAGAGCGAACATTCCGTTGAATCTTAATAAGGCTTTTTCACCCCATAGGGCTAATGCGTATAAAACAACTTCACTATCGGTATTGCTCCTAAACCATATTCCTTGATTCTCTATTTCACGCCTAATCTCCTTGTAGTTATAGACCTCTCCGTTGTAACTCAAAACCCATCTATGGTCGGCACTAACCATAGGTTGTTTTCCCGCATTGCTTAGGTCCAGGATTGCTAGTCTTCGATGTCCCATGCCAACATTATCTTCGCTCCAGTGACCTTCACCATCGGGACCTCTATGTGAAATTGTATCCGTCATTTCTTTAATCAAACTGGTCGATACTCGACCGCCTTTGAGATCAATTAAACCAGCTATTCCGCACATTAGGTGTTGCGTTGGTTGACAAGATTAATTACAAAATTTTGTTCATTCTGTTTCATTCCATTGTATAGAGGAAAGGAAATACTGCATTCATTTGCGGCTTGAGCATAAGGAAAATTTTCCGGAACAAGATTATATTTTTTTCTGTAGTATGAAAGCATATGTACTGCATGAGTTGCTGGCCTTGTAGAGACACCTTTGTCTAAGAGTAAGTCCATCCATTCGTTTCTTTCGATATTAATATTTTGGAGTTTTTTGGAATTTTTATTCTCTATTGCATTTAAGACTCTTTCTATTTCGAAGATACAGGGGTAGCTTTGGTAACTATGATTATAGATGCTTGTTTTTTGAGGCTTCTGTAGCCAGCTAATATTTTTAAACTCCTTATTATATTTTTCTCCAAGAGCACATCTTTCGTTGATAATAGCTTTTGCTCTCCACATCTGCGCTAAGCCTAGAGAGGCTTGAATATCAGTCATTCTTAAGTTGTACCCCGCTTCAGTATGATCTGACAAAAGATATGGTTTCGGCCCTAAGTGACGTTGAAGATCATTCATTTCTGAACCATGATCTCGAAGTTTTCTTAGCTTATTAGCAAGGTTTTTGTTGTTAGTAGTAATCATTCCACCTTCTCCTGTGGTTATTGCTTTTCTAGGATGAAAGCTGAAGCATCCGGTATCTCCAAAATTACCAACATGTATGCCATTGATAGTTGATCCAAATCCACAAGCAGCATCTTCTACGATGAATAGATTATATTTTTTTGCTATTTCTTTTATTTGAGTCATTTCTGCCGCAAGTCCAAAAAGGTGTACAGGAATTATTGCCTTTGTTTTTTCTGTAATTAATACTTCTATGGACTGTGGATTGATATTGAATGTTTTTAAATCTATATCACAGAAGATAACTTTCCCACCAAGATGTTCGACTACATTTGCTGTGGCGATCCAAGTGAATGCAGGTACAATTATTTCGTCGCCTGGCTTGACGCCTAAGGCGACGAGAGAGAGATAAAGAGCTGTAGTACAACTTGTGACTGCAATACTATCCTCTGCTCCAGTAAATTCACTCCAGGCATCTTCGAATTGTTTGACTTTAGGCCCTTGAACCAACCATCCATTTCGCAATGGTTCGAGAACACTTTGAATCTCTTTTTCGGTTAAATAAGTTTTTGCAATTGGAATTTTCATTTAATTAATTACTCTTTGGGCATTTCGCCTTGTTTCTACTTCTGCTTTATGAGCAGCACGCCAGTTGATCAGTGCTTCCAAACCGCTTCTTAGATCTATTTTGGCCTTATAACCTAAGTCATGATTGGTTTTTAATGGGCAACCTATCCGATTTTTGACAAATGTAGCTTGGCTTCTATTCTCATATTTGATAGGTTTTTCGGAACCAGTAATTTCTATCAGAAGTTCAGCAAGTTCTTTCAGAGAAGTTCTTTCTCCGGTCCCAACATTGTAAAATTCGTCAGTTGTATTTGCTTTCATTGCACATATATTGGCATTGGCACAATCTTCTACTGCGACAAAATCAAATGCTTCAGAACCATCACCAAGTATTGTGGGACTTTCGTTTTTATCAATAGCATCTAACATCTTCATTATCACTGCGATATATGCACCTTGATAGTCTTGTCTAGGACCATATACATTCATGTATCTAAGTCCTACATAATCTAAATTATATCTATGGTGAAATGCACGTAGCATTGCTTCCCCACATATTTTAGTTGCTCCGTAAAAGTTTTTGTTGTTGAAAGGATGCTCTTCGTTCATTGGTTCTGAAATTGCGTCACCATATACAGATGCTGAAGAAGAATAGATAAGTCTTTGAACACCTGATTTCACACATGATTCCATTATATTGAATGTACCCCGGATGTTTACGTCAAAAGCCGATCTTGGGTAATCATGACATTGAAGTAACCAAAGAGCAGCAAAATGAAAAACTCCATCTATGTTTTCCATAGCGGTTTCGAGAATATCAGTTTGTAGAATGTCGCCTCCAATGTCATAGATTTTGAATCTAGGGTCTTTTTTTGCATTGATTAGATTCTCAACTCTACCTCTGACGAAATTATCAAATACGACAACTTCTTTTACATCTTCTTTGAGGAGAGCATCTACTGTGTGAGATCCAATGAGGCCAGCTCCACCAATGACGAGTAGCCTTTTTCCGCTGATGTCCATTATGCAAATTAGAGAGAAGAGTGTTTCAAAATTACATCTGCCAATGCAAAACTAGCAGTGAATGCTGGTGAAATGGCGTTTAGCACGTGGGTACTAGCGATACCTTTTTCCAGAACAAAGTCTTGGACTAAACTCCCTGTCTTGTGGTTATAGAGCTGTGCTCGTATCCCCACTTTCCCAGATTCAATCAAATGTTTACTTTCTAAATTTGGTATTAGAGCGCGGGCAGCCTCAAGGAACAATGGCTTGAGTCCATGCAGTGCTTGCTCTTGGGCATATTTTCGGAAGCCACCAGAATTTTTGAGCCATTGAATTGAAAGATCTTTCATTAAGCCTATTGCCATCAGAGGTTCTATGGAGTGAATTCCTTGATAATTTTCCCTTCCCCATGCAGGGATTGCTGTTGGCCCTAAATAGATGGATCCATCTGTGCTGGGAGTAATATGAACCCCAAGAAATGGAACTTTTAAATCTGGTACTGGATACAAGTTGGTTCGAAAAGTAAATGGAGCCTTGGGATGTAGTTTCCAGTAAATACCTTTAAATGGGAGCAATCTGAACCCATCTCCTACTCCAAATTTTTTAGCTATGCGATCAGCCTGAAGGCCAGTGCAGTTGAATAAATGACCATAATGAATTGCTTGAATTTCATCATTTTTGGAGGAATTCCGTTTCAGAGTGAGATGTTGACCAGAAACATCTACGTCACGTATCTCCTGACCCATAAGAAATTCAACTCCCATTTTCTTTAAGGTTTTTCCGAGTCGTTCAATTATTATTTTTGGATTAACAACACAAGTTTGAGGACTCCAAATTGCTCTCCCAGATGCAGTTCTTCCATTGGGGACTTTCTCTTTGAATTCTTTTTCATCAATCAGTAGAACCTTTGCTCCATTGGCTTTGCCTCTTTCAATTAAAATTTCCAACTGATTATCAAGTTCGGGTTTTTGAGGAGAGATTATTTTTCCACATTCTAGGATAGGGAGACCTTCGCTCTTACACCAATTCTTGAGGCGTTTAGCTCCATCAACACATACTTTAGCTTTAAGAGTATTTGGCTTGTAGTAGATACCAGCATGAAGTACTCCACTATTTCTGCCAGAGCTATGAAGACCAAGACTTAGCTCTTTATCTATGATCAAGATTGATAAATCTGGATATTGTTTTTTGATTTGATGAGCCATCGCCAGCCCGACCATTCCACCACCAAGGATGGCGATGTCTTTATGTTTTTTTTGCAAATTACTGCTCCAGTGGTAAATGTATGATTTTTTCTTCGTGGGCTGAACGGTAAGCACCTATAAGTATTTCGAGGCTTCGTAAACCTTCTCTGCCATTACATAAGGCTTGGTCTTTTCCTTGTAATGTCTTCAGCATATTTTCGTAATAAATGGGGTGTCCAAAACCATAAACACTGGTTGTTGTGTAGCTGGCTTCTGCTACTAACTTGTCATCCGGACTTTTGTCAGCAAATTCCCAGTGTTCTATTTGATTTACAGCCGGGCCTCCTATTCGAACTGTTCCTGTTTCACCCAAAAGAGTAATTGAACCTTCTAAATTTTTAGGATAGGTCAGCATGGTAACTGCCATTGTCCCAAGAGCACCATTTCGCCAACGGAGTTGCATGGCGGCCGTGTCTTCTACTTCAATGCATCTACCAAGAGTTGCAATTGACGTACTAATAGTTTCGACTGGACCAACAAGCCAATCAAGTAAATCGACATAGTGGCTAGCTTGATTCATTAATGCCCCACCATCTAATCCCCAAGTGCCACGCCAGGAGGCTTGATCGTAATAACTTTGTGGTCGATGCCAGAAGACATTGACCGTAACCATGGCAAGTTTTCCAAATCTTCCCGCTTTTAATTGTTTCTTAACTAGCTGAAGTGTGCTATTGAAACGATTCTGTTTTACAACGAATAGATGAACGCAGGCTTGATCACAGCATTTCACCATTGATTGCCCATCTTTCCATTCTGTTGCCATTGGCTTTTCTGTACATACATGTAGACCTGCGTTGGCTGCAGTTATGACTTGCTCAGCATGAAGACCGCTGGGAGTTGTAAGTACTACGAGATCTACAGGGATATTTTGATTTTTTATCTCAGTAATTAATTCTGAGTAATTAGTAAACTGTTTTGGTCGTTCAAAGGGGATATTTTTAGTGGTTTTTATTTCATCAATTAAAGTCTGAGTGTCGTCTAATTGGTTTGTGCTTGGATCACAGATTGCAGTTAACTTGGCTAATTGATTGTGGATGCCAATAGATTTGATATGATTTTGACTTATTCTTCCACAGCCAACAAGGGCAATGTTGATTTTACGATTAGTAATTGGTTGTATTTTATTTGGCATTTAATTATGCTCTTATGACTTTTTCTGTAGCTTCAAATCGACCTCTTGTATCTATCAAGATTTGACTATTATTGATTATCATCTCATAGTTAAAAATATCATGATCAGTGGCCAAAATGACCACATCATACTTGGAAAGATTTGCTTTTGTAATACTTTCGCTAGTAAGATTAAAAGAATAGCGCCGCATCTTGGGAAAACTAGGAAAGAATGGGTCACTATAGTTAACTTTTGCTCCTTTCTTTTCCAGTAATTTCATTACCTCAACAGATGGAGATTCACGCATGTCATCAACATTCTTTTTGTAAGCAATTCCAAGGACAAGCACCATCGATCCATTTAATGGTTTGCCATCTTCATTCAATGCATCCGAGGTTTTTTGAACTACATAGGCAGGCATGGCAGTATTTATTTCTCCTGCAAGTTCAATGAAGCGAGTGTGCATTCCATATTCTCTTGCTTTCCATGTGAGATAAAAAGGATCAATTGGAATGCAATGACCACCTAATCCGGGTCCAGGATAGTAAGCAACGAAACCAAAAGGTTTCGTTGCTGCAGCACGAATGACCTCATGAAGATCAATTCCCATGCGATCTGCTAAAGGTTTTAGCTCATTTACTAAACCTATATTGACTGCTCTATGGATATTTTCTAAAAGCTTGGTCATTTCAGCGGCCCTTGTGCTACTTACTGCAACCACTTTTCTGATTACTGTTTCATATAAAGCAATTCCTAGCTCTTTACATTCTCTTGTTGCCCCACCTAGAACTTTTGGAATGGTTGCTGTATTGAATTCCTTATTTCCTGGGTCTTCCCTTTCAGGGGAGTAAACAAGAAAAAAATTATCACCTATTTTAAAACCTGCACTTTCAATTAGCGGTTTTAATTCTTCGTCTGTTGTCCCTGGATATGTTGTACTTTCTAAACTTAATATTTGTCCTTTTCGTAAATAAGGAAGAATTGTCTCCATCGTTTTTCTGATGAAACTTAGGTCAGGTTCTCTGTACTGATTTAGTGGTGTAGGTACACAAAGAATGAGACCGTCTACAATGTTAACTTTTTCGAAATTAGTTGTAGCACAAATCAAACCTTTCTCTCGGAGATTAGAAATTCTATTATCAGCAATATGCTGAATATAACTTTTGCCAGAATTAAGTAATTCTGTTTTTTCTGTATCAATATCAAATCCGATGACCTGGAAGCCAGCTTCCGAGTAAGTTAGAGAGAGAGGTAATCCTACATAACCTAAGCCAATAATACCGATTTTCGCTTTTTTATTATGAAATTTCTCTTGAAGAAGTTCATAATATTTAGAATTAAATTCTGGGTTCATTTTTAGATAAATTAAGTTTGTGAATAGATCATGTCTTGTTTGGACTTTATTGCATGGTTTATCTAACTTCAGAAGTTAGACATAAATTGTCTCCATCTAGTGTGTAAACTTCTCCTGTTTTAGAGCACTTCCAGTTTCCTCTCCCACTTAAGGGAAGCTCAATGCGTTCTCCATACGTGCTCATCCATCCTATATGTTGTGCTGGGACTCCAACCATTAATGCAAATTCCTTGACGGATCGATTTACTACTGAGCCTGCACCAATAAAAGCATATCTGTTAACTATTAGGCCGCATACGATGGTGCAATTAGCACCAAGTGTGGCTCCACGTTTGATTAATGTATTTCTGTATTCATCTTTTCTGCTGATGGCAGATCTAGGGTTGTAGACGTTTGTAAATACCATACTTGGTCCGCAGAAAACATCATCTTCTAGGGTTACATTGTCGTAAACGGAGACATTATTTTGGATTTTCACATTATTGCCGATGTTAACTTTACTAGAGATATAAACATTTTGACCTATAGAACAATTCTTGCCAATGTTTGCGCCTGAACAAATATGTGTCCAATGCCAGATTCTTGTCCCCTCTCCAATTCTTGACCCTGAATCAACGATTG
>QCGA01000003.1 GCA_003280095.1 Prochlorococcus sp. AG-363-O16
TGCTTTTTCTCTTGTTGCATCAGGGGCTGTTATTGGTGCATTATTACGTTGGGTCATACAGAATGACCTTTTGGTAAACGTATTTGGCTCAGCGATTTTGGGCTTTATTTTAGGAATGCCTTCTAGTCAACGGTGGAAACTATTCATTGGTGTTGGTTTTTGTGGTGCTTTTACAACTTTTAGTGGATGGATTTATGACGTCCTATTGTTGGCAACTCATGTAAGTATCATTGAAGCTATTCGCTCAATTAGTTTCATGCTTGTGGTGGGTTTATTGGCTATATCGACTGGTTATCTATTAGGAAAGCAGATTAGTTGTTGAGTGCTTCTTCTATAGCTTGTTTTAGTTCTGTAGAAGAAGGATCTACATTGCTTTTGAACCGATTGAGTATTTGTCCATCTTTGCCTATGAGGAATTTTTCGAAGTTCCACTGAACATCACCTGGAGGATTGCTTTGATTCAGGGTTGTATATGGTTCTGTTGTATTTCCTTTTGCATGGACTTTGCTAAATATCTCAAATTTTGCACCAAAGGTCGAAGAACAGAATTCTTTAATTTCATCAACGGTGCCAGGTTCTTGTCCTCCAAAATCGTTGCAAGGGAAGCCTAGTACTTTGAAACCCTTTGATCCATAGTTGTCTTCAAGGGCTTGCAAGGCTTTGTATTGCTTGGTAAACCCACAGCGGCTTGCCACATTCACTATCAATAAAACATTTCCTTTATATTCGCCGAGGCTTTTGTTTGAACCAGCTGCAGTGGTAACTGTGACTTGGCTTACGTTCATGCTCATGAGTGTTTAACTATTGAGGTTGACCATAGCGAGAACTGTGTAGCAATACACTGTGGACGCCCTGAATGGTCTGCCCATGAATGAGGCAACAGGGGGCGACGCTACGACAGCTCCATCTTTAGTTGCTAGTCCTCAAATGGTTGATGAGGTGGCTCATGAGTTGCAGGCTTTATTGTCTGCCGGCAATTATGACGCGGTAAAAGCCTTGCTTCAACCGGTTCAACCGGTTGATATTGCTGAGGCTATTGGGAGTTTGCCAAGGACTTTGCAGGCACTTGGTTTTCGCTTATTAAGTAAGGACGAGGCAATAGAAGTTTATGAATATCTTGATCCTGCAGTTCAGCAAAGTTTGCTCGATAAGCTTCGTTCTAATGAGGTTTTAGAACTAGTTGAGGAGATGTCTCCTGACGATAGGGTGCGTCTTTTTGACGAGCTTCCAGCGAAGGTGGTTAGGCGGTTGTTTACGCAGTTGAGTGCTTCCGAGCGAAGAATTACGGCTCAATTACTTGGATATGAGCAGGAAACAGCCGGTCGACTCATGACTACCGAGTTTATTGATCTCAAAGAGTTTCATACTGCTGCTCAGGCTTTGGCAATAGTTAGGCAGCGTGCACCTGATACAGAAACGATTTATAGCCTTTATGTCACCGATGGTGAGCGCCATTTAACAGGAATCTTGTCCTTAAGAGATCTTGTCACTGCTGATCCTGCTGATCCGATAGGCGATGTAATGACGAGAGATGTTGTAAGCGTAAGGACTGATACTGATCAAGAAGAGGTTGCAAGAGCAATTCAGCGTTATGACTTCCTTGCGGTTCCCGTCGTTGATCTTGAGCAGAGGCTCGTAGGCATTGTTACTGTTGATGATGTTATTGATGTTATAGAGCAAGAGGCAACAAGAGATCTTTATGCCGCTGGTGCAGTTCAAGCGGGTGATGAAGATGATTACTTCCAAAGCAATTTGTTTATAGTTGCTCGTCGGCGAGTGGTTTGGTTGGCCGTTTTGGTTGTTGCAAATGGTTTGACAACAGAAGTAATTGCAAAGAATGACGTCGTACTGCAACAGGTTGTTTTATTGGCTGCATTTATCCCTTTATTGATTGGCACTGGAGGCAACGTAGGTGCTCAGAGCTCTACGGTTGTTATACGAGGATTAAGCACGCAGCGGATTCAGGCTCTTGGGCCTATGAAAGCTGTTTTTAGAGAGGCAATGGCAGGTGCATTGCTTGGACTTTTGATGTTGCTTTTAGTAGTTCCTTTCGCATGGTGGAGAGGGGAAGGTCCCTTAGTGGGTGCTGCTGTAGGAATCAGTCTTATGGCAATAACAACTTTGGCAGCGACTGCAGGTGCTGCTTTGCCTCTGCTTTTTGATCGGATGGGGCTAGACCCTGCTTTAATGTCTGCGCCTTTTATCACTACTGCAACTGATGTTGCAGGAGTCCTTATCTACTTGCGAACTGCTGCGTGGCTCTTGCAACACATGAATAGCTGAGTTCATTAGCCAGTGTTCAAGAAACAAGGGAGAGAGAGAGGGGGGGGGTAGACGCTTAACACTTCTTAAGGTTATGCTTTACATAACTTAATTATCTGAATATGTCGCTCGTTGAAGTCCCCTCTTCAACCTCTAATGGTGTAAAAACTCCTTCCTTCCGAATCAATCTTGAGATTGATTCGGTCAGTTGTTATCTACGTGAGATTGGTCGGGTTCCATTGCTTACTAATGAGCAGGAAATCACATTGGGGCGCAAGGTTCAGGAACTACTCTCTTTGGAAGCTTTAAGGGCTGAATTAACGCATCAGGCAGGACAAGAACCTACTTTTGATCAGTTTGCTAAGGAGGCAGGATGCACAACTTTGCAGTTGAAAAGGAAGTTGAGAGCTGGTCAACGAGCTAAAGAAAGAATGGTTGCGGCTAATTTGCGCCTTGTAGTTAGTGTGGCTAAGAAATACACCAAAAGGAATCTTGACTTGCTTGACCTGATTCAGGAAGGAACTCTTGGTTTAGTGCGGGGTGTTGAAAAGTTTGATCCAACTCGTGGTTATAAATTTTCTACTTATGCGTATTGGTGGATCAGACAGGGTATGACTAGAGCAATTGCTGAGAAAAGTAGGACTATCCGACTGCCAATTCATGTCACAGAATTGCTTAATAAGCTTAAGAAAGCTCAAAGAGAACTCATTCAGGAATTAGCAAGAACTCCATCATTTCAAGAATTAGCAGATTTTGTTGGGTTGCCAGTAGAGGAAGTTAAGGATGTGATTTTTAGAGCTTCTCAGCCTGTGAGTTTGGATGTGAAGGTTGGTGAAAGTGATGACACTGCCCTAATGGATCTTCTAGCTGATACACATCAGTTACCCACCGATAAATTGGCCACTGATTTGTTAAAGAATGATTTGAATTCTCTTCTGGAACAATTGCCTACAAAACAGGCTCAAGTTTTGCGAATGAGATATGGATTAGATAATCAGGAGCCAATGACTCTGACAGGGATTGGTCGTATTCTTGGAATTAGTCGAGATCGAGTTCGTAAACTTGATAAGGATGGTTTGTCAGCTCTTAGGGAACATTCTAATTCTCTGGATGGTTATTTTGTTTCCTGAAGAATTTTTATTAGGATTTCGTTTACAGAGTTAGGTTCTTCATCATGAGGACAATGACCAGCATTTGTGACACTTGTGAGTGAACGGATGCAAGGAATTGATTGCATCCAATTTTGCGCTTCCTCTATAGGTTCCCAAGGATCTTTTTCTCCCCAGATTAAATCAACTGGAACGTTAATATTTGTCATTAAATCTGGGGCTAAGTGATCATTAAATAGATTTATAAACCCTCTAAAAGCTTCAGAAGCTCCTTCTCTCTTACTTGGTTTTAATAGAAGATTTACAAGGTCTTCGTCAATATTTTTCCCACTAGGGTAGGCTTGTTTTAATATTTTTTTTATTATTGATTTGTTGGCAGCATTTCGGAATAGGCTTTTACTCAACCAGCGTTGTCTAACTAAGGATTTCAGATATGGTCTAGTCCATCTCATCCAGTTTGCTTGTTCATTTAAGCGCTTGTCGTCCATTTGACGTTGAGCACAATCAATTAAGACAAGGCCAATACATTCCTCTTGGAGTATTTGGGCGGCTCTAAGTGCTACTACTGCTCCTATGGAATTGCCAATTAAGAAGGTTGGTTGCTTAACAACATCTCTACAAAAATCAGCTACTTGTCTAGCCCATGAATCAAAACAGTAATGAAATTGTTTTGGACTCTGTGGTTCATCAGTTAGCTGTGATTTTGGTTGACTGCTCCCACCAAATCCAATCAAATCGATTGCATAGCATTGAGAAATTTTCCCAAGAATTGGTTGGTTGTTGCGCCAATGTTCTTTGCAAGCTCCAAATCCATGGATCAATACAGATGGCGCAACGGTTGAGCAACTATTTTCGCTTGCTTGATTCCAAGCAACTTCCCATTGTTGCCAGTGCCAAATTTGTTCTTTGATGGAATTCAATTGAAGTTGTGTTTTTGTTCGAGAGGTCTTTCCTGCTCTTTTATTTGTTGATTCTGTCCAGTTGGAAATGCACTACTGCAGCGGAATGAGTCTACGTTTTCGTTGAGGTAAATCTTTAGAGGAGTTATCACTTCATCTTTGACCCGGCCATGAATAATTTTTACTTTGAGGCCTGGACCAACTAACCATGGTTTTGGAGTTCTCAGATTGTATTCGGGAGGTAAAATCCAGCTCCTTAGACCTTTATGTTTACTTGTCCACCACATTGCAGCACGAAGAGAAGCCTGATCAAACGGAACGCCTGCAATGTCGTAAGTGGTGAGCCATCGTCTAATTAATGCATGTGTCCTGCGAGAACGTCTAAAGCCAAGTACTCCACTATTTATTTCACAGAATCCTTCTGGAACATTAGGGTCATTCCATTGACACCATCTCACAGGAGCATGACAACCAATTATGTCGAATGTTTCAAGCATTCTAAAAAGATCATCAATTTGTTCAATTAATTCGAGATCAGTATCTAGAAACAATGTTCGTTCATATGGAAGATTTAGTAACGGGGGAATTTTATCTCTATAAGTATATTGAATGTCAGGATGTATTCTTACTTGATCAAAAAGATCTTTGAGTCTTTCTGTGGGTTCATCTGTTACTATGGTTAATGGTCTGCCATTTAGGTAGGGTCGAATCTTTTGAACACTCTGAATAGCTTCTTGGCAGTATTTGTTGCCAGTTGCTACTAGTAGTACCCCTTCTTTATAGTTTGTTTTTGTCAAGGCAATTGTGCCTCCCATCGTTCCAAAGAAGTTGCAACTGACTTTTTCATTTCTTCTCTTGAATATTTTATACTGATCTCTTTTGCGGTTTGTAAAAGAGAAGTTGATAAATTGCTTGAATTAGATGTCATCGCTTTATCTAAATTTTGACAGGCACTAAGGAATTTTGACCAGTTTCCATAGTCTACTTCTTCTCCCGAGGAGTTTCTGACAGCCAGATCAAAAATTTCTCGGCCACCCAGGCCTGAGTAACCAATTAAATAGCAACCACATGCTGCAGCTTCTGCTAATGGGAGTCCAAAACCTTCGGGATGACCAAATGAAAGAAAGCATAAGCAATTTTGTAGTTGCTTTGCTACTTCTAAATGAGACAATTTGTTAATTGCTAATAGTTCCCAATTGTTTTCCTTGAACCAGGACTGTTTGCTCAATAATGTGGTTACGATTTGAGCATCCATTATATTTTTTCTTGGCATGAATGCTATTGTTTTAGACTTTAATTTTCCAGGATAGAAAATATTTGTTTCTATTCCATTAATTAATCGGCTCACTTTTTCTGCTCCTAGTCCCATGGAGTTAACGAGTAAATCCTCATCATATTTAGATACACATATGACATGGATCACATCCTTATGATTGTATAACTCTATAATTTGTTTAGGGTTTTTCCCGTAGGAAGTATTTGGAGCACCAAATGTGTAAGAACCATTTTGATTAAATATTATTTTAGGTATCCCCTTAAAGTATTTTCCTATTCTTTTTATATATGTCTCGGGAATTATAAGAACATCATTTTTTGGGTTTAAGTCTTTTTTCGCCATAAAATCTTCTAAAGAAACTGTATTAACTTGGCTTTCAAACCAACCCGGATGAAATAATGTACTTTCTTGAATAATCGTAGCTTTTCGTCCGAGAGTATTTAAAGCCTCAACTAAGCGATGTATCTGTTTTACGCCTCCAATGGGTTTGTTGGTGTCATGGTGCAACCCAATCCAATAGTTGTAGTGATGTTTCATCCCATTATTGTCGCCTCTATTCGGATGATTGACACAAACTAATAATGAGAAAACTAATGATTCAGTAATAAATACTTTATATTCAGTACAGGTTTTTCGAATTGATCTTTCACAAATTAATCTTATAGGTTGGTTTTGTACTGATTAATCATGTCTGGAGTTGCTGGTTCAAGCGAAGTTACCTTTCCAAAGCATGCGCGTCACTTTGCGTGAATGGTGGAAACTGAATGGGCGACGTTCAATTCCATGGAAATTTACTGCTCAAGGTAGAGAGCCAGTATGTGGTGAGCAGTTGGATCCCTATCCAATTTGGATTGCAGAAGTGATGTTGCAACAAACTCAGCTCAAGGTCATGTTGCCTTTTTGGGAAAGATGGATGGAGATCTTTCCAAATGTTTCATCCCTAGCAGCTAGTCCTGAGCAGAAAGTATTGATTTATTGGCAGGGTCTTGGCTACTACACAAGAGCACGACGTCTTCATCAAGCTTCTTTGCAATTGGTAGGTTTAGCTTGGCCAAAGTCTTTAGACGCTTGGTTGGTAGTTCCTGGAATTGGCAGAACTACTGCTGGAAGCATCCTGTCTTCTGCTTTTGATTTACCTTTTCCAATTTTGGATGGGAATGTAAAGAGGGTCCTTTCTCGAATTGTTGGAGGGTCTAATCCAAAACTTCTATCGATTTCTAATCTTTGGAAATTGAGTGAATACTTATTAGATCCATTAATGCCAAGGGATTTCAACCAGGCATTAATGGATTTAGGTTCAATTATTTGCACTCCAAAGAATCCTAGTTGTGATAAATGCCCTTGGAAATTAAACTGTTCTGCTTACGTTACAGGTGATGTAGATCATTTCCCAGTGAAAAGCAAACAGAAACCGCACGAATTCCAACAAATAGGCGTGGGAATAGTTATCAATAGTCAAGGTAAGGTTTTAATTGATCAGCGAAATGAAGAAGGTCTTTTCGGAGGGCTTTGGGAGTTCCCCGGGGGAAAGCAAGAGTCTGGAGAATCTATAACTGCAACAATAGAGAGAGAGCTCAAGGAAGAGCTTGATATTGTTGTATTGGTAGGTGATGAACTCATTACAATTGATCATTCTTATAGCCAAAGAAAAGTGCGTTTAGTAGTACATCTATGTGATTTATTGAGCGGTGAACCTAAACCTCTTTCATGTCAACAATTTCGTTGGGTGTATTTGAGCGAATTATCTAATTACCCGTTCCCTGCTGCAAATACAAGGATGATTTCTGCGCTTCTAGAACATATGGGTAAGCTTCGGTAATTACTAGTGTTGATCAAGCGAAGGCTTGTTTCGACGCGAACATTGCTTGTGATGGTTATGGCATCTTATTTTCCACAAGTGGTTTGCTTGGGTGAAGCCCTTATTGATCGTTTGGGGCCATTAGGGGAAGATCCAGCCTTAGTTTCCCCTGCTTTGCTGGATGATCGGTTTGGAGGGGCTCCTGCCAATGTTGCATGTGGTATTGCCAGGTTGGGTACAAAATCAGCATTTGTGGGAAGAGTTGGCTCTGATGCAATTGGTGATCAACTGCAGCAGTTATTTGTGGAAAAGGGAGTGGATCTCTCTTGTTTACAAAGAGATTTAAAGGCTCCTACAAGAATTGTTCTTGTCCGTCGTGATAGTCACGGAGATAGAAGCTTTCAGGGGTTTGTTGGTTCTCCTGACAATAGTTTTGCGGACCAAGCACTTGCAACGAATGATCTATTGCAATCACTACCTGAATTATTTCAGCGGGCTCAGTGGTTACTTGTAGGCACTATTTCCCTGGCGAGTGAAACTTCGTCATCTGCTTTGCATCATGCAGTGAAGTTGGCGAATGAATGCTCAGTTTTGTTGGCAATTGATGTGAATTGGCGTTCTGCTTTTTGGAACGAAGGTGTTGGAGTTGATTCAGGTCCATCTAAAGAGCAATGTTTATTGATTAGACCGCTTTTAGAACAAGCAGCACTTGTGAAGCTGTCAGCAGAAGAAGCTGATTATTTTTTTGGAAGTAGGAACCCGATGGAAATTTCGGGAGCTCTTTCTAATGGTCCTGCTGTAATTGTCACTAATGGTGCAAACTCGATTTCCTGGAGCTTTGGAGGTCAGAATGGATCTCTATCTGCATTTGATGTGGATGTTGTCGATAGTACGGGAGCTGGTGATGCCTTCTTGGCTGGATTAATTCATTGTTTATGTAATGATCCATCACTTTTGAAATCGAGTTCGCGATCGGACATTTCCTATCCTTTGATAGAAGTAATGAAGTTCTCAAATGCTTGTGGGGCCTTGGTATGTAAAGGTGCTGGTGCCATTGATCCACAGCCAACATCGGAAGAAGTTTTTGATTTTCTGGGAAAATTCTAAGCACTAATCAATCAATATCAGTTCTTCTTAGCTAAGAGACTTAGGCGCGTTAATTTTTTTGAAATATAGAATTTGGACGCACAAAGTTGATTGGATCCGATTATTTGAGACATTTTTCTGCTTCTTAGATGTAGTTAAATTCGTTTTTGGACCTAAGATATATGTCTAGTTGGTTTTGTCTTTGTGTTAGAGACTGAACCTTTGCTCGTTAGAGAAAGTGTTTTATTCCTTAGCCTTGATTCCTGTCGTTATGACAGCTTTCTAAGGGCGCAAGTGCCTGTACTGAGATCGATTGGCTCTGTCTATAAAGCTTTTTCTCCAAGTTATTTTACCTTTGGTAGCCATGCGGCTTTTTGGATGGGATTTACTCCTGGTGTTGTGGGAAGTCAAAGACCTTGGTTGAATCCGAAAGCGGGAAAATTGTTTCGAATGTCTTTTGCTGGCAGTGCAGGAGATGATTTAGATGGATTCAGACTTTCTGGCTCAAATTTGATTGAAGGTTTTAGGAGACTGGGATATAGAACCATAGGGACCGGAGCTGTTGATTGGTTTAACACTGACACTGATACAGGTGCTGTTTTGGCTGAACCTTTTGAGTCTTTTTGGTATAGCGGCAACACTTGGAGTCTGACCTCTCAGTTGAACTGGATTAATAGTCAACTTGCAACAGTGCAGCCAAGTCAGCCTGTTTTTCTGTTTCTCAATGTAGGAGAAACTCATGTTCCTTATTGGCATGCTGGGGCTAACTGGGAACCTTGGCCGAGTCCATGTGTCCCATTTGGTGGACCTTATTGCTCGAGAAGAGAGAGTCGGCGGCGTCAAGTTGCCTGCTTAGAGTGGGTTGATCAACAGCTTGCGCAGTTAATTAATCGATTTAAAGATTGCACAATTCTCGCTTGTGCGGATCATGGTGATTGCTGGGGAGAAAATGGTCTTTGGGAACATGGAGTAAGTCATCCCGCAACTCTTACGGTTCCTTTATTATTGAAAGTTCGAGGTAAATCTATTTAAAGTTCAATTAAGAGTTCTCTTCCATGATTTTTTTTATCGTTTGTTTTTGGAAGATTTAATTGTATTTTCCAAGAGTTTTCTGGAACAAAACTAAGCCTTTCTGGCCATTCAACTGCTATTAGGGCACCCATTTCATAGGCTTGTTCTTCTTCTTGTACAAATAATTCATCAGCTGCTGAACTATTTTCAAGTCTGTATAGGTCGATGTGTACAAGAGAGGTGGTCATATTTTCTAGTTGACCTTTGTAATGATGTGCTAATGCAAAGGATGGACTTGTTATGGGTTCTTGGATTCCAAGTCCATTTGCTATGCCTTTGACCAGACTTGTTTTGCCTGCACCAAGTTCTCCCATTAGTAAAACTATTGGACAATCTTTTTGATAGACACCTGTTTGCTGAATAGTTTTTGATGCTTCAATCCATTCAAGTGCGAGTTGTCTACCCATGCAATGCGTTGCATCAGTGTCGGGGAGAAATACATGTTGATTTGGCTTGCCAGTAGATTGCTTGAAAAGCAAACCCGAGATTTCTGGGTCTTTGCTGAGATTCCTTTCCAAAATTCCCTCAAGGGAGCTTTTAACCATGGTGGCAGTGCCTACATCTTCTGCTGATTTACAACTCGCTTCTGAATATGTTGTTGCAGATCTTGCTCTCGCCGATTTTGGACGAAAAGAGCTGATGATCGCAGAAACAGAAATGCCTGGATTAATGACTCTTCGCGAGAAGTATGCATCTGCAAAGCCTTTGAGAGGTGCAAAAATCTCGGGAAGTCTTCATATGACTATTCAAACTGGTGTTTTAATTGAAACTTTGGTGGCTTTAGGGGCAGAGGTGCGTTGGGCATCTTGCAATATTTTCTCTACTCAAGATCACGCAGCTGCAGCCATTGCCTCGGTTGGTGTTCCTGTGTTTGCAAAGAAAGGCGAAACATTAGATGAATATTGGGAATACACTCACCGCATTTTGGATTGGGGTCAATCAGGGACCCCAAATATGATTTTGGATGATGGAGGAGATGCAACTGGATTGGTCATTCTTGGTAGTAAGGCCGAACAGGATTTGTCAGTTTTGGACCAGCCCTCCAATGAAGAAGAAGTTGCTTTATTTTCTTCAATACGTTTGAAGCTTTCTAAAGATCCTACTTTTTACTCTAGGGTTAAAAAAAGTATTCAAGGAGTTACGGAAGAAACAACAACTGGTGTAGCTCGTTTATATCAAATGGAAAGGAACAATGAGTTACCTTTTCCTGCCATTAATGTTAATGATTCAGTAACCAAGAGTAAGTTCGATAATTTATATGGATGCCGAGAGTCTTTAGTAGATGGAATTAAGAGGGCTACAGATGTAATGGTCGCAGGAAAAACTGCCCTTGTGATGGGCTATGGGGATGTGGGTAAGGGATCAGCACAATCTTTGAGAGGTCTTGGTGCAACAGTAATGATTGCTGAGATTGATCCGATATGCGCATTGCAAGCAGCTATGGAAGGTTATCGTGTGGTTTGTCTCGATGATGTAGTTAATCAGATTGATATATTTGTAACCGCAACTGGCAACTTTCAGGTTATTCGTCATGAACATCTAGTTCAAATGAAAGATGAGGCAATTGTTTGCAATATTGGTCATTTTGATAATGAAATAGACGTTGCTTCTTTAAAGCAATATCCTTGGGAAAATATCAAACCCCAAGTAGACCATATTACGTTACCTAGCGGTAATAGATTGATACTTTTAGCTGAGGGAAGACTTGTTAATCTTGGCTGTGCGACAGGACATCCGAGCTTTGTTATGAGTAATTCTTTTACTAATCAAGTTTTGGCACAAATAGAGTTGTTTACTAAAGGGAATGAATATGGTCATCAGGTTTATGTGTTGCCAAAACATTTAGATGAAATGGTTGCCCGCTTGCATTTGCAAAAACTTGGAGTTAAGTTAACTAGGCTAACCCGACAGCAAGCTGATTATATTGATGTTCCTATAGAAGGTCCTTACAAGCCTGAACATTATCGTTACTAATGGGTCTAATAGGAATTTTTTTAGAGGCCGCTAGGTTACATTTTAATCATAAAACATTTCATTTAATCACCTTCTGGAGATTGCAATAATGACAGCTTGTATTTATTATCATCCTGACGGATTCTCCACGGTAGATCGTCAAGTAATGGGAAGAAGGGTTGTCGGTAAATCTTTTCTCAAGGCATTTATTCAACACCATCTTTCTGATCAGATTTGGATTCAAGTAGAAAAAGTAAATCATGCTAAAGAGTTCCTGCAATTATCTAGACAATTAGGCCATAAGGAAAAAATAAAAATTATTCAACGTAATACTCTTGCAAACCTGAATAAATTAGGTTGTGTTTATTATTCTGGCCCGGGGTTAGGTGAATGGGCTCGACATAGGGCTATTTATGGTGATAGTCAATGGAGCCTGTGTGGTTTAACTCATACAACATCTAGCCAGCTTGCAATGGAGTCTATAGCTGATCTTTTGTTGGCTCCTGTTCAACCTTGGGATGCGTTGATTTGCACCAGTCGAGCTGTTCATGACAATGTTTCAAGAGTACTTGAGGCTCAGGCTGAATACCTTCGTTATCGTTTTCGTGCTGCGCGAATTGTCCAACCTCAATTGCCAATTATTCCTTTAGGAGTGCATTCTGCAGAGTTTTCAGTCTCTAATGCTCAAAAGAAAAAAGCTCGAACTGATTTGAAGATACCTGAAAATACTTTGACTATTTTATTTGTTGGGAGGCTGTCATTTCATAGCAAGGCTCATCCTTTTACGATGTATTTAGCTCTTGAGGAGGCTGTTAGGCAAACAGGTAAGCAAGTTATTTTGTTTGAATGTGGTCATTATCCAAATGAGGAGACCAAACGAGCTTTCGCCAAAGCATCTTGTTTGGCATGTCCAAGTGTTGAGGTTCGAACTCTGGATGGAGGTGACTCTGAGCTCTTCCAACTTGGATGGAAAGCTGCTGATGTTTTTTGCTCGCTATCTGACAACATTCAAGAAGCATTTGGAATTACCCCTGTTGAGGCAATGGCCGCAGGCTTGCCAGTTGTGGTGAGCGACTGGAATGGATATAGAGATACTGTTAGACATAATGTGGATGGATTCCTAATTCCTACTACTTCAGTACCTGCTGGCTATGGGAGGGACCTTGCTGAACTTTATGCCCTAGGACTATGTAGATATGACATGTATTTAGGATATACATCCTCGATGGTCAGTGTCGATTTTCGCAAGGCTGCTAATGCATTTATAACTCTTTTTTCCTCTGAAAAACTTCGAAATAGTATGGGTTTGGCAGGGAAAAGAAATGTGGAGCAAAATTATGATTGGAGTGTAATTATTCCTCGTTACGAGGAACTTTGGTCAGAGTTAAGTGCATATCGAAAGAAATCTAATTCTTCCAACCCTTCCTCTTTATTGCATCCTTGTGCAACCCGATTAGATCCTTTCTATGCATTCGAATCATACCCAACTTCTTCCTTTCAAACGAAATCAAAAATTCAGCTTTTTGATCGAAGTTTTGATGCTTCACGTGAACGATTAACAGCAATTCTCAATCTAGACATGTTTGCTTATGTTTCCAAGATCATGGCCCCAGCAAATCAGCTTGAGTCAGTTTTGAAGATTTTAGTTGTAGGCCCTAGATCGTTTGAAGAAATCTCAGAAGATTTACAGTTAGATGATTTTCAATCAAAGAAACTTTTTAGATCACTTGTATGGCTTTTAAAGATGGGCTTAGTTGTGCAGGTCAGAGAAGAAAGTGCTGAGTATTGAGAATTTTAATTCGATTCATTGAACGTATTTTATCTTATAAACCTTAGTCTTTTGTTTGAACTTACTGGGGTTAATGTTTGTACTTGGGTATGCATTCAATATATTGTGATATGAAGTTGCATGATCGATAGTACTCTTTGTTGATGGTTGCTTTTAAGTATTTGTGGGCTTAAGCGAGATTTTGCATCAGCTTCCTCTGTTGATTGGGAATGCCATAGAGGCCAATCAATGGATGGGGTATTTCGCAATCCTTTTGGCTATGTTCTTGGAAAATATTTTTCCACCAATACCTTCTGAATTAATTATGCCCTTAGGGGGGTTTTATGTGCAGCAAGGCCAACTTGAATTGGTTCCTGTTGTTATGGCAGGTTTAATTGGAACTCTTTTAGGTGCTCTGCCTTGGTATGGAATCGGTAGGGTAATGAATGAAGAGCGAATTGAGAGATGGCTCACTAAAAGCGGCCGAAGGTTCGGAATTGCTCCAGAGGATTTAGCACGTAGTCGTCGTTGGTTTAACCGTTTTGGGAATGCGCTTGTTTTTTGGGGTCGACTGGTGCCTGGAATAAGAACTTTGATTTCTGTGCCGGCAGGTATTGAAATGATGCCCTTGTTGCCATTTCTTATTTGGACTACAGCAGGCAGTTTTATTTGGACCCTCTTATTAACCCTTGCCGGAGTGGCGCTTGGAGAAAGTTATAGCCAAGTAGAGGTCTGGATTGATCCAGTTTCTAAGTTTATAAAAATTGCCCTGATTTTTGCTTGCGTCTTCGGAGCAGTACTTTTGGCGGTGAGAATTTTGCGCCGCCGTTAATTACTTAATGGTATTAGCCGGTTTGAATTGTTCTAGAACGGGACATCTTCATTTGAAGGACTGTTAAAGCCATTGGTTTCCGCATCACGCTTGGAACCAAGTAGTTCTAAACGGTCAACTCTGATTACTGGTTTGGTTTTTTCTTCACCAGTGTTTTTGTCCTTCCAGCGATCCAGCTTAAAGCTCCCTATTACACCCAAAAGTGATCCTTTCTTGACATAGTCGGCAGCAACTTGAGCTTGTTTTCCCCATATTTCTAGATTGAACCAATCGGGTTCATCATCTCGGCTTTTGCGGTTTACTGCCATGGTCAAGTTCGCCACAACACTGCCTGATTCGAAGTAGCGCACATCAGGGTCTCGGCCAGCTCTGCCAACAAGGGAAATGGAATTGATGCTCATAAATGGCTCTTGATCATGGACTAATGATGGGTCACTTGAGGTTGTAATGGGAGAAAAAGATGAATGATTTTTTATCTCTTTCATTGGATCGCATGCTGCTGCCTTTATGATTCGCCGACTTGAGTTACATGGCTGTGTTTTTTAGTCGTTTCAAACTTTCTCGTGACATTGGCATTGATCTGGGAACTGCGAACACATTGATTTATGTCTCTGGTAAAGGCATTGTTCTTCAGGAGCCTTCTGTGGTGGCCTTGGATGTTGAGGAAGGACTGCCTTTGGCTGTTGGTGATGATGCAAAGTTAATGCTCGGTCGCACACCAGGAAATATTCGGGCTGTTCGTCCTCTCAGAGATGGAGTTATCGCAGACTTTGATGCGGCAGAGCAAATGCTTAAAAGTTTCATTCAGAAGTGCAATGAAGGCCGTGGAATAGTTGCTCCTCGTCTGGTAGTTGGTATTCCAAGTGGTGTTACTGGTGTGGAAAGGCGAGCAGTTAGAGAGGCTGGGATGGCAGGAGCAAGGGAAGTGCATTTGATTGACGAGCCTGTGGCGGCGGCTATTGGTGCGTCTCTACCAGTCACTGAACCAATAGGAACAATGATTGTTGACATTGGTGGAGGCACAACAGAAGTTGCTGTTTTAAGTCTTGGTGGAACTGTCCTTAGTGAGTCAGTGAGGGTGGCTGGTGATGAATTGAATGATGCGATAGGGATATATTTGAAGAAGGTCCACAATTTGGTCGTTGGTGAGCGCACTGCTGAAGAAATAAAGATTCGCATTGGTTCAGCCTTCCCGGACAATGAATTTGATATGCAATCAATGGATGTAAGAGGACTCCATTTGCTGTCTGGATTACCACGCTCAATAAATTTGCAAGCAGGAGATCTTCGTGAAGCCATGGCGGAGCCATTGAACAAGATTGTTGAGGCAGTTAAGAGAACTCTTGAAAGAACACCACCGGAATTGGCTGCAGATATTGTTGATCGAGGAATAATGCTTGCTGGTGGGGGTGCATTAGTTCGTGGTATCAGCGATTTAGTAAGTCATGAGACGGGAATTTTTACTCATGTTGCAGAAGAGCCCTTGCTTTGTGTTGTGAATGGATGTGGTCAAGTCCTCGAAGATTTCAAGCGTCTAAGGCGTGTGCTCGACACTCCTGAATTTGCTCGTTCAGCTCTAAAGGATTGATGTAATGGGGGGACCCCATTGGGCCGGGCGTATCCGCTTAAAAAATCTAGGGCGTTTATTGCCTTTATTAATTTTTGGGGGAGGGCTGTTTTTGGTTCGATTGACAAAAGGGGCAGTTTTTTTAGATACATATGCATTCTTGAGCCGTCCTTTTTGGCCTGGACCAGCACAAAAAGAATGGCTTAGAAACGGTTTTTCGATTGAGCAACAAACGAAACTGCGATTACTTGAGCAGGACAATAGAAGACTAAGAGTTTTGTTGGCTTTAAAAAAGTCATCATCTGCGCGTCAGATTTCTGCTGCTGTCATATCTAGACAGACTCAAGGATGGTGGCATCAACTTGAAATAGGTAAAGGTCAGCTTGCTGGAATCAGTGCTGATGATCCAGTTTTGGGTCCAGGAGGATTGCTTGGAAGAATCCAAAGTGTTACTCCAACTACGGCACGAGTCCGACTCCTTACTTCCCCTAGCAGTCGAATAGGGGTCTGGGTACCTCGTACTGGCAGACATGGCCTTTTGGTTGGAATGGGTACCAGTCGAACAAAGCTTGTTTTTTTAGATAAGGGATCTTCGGCGCTTCCTGGCGATGTAGTTAGTACATCGCCAGCAAGTACATTGCTACCTCCAAACCTGCCAGTGGGTGTAATTCAATCATTGAATAATCAAGTCCCCTTAGAACCTCAGGCGGTGGTTCAGTTGATTGCGACTCCTGCAGCTGTTGATTGGGTACAAGTTCAATTACGTTGATGGGGCCTCTCTATAAACGCCCAATTTGTGTCCTGTCTGGTTTCACAGTCCCTTGGCTAGTTTTGGTTTCGCCTTCTTGGCTTAGCCTTTCTGGTGTAGGTCCATGTTGGGCAGTTTTGTGGTTATTGCCCTGGGCCTTAGAAGATGGGTGGGTTTCGGGAATGATTGCTGGATTCTTTCTAGGGATACTCTTGGATGCAATTAGTTTGGGTGGAGCTACTTATGTGCCGGCCTTGGTGGCACTTGGTTGGTGGTGGGGAAAATTGGGTCGCAGAAGTCCCTTACTTGAAGGGAGCTTAAATCTTGGTTTGTTGGCTTGGATTGGTTCTGCTGTTGTTGGTTTGAGCCTTGGAGCTCAATTTCTGGTTAAAGAATTTGGAGAATCGATTTTCTGGTTGCTCCATTGGAGTTTCTTAACGTTACTTTCACAGTCCATAGTTACAGGTTTGGTGGCTCCAATAATTGCTTCACTCCTTTTGTTGCTTTGGCGGAGGAAGAGACCAATACCTTTTTTGGAAAAAACACGATTACGTAAATTTGCTAGGAACAGAAAAAAATAGTGATGGAAAGCTCCATGGAATATTCATAGATTGCGACCAAATTAGGGATAAATACTTAAGTATAAGTACTCTTTAAACCTTAAAAAAATAAAAAACTCTTAGCCATTCGTCCTTTTAACTACTTTTTGAGCCAGGCGGAAGGTTATGGTTGCGTTTCTTGATGAGGAATTACTCATGTCTTTGGGAGGTCCATCGAAGCTTGAAAGCACTGATGGTCCAATTACAAAGACAAGAGCAATACCCAAGGCATCCATATTGGTTGTGGATGATGAGCCAGCAGTTCTAAAAGTTTTGATTACCCGTTTGCAGCTTGCGGGTTATGAGGTTCTTTCTGCAAAGGATGGAGAGGAAGCGTTGGAAGTATTTCACCGTGAATCACCTGATCTTGTGGTTCTTGATGTAATGCTTCCTAAGCTTGATGGTTTTGCGGTTTGCAGAAGGTTAAGAGCTGAATCCTGCGTTCCGATCATTTTTTTAACTGCGCTTGAGGCGATTTCAGAGCGAGTTGCAGGATTGGATCTTGGAGCTGATGACTATCTTTCTAAGCCTTTTAGTCCAAAGGAATTGGAGGCAAGAATTGCAACTATCTTACGAAGAGTGGGTCCAGGTTCTTCCACCACAGAACCAAGAGATATTCCTGTAGGTCAGGGAGTCCTTCGAGTGGGAGAGTTGGTGGTAGATACAAATCGCAGGCAAGTTAGTCGGGGTGGAGATCGTATAAGCCTCACTTATACAGAATTTAGTTTGCTGGAACTTTTGTTTAGAGACCCGGGCCGGGTGGTACCTCGTGCTGAGATCTTGGAGCAGCTTTGGGGCTACCCGCCAAGAAGGGCAGCAGACCTAAGGGTTGTTGATGTTTATGTTGCCCGTTTACGGGGAAAACTAGAGCCAGATCCACGCAACCCAGAATTAATCCTTACAGTAAGGGGAATTGGATATTCTTCACAAAGAGTGGGAGAGTTCCCAACCGCAATAGCCAGTTGAACAATTTATCTAAATGTTTATTGCCGTAAATCTATCGACAGTCAATATTGCTTTTGTTGACTCTTGGTCCCTTGTCTGATCTTCGAGATACTCGCATAGAAAAGGCTAAGGCCTTAAAGGAAATGGGACAGGGGCCTTATGCCCTGGGGTTTCAGTTGACTCATCATTCAGCAAGTCTTCATAAGGAGTTTGAGGCTCTTCCTAATGGTGAAGAGCGAGATGTGTCAGTTGCTGTTGCAGGTCGAGTAATCACAAGGCGTGTAATGGGCAAGTTGGCATTTTTTACTCTTGCTGATCAAACAGGAACTATTCAGTTGTACTTGGAGAAGGCAACGCTGAGCCGCCCTGATGAGGAAGAGTCTGGTTTGAGTCCCTTTAAGCAGTTAACCGATTTTGTTGACTCAGGAGATTGGATAGGAGTAATTGGGATTTTGAAAAGGACAGATCGAGGGGAGCTTTCAGTGAAGGTGAAGTCTTGGCAGATGCTTACAAAATCTCTTCAGCCCCTTCCAGATAAGTGGCATGGACTCTCAGATGTTGAGAAGCGTTATAGGCAAAGATATTTGGACTTGATTGTTTCTCCTAACTCTCGTCAGACTTTTAAAAGACGAGCATTGTTGGTTAGTGCAATACGGCGTTGGTTGGATGAGCGTGATTTTTTGGAAATTGAGACACCTGTTTTGCAATCTGAAGCCGGTGGAGCTGATGCTAGGCCATTCGTTACTTTTCACAACACTCTAGATCAAAAATTATATCTTCGTATAGCAACTGAATTGCATCTTAAAAGGCTAGTAGTAGGAGGATTCGAGAGGGTTTATGAACTAGGTCGCATCTTTAGAAATGAGGGAATAAGTACGCGACATAATCCCGAATTTACATCGGTTGAGATTTACAAAGCATTCGCTGATTATGTGGAAATGATGGAGTTAACTGAGCAGCTGATTGGAAGCATTTGTTCTCAGATTTGTGGGTCGACAAATATTCAGTATCAGGGTCAAGAAATTAATTTAACTCCTCCATGGAGACGAGCCACTATGCATGACTTGGTTCATCAGGCTACAGGTATTGATTTTCATATCTTTAAGGAGGATCGAGCCAAGGCTGAATCTGCAATGGTTGCGGCAGGACTGGAAGCCCCATCCAATGCAGATAGTGTTGGACGCTTATTGAACGCAGCTTTTGAGCAGGCAGTTGAATCAACACTCATCCAACCAACTTTTGTGATTGATTATCCGATAGAGATTTCACCACTTGCCAGACAACATCGTAGTAAGGAGGGCATGGTTGAGCGATTTGAACTTTTTATCGCAGGACGGGAAACTGCAAATGCCTTTAGTGAGTTAATAGATCCGATTGATCAACGTGAGCGTTTGCAGACTCAACAGAAACGTCGAGAGGGTGGAGATCTAGAGGCTCATAACATTGATGAGGACTTTCTAATGGCCTTGGAGGTTGGTATGCCGCCTACTGGAGGCTTGGGTATTGGGATTGATCGACTTGTCATGTTGCTTACAGATAGCCCTTCCATTCGTGACGTAATTGCCTTTCCTTTGCTTCGATCGGAATCGATTAGGGAAGATTCCGGCGCATGAATAGCCGTCAAAGTGGATAATTATCACAGTGGCAAGGTTCTCTTCAAATGAGTGGTGAGCGCGTAGGTTTCCGCTTCAAGCACACCGATGCGGTGGTCAAGCGCAATCCCCAGGGTCGTTCGCGGCGAGGCTGGGTTATGGAGCCGGTCGAACAGACCACAAGCCGTGGAACAAAAATGCCCGCTTATCGAATTCGATGGCGAGATAGTGAACGTCCCGAGATTGTTCTTCAACACATGCTTATTGCCGATCCTGATCCTTCACCCCCGCCGGCAAATGTCAGCTTAGAACCTCCTGCACCAAAGGCTTAAATCATCGGCCGAGGTCATTTTTTCTTTTGAGCTCATCAAGTTCTTGTTGAGTTTGGAATCTGGACCATTTCTCTTCGAGAGAAGATGGATGGTTTGTTTTTTTGTGAGTAGTGAGGAGTTTTATTTGTGTTTCATTTTCATTCCAGCGATTTCCAAGTTTTTCGAGTTCCTCCCAAAGCTCTCTACCTTCTACCATTAAATTTTCCAAATGCTTTTCCGCTCGATTAGCTAGATCAGTAGCTCCGGATTCACGTGCACGGTGAGATCTATTTTCCCATTCCCTGACATTTGCGAAAAGCTTAAGGATTTGTTCGCGGAGTTCAGTGGCTTCAGCTTGGATATGACATTGTTTTTTCCTTAGGTAGGTTTTGCGTTCGTGATCTGTATGTTCACGAAGAAGTCTGTCTTGAAAGGGGTTGGTATTTAGAAAGCTGTCTAAACCCTTCTCAAGCGCTTGTTCTAGTTTCTCGAGCCATTCGTGGCTCATAGGTTTTTTGGCGGAGTTGTGATTACTGGTGCTTCAATTTCCTTTCGCAACGGTGAGAGAGCGGCTTCACGCGATTGCAGAATTGCTCGGGTGAGTTTTGTGATAGCTCCTTCTCCAAGATCAAGTTTGCTGAGCTGGTCAAATGAGATTTGGTACAGGCCGTCTAGCTCTTCTAAAAGTTTTTCGCGATAGAGCCGAATGATTTTGCGTTGATTTTCTGGACTCATTTGTTTTGAGAGATTTAGGTTGCTTTTGTTTAGTGTTTGATTGATTTTGCTATTTTAGCGGTCCAAATAATTCTATGAAAAGATTTGGTATATGCTTTGATGTTCCTTGAATTGTACTCATCACTATTAGTAGCGAGCCAGTACTGACCTGGCATCTTTGTCTGCTTCTTTTCTTTTCTCTTCTTGTCTTTTATCATGAAGCTTGCGACCCTTGCCTAAGCCAATTGTCATTTTTATCCACGAGCCTTTTAAATGTAAATTGAGTGGGATCAAAGTTAAACCTTTCTTGTCTACTTGGCCACGTAATTTACTTATTTCTTGTCTATGGGCTAACAATTTTCTCACTCTTAAGGGATCATGATTGAAATAGCTCCCAGCATGACTATGAGGGGATATGTGCACATTATGTAAATGAAGTTCTCCTTTTCTTATTAAGCAGAAACCATCGCGCAGATTCGCTTGACCAGCTCTAATAGACTTTACTTCGGTTCCAAGTAGTTCGATCCCAGTTTCAAGAGTTTCTAAGATTTCATATTGATGACGAGCAAGGCGGTTGTCGGCCAGTAAACGATTGGCCGCTTTTCTGGAGGCTTGAGTTGCTTTTTTAGCCTTTGCCATATGCCTTTACTAATACACCGACCTTATCCATAGCTCGGTACCCTTCCAGCATGTCCATAGTTTCTTCTAACAACGGTCGGTCCTTCAGAAAGGGTCCTAAAGGGCAATCCCGTGTTGTGGATGCATGTCCAACTGCAGATGAGTGTATTCCTGTTAAAGAAGATGGATTAAGACCAAATAGTTTTGATGAATATATTGGCCAGACTGCTCTTAAACAAGTTTTAGGTATCGCGGTTCAAGCCGCTAAAGGCAGAGGAGATTCTTTGGACCATGTTTTGTTGTATGGCCCGCCTGGTTTAGGGAAAACAACAATGGCAATTGTTTTAGCAGAAGAATTGGGTGTTAGATGTCGTATTACTAGTGCACCGGCTTTAGAACGTCCTAGAGACATTGTTGGGTTGTTGATTAACTTGCAACCTCGAGAAATTCTTTTTATTGATGAAATCCATCGACTCACCAAGGTCGCTGAAGAGTTGCTATATCCGGCAATGGAGGATCGCCGAATAGATCTGACTGTTGGGAGGGGGGGGACATCACGCATTAGGTCAGTAAATCTCTCGAGTTTTACTCTTGTGGGTGCAACTACAAGAGCTGGTTCTATAAGTTCACCTTTGCGTGATCGGTTTGGTCTTGTTCATAGATTGGAGTTTTATGGTTTGAATGATCTGCAAGCAATAGTTAAAAGAGCTGCTTCATTGTTGGCCATGTCATTAACTGAAGATGCTTGTTTCGAGATGGCTAGAAGATGTAGGGGGACCCCAAGGATTGCCAATCGACTTCTTAGACGTGTGAGGGACGTGGCAACTGTTCGAGGTGAAGTTGATTCTTCTATAAACGCCCAATTGGTAGATGAAGCCTTGAGATTGCATTCTGTTGATTCGAGAGGTTTGGATTCCAGTGATCGAAAGTTGCTCAAATTGTTGTTATATGAGCATGGCGGTGGCCCAGTTGGATTGGAAACGCTTGCCGCCTCATTAGGAGAGGACTCGTCAACTCTTGAAACTGTTGTTGAACCATTTCTTTTGCAGTTGGGTTTTTTGCAGCGAACACCTCGTGGGCGTGTGATTACAGCGTCGGGGAAAGAACACCTTTCCTTACAGGGAGCTTCATGAGCATTTGGCCATTGTTTAAAAACCTGATGGTTGGTTTTTTTTGTTTGGTTTTTTTGTCATTTATTTTTGTCCCAATTCCTTTATTTGCTATTTCTGATACTCAGGTATTGTTTGAAAATGCTCTTAAAGCTAGTAGAGAAGGAGAATTTGTCGAGGCATTATCGCTTTGGGATGAGCTTATTAAGATTGATTCAGATAATTCTGCTGCATGGAGTAATCGAGGAAATGTGCGTCTAGCTCTTGGAGACTCTAGGGGAGCAATTGAAGATCAGACGAAGTCAATCGAACTGACGCCCATGGAAATAGACCCCTATCTAAATCGAGGGTTGGCTGAGGAGTCTTTGAAGCTTTGGGATGCGGCCAGGAAAGATTACACATTGATTTTGGACCAGAATCCTGAGGATCCTTCTGCTCTTTATAACCTCGCTAATGTTTATGGAGCACAGGGCAATTGGTCTAACGCGGCTTTTCTTTACCAAAAGGCATCTTTAGCTCGCCCTGGGTTTGTTATGGCACGTTCTAGCGAGGCTTTATCTACTTACCAAAATGGTGAATTTGATCAGGCAGAGTCACAATTAAGAAGTGTGATTCGAAGATACCCAATGACTGCTGATGCTAGAGCTGCGCTTAGTGCGCTTTTGTGGAGGCAAGGTCGTTTTGGCGAAGCAGAGAGTCATTGGACTGCAGCAATTGGATTGGACAATAGGTATATGCATAAAGACTGGTTATTAAATGTTCGACGTTGGCCACCTCAACCTTCTGAGGATTTGATTGCTTTTCTAGCTTTGGAGCGTCCATGAGTACTCTTTTGCACTGGGAAGAGCAGCTTGATCTTCTTTTGCCAGAGTTGTTAGAGATCAGAAGGCATTTACATGCACATCCAGAGCTGAGCGGGCAAGAACAACAAACTGCTGCTTTAGTTGCAGGTGAGTTAAGAAGGTATGGCTGGAAGGTCCGCGAAGGTGTTGGTCGTACTGGCGTAGTTGCGGACCTTGGACCATCTAATGGTCCTTGTGTAGGGCTAAGGGTTGATATGGATGCTTTACCAGTTGAAGAATTGACTGGGCTTTCTTATGCATCAAAGCAGTTGGGAGTGATGCATGCCTGTGGCCATGATTTGCATACTTGTATTGGCTTAGGAGTCGCGAATCTATTAGCAAAAGAGAAGCAGCTTTTGACTGCAGTGAGGTTGTTGTTCCAGCCTGCAGAAGAATTGGCCGAAGGAGCTCGTTGGATGCGGAAAGATGGGGCAACAGAGCATTTAGACGCCTTGTTTGGTGTACATGTTTTTCCTGAATTACCAGTAGGGAGTATTGGTGTTAAGAGTGGAAGTCTTACAGCAGCAGCAGGTGAGTTGGAAATAGAAGTTATTGGAGAGGGTGGTCATGGCGCGAGACCTCATCAAGCTGTTGATGCAATTTGGATTGCATCTAAGGTTGTGAGTGGATTGCAAGAGGCTATTAGTCGTGGTTTAGATGCTTTACAACCAGTTGTGGTGAGTTTTGGCCGTATTGAAGGTGGTAAGGCTTTTAATGTAATTGCTGACAAAGTCAGACTTGTTGGAACTGTTCGTTGCTTAGATGTCCGTTTGCATGAAAGACTCCCAGACTGGATTGAAAAAACAGTCAAAGCCATTTGCCATAGTTGTGGAGCAGATGTAATTGTTCGCTATCGCTGTATAACTCCACCTGTTTACAACGATCCTGAACTCACTGCTTTGCTAGAAAAAAGTGCGATTGCTCAATTGGGAGCTGAGAATGTTGTTCGACTCGACAAAGCATCTCTTGGTGCTGAGGATTTTGCGGAACTTCTTAAAGAAGTGAGAGGGACAATGTTTCGCTTAGGAGTTGCTGGAGAGGAAGGCTGTGCCCCACTTCATAGTGGTCAGTTTGTCCCAAAGGAGGATTCTCTCGGAGTCGGAATCAAGGTGATTATCGAAACATTGTTTGCATGGATGCATGAAAGAAAACATTTGGGTAATTATTGACCATGAAGAATTTTGGCCACCCTTTACTCTCTCTTGCTGGACCTTTCTTAATTCTTTTGTCTCTATTTGCGATAATTCAGCGTGAAGGCAGTGATCAGTTGCAGCCTCTACCTGCGCTTCTTGTTGGAATTGGGTTGGTTTTAAGTAGCGTATTGGCTCGTAAAAGGAGAAGGCAGAAATTGCTTTCTGCACTTCGAAGAAGTCAATATGATGAAAATTCATAGGATTTCAAATCGGAAGTTTTGATTTTCTCCAAGTAGGTTCCTTTCAGCGTACGGTTTGTTTAGATTAAAGGTAGGTAAGTTATTCGTACCACTAGGGGTGCTAGTCAAAGAAATTATTGACTGGCTGAGATCACACCCTCTGACCTGATCCTGTTAATTCTGGCGAAGGGAAGTGTTGAAGCGTGATCTCTGAGTGATTCAACCGCAAAATTCCTTTGATTTAAAGATCATGCGTAACTCTTGGGTTTCTACCAGAAAGGGCCAAGCGAATGTATCGCAACTGCATTTTGCTCGAAAGGGTGAGATTACAGAAGAAATGGCTTATGTGGCTGATGTGGAATCTCTGCCTAAGTCACTTGTATTGGAGGAGGTTGCCAGGGGACGGATGATTATCCCTGCCAACATTAATCACAGGAATCTTCGTCCTATGGCTATAGGCATTGCTTCTAGGTGCAAAGTCAATGCCAACATCGGTGCCTCTCCTAACGCTAGTGATGTTGCAGAGGAATTAAAGAAGCTTCATTTGGCTGTTAAGTATGGCGCTGACACGGTTATGGATCTTTCTACAGGAGGGGTCAATCTTGATGAAGTGAGGACTGCGATAATTGAGGCTTCCCCAGTGCCAATTGGAACTGTTCCTGTATACCAGGCTCTAGAAAGTGTTCATGGCTCAATAGAAAAGCTTTTAGAAGATGATTTCCTACACATTATTGAAAAGCATTGTCAGCAAGGAGTCGATTATCAAACGATTCATGCTGGGCTTTTAATTGAACATTTGCCAAAGGTTAAGGGTCGTTTAACTGGAATCGTTAGCCGGGGTGGTGGAATTTTGGCTCAATGGATGTTGTATCACCATAAACAGAATCCATTGTTTTCAAGGTTTGATGACATTTGTGAGATCTTCAAAAGGTATGACTGTTCTTTCTCTTTGGGGGATTCATTGCGTCCTGGTTGTTTACATGATGCTTCCGATGAGGCTCAATTAGCAGAATTGAAAACACTTGGTGAGTTAACGAAGCGAGCTTGGGAGCATGAAGTGCAGGTAATGGTTGAGGGCCCTGGACATGTTCCTATGGATCAGATTGAGTTCAATGTTCGCAAGCAAATGGAGGAATGTGCTGAAGCACCTTTTTATGTACTAGGACCTTTGGTTACAGATATCGCCCCTGGGTATGACCACATCACAAGTGCTATAGGAGCGGCGATGGCTGGTTGGTATGGAACGGCAATGCTGTGTTATGTAACCCCTAAGGAACATTTGGGGTTGCCAGATTCTGAGGACGTTAGAGAAGGCCTTATTGCTTATAAAATTGCTGCTCACGCAGCTGATGTAGCAAGACATCGCAGTGGTGCAAGGGATCGTGACGATGAACTCAGTCGAGCTCGTTATGCATTTGACTGGAACAAGCAGTTCGACTTGTCTTTGGACCCTGAGCGAGCTAGGGAATACCATGATGAAACTCTGCCTGCAGATATATATAAACAAGCAGAATTTTGTTCGATGTGTGGACCTAAGCATTGTCCAATGCAGACAAAAATTACTAGTGAAGATATTGAACAGTTGGAACAAGTATTGAATGCTCAAAAATCAATCAAGGTTTAATTTGAATCGATTGATGGTGAATATTTATACACTGTTTTGATTTTCATAATAAAACAAGAAGCCAGGCTTATTTATTAAAAATAAATAAAATGTCTGGCTTCTTGTTTTATTTTTAAAGTTGATAAAAATCAGGATTCAAGTAATGAATTAGCTTTTGAAAGAACATTTTCAACTGTGAATCCGAATTTCTCCATACATACTCCCCCTGGAGCTGATGCTCCAAAGCTTGTCATAGTTACACTGTCACCATCAAGGCCAATATATTTATGCCAACCGAAGCCTGAGGCTGCTTCAACAACCAACCTTTTGCGGATAGAAGGAGGGAGTACTTCTTGCTTATAGCTTTCACTTTGTTCTTCAAATAGTTCCACGCAAGGCATAGAAACAACTCGTACTTTTTTGCCACTGGCAGTAAGTTTTTTGGCTGCCTGGACACATAGATCTAATTCGCTTCCTGTGCCTATCAAGATAAGTTCTGCTTGTCCTTGGCAATCTTCAAGGACATATCCACCTAGGGCTACTTTGTCTATTGAGGAATTCGCTTGATTCGCCATTCCTTGACGACTAAGGCATAGAGCACTGGGTCGGTTTCGGTTTTGAACGGCAAGCTTATAAGCACCACTTGTTTCATTGCCATCGCCAGGACGGAAGACAAGCATATTCGGAATTGCCCTTAGAGAAGGAATGGTTTCAACTGGTTGGTGAGTTGGTCCGTCTTCACCAACTCCTATTGAGTCATGCGTGAGAACGTATATGACTCCAAGGCCGCTGAGAGCAGATAATCTCATTGACCCTCTCATGTAGTCAGCGAATACAAGGAAAGTTCCCCCGTAAGGAATTAGACCGCTTTTGTGATAAGCAATACCATTCAGAATGGCTGCCATTGCATGTTCTCTAACTCCAAAATGCAGGTAGCGTTTTGAGCGGGTTTCAGCTTGGAAAGATCCAGTTTCTCCTTGAATATCTGTGTAATTTGAATGTGTTAGGTCAGCTGATCCACCAATTAATTCTGGGAGATTCGGACCTAATGCACCGAGACAGATCTGAGAGTGTTTTCTTGTGGCAAGTCCTTTATCTTCTGAGGAGTAAGAGGGAAGACTTTTGTCCCAAGATTGTGGGAGTTCATTTCTGAGCATCCGCTCGAATTCAGCTGCTTCATCTGGGTACTTCAGACGGTAGTTTGCAAGTTTTTTATTCCACTCATTTTCTAGCTGGGAGCCTCTCTCAATAGCTTTTTGGTAGTGGTTGTATACCTCTTGTGGAATCTCGAAAGGAGCATGCTCCCATTCGAGTTGTTTTCTCGTGAGAGTGGCTTCTTCTTCTCCTAGTGGTGCCCCATGGACTCCAGCTGTATCACTTTTATTGGGTGATCCAAAACCAATGGTTGTACTTATCTTGATAATAGAGGGTTTATTGGTAATACTTTTGGCTGTTTCAATTGCTTTTGAAATCGAGTTTATATCGTTATTTCCATCGGCCACATGTTGTACATGCCATCCATAAGCTTCATATCTTTTGAGAACATCTTCTGTAAAGGAAACTTCGGTACGACCATCAATTGTAATTTGGTTATCGTCATATAAGGCAATCAATTTTCCTAATTTGAGGTGCCCTGCTAATGAGCAAGCTTCTTTTGATACCCCTTCTTGATTGCAACCATCACCCATGATGACGTAGGTGAAATGGTCGACGATTGTTGAATCGGGTTTGTTGAATTTTGCAGCCAAGTGTGACTCGGCAATGGCTAAGCCAACTGCATTAGAGATTCCTGCTCCCAGAGGACCTGTCGTCACTTCTACACCAGCTGTTTCAAAGGTCTCAGGATGGCCTGGTGTGCGCGAGCCCCATTGTCTGAATTGCTTTATATCTTCAATGGTTACTGAGTCATATCCTGTGAGGTGTAGTAGTGCATATAGAAGCATGCAACCGTGACCGGCTGAGAGAACGAATCTATCTCTGTTAAACCATTCAGGGTTCTTTGGGTTGTGCTTGAGAAATTTGTCCCATAGGGAATAACCCATTGGGGCGCAACCCATTGGCAGCCCTGGGTGGCCGCTGTTGGACTTGTTAACTGCATCTACGGCGAGCATCCGGATGCTATTTATGCAGAGCTTTTCAAGTGAAGCGGGCACAGCGACCATTTTTTTAAAGAGGGGTTTGGTAATTCTGAAGGATGGTTGGTTAAAGATTGGCTAGGCCATTCGTTTAAAGGCAAGGCAGACATTGTGGCCGCCAAAACCAAAAGAGTTAGAGATGATCACATCTAGCTTGTGTTCTCTTGCTTTGTTCGGCACGTAATCCAAGTCACAGAGTGGGTCAGGGTTGGTGTAGTTAATTGTTGGAGGTATTAATCCATGTTGAATTGCGAGAACGCTAGCGACTGCTTCAATTCCCCCAGAACCTCCTAGTAAATGTCCGGTCATGGATTTTGTGGAGCTTACGGGAATTTGATGTGCTCTTTCTCCGAAAACAGTTTTTATAGCTGCTGTTTCGTTGCTGTCATTTGCAGGAGTGCTTGTCCCGTGAGCGTTGATGTAATCAACATCAGTGGTGTTTAGTTCACCATCTTTAAGAGCAAGTTGTATTGCCTCGGCCCCACCAATGCCGCCTGGTGTTGGTGAAGTGATGTGGTGGGCGTCGCAAGTTGAGCCATAACCAATTAGCTCAGCATGAATTGTTGCACCTCTGGCCTGCGCATGTTCGAGGTTTTCCAGAATTAGCACTCCCGAACCTTCTCCAATAACAAAGCCATCACGTTCGGAATCGAATGGTCGACTCGCTGACGAGGGATCATCATTTCTGAATGAGAGTGCTTTTGCACTTGCGAAACCAGCCACTCCTAGCGGAGTGATGCTGGCTTCTGCGCCCCCACAGACCATTGCTTTGGCTTTTCCGAGTTGAATCAGTCGGAATGCATCGCCAATAGCATTTGAGCCGGCTGCACACGCAGTGGCCACTGCCGAGCTAGGACCTTTCGCGCCTAGTGCAATGGCTGTAAGTCCAGTTGCCATGTTTGGAATCATCATTGGCACTGTGAATGGACTAACCCTGCCAGGTCCTTTGTTTTCAAGAACATGTGCCTGAGTTTCCATAGTTAACAAGCCACCAACTCCTGAACCAATGATGACTCCAACATCTGATTGATTGTTTTCGTCAATACAAAGTCCTGAGTTGGCTAATGCTTCCTTTGCAGCTACTACACCAAACTTTGAGAATCGATCCCATCGTTTTGATTCTTTTGGTTCGAGAATTCCAGTTGGGTCAAAATCTTTGACCTCTGCTGCAAATTGACAGGCATGAGATGAGGCGTCAAACAAAGTGATAGCCGCAACACCATTGCGGCTGTTTGTTAAACCTTCCCAATAGGCCTGAACTGTGTTCCCAATAGGAGTGATCGCGCCGAGGCCAGTGACCACAACGCGATGAAGACCCGCCATCATTATGTCCCTCAGGCTTGCTTTTCTTCGATGTACTTGACAGCATCACCAACGGTGGTGATGCCTTCAGCTGCCTCATCGGGAATCTCGATGTCAAAGGCTTCTTCGAGAGCCATGACGAGTTCGACAGTATCGAGGGAGTCGGCCCCAAGGTCATTCTGAAAGCTTGATTCAGGTTTTACTTCGTCTGCGGCAACGCTTAGTTGCTCTGCAACGATTGAACGAACTTTTTCTAAGATCGCTTCCTTGGACATATCTATAGAGATAGGGGGGTTCCGCATCCTACGAGTTGGTGGGAAGTAGTTAACAACAGTGACGGCAATGCGACGATGATGTTTCATATGTGTCATTGCCGGTTACGTTATGTGCAGGCGTTTTGTTCCGGAAAGGGCTCATGTCCCACGCTGTCAAGATCTACGACACATGCATCGGCTGCACACAATGTGTAAGGGCTTGCCCACTCGATGTCCTTGAGATGGTTCCATGGGATGGCTGTAAAGCCTCTCAGATTGCATCATCACCACGCACAGAAGACTGTGTTGGCTGTAAGCGCTGCGAAACCGCATGCCCTACAGATTTCCTAAGTATCAGGGTTTATTTAGGAGATGAGACCACAAGAAGTATGGGCCTTGCGTACTGAATTTTTTTCAGTCCTTCCTATTTCTGAGCTCAACACCATAAGCTTTGCCCGGCTATTGCCGGGCTTTTTCTATGTGTGGAATCGTTGCAGTTATTGGCTCCCGCCAGGCGGCACCTTTGCTGCTTGAGGGACTTCGGCGGCTTGAATACCGTGGTTATGACTCAGCTGGACTTGCTACGGTCCAAATCAATGGTCATGGAGAGAATGGGTCTCTTAGCTGCAAGAAAGCCAAGGGAAAACTTCTTAATCTTTCTGTAAAAGTTGAGTCAGAGGGTTCGCCAGGGTATTTAGGAATTGGACATACTAGATGGGCTACCCATGGGAAGCCAGAGGAGCGAAATGCTCACCCACATGTTGATTCTTTAGGGAAGGTTGCAGTTGTCCAAAACGGAATTATTGAAAACTATCGTTCATTGAGAGAAGGTCTCGAGAAAGAGGGTGTGGCTTTCGTTTCTGAGACAGATACAGAAGTAGTACCTCACTTAATTGCTCGAGAATTAGAACTCCTAAAGGTCAATGGTAGATCTGCTAGTGAGACTTTGCTTTTGGAGGCAGTACAAAGGGTTTCTTTGCAATTGCAAGGTACATATGCCATTGCAGTGGTATGGACAGAGGCACCTAATGCCTTGGTTCTAGCTCGATGGCAGGCGCCTTTGGTCATTGGCCTTGGAGAAGGAGAATTCTTATGTGCTAGTGATACTCCTGCTATTGCTGGTTTTACTAGAACAATCTTGCCAATGGAGGATGGTGAGGTTGCTTTATTGACTCCTTTAGGCATTGAGCTTTATGACAGCCAAGGGGAAAGAAAGCAGAGAAATCCATTGTTATTGAAAGGAGTGGATCATGTAGCTGACAAAAGAAACTTTAAACATTTCATGCTGAAGGAAATACATGAACAGCCAGAAACTGCTGAATTGTGGGTTACTCGTTATCTCCCATTAGGTTTACCCTCTGACAACCCTGTTGCACTCCCTTTTCAAGAATCTTTTTATGAAGGAATTCAAAGGATTCAAATTCTGGCTTGTGGAACAAGTAGACACGCAGCAATGGTCGGATGTTATTTGTTAGAACAATTTTCAGGAATACCAACCTCGGTGTTTTATGCAAGTGAGTTCAGATATGCACCTCCTCCATTAGAACCTCATACCTTAACTATTGCTGTTACTCAATCTGGAGAGACTGCTGATACCCTTGCTGCGTTATCTATGGAGGTGAAAAGGCGCCAGTCTTGCAATGATAAGGATTTTGCACCGCGATTGTTGGGTTTTACTAATCGCCCTGAAAGTTCTTTGTCAAGGATGGTTGAAAATATCTTAGATATCGGAGCAGGAATAGAGATTGGGGTCGCTGCCACAAAAACATTTTTAGGCCAATTGTTGGGGTTTTATGGACTTGCAATTTCTTTTGCCGCACGACGTAAAAGTCGTTCTTCAGAAGAAATAACTAATTTGATATCTCAGCTAAGAATTTTACCTGGTCAGATTAGAACGCTAATTGGACAACATGATCAGTTGTCTGAGTCTTTGGCGCATCGATTTTCAGATACGAAGGATGTGATTTTCCTGGGTCGTGGTATTAACTATCCTATAGCTCTTGAGGGTGCTTTAAAGCTTAAAGAAATTAGCTATATTCATGCAGAAGGTTACCCTGCGGGTGAAATGAAGCATGGTCCAATAGCACTTTTAGATCCACATGTACCGGTCATTTCAATAGCTACTCCGGGGACTGTTTTTGATAAGGTTTTAAGCAATTCTCAGGAAGCGAAGGCTCGTGATGCTCAATTAATAGGTGTTGCCCCTGAGGGACCTGATACAGAAATGTTTGATGCACTTTTACCCATTCCTGAAGTTAGTGAATGGGTAAGTCCGCTGTTTTGTGTGGTTCCTATGCAGTTACTTAGTTATCACATAGCAGCGCATAGAGGCTTGGATGTTGATCAACCACGTAACCTTGCTAAAAGTGTGACAGTTGAATAAATAGTTCACGAATTTAATTTGTTTTGTTATTTCTTGAGTACTGATCTTCAATACGGACGATGTCATCTTCTCCTAAATATGCTCCACTTTGGACTTCTATGAGTTCCATGGGCATTTTCCCTGGGTTTGTTAGTCGATGTTTGCACCCTAAGGGTATATATGTACTTTGGTTTTCTCCTAGTAATTCTTCCTCTCCATTCTTTTCAACTAGGGCTGTTCCTTTGACTACTACCCAGTGCTCTGCTCTGTGATGGTGCATTTGGAGTGAAAGACTTGCACCAGCCTTTACCTCAATTCGTTTGACTTGCCATCTGCTCCCTTCTACTACAACTGTGTAGTACCCCCATGGTCTATAAATTTTTCGGTGTGCTTTCCCTTCAGGACTGCCTGCTTTCTCAAGTCGTTTAACTAATGTTTTAACTTTTTGGGACTGATTGCGCTCGGCAACAAGTACTGCATCGTCAGTTTCAACGACTATTAGATCTTTGATTCCAAGCCCTACTAGGAGCCGATGCTCACTACGTAGATAACAATTGTGTGATTCTTCAGCGATGACTCTTCCTCTCTGAACATTGCCTTGGTTGTCTTTTTTGCTTGTTTCCCAAAGTGCTTTCCAGCTTCCTATATCGCTCCATCCTGCATTTAATGGAAGGACGCTACCTAGTGAAGTTTGTTCCATTACTGCCACATCAAGTGAAACGTTGGGGCATCTAGCAAAGGCATCTTTATCTAATCGTAGAAAATCAAGGTCAGCTTCGTCGTTCTCAAGTGCTGTCTGGCAACATTGAACAATTGTGGGATTTAGGCGTTCTAGTTCTTTCAGGATGACACTTGCTTTAAAAAGAAACATTCCACTGTTCCAGGTGAAGCGACCATCTTGTAGAAATTGTTCTGCATTGGATTGATTAGGTTTTTCTATAAATCTTGCTATTGGAACGCTTTTCGGGCTGCTTTGGTTTAGAGGCTCAGCTGCTTCTATGTATCCGTAGCCTGTTTCAGGTGAGGTTGGAACAATTCCGAAAGTTACTAACCTGCCTGTTTCAGCGACTTCGCGGCCAGCTTCTATTAGTTCGCGAAAAGTTGCCTCCTCACGAATGATGTGATCTGCCGCGAGAATGAGTAGTAAAGGGTCTTCACCACTTTCTGTTGCTTTAAGTGCAGCCAAAGCAACTGCTGGAGCAGTGTTCCTCCCAGTAGGCTCTAAAAGGATTGAACTAGGTTGAACATCAATCTCACGCATTTGTTCAGCCACAATGAAGCGATGTTCTTCATGACAAATTAATAAAGGCGCTGATAGATCTTTAAGTCCCTTAAGTCGTTGCTGGGTTTGTTGAAGCAGAGTGACTTTGTTTTGCCCTGCTAGTGCCCAGTACTGCTTCGGGTAGGTAGCGCGAGATAGGGGCCAGAGTCTGGTTCCCGTGCCTCCGCATAAAATGACTGGAACTAGTGGTTTTGCGCCCACGATTTTCCGTTTCTTTTGTACGAATTGCTCAAATTTAATTGCTCTTGCTGATTGTTTTATAGCTCCAAAAGACCAGGGGGTGGAGTAATGAGGAGCCAACCGTCTTTGAGATGCACTTTTGGGACAATCGCATCCACGAATGGAATCAACACGGATCGACCATTTAGGAGCATGATTTCGAGTAGATCATTACCTGCCGTTATAAGGTTTGTGACCTTCCCAATAGGTGGTTTGTCTGGTTGTATTCGCACTTCCAGCCCCACTAGATCCAGAAGGTGAAATTGATTGTCAGACAGTACTGGTCGTTCATTAGCTGGGACCAAAAGACTGTCCCCTACGATTGCCTTTGCGTCATTGCGGTTTTCGATACCAGCAAAGGTAACGACATAAATGCATTTCCCAGGGAGTTGTCTTCCTCGTAATAATTTAATTTTTCGAGGTTTTTCGCCTTTTTTCTGAAGCCACCGATAACCAGGTTTTGTAAATCTTTCTGGGAAGTCGCTTTCGGGATTGATGCGTATCTGGCCCTGCAATCCTTGAACTCCAACTAGTTTTCCCACTATTAGCCACTGATCAGGATTGGTCATTGCAGGCAATTCATTTAGAGGATAATTGGAAGACTTCTATTGATATTGCGACATGGTTGAGACAAACTCACCGATTCTGCCTGGAGCAACGGTTGTGGTTAATGATATTTCATCGATATACAATGGATATAAGGGTTTTGTTCAGAGGGTAAGTGGAGATAAGGCAGCAGTTCTATTTGAAGGCGGTAATTGGGACAAGTTGATGACAATTCCAATTAAGTATTTGGTTGCTCTATAGCGTTATTAATGGATTATTTATTCATTAAATTAACTGAATAGAGATTTTTGAATGAATAATCAGTTCAGATTTAATTCTTCCTGGTTTTGTTATTGCCTGAGTAGCACTTTAATCTTTTGAGGGCATTTCGAGCAGCGTGCTGTTCAGCCTCTCGACGTGAACCACCCCATCCGTTGCCAAGGGTTTTTTCATCAAGACTTACCTTGCAGAAAAAACGCATTGGGTCACCATGTTTCATGCTTATTTCTTCGCATCGATAGTTTGGTCTGTTGAAACCTTCTCCTTGGCACCACTCTTGGAGAGCAGACTTACTGTTTAACCAATGAGGATCTTTGAAGACAGTTTCGCTTGTTTCATGCCAATGAGGAGTGAGCCAAATGTGAATTGGTTTGAGGTCATTAAAGTATTCATACAAGGCTCCAATCAGTGCTTCAGTTGCTTCTGCGTCAAGAGTTGCTTTGGCTGAGTTGTCACCAGCAGCATTTGGTCCAACAAGAAGGATTTTGTTGATTTTTATCTTTTGGCCAACTTGTGCTAGCCAGCGGTCACTGACTAATTGCGCTCTTAATGCAGATCTTTTTCCAACGTTCATGTCAGGGAAGTTGCGGTCTATGAATTCTGATGCAGCTAGTCGAAGAACTGCATCGCCTAAGAACTCCAGACGTTCATGATTTATGGGTGCTTTGGCTGAAGTATGTGTGAGTGCTTCGTTCAGGATTGAAATTCTATTGAGATGTTCTTCTTCGTTGAACTCTGGCTCATGTTCATGAAGTCCTAAATCCTTGAGTAATTGTTCCAATTGGTTTATCCGTTCTTTGGAGATTTCAAGATTTGTTTTTGGTTGTACAAGTTTTCTTGTTCCCATCACACTAATTATCTTGGTTAGAGAGAGAAATTATGCGTGGTTTCGGTTGATTTGAATGAGGAGAAAGCAGGTCGTAAGCCGGGTTCTGTTCACCAATACTGGTGGGTGATCATCTATCTGGGACTATCGTTGCCGATAGCCTCTAGCGGCGCATTTCGTTGGAACATGGCAGATGGCCAGCCTATGTCCCTTGGCCTTGCTCCCTGCCGGGGTTTACCGAGCCAGTACCTCTCGATACTGCTGGTGCGCTCTTACCGCACCTTTGCACCCTTGCCTGTGCTTTAAAGGCCATCGGCGGTGTGTTTCTGTGGCACTATCCTCACGGTCACCCGCACTGGGCGTTACCCAGCAAGCTGGACCATCGGGGAGCCCGGACTTTCCTCAATACGAAAAAAGATTGTATTAAAACAGTCTTTTTCGATTGCGATCACCTCTCCTGCTTTCAACCTCCATAATGCACTGTTGAGAGTTTTCTTGCCTTTGGGGCTGTAGCTCAGCTGGATAGAGCGACGGTTTCCTAAACCGTAGGTCGTGGGTTCGAGTCCCGCCAGCCCCGTGTATTTACCTATTTCTCTGAAAATTTAAGAGCTACTACATATGGTGGACTGGTGAAATCCCACACTGTCGCTAGCGTAAGTTTAGTGAAACAGTCTCAATGACCCAGCTTCACGATCTACGTCTAAAACTCCTTGTACAGCAGGAAAGCGAAAACATCGCCAAGTCTCAACCTGCTGATATTGACCTTTCGGTAGTACAGGCCCGGTGTCTCTGTTGGCTGGCGCTTCTGGCGGAGGCCCATGAGGAACAGGCAAGCGATGCTGAGCGTCGGGGTGATACTGAGCAGGCGATGGGATGGTTCGCCGATTCGATGCGTCTTCGTGACGTTATTCAAGTAGTTACAACTATTGAAATCCCTTTACCTGGGAGCGTTGATTCTGATGATCAGGGAGATGACTTTTTAGAAGATCCCCCTTTGGCGGCATAGAGGATGTCATGATGGGACTTGAGCTACTAGGACTGTTGTGCCTGAAGAGCCCTGCCAATGTCCTGATTGTCAAAGGTTCTATAAAGAACATGACCGACTTATTCGGGAATTTCCAACTCTCCGACAACAGCAAGAGCTGAATTGGGCTGCTTTGCAGTCTTTTAGAACGTTGGCGGGGCGAGTTCTTGAGGATCTTCAGAAGCAACCAGGAGCAAAAAACGTTAATGAAGTTAATTCCCAATTAACAGCTGTAGGTGGCCAGGAAGAGCATTCGGATGATTTGCAACAAGCAATTTCAGATCTTGAGAATATTAATGCCTACCTTTTTTCAATAGAGGCTGTCATGGAGAGAATATTCGATGTTCGAGTTCCTCATGAGGTTGAACAGAAGTTCAAAGAATTAGCAGGTGAGTTAGCTCCAGATCCCCTAAATATTGATCGTTTGAGATTGAATCGCCTTTTACATCAGACCCCTGATTTGCCGGATAGAAATTAAATTATTTAGCAGAAATATAAGATAATCTCACCTTACATCACATGTGATTTCTACAGGGAGAGCATCAATAGACCAGATTGATTTTGCGTATTCTTTTATAGAACGATCAGAAGAGAAGAATCCAGATTTTGCAGTATTTAATAGAGACATTTGATTCCAATGATGCCTATTTTCCCAAGCACTACTTACATTGTCTTGAGCTTTGAGGTAATCGGCAAAATCAGCCATTACGAAAAAAGGATCATTCCCAATTAGATTGTTTAAAAGAGGTCGGAATAGATCACTGTCACCATTGCTAAAGTGACCTAGTTCTACTAAACGTAGTGCTTCTGATAATTCGGGTAGATCATCAATAAACTCTTTAGGCTTGTAACCTTCTTTTTGTAATGACATTATCTCAGATTCATTGTTCCCAAATAGGAAAAAGTTTTCAGCTCCTACTCTCTCACGAATTTCTATATTTGCACCATCCAGTGTTCCAATCGTGAGGGCACCATTCATTGCAAATTTCATATTGCCGGTACCTGATGCTTCTTTGCCTGCGGTAGATATTTGTTCTGAAAGATCAGTAGCTGGATAAACTTGCTCTCCTAGCTTCACATTATAGTCAGGTAGAAATATGACTCTTAGCTTACCGTCCATATCTGGATCTGAGTTGATCACTTCAGCAATTCCATTTATGAAGCGGATGATTAATTTGGCCATAAAATATCCCGGGGCTGCCTTGCCTCCGAAAATCACTGTTCTTGGAGCAATCCCCTGTGATTTTCCATTCTTGATTCGAAGGTATTGAGTAATTATTTGGATAGCATTTAGATGTTGCCTTTTGTATTCATGAATTCTCTTTACTTGAACATCAAAGAGACTGTATGGGTCGACTAAAACACCAGTTTGCCGATGTATATAACCAGCAAGTTTTCTTTTCATTGAAAGCTTTCGAGTCTCAAAATCTTTTAGGAAACCCTTGTCTTTTATTAAACTCTCCAGGTTGGAAAGTAACTCCATGTTGGTGATCCAATTGGGACCAACTTTTTCGTCTAATAGATTAGATAATTCAGGGTTGGCTAAACCGACCCATCTGCGCGGAGAAACACCATTAGTTACATTTGTGAATTTCTCTGGCCAAAGTTTTGCAAACTCAGGCATAAGTTGTCTTTTGACTAAATCTGAATGAAGAGCAGCGACACCATTTACGTGATGAGCTCCTATTGTTGCTAAATGAGCCATGCGAACAGCTTTTCCCCCCTCCTCATCAATAATTGATAATTTCCTAAGGATCGAATCATTTCCTGGATATCTAAGACGAAGTTGTTGAAGAAAGCGTCTATTAATTTCAAAAATCAATTCCAAATGTCTTGGAAGGAGGCTATTGAATAAAGAAAGATCCCACTTCTCTAGTGCTTCAGGAAGCAAGGTGTGATTGGTATAAGCCACTGAGCGATTAGTAACTTCCCATGCCTTATCCCATGCAAAGTGTTTTTCATCAATAAGTAGACGCATTAGTTCTGCAACTGCAATGGCTGGGTGCGTGTCATTCAATTGAACTGTCCAATGTTGTGCAAAGTCTTCTAAGGGAATCCCTCTTTTTTCAAGACTTCTCAACATGTCTTGGAGTGAGCAGCTCACAAAGAAGTGCTGTTGCTTCAGCCGGAGTCTTCTTCCTTCATCTGTCCCATCATTGGGATAAAGAACTTTTGAGAGAGTTTCTGAACCAACTTTCTCTTCAACTGCTCCGTAATAGTCACCGATATTGAATGCATAGAAATCGAAGCTTTCGGTAGCATCCGCTCTCCACAATCTCAGTCTGTTGCAGGTGTTAACTCGATATCCCAATACAGGGACATCATGAGGGATTCCAATTGCGTGCTCTGTAGGGATCCATCTAGAGCGATAGTTCCCTTGATCATCGGTGTAGTTTTCTGTTTTTCCACCAAATCCAACAAAGCATGCTTCGTCGGGTTGTGGCAACTCCCAAGGCCAACCTCCCTTAAGCCATTTGTCAGTGACTTCTACTTGCCAACCATCTCTAATTAATTGATTAAAAATTCCAAATTCATAGCGAATTCCATATCCAATTGCGGGGATTTGCAAGCTTGCAAGAGATTCCATATAGCAAGCAGCAAGCCTTCCTAACCCTCCGTTTCCAAGACCTGGCTCCTCTTCTACATCCAAAATGTTGTTCAAAGATTCGATTCCAAAGCGTTGTAAAGCCTCTTCTGCCTCTTTTTGGATGCCTAGATTTAGAAGATTATTGTTTAATTGAGGACCAATCAGAAACTCTGCGGATAAATAGGCAACGGTTTTGTGGGGACGTGCTCTAATTGCCTCTTGGCTAGCAAGATATCTTGTCATTAACCTATCCCTTACGGCATAACTAACCGCCATGTAGAGGTCATGAAGACTTGCTGTTGGTGCGAGTTTGCCGAGAGTAAAGAAAAGGTGCTCAGTCATGCCATCAAAGACGGCATTAGCATCGATACCTGCTCGCTCTGGGTCGGCATAGCAGCCAGGCGTAGGCAAGCGCAGATCTAGAGGCTGGGAGCTACTCATTTCAACTGAGGGGAGGGTTTTGCGAGAGAACAATCAATGGCGGTGTTGCAAAAAGAGTCTTTGTAAGACTGCTTCGGTGTCAGGAATAGAGTTGCCACTTCTAGAAGCTCTAGAAAAGGACGCTAGCCCCGCTTTGCATTTCACGTATTGAGTGACTTCAGATCAACACCATCTCCAATTGCAAAAGTTTGTAATTTCAATTTCTTTCGTTTGAGATAGGCGGTCATTTATGGTCCCTTGATAAGGATTATGCAATCTCGTGTTATGGATCTGACTCCGTTGTTGTCAGTACTAAGTACTCATGATGTAGAGGTGGCTGAGACTCTAATAGGAGTGATCAACTTTCTGTTGATTTTCTTGGCAGCAAGGACTTTGGCTGAGGTCTTGGTAAGACTGCATTTGCCCACGATTGTTGGAGAATTACTTGCTGGAGTAATTATTGGTGCTTCAGGGTTCCATTTGCTGATGCCCCCTAGCACTAGTGCACAGTTAAATGAAGGTTTTATAAGTCTCATTAGTTCATTGGCGTCTGTACCTCCTGAGGCAGTTCCTGATCTGTATTTCGAGACATTCCCTTCTTTGCAAGCAGTAGCAACCCTCGGTTTGTATGCACTCTTATTTCTTACGGGATTGGAGAGTGAACTTGAAGAACTTGTAGCTGTTGGTGTTCAGGCCTTCACTGTTGCGATGGCTGGGGTCATTTTGCCGTTTGCCTTGGGGACCTTTGGTTTGATGTTTATTTTTCAAGTGGATTTGATTCCAGCTATTTTCGCAGGGGCTTCAATGACGGCAACGAGCATTGGCATTACAGCAAGTGTATTTGGAGAATTAGGTTATCTAAAAACTCGAGAAGGTCAGATTGTTATTGGTGCAGCTGTTCTTGATGACATCCTTGGGATTGTAATTCTGGCTGTTGTCGTAGCTCTTGCAACCGGAGGTTCTTTGGAGATTGCTCCCATAGTTAAGTTGGTTTTGGCTGCAGTTGTGTTTGTTGTTGCTGCTATTGCACTTAGTAGGACTGCTGCACCAGCATTTGATTGGTTATTAGACAGGCTGAAGGCACCTGGGGCAGTTGTTGTTGCTTCTTTTGTGATTTTAGTCTTGAGTTGTTTTGTTGCTACTGCCATTGGTTTAGAAGCTGCATTAGGAGCATTTGCTGCAGGTTTGATTTTGAGTAGCTCCAAAAACAACCATGCTATTCAGCAATCTGTATTGCCTTTGGTTTCCCTGTTCGCAACAATCTTTTTCGTTTTAGTTGGCGCTGGTATGGATCTTTCAGTTATCAATCCATTGGATCCTGCTAGTCGAACCGCATTGGTTGTCGCTGGTTTCCTTTTGGTTGTTGCGATCATTGGCAAAATTGCCGCTGGTTGGTCTTTCATAATTGACAAGCCAACTAATCGTTTAGTTGTTGGCCTGGGCATGATGCCTAGAGGAGAAGTTGGTCTGATCTTCTTAGGTTTAGGAACAAGTGCAGGATTATTAACACCTTCGTTAGAAGCAGCAATTCTATTAATGGTTATTGGTACTACCTTTCTTGCGCCTGTTTTACTTCGATTGGTTTTAAGAGACAAAACCCCTGGAGGAGGGAATGAGATCCCAGATGATGTTGCAGCCAACCCAGTAGGTTTGCTTTAGAAAACATTCTTCTCTGAGTAAGGCTCATGAATCATGTTTGAAATTTCTTCGCAAAGTTTTCAATAACTTCCTAAGATCGCTAATCCAGTTTTTCTCGCCGGTGAAATGTCAGCGCCTGTTGCTGTTTCCAATACCCCATGGAGCTATAGAGGTCATTCGGTTCACTGCCTGAGAAGTGAACCGAATACTGATGAACAGGGGGGAAGTGGTATCAACGGTCCGGCACTTTTATTGGTGCATGGTTTTGGTGCTTCAACTGATCATTGGCGTCACAATATTCCTGTGCTATCTCAGCAGTATGAGGTACATGCATTAGATCTACTTGGTTTTGGCAAAAGTGCTAAGCCTTCTGAGTTGGCTTATGGAGGAGCTCTTTGGAGGGACCAAGTCGTAGCTTATGTAAAGGAGCGTATACAGCGTCCTACGGTATTAGTTGGCAACTCTTTAGGAGGATATGCGGCACTAGCTGCTGGTTCAAATCTTGGGGAGGCTGCTGCTGGTGTGGTTTTATTAAATGCAGCAGGATATTTCAGTGATGAGAAGCGTTCTAAAAAAAGTTTTCTTAGCAAGATAAGTCAATTTGTTGGAGGTGGCCTACTTAAGGACCCTCTTGTTCAGCGATTGATTTTTGAAAACCTTCGCCAACCAGCAACTATTCGACGCACACTCAATCAGGTTTATATCGATACGAGAAATGTTGATGATGAATTGGTTGAAGCTATTCGGAAACCATCTTTAGATCCAGGAGCTTTTAAGGTCTTTCGAAGTGTTTTTGATACAAGAGGGCCACAGGGTCAGCCTCTTGATGAATTGTTCTCTCAGTTAAAGGCGCCACTTTTGTTACTTTGGGGGCAGAAAGATCCTTGGATGAATGCAGAAGGGAAGCGGGCTAGCTTTTTGCGGCATGCACCCGTCGCTACTCAAGAGGTGATTTTGGATGCCGGTCATTGCCCACATGATGAAGTTCCAGATCAAGTGAATGCAGCTTTATTAGATTGGTTAAAGAGTGATTAATTTCTTTTGAATGGTTGGTAGCGTTCTTTTAGAGCAGTGAGCTTGATTCAACACGACGACCCATATTCATCTCTTGAGTATGTACATCCAAATAGTGGTGATTCTTTGAGAATAGTTCCAGAGCGAGGAGGCTTGCTTACAGGATGGTGTTGTGGTGGGGAAGAAATACTTTATTTTGATCAAAAACGTTTTGCTGATACCTCGAAAAGTATTCGAGGTGGTATGCCGATACTGTTCCCAATATGTGGTGACTTGCCAGGTGATGTCTTACGTATTAGACAGGAAGAGTTTGTTCTAAAACAACATGGATTCGCAAGGGATTTGTCTTGGAAGTCGACACTTTTAGATGATGATAGTGGTGTTAAGTTAACCCTTTCTGATACCTATATAAGTAGAAAAATGTATCCTTTCTTGTTCAAGGTAGTGATAGTTTTGCGCCCATTAAAAAATTCCCTAGTTATAAGTATTCGGATTCAGAATTCTGGAACGGACCCAATGCCTTTTAGTTTTGGAATTCACCCTTACTTTGTAATTAATGATTTAGATTCTGTAAGGATTGAAGGGCTTGCTCAAACATGCTTCTCTCATATTGATAAGGCTGAAACTCAAACCAATCTTCAGCTTGCAAGGCTTTCTAAAGGTGTTGATTTTATTACTACTCCAATAGATAAAGTGAGATTAGTTGACATGCAGTCTGGCCGGAAGGTGACTATGCAAGCAAAAGCTCCAATGGACATGGTAGTTGTTTGGACAGATCCCCCGCGAAATATGGTTTGTTTAGAACCTTGGACAGCTCCAAGAGAAGCTTTGGTGAGTGGTAACAGGAGAATAGTGTTGGAGCCTGGATGTGTTCAAGATCTTGAATGTAGATATTTAATCGACTAGGATTTTACACCCGGAAGTCTTCCTTTTGATAGCTGATTCTTTGGATCAAATTGTAGTTTTATGGATTTAATCAAATCTCTCGATTTTGCATCTTGCCATGAATACAATCGGGGATTGCATCCATCTGGTTGCGTTAATATGGTTATTTGGCCTCCAAGTTCTTGAGCTATATCGCGTAGTTTTTTTATTGCTTCAGGGTTGCTAAAATTAATTTTTTCAGAATATACTTGCCAACCATCACCAACTCCTATTATGGCAGGTATTCGCCATTTCCACCCGACCAGTTCGTTCATAATTTGACTATTTATGAAAGCATAAATTTGTGATGGTGGGATAGCAAGACGAACTAACCATGTTAGACTCTCATTAGGTACTAAGTATTCTATACCTTCAATTTGTGGACTTTTCCAGGAGTCTCTTTTTGTGTGTAACTGATTTTCTTTGCTTAAATTTTCAATAATAATAAGTTGACTTTCTATGGCCTCATTATTCACACTCGCTAGGCCAATTTGAAGACCCCAATTTTCAGGATTAATATCTACCCAATCGAAGAATTCTGGCGTGATATTTTTTCTTCCTAGAGCAATTCGACAATTTTCTAATTTGTCCAGTTCTCCTGTTAGTAGAATACTACTCCGGTGTTTTTTAATAGGTTGAGTACGGAGTGTGAGTTCTGTAATTAATGCAAGGCTGCCCCAGCTACCACACAGAAGGCGCATTAGGTCATAACCGGCTACATTTTTGACTACTTTCCCACCTGCATTGGCTGGAGTGCCATCTGTGCGAAGGATCTCAATTCCAATAATTTGATCTCTAATGTTCATATGACGGTGGCGCAAACTACCCGATAACCCTCTGGCGACTAATCCACCAATGCTTCCACTACTTGGTGGATTAGTTAGGGGATCACTGCCCCAAGGCCAGTCGATAGGAATCCATTGTTGATGCTTCGCAAGCGCATTTTGTATTTCCGCAAGGCTGGCTCCTGCTTCGACAGTAATAGTTAGATCTTCTTTGCAATGCTCAATTATGCGGTTTAGGTTTTTTACACTGACTTGTTTGCAAGGTTTTTCTATGGGTGGCCCCCAATGAAGGCGGGAACCTAAACCAGAGGGGAACCATGCTTTCTCTCGTATATATAAGTCTGAGAGCAATTCCTTTATATCGCTTTTGCTGCTAGGAGAAATTATTGTGGTTGTTTTTTCAGAGGAAGTTGTCACAGCACGATGTTGTTATGAAGATTGTGGTATTTGATGACGACCCAACTGGTTCTCAGACAGTACATGGTTGTCACTTGCTTTTTTCGTGGGACGTGGATTTGCTTTGTAAGGGTCTCCGCAATCCCTCACCACTTTTATTTATTCTGACCAATACCAGGTCGATGTCACCTGAGGCGGCATTGCTCAGAAATTCAGAAATTTGTCAAAATCTATGCGAAGCCTTGCAAAGGGAGGGTTTGGATTTTCACGAAGTTGTCGTGGTTAGTCGAGGTGATTCAACGTTGCGTGGACATGGTGTATTAGAGCCAAAGGTCATTGAAGAGGAATTGGGACCTTTTGCCGCAACTTTGCATGTTCCAGCCTTTTTGGAAGGTGGACGTTCAACGATAAATGGTATCCATTGTCTGAATGGAATTCCGGTTCATGAGACAGCTTTTGCTAAGGATTGTCTTTTTGGGTTTTCTACTAGCAACCTTGCTGAGTGGCTGGAAGAGAAAAGTCTGGGGTCAATAAAACAAACGGATGTTCTACGGATTACTTGTAAGCAATTAGATGAAGCAGCCTCTACTGAATTGGGTAGGAGAAATTTAGTAGATTTTTTAAGAAATTTGGATAGGAATCAATCAGTTGTTGTTGATGCAGAAACCTCAAAGCAACTCTCATGTTTAGGTGATGCCATTCGATCTCTATTGGAAGACAAACGTTTTTTATTTCGTTCTGCAGCCAGCTTTATTAACGCTCTCTCAGAGGTTGATTCGAAAATATTGGAATTGGATTCACTTCAGCATTTTCGAAGGAAAAATGAGTTAGGAATTTCATTGCCAGGTATGGTGATGGTCGGATCTCATGTTCCACTTGCAGATATTCAGTTAGATGAACTACTTGCTGTAGATCAATGTGATGGTTTAGAGCTGCCAGTTGGTGAACTAAGGAGATTATTTGATGGTTCATCTGAGAATTTTTTATTGTCTGAATTAGAGAAATTATGGGTGAATCAACTCCTTCAATTAATCCAAGGAGGAAAGACACCTGTTCTATATACAAGCCGTGAAGACATTCATTTTGATTTGCCAGAAATGCAACGAGAATTTGAGCAATCTCTTGCTCTCTTAATGTCTAGATTAGTTACTAGTATTTCTCCAAAGCTTGGTTATCTCATTACTAAGGGTGGTTTAACTACACAGACTTTTTTGGTTCATGGATTACAGCTTAAGGAGGTTTATCTTGAAGGGCAATTGTTGCCAGGCCTATCTTTAGTTCGACCAACTTTTAATGATGAATTAGGCACTTTGCCGATAATTACTTTCCCAGGCAATTTGGGGGAGAAAGACACATTATTGAGGTCTTGGTGTTTGATGGAGTCCTGCAGATATTGCTAACAATTGCATTGGATGAAGTACCGAAAGTGAATCTTTCAGATGATTTCGAAGTTGGAGTGTACATCCAATGTTCGCACTTGCAACTATCTTTCCTCCCGTATTGACTAGTTCGTTTGCTTTCATTTTACCTAGTTGATTTGCTTCTTTTGGTTGTATAAGGTTGTAAATACCTGCACTACCGCAACATAATCCTGGTTCTAATACCTCACGTATTTCTAATGAAGGAATTGATTGTAAAAGTTGACGCGGTTCTTTGAAGATCCCTTGTCCATGGACCATATGGCAAGCATCATGATAGGCCAAGGTCAATGGTGATTCACTGTCGGAAGATTGTCCATTTGGATGATTTAGAGGTGTCAATTTATTTAGGAAGGTTTCACTTAGTCCTTTGAGGTAAAGGTATTCGTGAACATCAAATACTGGTACTTTGAAATTATCTTTTGTTTTTAGTAGATGCTTATAAGCTTTCAAAGTATGACCACATCCTGATGCGGCAACTAATATTGCCTCTAGTGGTTCTGTTCCTCCTGGTTTGTCGGGACCAATTATGCCCTCAAAGCTTTTTACTAACGCTTGAGCTAATTGTTGAGTGTGTTTAATGTGCCCTTGATGATGAGTTACAGCACCACAACACCCCTGCTCTTTTGGTATGACTACTTCGAAACCATTTGCTTGAAGAACTTTGACGGTGGCTTGATTGACATTCGGATCAAAGCATCTTTGGACACATCCAAGTACAAGACCTACTTTTCCACGTTTAATCCCTGTGGCCACATTAAGTATTTGGAAGTCATCTTGAAAATTCTTTTTGTCTAGTTCAGGAAGCAAGGATTCCATCGCTTCTAGTTGAGGCCCTAATAGAGCAGTGATTCTTAGTCTTCTCAGACGATGCTGAAACCAGCTCCCTGAGTAGCCTCTCATTGTTTGTAAAACTGCTCTAAGGCGATTTGGATAGGGAAGTAGGAATAGAAGTAATTGACGAAATAAGTTTTGACACTTTGGACGCAGTTCTCTTGAATTGAGTAATGGACGGGTATTTTCGAGAAGTTCGTCGTAGCGCACCCCTGAAGGACATGCACTTACGCAGGCGAAGCAGCCAAGACAGGTGTCGAAGTGACTTGTTAGTGTTGGGTCTAATTTCAACTCTCCTTTAGAGAGTGCTTTTAGTATGTGGATTCGACCTCGGGGAGAATCCATTTCAGTTCCTAAGACCCTATAACTTGCACAACTTGGGAGGCAAAAACCGCAGTGAACACAAGGATCAGCAGCTTTTGTGGAAGCCGGGTTCAGAGGTGATGTGTATTGATTTGAATCAGTTCCAAGTTGATTTGGCATAAAAGGCGATATTTCCCTAAAAGGTTTAATGAATAGTCGATAGAAAAAGTTCGGTGAAGGACTTAAGTCGATATTTCCAGTGATAAGTATATTCTTTTTGATGTAAATAATCTGCGCTTTGTAATTGGTTAAAATCTGTCTATTATTGCTTGCGCGAATCCACTACAACTCAACGGCTCTACTGCTGGTTCCATTAATCTTGCAAGGTCATAAGTCACCTTTTGTTCTGCAATGGCTCTACTAATGCCATTGGTTATTAGATCAGCTGCTTCTTTCCATCCTAAAAATTCCAGCATCATTACTCCACTAAGTATTACTGAACCAGGATTGATTTTATCTAAACCGGCGTGTTTCGGCGCTGTCCCATGTGTGGCCTCGAAGATCGCAGCATTGTCACCAATATTTGCACCAGGTGCCATCCCAAGGCCACCTACGATTGCAGCAGCAGCATCAGAAATGTAGTCTCCATTTAGATTGAGCGTTGCAAGAATTGAATATTCTTGTGGACGAGTTTGAATTTGTTGGAAAATACTATCTGCAATTCTGTCGTCAATCAAAACCATATTTTTCCAATTATTATTTCCATGAGTTGAGCCGATTTTATTAATGACAGCTTCTACCTCTTTATAGATTAAATTTTGTTTTTCTGGAGTAAGTGAGTCGTAGCCAGGTTCAATCATCTGGGCATTTTCTCGAACATCTATTTCAGGATTTTTGTTTATATTATCTAGGATCCAGCTTTCACGTTCAGTAATACATACATCTCTAAATTCAGTTGTTGCTAATTCATATCCCCAATCTCGAAATGCTCCCTCTGTGAATTTCATGATGTTTCCTTTGTGGACAAGGGTTACGTGGCGCTTATTGTTTTTCAAGTTCAATGCGTGCCGTATTGCTTTACGTATATGTCTTTGGCTTCCTTCTTTGCTGACAGGTTTAATTCCTATACCTGAATATTCTGGTATCTGACGATCTCCTAATTTCCCGTTAGCTGGAATGGCTTCTTTATTGAGATAGTCTCGCAGTTTCGAGCCGGTTGGATCATTCGCCTCCCATTCAATTCCCATATATATATCTTCTGTATTTTCTCTGTATACAATCACGTCCAAATCTTGGGGACGTTTGTGGGGACTAGGCGTGCCTTTGTAATACCTGCAAGGACGAACGCAGCTATAAAGATCAAAGATTTGGCGTAAAGCGACATTGAGTGAGCGGATACCACCACCAACTGGAGTTGTTAGAGGACCTTTTATGGCAACACCAAAAGTACGGATCGCTTCAAGAGTGTCTTTTGGCAGATATTGGTAGGTTCCATAGAGATCACATGCTTCATCGCCGGCATAAATCTTGAACCATTCAAGTTGTCTGTCCTTTCCATAAGCCTTTTTGACTGCTGAGTCGAGGACATGCTGTGTAGCTGGCCAAATATCCACGCCTGTTCCATCACCACGGATGAAGGGAATAATTGGGTTATTAGGGACAATTGGTCGCCCATTCATAAATTGGATGACTTCTCCTTGGCTGGGGGGGGCGAGTTTTTCGAATTGAGACATGAAATGGCTTAGAACTTTCTTATGTTCCAATTAAGCCTATGACTCAAAGGTGGGTTTTATATTTTGCATTTTCCACGTAGCGTGAAATAGGAAAAATGAATTGGTAAAAAGTTCAGTCTTTTGGAGCTGTTTAAATTATGAAGTCAAAGAGTGATGCTTTTTCTGAGAATTCTCAAGTATGGGTTGTCGCAGCTTGCTTCAATGAAGAAGAAATCATAACTAGTTTCATCAAGCGTGTTTTAGCAATTTCTGGGGTTGCCAGGTTGGTACTTGTTGATGATGGATCTAGTGATGGGACTGTACAGAACATCCGTGCTTTTCAAGATTCACTTTCAGATACAGAGGGAGGAACAAAAGTTTCGCTGTTAGAGCTCACACGTAATTTTGGTAAGGAGGCGGCAATGCTGGCTGGTCTCGATTATTCAAAGAATCAATGTGGTGCAGTTGTCTTAATCGATTCGGACCTGCAACATCCACCAGAGTTAATTGCTGAGATGTTGGATGCATGGAGTAATGGTGCAGAAATTGTGACTGCGGTCAGGAATGACCAGGATCAAGAAACACGTTTGAAGGTTGCTACTGCTTCGTGGTTCTACAAGGTTTTTAATCAACTAGTTGATTCAATTCAGCTAGTAGAGGGTGCAGGTGATTTCCGTTTGTTAAGTGCTCCAGTCGTAGAAGCTCTGACTGAGATGCGTGAATTTAGTCGCTTTTCTAAGGGTTTGGTTCCATGGACTGGTTATCGAAGTGTTGAGTTGGTTTATAAAAGGACTTCTCGTTCCGGGGGGCGTACTTCTTGGAGCCCTTTGAAATTGTGGGGTTATGCCTTAGATGGAATTTGTTCCTTTTCAGTAATGCCTTTAAAAGTATGGAGCTTGCTTGGGCTTAGTGTTTCGGCTTTTAGTTTAATGTATGCAGTAATTATTATATTTCGCACACTTTTAATAGGAGTAGATGTCCCTGGCTATGCATCATTAATAGTTGCTATACTGTTTTTAGGAGGCATTCAACTAATAGGCATTGGTGTCCTTGGCGATTATATCGGTCGTGTTTACGTAGATACTAAAGCAAGACCTCATTATTTTATAAGAGCTATTCACGGACCTATTTAAAATTGGTTTCTAACTCGTTGCTTGCTTTAGCTGTTTCCCATTCTCTTTGACGCCAGTGTGACTTGAAAAATACTTTAGATAAAGGGAATTTTAATAATCCAAACTGAATTTCATGGTTTGTTAGACGATTGGAGGGATGAATTAATAAAAGAGGCTTAGTTTCATTTTGATTAGAGGGAGAGACTTTTAATTCTTTTATTGATTGTTCAAAGTTTTTACCAACCATTCGACCTGAAAAAAGTACTCCTGCAAATCGAGAATTGGTTTGAATCTTTGAATATCTAAGCTGTGGCTTCGCAAGAATTGTGAGACATTGAAGTACAATCCATTTAAGCCAACCGCCCTGAAGGAAACACCTAATCCAATTGCTCGATGGGATACCAAGAGGTAACGATTCTTGCGTTGTTCGAATCCAGTAAATTCCATTTTGTTTTGATAGATTTAATATTATATCAAGGACGATAGGTACCAGATGAATATGTTGATGCCCATCAATGGATATTTTTTCAAGGCCAGTCAACTCCTTATAGTATTGAATTTGTCTGCGGATTTCACATTCAATCTTGCTTTCTAATCTTCTTCGGAAGGGTACTTTCTTGTGTAGAATTGATGCTAGAAGTAGTGTTGAAAAAGATGTATTAAAAACCCCTTCTTTATTAATTGGTCCCTCTACTTCATCTTTGTCTGCCAATGTGGGACCTTCTGTTAAACAAATATGTAATGATAGAGGTAATCTTTTATTTTTGAACCAATTTTGCATTGCAGATTCAACAGCTGTTCCGTTCACCAGGAGGCTTGCACTATCTAAAATTCCTTCCTCAAAAAGATCAAATATTGCATCATTTACAGATTTGGTTAAGCCTAAGTCATCTGCATGAATGTATGGAACCTGGTTGTTTTTTTTCTGTCTTTTATTACTAAAACTTGCTGCTTTTGACCAAATCAAGGCATTCAAAAGAGTTGGAGTAAATACTAGAAATAAAGTGGTAATTAGTTTTCCTTCCCAAGCTTGTAATGCGATTGGTAGAAGAGCACTCGCCAATAGATTAACGGTGAACTGGATTACCAGCCATCTCCTGGCAAATCGTTTCCCATTAGTTTCTATACGAAATGTGAAATATGAATGACCAAGATAGCTGAGGAAGGAGGCTCCTAGAAATCCGCTTAAGTTACTTGTCCAAAATGGAAGAAAGTTATTAGTAGTTGTAAGAATTGAGGCATGTATTGCTGCCGCAAAAGCTCCCACAACTCCATATTTGCTAATGCGTTTGAGAAGTCCTTCATGAGTCATAGGTACACTCTATTGTATGTTTCTTGTGGCATATAGATACAGAACCTTAGGAGATTATTTGCTAAGAGGTGTCTTGTTCATAGTCTTGAACGTGCGTTAACTCTAAATACGTGGCATTTTCATAAGGGGTTCGTTGGTTTAGTAGGGAGGTCTTTGTGAACGCTGTTGATCAGGCTCATAGTTTTGCTTGTGTGCAAGCTCTTGCTTCAGTTGTGACTCTTGTTAAGTCTCATTTTCCTGAGGTATCTCCTAGTTTTGCTCCATGGCGAGATGATCTACAAACTCGAAGATGGAGTGAGAGAGAAACATTGGATCTTGCATTTTATTTCCCAGGGTGGAGCCCAAGACTTCAATGTCGAAGTGTGTTGGTTCAACTAAGGGTCAGTGAGGGTTGCTTGGAGAAGAATCACCCAAATTTGTTGGGGGTCGTCATGAGGGGCATGACATATGACGGAGAGCGATGGCGTCTTGTCACTGCTGGTAATTGGGAGCCAACTGGGACACATCTTCCTCAGCCATTACAAGTGGCTCAGTTGCAGGAAATATGTCGAGGACTCTTTAAGCTATTTTCAGCTTAGGTTTTTGTAGTAATAACTTACCTAGTTATTCCTCAATAGCTTCTAAGATTGGTGCAGTCTCATTTGTTCAGATCTTTTCTTGGGCAATAGTTCAATGTCGGTAGCCCTAGCGCAGCAACTTAGAGAAGGTACCAAGAAGTCACACACGATGGCTGAGAATACTGGCTTTGTGACTTGTTTCCTAAAAGGCGTGGTAGATAAGTCGAGTTATCGGAATTTGGTCGCTGATCTGTATTTTGTCTATTCAGCGATGGAAGAGGAAATTGGAGTATTACGAGCACACAATCATCCTGTTGTTGCGCCAGTTGGTTTCCCAGAACTTAATAGATGTAAGGCATTAGAAGAGGATCTGGAATTCTATTTTGGTCTCGACTGGATCTCTATTGTAAAACCTACAGCGGGCGCTCAAGCGTACGTAACTCGTATACGTGAAATAGCTCGAGAGACTCCTGAATTATTAGTTGCACATCATTACACTCGTTATATTGGAGATCTGTCAGGGGGGCAGATCTTAAAGAAGATTGCTCAAAAGGCTATGAATTTAGGAGATCATGAAGGTTTGAGATTCTATGAATTTGACGATATCAGTAATGAAAAGGCTTTTAAAACTAATTATTCCATGACATTGAATTCATTGCCAATAGACCAGAATATGGCTGACCTGATTGTTCAAGAAGCGAATAGGGCATTTGAGTTCAATATGCAAATGTTTAAGGAACTAGAAGGTAGTTTGATAGCAGCTATTGGCAAAGTTCTATTTGGCTTTCTGACTCGCCGTCAAAGAGTTGGAAGCACAGAAATATAGGAGAAGCCATCTTGAAATCAATGTTTGTTCGAGTTTTGCTTTATCTTTGTTTAGTTTCACGAAAGTCTGAATTATCTTAAAGACCAATCATTTCAATGTTCTACCCAATAGCAAGAGTGAAAGATGTTTATGTGTTTTGTTCAGCAAGTCATATTTATGACAGTTATCTGATTGTTCCTTTAGTTTAATGTTTGATCCTTTCCTAGTTGAATTAAACAAAGGTATTCAAGACCATGGTGGTTACGCAGTTGATATTCCCAGTGGCTTGGCCAAGTGTTCTTCTACTAAAGGGAATGCTTTAATTACAAGCTGGCTTTGGAAGGTTTCTGGCTTTCGGCGTTGGCGAGTTACTCGCTTAGAAGCAGGAGAAAAGCTTCAAGTTTTGAATTCAGTTGCTTATCCGGAATACAGCAATGATCACCCCTTGTTGGGAATAGACCTTTTGTGGTTTGGCAAGACAGGAAAGTTAGTTGCTGTTCTTGATTTCCAACCATTGGTTCAAGATGCAGATTATCTTGATCGACATTTTCAAGGCCTGAAATCAGTTCATAGCAGGTTTTCGGAGTTTTGTGGAGACAAAAAAATGCATTCTTTTGATCCTAATAAATATTTTTCGCCATGGATGCTTTTTTTTAGAGGTGAAGAACAACAAGCTATCGAGTCTTTACCATTTGCTTTTTCAGAATTCCTCAGTTGTTATTGGAGTTTGCATGAGCTTTCATGTCAATCGCCTTCCAATGTCTCTGAGGAAGAAGTCAAGAGGCTTCAAATCGATTACGACATCTATAGTGCACAAAGAGATCCAGCTCATGGTTTGTTTAAAAGCTATTTTGGTAAGGTTTGGACTGATCGATTTCTTACAGAGTTTCTTTTTCCTGAAAGTTTTAGGAAGAATGATCTTACGTTTTGACTCCTTTGAAAAAGAATGGGCACTACGCGATTAAACAGTCTTGATCCCGTAGATATGCCTGGGTGGCGTTGGTCTTCATTTCTGGAGAATGCAATTCAGGCATTGGCTCCGTTTGAGCCTGAGTTATATGACATTCAACCTGACTTTCTACAAAAGGAAGGGGTCGCAGGTTCCAGATCTAATCCTTTGAATGTGCAGACTATGACTTGGGCATGTAAAACCAACAAGCTCAGGCAAGTCCGAGCCTGTTGTGTTGAGGCAGGTAATTTTGCTTCGGTTTGCAATTTTGTGATCAGTCCATTTCATACTTATGAACTTCCTTTTTTTGGAGCGGATCTTGTTACGCTTCCGTCTGGCCATCTTTTAGCCTTGGATTTACAGCCCGTGTTGAAATCTGATCAGTTTCATACTGGATTTGTTTGGGAGAAGCTCATACCATTATTTGAGAAATGGCAAGTTCGTCTGCCAGATGGAGGACCAATCCCTGAGGAAGCTCGTACTTATTTTTCTCCAGGTTTCCTTTGGACAAGACTTCCTTTAGGGAAGCAAGCAGATAATTTGATTGAAGATGTTATTATGCCAGCTTTTTTAGAATACTTTGAACTTTATTTGACTTTAGTCCGGAATGCAAATCCAGTAATATCTAGCCGTGCTCTTTTACTTTTAGAAGGACAGAAAAAGTATATGGCTTATAGAGCAGAAAAAGATCCTGCTCGTGGCATGCTGACTAGTTTTTACGGCAAAAAGTGGACAGAATCTTATATTAAGAGAGTTCTTTTTAACCTTTAAGGTTATATTTTAATAAATATCTACTTAAGTTTCTATAAGACTAATCTTATCTGATCCAGAATAGCGAAATAATATTTGCTTACTAGTTTGATTTGAAATGGTGCAAAGAGTTTTGTTTGTTTGTCTTGGGAACATTTGTCGATCTCCTGCTGCAGAGGGCGTTTTTTTGAAACTAATTCAATCAAAGGGACTTGAAGATAAATATTTTGTAGATTCTGCAGGCACAGGAGGCTGGCATGTGGGTAGGCAGCCTGATCCTAGGATAGTTGATGCTTCTAGTAGAAGGGGAATTTCTTTATCTAGTCGTGCGAGACAAATTCAGTTGAGAGATTTCTATGAATTTGATTGGATTTTGACTATGGATAACGATAACTTAGAAATTGTTAATAGTATGATTTGTAAGTTGGATAAACCACAAAAAGCTATTGTCAGACCAGTTTTATCTTATGCAAGAAAATATAACTTGAGTGAAGTTCCTGATCCTTACTATGGGAGTGATTCTGGTTTTGAATATGTTCTCGATATATTGCAGGATGCCTGCCAAGGTTTACTGGAAGAAATTAATTAGGGTCGGAAGGCCAAACCTCATCTGGAACCTTTGAATGGAAAATGTTTATTAATTCATCAATGACTTCTTCAATACTCATTCCGTCAGTAATTAATTGAGTAGCATCTTTTGCTTGAATGAGAGGAGATATCTCTCTGGTACTATCTATTTTATCTCTTTCTATAATTTGAGCTTTTAAGTCTTCTAAACTTGGTGGAGAAAAACCTCTTTTTCTTAGATCTTTTTCGCGCCTTCTAGCTCTTTCTATAGGTGTTGCAGTTAGAAAAACTTTGACTTCTGCTTTTGGAAATACTGCTGTTCCTACATCTCTACCTTCAGCAACTAGCCCACCATGTTCACCCATTGCTCTTTGTTGTTTAGTTAGATAATCACGAACCAGTTTATTTGAAGAAACTTTAGCTACACACTGCGTCACTTTTGGTGAACGTATTTGTTCGGTTATATCAATATCATTTATCATTACTCTTTGTCCTTTGTGTTGTTCGGGTATAAATACTATTTTGGAATTCTGAAGAACTGTTAGCACCTCAGAATCATCTTCAATATTTATATTTTGATGTTGTATCATCCAAGTGATAGAGCGATACATAGCCCCAGTGTCTAAGTAGGTAAGGCGCATTCTCTCGGCAAAGATTTTAGTGACAGTACTTTTCCCAGCGCCTGCTGGTCCATCAATAGCTACGATTGGTTTTCTACTCATAAGGAAAATGTGGTCAATTAGGCGAGTTTGCCCGCATCTGACGGCAGCTGCTAATAAGCATAGTTTCCTGTCAGGTTTTATAGGTTTTAGAAGAAAAGGATCAACGGTTTCTAAATACTCCAAACTCAAGCCTTCATTTTTTATTTGGGAACGAAGTTTCCCAATATCTATTTGTTTCCCTTGTTGAAAGTTATTTGCTGTCTTAGACAGTAAATAAGGTAATAAGTTTGCTCGCTTACGTTCAGATTCATTGAGGTATAAATTTCTTGTGCTATAAGCTAAGCCATTGTCATCTCTCACAGTTGCTACTCCCTTCACTTTGATTGGTAAATTAAGGGTGGCTATCAAATTACGCAGGATTATTAGTTGCTGCCAGTCTTTCTCTCCAAGTACAACTATTGTAGGTTTGATAAGAGTTAAAAAGCGTTCCATAACAGCAACTACGCCTTCGAAATGACCCGGTCTATTAGATCCACATAAGTAATTTTGGAGGTTATTAAGGGCTTTAAATTTTGAGTGAGTGGAGGATTGTTTATTGGGAAATATTTCTTCAACACTTGGGGCCCATATGGCAGAAGCTCCTGCCAAAGTTGCTGTTTTTTTATCACTCTTCAGGTCGCGTGGATATGTCAGGAAATCTTCATTGGCTCCAAATTGCAGCGGATTTACGAAAATGCTTACAAGAACAACTGGTTTTCTTTTAGAGCTAGACCGACTCGCAACCTTGATCAATGCACTATGACCTTTATGAAGACCACCCATGGTCGGCACAAAATGGATGGGAGACTGTTGCTCGCTTCGCCATCTTGATAGATCGGCTTTTGTTTTTAGAAAAGAGACGCTAGGCACAAAATCCCTATTTGATGTGTTGATATTTATAGGGCTACAACTAAATCCTGGCAGTATTGGGTGAACATTGGCTCATTAGGCTAGTTCTTAGAAGATTTCCCTTTTGCAGGCTACAACGCACCTATGGATTACAAGACTTCCGGAGTAGATGTAGAGGCTGGTAGGGCATTCGTTAAACGCATTAGGTCCACTGTTCAATCAACTTTTCGTTCTGAGGTATTGGGTGGTCTCGGTGGTTTTGGTGGGCTAATTCGTCTCCCCTCTGGCTTGGAAAAGCCCGTTTTGGTTGCGGGGACAGATGGAGTGGGTACAAAGCTAGAGCTTGCTCAAGCCCATGAAAGCCATTTCAGCGTAGGGGTTGATCTGGTGGCTATGTGTGTCAATGACGTAATAACAAGTGGTGCAGAACCATTGTTCTTTTTGGATTACATGGCGACAGGTGTTCTTAGTCAGGAAGCCATGTCTGAAGTGGTGGAAGGTATTGCGGATGGTTGTCGTATGAGCAATTGTTCCTTGTTAGGTGGAGAGACAGCTGAGATGCCAGGTTTTTATCCACCCGGTGGCTACGATTTAGCAGGTTTTTGTGTTGCAGTTGTAGATGAAACTTTATTGATAGATGGTAAAAAAATAGCTGATGGCGATCAAATAGTTGGGGTCGCAAGTAGTGGTGTTCATAGCAATGGTTTTAGCTTGGTGAGGAAAGTACTGTCTATCTCAGAAGCAAATTCAGCAACTCGTTTTGGTTCAGATGACCGTTTCCTGATAGAAGCTTTGCTGACACCAACTACTCTCTATACCAAGTTGGTCAAAGAAATGTTGAGCTATCAAATCCCGATTCGAGGGATGGCTCATATCACAGGAGGAGGTTTACCGGAAAATCTTCCACGTTGTTTACCTAAAGGAGTAAAGGCTTCCGTTGACCAATCAACTTGGACGAGACCTGAAATTTTTCAATGGTTGAAAGATGTTGGGAAGATCCCTGAGCGTGATCTATGGCACACCTTTAACCTTGGTGTGGGATTTTGCGTGGTTGTCCAAAAGGAAGCTGTTGAAGAAGTCTTAGAGATTTGTTCTGAGCAGGGTTTTGATGCATGGATCATGGGTGAGATTAAAGAGAAATCTGATTGTGCTGAACAGGCTTGTGAGGGAATTCCTCTTTGAGGGAACATTAAGTGACTGCGAGGAGTCACTTGCTTCGGTGTTCTACGACTAGTTTCAGCTGATGCTTTACCATTTATGATCGTTGTTAAGGTTCATTCAATCCATTTGAAATTTTTGGTTCGGTAGCCGAGTTACTAAATTTTTAGATCTATGCCTTTTGATCCCCCACAGCGCACAACGCGTAGGCGCAGTTCTGCAGGTCCAGTTCCACCCCGAAGGCCTCTTTCTGGTTCTACTGACAATTTTGGTAGGCAGGGAGGAGGAGCTAGACCCACTTTCTTGACTCTTAGAGATCATGGCAAAGTGTACGTGGCAGATTTGCCCAATCTTTCTGATGGTCAGTTAGCTCATATTGGGAAAGAGGCTGAAGAGGTACTGGAAAGCCTTGAGAGACGTATTACTGATTTAGAGCGTGAGGTTGGTTCAGGCGTTGGAGATAGCGATACCTTTATTAAGGCTTCAACAAAACGGGACGTTACAAGACGATTTATACGAGCAATTCATGATGAGCAAGATCACAGGCGCAATAACCCAGCGTTACGTGATGCAGCAAGTGAGTCTCTTCCAAGAACATTTTTAGAGGTCGCTCGACATAGGCTGCCTGGAGCAACATTTGACTCTTTACTTCGGGAGGCTTTGGCTGCTTGTTCACAGGAGGATACTCAGGAACCAGAACCACCTAAAAAGGTCTCGTCAGAACCCCCAGTAAAGGTTGTTCAATTACGTGCAACTGACAACAGCATGCCAGTGGTTGTCAGTCCTGATCCACCTAGGAAAGGTTCCACTAGAGCGTAGGGATTTTTTGAATCGAACTGTTTAAAGTTCGAATTGGTTGGTTAAAGTTAAAGGCTCATAGTTCAAATATTTTCGTTGACTTTTTACATAAAAGTCTTACTAATAATTATTTCGTTAATTACTTAATTAGTTGCTCCATTGCAGTACCTGACAGCACTTGAGGCAGTTTGACCACTGGCCTTGGCTTCTCTAATACATTGATTGAAAAACTCTGCCTCTTGTTTTATTGAGCAGAGACTTAAAGCAATTGTCACTAAAGCTAGTGCAGAGATAATTCTTCCTCCCAATTGGATACTGCCATAAACCAACATGGCTTTTCTGCTGTTGCCTTTGCATCTTTTTGAGCCGCCGTTACTCTTGTTTTTGGATTTTTTGTCTCCCATTGGGGGGGGGTGCGAGTTCTAGAGTCAGCCTATATGAATATTTTATAGAGTGCGTCTATATGTACTTGATATTCCATATATCTGTTGAGCCAGCATAGTGCCTGATAATTTGTGATTTGATGGTTTTTTGTTGATTATATTTCAGGTGATGATCTATGTTACATAAGAACTACTTTCTTCGGATTAGAATAATTTAGATTAAGTAAGTTTCAGGGCTAGGGTACTAAATATTGTTTTTTATTTTAATGAAGGCTTGATTCCTCTAGATGGAATCCTTGATGTATCTAATTCAGGATAGAAGAGACATTAATATTTCCTAGGGAATTATTAATTTACACTTCCCCACCCCCAAAGAAGCTTCCAGTTTTTTCGTAAATATATTTCTTCTGACCTTTAATTTTTATTCCATATGGATTGGTGAAAATAGCAATTAGTACTCTTAAGAAACTGCATGGATTTCTTCTAATATTTGAGCTTGTTTCGTACACATCCTGAAATTGATTTCTTGCTGATTCCAAAAGAAGATTGACAGTTTCGGTATTAAGTATTCCTTTTTCTTTGAGAGCAAGAAGTACTTTCTTGCATTCATTTTCTTCAAGGACTAAAAGCAATCTCTTGAGAGAATTAATTGAACTTTGATTGCCTTTGACTATATCTCTGAGGACACTTTGATATAATATCTCCCACTTGTATGGCTCTTGCCTGAATAGATCTAATTCGGGCTTATGTAAAGTCTGTTTGTTGACTATAGAAAGACGTAAATAGTTATCTCTTTCTGTTTGTGAGGACTCCCAGAAACCATGCAACGGAGAACTTTCATTTATCTTTGACGAAATTTTTGAAAGTTGCTTCGAGGAACTCACCTGTTAATAGCTTTTATTGCTAGGAGTAGTTTCCCATAATTGCATGAGGTGAGACTGTGCTGGCTTATTTGATTTCAGGGTTCTGTAGGCCTTATTCCATTGTCTAGAGAAATGTATTGGGCGCCTCTGGGGACATTGGGCGCCCGAGCCTGGGACAAATTGTATCTTTTTTGTCCCGACTCTATTGTCTTTCTAAACAGGAGACACGCTTATGGCTGCAGGTAGAAATACCTGTTTTAAGTTTGTTAGATAGATTGAATTAGCCTATTTCTTTATTGATTGCTTCGGCATAAAAGACTTGTCCATTTGGCGTCATCATTAGTTTGTTCCATTCGCCATCTTCTGTTTTTAGAGCTACTTCCAAAACTTTTTCTTGGCCTCCGTTAGTAGTCCATTCCCTTACCCACCATTGGTTCTCTTGTTCAAATTGATATCCTCTAGACCTTAATAGTGTGCGAATCGTGATTTCTCTGGCAAATGCTGAATCCATTTCATTATCTCCTGTACTAACTTATTTCTAGACAGGCAAAAGAAGGCCGTCATTGGGTAAAACTTCTTCTTTTGGTTTTCTGAGGATGGACCAATGTTGACATGACAGCTTTTTAGCTTCATTAGAAGCTATAGGGCAATTCCAAACTCGACAGAAACCTCCTTCCAGTGGGCATCCACCAAAGTTGCGACAATTGGCACAACGAGCACGATTGAAAGGCATCTTTAGATGTCGAACTGCCTATTCCATTGTTAGTCAAATCGTCACCTCTAGTCAGTAGGCATAAGCTACTGTTTGGGAGCGTTCATTGTTCTAAAAACTATCAAGTTTAAAAAACACTAGTTAAATAGGCTTAAACTGATTAAATTTAATGATTACTGTTCTGTTAAGAGCGTTTTTGGAACACGATAACAGAACGCTTTGGAATATTTTCGAAAGTGATCTTGATTGGTTCTCAGTGATGCAAAAGACAAGAATGCTCTTGCACTCTCGAATATTCGCAGGATCATTTTAGAAAAGGACCTCGACTGCATGAATGATTCCAGTCATAGAACAGCAAAGTATGTCCGTATTCCTATTCCTCTAAAGAGAGAGTCTAAGCAGAGGAAAGTTTCACTGAAGGTCTCTCAGCTTATAGCGTTTCATAAGAATTCGATTATTAGGGAGAAACAGAAACTGGGAGTTAGTGATTATGGGTTGCTTTGGATCTCCTTCTTTAGAGGGATAATAGTTGCTGTAGTCCTTGAGAGGCTTTTATTACATTGATTAGGATTCTTTTACTTTGCTCAATCCTTTTAGTGGGATGGTCTTCTCCTGCACTTCGTTTTGCAGCCTCTAAAGCTCTTCGAATTACTGCAAATAGGATAGAACCTAAAGAAGCCTTGAAGGAATCAAAGAACCCCAGATTTTTTAAAATACCCAATCCTTTTTATGACGAGAATCATCGGGAATGACTAGCTCATCGAACAAACTTCTTCCTATTCCATTTCAGGTCAATCATTTACAGTAATCTTTCAACAATTCACTAGCTTGTTTAATAATTTTAGTTGCGATATTATTTAATATATTTATTACTAGAAGCTTTTATAGATAAATGAATTATGCTCAATTCATTTGGGAGATCATCAATCAATAGTAATATAGCTTGATTCTATCTTTGTTAGCCCTTTGCATCAGTTCTTAATTCCTCATAGCCATTTTGATCTCTCTTTTGCAGTTAAGAGAAACCTATTTGCGCTATATCGATGCTGAGTAGATTGCTGTAAGGGCAATAAGCACTATCAAGCCAACGTCGAATATTAGGTGCCAGAATATTGGACAATATTGATGTTTCTAATCAATCAATCAATTTTTTGATGTAAATGCAAGAAAAGAAAGGACAAAGAAAGTTATTGCAGCACCATATCCGCTTTTAAAATCTAGGAAACACATTGGAGAAGGTGTACAAAATGGAGGAGAAAAAGCATTCATAAAAAAATGTCCTACGAACTTAAGAACATAGAAAGTCATCACTACATAGGAGAACAACATTACAAAATTTCTTGGATTTTGTAGACCAGTCAGAAATATTGATTTCTTGCGATTATTGCTACTTAGCTTTTTTGCTGCTTCAGCACTTCCTAATTCTTCCTTTTCATTCATATCGTTTGCTCTAAAAGATAAATGCAGGTTAGTTCATTTTGCTTGGCGTTACAGGGATAAATTATTGCTCAAGGAATAGAGCTTCCTCTTGCTGACTTGGTGGTACAAGGACGTTAAATTAAATACAGGGCGATGGTACTAGCCGTGTACCACCATTATTTATGGCGAAAAGGATTAGAAAAAATGATCGAATAGTTGAGTTCTTGCAACTGACCACAGGGATCAGTCAGAAGAAAGGTAAGAAGGCGGCACCCAGATTCGAACTGGGGATAAAGGATTTGCAATCCTCTGCCTTACCACTTGGCCATGCCGCCGAGAAGGTTTCTTCACCCTCATCAATGGATCGTATCAGCGAAGGTGTTAACTCTTTGTTAGTAATTTCGAATGGTCATGGTGAAGATGAGATTGCAATGCGAGTTTTGGAAGCTCTGCATGAGTTGTACCCTCGACTATTACTGGAAGTTTTACCATTAGTGGGAGGTGGAAACGCTTTTGAGTCTGCTGTCTCGGCTGGCTGGCTAAAACGTTTGGGTCCATCAGCATATTTGCCAAGTGGAGGTTTCTCAAATCAAAGCTTGGTTCCTTTAATTAAGGATCTTTTTGCGGGTTTAATTAGTTTGAGTTGGGAACAACTTAGAGTGGTTCTCAAGTCTGCTCATCACAACAAAGGAGTTCTCGCTGTTGGGGATCTTTTGCCTTTAATATTGGCTTGGATGAGTAGGTCTAAATATGTATTTATTGGGACTCCGAAAAGTGATTACACCTGGAGAAGTGGTCCTGGTAAGGCACTTAGTGATTATTACCACATGCTGAAGGGATCGGAATGGGACCCTTGGGAGTGGTTTCTCATGCGATCCAATAGATGTCAAATGGTGGCAGTGCGAGATAAATTAACCGCTAAAGGCTTGCGGAGACATGGAGTACTTGCTCAGGCTCCCGGTAATCCAATGATGGATGGTTTTATCGAAGAGCCTCTATCTATTGATTGGGGTCCATATAGACGTGTTTTATTACTGTGTGGTAGTCGAATTCCAGAAGCTGTAGAGAATTTCACAAGATTATTACGCGCAGTCAATCGTTTAGATCATGTAGAGCCTTGTGCTGTGTTGGTTGCTCTTGGCTCAGAACCATCGGTTAAATATTTAGAAGTTGTGCTATCAGAGCATGGATATTTCGAGATACCTTCTCCAGTTGGAGGAATAGGGGTGAGCACTTGTTGGAGTAATGGCACAAAAATCTTTTGTCTAGGCCCTGGTCAATTCAAGCCTTGGGTACGTTTGGCTGAAGTGGGGTTGGCTACAGCAGGAACTGCTACAGAGCAATTAGTAGGTCTAGGGATTCCTGCTTTGTCAATTCCTGGACATGGCCCACAGTTTACTTTTGCTTTTGCTTTGCGCCAGAGTCGACTTTTGGGAGGAGCTGTACAACTTTGTCGAACTCCTAAGGCAATGGGTAACAGGTTGCAATTGTTGCTTGCTGATGAAGCTCTCAGGAGACGTTTTGGCAATGTTGGAGTTCAAAGGATGGGGCCAGCTGGAGGAAGTCGCGTTTTGGCCAAATTGATTGCTAAATCATTCTTTGGAGAATGAAAACATTTAACCTGAAAGATCGATTCTTATAGCCCACACCTCATATCTATGGCAGCCATTCAGGATCATGCCTATCTCAAGCTTTGTGCAGAGTTGGCAAGCTATCTCAGTATTAGTCTTTCTTCTGCTCGGAAGAAGGTCGAATTGGCAGCGCTTAAAAATGGAGGGAAGGACCTTGAGGCGCGCAAAGAAATGGCTATTCGTTTGGTTCAGGAGGCAAAGTCTCTCTCAAGCGGAAAGGATGGTTCTGTGGCTAAACAATTTGATGTTTTGCTTGCGGCTCTTGCAGAAGAAGAAAATTTCATGGTTGAGGATTAAGTGGTCTTTAGTGTTCAAACACGTGTGTAAAGCGGAGTCGATCTAACTCTGATATTGCAGGCACACATTTAAAACAGCGCTGAGCTAAGTCCCAACGCTTTTCTCTTAAAAGCATCTTTTTTAGTTGCTGTTGGATAGCAATTAGAAAACGAGCATCATTGGCTGCGTATTTCAACTGAGCTGAACTTAGTTCTTCCACTCGACCCCAGTCGCTGCTTTGGGCATGTTTGTCCAGTTCAACTCCTACTAATTCCATGACAACCTCTTTTAGTCCATGCCTTGGGCTGTAGGTTCGTGCTAGACGACTAGCAATTTTGGTACAGAAGATAGGGTCGACTTTAATGTTTAGCCCGCTTGTTAGGGCAGCCACATCAAATCTTGCGAAGTGAAAAACCTTTTCAATGGAAGGATTTTCCATAAGCATTTGTAGCCTAGGTGCAGATTTTTGACCAAGTAGAATTTTGATGCACGCAACGTTATCAAGAGGGTCGCAGATCTGAACTAGACAAAGTCTGTCTCGACCATGTACAAGCCCCATTGCTTCAGTATCTACCGCTAGCACTGAAGCCTTTCCTAATCGATCTGCCCATTCTTGGTTTAGGTCTTCATTGAAGACATTAAAGCTGGCTGGATTTTCAGGAAAATTTGACATGGCTGGCAATAAATAATTTTAATCAAAGACACAGATTCTTCTGATTGTTCCATTGGAACAATTGTTTTGTTTGGGATCTGTTATGTCAGACTAATTCCCTCTTGATCTATTAAAAGCTTTAGTGATGTAGTGCACTAGACAAATAATGCTCATAATGAATTATTACTATTTTTGGTATTGACTACTTCATGCCTTTGAACGCGGTAAAGCTTCGCGATTAATGATCTATGCAATTTACTTATTCCTCAACTTTATTGTTGACTATCCTTTTGGGGATAGGACTCGGTTTTTTCCTTAGAGCCGCTAGTAAAGATCGGACAACTGTGGTTGAAGTCCATTCACCGCAATCACCCTTGAAAGTGCTCGAGGGACTAAGCAATTGGTTAGAACTTCGAGGCTGGAAGCGAGACGGTGGGGATCTAAATCGTCAAGTGTTGCGCTTTCGAGGAAGTGTTGCGTCGAGCAAAGTCCTTTTTGTGTTTTTGTCACTATTAGGTGCTCTAGGTTCTGCATCTTTGGGGTTAGTTTTGCGCCAGCTTTATCCAGTGCTTGATTGGTGGCCTCTTTTACTTGCAGTACTAGGTGGTCCGATTTCCGGATTGGTTTATCGTGCTAGAGCAAGTCGTGATGAAGAATTGGAATTACGTTTGATTAGCTCACCAGATAGTGAAGGCAGTGTTTTGAGGCTAAAAGCTCATAGGGATGAATTGATCGCAATTGAGTTGGAACTTGCCAAGAGTCTTGAACTTGCAAGTGATGGTTCTCTTTTATCTTCCCCAGTCTGAAAGTACTGATTATCTGATCTTTAAATGTTGCGCCCTATTTTTTTGACAATACCCTTTATTTTTGTTGTTGCGCTAGTTGGTCTGGCTCCGATAAGTATTGCTTCTGAATCCAAGTTTTCTTCAGCAGATCCTCTAACCGGTTCTCGAGTGAACCTAGAAACTGATTGGGTAGGAAGCGTGAAAGTTTCTCCATCGTTGCCCATATTGGTGTTAGCTGGGCATGCCGACTCTCAAGGCCTAGATGGAGCAGGGACTGCAGGGGAGGCAGTGGACCTTAAAGGTGAGGAACCAATGGACTTAAGTATTAGTGATGAGCTTTATTGGAACCTGAAATTGCGTGACAAATTGGTAAGTATTGGTAGGAATAAAGGTTTAAATATTAGTTCTTATGATCCCCCCTTGCGTCAAATTTATGATGAGAATGACCCTCGTACCAATTGGTCTGTAGGAGCTCTACATTCAAAGAATGGAGGCTATGCATTTGAAATACATTTTGATTCTTATGGAAATTATGGGTTTGGATCTGGTTTGATTCCTGCTATATCAACTAAGTTAAATACTCTTGATGAAAGTTTAGCTCAACATTTTGGTCGCTATCCGCGGCTTTTTCGTGGAGGATTAGGTGCTCCAAAACGTAGAATTAGAATTCTTGAGATTGGTAAATTAGGTGGAAGATTAGAGGAAAAACTGAGAGATGAATCTACTCGCGATGAAACACTAACTCAGCTAGCACTTAAAATTGTAAAAGCAATAGAAGATGGTTTAGGTAAAGTTTGATTTTTTAGTTTATTGCTTGGTAAGGCTTACATATTTCATCTAACTTTGGGTCATTTAGCCAATCTTGAGGCTTGGTAAAGATTTCTGTTAGCAAGGCTTCCCGAGAGTTGGGTTTAGCTTGGTATCCATATTCCCATCTTGCTAAAGGTGGTAATGACATAAGTATTGACTCGGTACGACCATTGGTTTGTAGTCCGAAAATTGTTCCTCGGTCCCACACAAGATTGAATTCCACATATCTTCCACGTCTATAGAGTTGAAATTGACGCTCGTTTTCTCCATAGGGTTGATTTTTCCTTTTAGTAATTATTGGCCCATAAGCAGGAAGGAATGCTTGGCCACAGGCTTTCCCTAGGTTGAATAATTGATCCCATGATAAACCTTCTGAACCAAGACTTTGTGATGCTTCATGAGCAGTACCTTGATTATTTTGTCCTTTGTACAGTTTGCCTGAACCATTTTGATAGTCGTAAAAAATACCTCCAATTCCTCTAGTTTCCTGTCTATGTTTTAAGAAGAAATATTCGTCGCACCAAGGTTTAAAAATTTTGTGCAGATTTGTATTTATAGAGTCACAGGCTTTTTTATGTTCTCGATGAAAATGACGTGCGTCTTCTAAATAAGGGTAAAAGGGTGTTAGGTCGGCACCACCCCCAAACCACCAAACTGGGCCAGCTTCAAAATACCGATAATTTAAGTGGACAGTTGGGATGAAGGGATTGTGTGGGTGCAGAACCATTGAAGTTCCTGTGGCAAACCAGGGGTGTCCTTTCGCTTCAGGTCTTTGATTAAGAATTGATGGTGGCAACTCTTTCCCATGCACTTCAGAGAAGTTCACTCCGCCTTGTTCAAAAACTTTGCCTTCTCTCATTACTCTGGATTTTCCACCTCCACCTTCTGGTCTGTCCCAGCTTTCTTCTTGAAACTTGCCTTCTCCATCGAGTTTTTCTAAACCATCACAGATTTCATCTTGGAGCCCGAGTACGAGTTCTCTGGCTTTTTCCCTTGAGTTGGTTGGAGGAGAATGCAGATTGGATTGAGAAGTAAAGTTTTTTTCCTCTTTCTTGAATTCGTTAGACAGAGTGGCGGCTGATAGTTTGCGAAAAAATGATTTAATCATTGCCACCTTTCATGGGGAATAGATGTGCTTTCCCCGAATGCCTTAAGAAGCACTTCGGAAGTAATAGCCTACTAGTTTGCTTGAGGTGTTTGCCTAGGATTCACAGGAACTAGAGTGAGAGCATGACATCAGCGGAACAGGCAAAGATAGCTTTAGCTGCTATTAAAGACTCTGGAAGTGGGCGTTCAGCTTTAGAGCTTGGTTGGATCGGTCAGATTCGAGTTGAGGCTTCAAGAACCCTAGTTAGATTGACTTTGCCAAAGTTTGCCCAAGGTCAAAGGGATCGACTTGCGCAAGAGATAAGGAGTGTTTTAGAGCAGCTTGAGGGTATCGATGATGTACAAATTGAACTTGGTACACCTGAGGCTGATGGATCAATAGGTCACGCAGGACATGGACAACTTGCAGAGAAACAACCTATCCCTGGAGTATCTCATGTTGTGGCCGTAAGCAGCGGCAAGGGTGGTGTAGGTAAAAGTACTGTCGCGGTCAACTTGGCATGTGCCTTGGCGCGGAAAGGTCTCAAAGTTGGTTTGTTAGATGCAGATATTTATGGACCAAACATCCCATTAATGCTGGGTGTGGCAGATCAAACACCGGAGGTCACTGGGGAAGGTGCTGATCAAAGTATGACTCCAGTCGAAAGCTGTGGTGTCGTAATGGTATCCATGGGTTTGTTAATTGACGAGCATCAACCTGTGATTTGGCGTGGACCAATGTTAAATGGAATTATTCGTCAATTTCTTTATCAAGTTAAGTGGAGTAAATGTGATTTTCTGGTGGTTGATTTACCTCCAGGCACTGGAGATGCTCAACTTTCTTTGGCACAAGCTGTTCCAATGTCTGGTGTGGTAATTGTTACTACTCCTCAGAAAGTTTCATTGCAAGATTCTCGTAGGGGTTTAGCAATGTTCAGCCAGATGAATGTGCCTGTGATTGGAGTTGTTGAAAATATGTCTGTCTTTATTCCCCCTGATCAACCAGATCGCAGTTATGCGCTTTTTGGTTCAGGTGGGGGGAATCAACTTGCTCAGGAGAATCAAGTCCCTCTTTTAGCTCAAATCCCTATGGAGATGCCATTACAAGAAGGTGGTGATATTGGATCCCCGATAGTTCATCGTCAACCCGAATCTATAAGCGCTAAAGCTTTCGCTCATTTGGCGGACTCTGTTCGGCAATATGTTGATCAACATAGTTAGTGATGTACAACAATCTTGTACGAACTCGTAAAGGAAAGTTTCTGATTAATATTTCTCGTTTTAGGAAAATTAAGAATATTGATTTAATTCTTTGGGGTGTTCCACTCTCAATGGTTTTTTTTGCTGGGATTTTGATTGCGAGTACACAAAGACAGGCTGATTATGCGGACTGGCACAGTCATTGGATTACCGCATTAATAGGTTGTTCATTTGCATTTATTTTGTCGCAAATCCCACTTCAAAGAATTCGTTTCTTATTAATACCTATATACGGGGTGACAGTTGTTAGTTTGATTGCAGTTAAATTTTTCGGAACCACAGCATTAGGTGCACAACGTTGGTTAAGTATTGGAGGGTTTAATGTTCAACCTTCTGAATTTGCCAAGATTTCGGCGGTACTTCTTCTCGCTGCGGTTCTTGATCGTCATCCAGTAGAAAGACCTGTCGATTTAATAAGACCCTTAGGAGTGATTTCTCTGCCTTGGATGTTGGTTTTTACTCAACCTGACTTAGGGACTTCTCTTGTTTTTGCAGCATTGTTGTTAACGATGCTCTATTGGTCAGGGATGCCTATTGAATGGGTTCTTTTGGTGGTTTCCCTAGTTGTAACCGCTGTGTTGGTTGGTATTTATTGGTTGTCTCTTATGTTTTGGATTCCTTTGACAGGGTTCTTGGCATATAGGTCTTTGCCTTGGAAACGATTGGCGCCTTTATTGACAATGTTTTTCCAGGGATTAATTGCTTGTATGACACCTTGGCTTTGGGTTAATGGTCTTAAGGATTATCAAAGAGATCGCTTGGTTCTTTTTTTGGATCCTTCTAAGGATCCGCTTGGTGGTGGTTATCATCTTCTACAAAGTACTGTTGGAATCGGTTCTGGTGGATTATTCGGAACAGGGTTGCTTCAGGGACAGTTGACCAAATTACGCTTTATACCTGAACAACATACGGACTTTATTTTTAGTGCATTAGGTGAGGAAACGGGTTTTTTGGGGACATCCCTGGTCATTGCAGGATTCGCTTTGTTGATGTTTCGCCTGTTAACAGTTGCGAGGCAAGCCCGGACAGACTTTGAATCTTTAGTGGTTGTAGGTGTAGGAACAATGGTGATGTTTCAGGTTGTAGTAAATATCTTTATGACTATTGGATTGGGACCTGTAACAGGAATTCCTCTGCCATTTATGAGTTATGGGCGTTCGGCTTTGCTGGTGAATTTTGCATCAATTGGTTTTTGCCTTTCAGTGGCGCAACGCGGCTTTCAAAAATTCAAAGCTAGTGAATAGTTCCATTACTCATAAAGATTTACAGCAACGGATGGCTGAGGGGATTCCGCAAGGGAATTCTGATGAACCGACCGTACGTCGGCTTTGGTGGGCTGCACTTGACACTTTGCAATATGACCTTTTGCCATCTACCGAGGCGGTTAAGGGGCTGTGGTTGGCATCCCCTTTACCAGCACTTTATGAACCTCGATTGCTTGGACTTTTAAATGGGTGGGTTTGGGCACCAGATGAATTGGAAAGTCTTTCTTTTCTTGAGAGAAGTCTTTTGCCTCCTAGTCGTGTAAGTGCAATTAAGGGACATTCTAGTTTTGGGGCCGTTTCGTACAACAGACTCCCATTACGAAAGGAGGATGGGAATGATCCTTTGTTATTGCTTATTACCCCGGAGATGCAAGTTGCTCTTGCTTTGCAAGGCAAGGAGGGACAAAGACAATTGATTATGCGAAGTGATCCTGAAACATTGACTGATTTACTGAGATTGCTTGATTTGCGTCTTGATAGTGAGAACCCTGGGCAGGCTCAGATGCTCCGTAATGAGTTGGCTGGCGTCGGTCAATTGAGTGTGAACAGTCATATTGATCAACTTTTTTGGCCAAAGCTTGCGGAGAGGCTTGCAACCATGGCCCCCAGCCTTGCATTGGAGCCTCTTCAGGAAATTTCTAATAGATCTTCTGAAAACACTGATTCATCTATGGAGCTGAGGTTGCTGGAAGCGCTCACGCATGAAGTGCGAACTCCCCTTGCAACAATAAGGACTTTAATCCGTTCACTTTTGAGGAGAAATGATTTACCAGAAAAAGTAGTGGATCGATTACAACAGATTGATGATGAATGCACTGAGCAGATAGCCCGTTTTGGGTTGATTTTCAATGCTGCAGAACTGCAAAGAGAGCCACGGGATTCTTCCAGGCTTGCAAGAACTGACCTGGGTAACATGTTGAGGGTTTTGTCTCCTGCATGGAGGCAACAACTTGAACGTCGTGGTATTTCTTTAGACCTTGATATAGCACTTGATTTGCCACAGGTTTTGAGCGATCCAGAGCGGCTTGAGCCAATGCTTGGTGGTTTAGTTGACAGGAGTAGTCGGGGTTTGTCTTCAGGAGGAACTCTTACTTTGCAGCTTCGGGTAGCGGGATCTCGATTGAAACTTCAAATAATTGGACATTCGCTCGATGCTGAGAGCTCTGGAAGAACAATGATCGAGAAAAATTCTGAGTTAGGACCAGTACTTAGCTGGAATCCAAGCACTGGCAGTTTGCAATTAAGTCAGGCTGCCACTCAAAAACTCTTGGCTAGCTTGGGTGGTTGGTTAACGCAAAGAAGGGATAGCCGTTTAACGGTTTTTTTCCCTATAGCAGAAGGAAATTGTTGAATTTTCGGATCGTGCATTGTTGACGGGTGTGACGGTTGTACCCCATTAGTGCCATAGGGCACAAATCCTGGTGCTACTTTCAACCTGTAAGGCATGCCTACATTCAAGGACAGTCATGACAGACCAGGCACTGAAAGGCAATCTTCCACAGTGCATCGGAAGTACCGGTGGACTACTCAACTCTGCTGAAACAGAGGAAAAGTATGCAATCACTTGGTCTAGCTCAAAGTCTCAGGCTTTTGAGCTGCCAACGGGAGGTGCAGCAATCATGAATGAGGGGGATAACCTCATGTACTTTGCCCGCAAGGAGCAATGCCTTGCCTTGGGTACACAGCTGCGAGGCTTTAAACCAAGGATCGAGGATTACAAGATTTATCGTGTTTACCCTGGTGGTGACACTGAATACCTTCATCCGAAGGATGGTGTATTCCCTGAAAAAGTAAATGAAGGTCGCCCGATTGTGAACCACAACCCTCGCCGCATCGGGGAGAACCCAAATCCAGCGAGCATAAAGTTCAGTGGAAAGAGCACTCACGACGCTTGAGTCTCAATCTGAATTTTTAGTTGGGGATCCTTGATTTCACGGCGCTAGCTGCGAGGATCCTTTAATGCTCAGTTCTAATCGTTCCGCTTTCCTTGAAGCGGCTTCTAAAGGGGCAACATTTATCCCTTTGGCAAGAAGTTGGCCCGCAGATTTAGAGACACCTTTAACCACCTGGTTAAAGGTGGGTTCTGGAAATCCACCAGGGGTTTTACTTGAATCAGTCGAGGGTGGTGAAACCCTTGGTAGATGGAGTGTAGTTGCATGTAATCCCTTGTGGACTGCTACAGCAAGAGGAGATCTTTTAGTAAGAAATTGGAGAGATGGTCGTATTGATGAGTATTTAGGAAATCCATTTGAAGGATTGAAATCTTTTCTGATTCCATATCGGATAGAACCTATAGAAGGACTTCCTCCTTTAGGCCAGTTGTATGGGATTTGGGGCTTTGAAATGATTCAGTGGATAGAGCCCAAAGTGCCTACGCACTCACGTTCTGAGAATGAGCCACCAGATGGTGTGTGGATGTTGATGGACAGCATTCTTATTTTCGACCAAGTTAAAAGACTGATTACTGCAGTCGCATATGGAGATTTAACAACAGATCAGACTGCTGAATCAGAGTGGAAGAAAGCTCACGAGCGTCTTGAGGAGCTCGAAGGACGTATGCAGGAGCCTCTTCCCTTTGTACAATCTCTCGGTTGGCAATCTGGCAGTTCTTCATCACTTTCAACTGAAAGTAATTTTAGTCAAGCTAAATTTGAGGCAGCAGTTTCAAAGGCGAAGGAGCATATTGCGGCAGGCGATGTTTTTCAGCTTGTTTTAAGTCAGCGCTTAGAGGCTCAGGTTCAAAAAGATCCATTGGAGTTGTATCGAAGCCTTCGGCTTGTAAATCCATCGCCCTATATGGCTTTTTTTGATTTTGGTGACTGGCAATTGATAGGGTCGAGCCCAGAAGTCATGGTGAAAGCAGAACCTGTTAAAGACGAAATTCGTGCAAGCTTGAGGCCAATAGCCGGAACTCGCCCTAGAGGAACAAATGATTTGGAAGATCGGAAATTAGAGAATGAATTATTGGATGATCCAAAAGAACGTGCCGAACACGTGATGCTAGTTGACCTTGGGAGGAATGATCTTGGTCGTGTGTGTAAACCAGGTAGTGTTGCAGTCAAAGATTTAATGGTTATTGAAAAGTACTCTCATGTAATGCACATAGTGAGCGAAGTTGAGGGAATCCTTTCTCAAGGTATGGATGTAATGGATTTATTAATGGCATCATTCCCAGCCGGGACAGTTAGTGGTGCACCTAAGATTAGAGCGATGCAGCTCATTAATGAGCTTGAACCTTCGGCTAGAGGGCTTTATTCGGGGGTTTATGGATCCATAGATTTAGGGGGGGCTTTAAATACTGCTATTACGATTAGAACGATGATTGTTGAGGCTCATCCTGAGGGTGGATTAAAAGTTCAAGTTCAAGCAGGAGCAGGGGTTGTGGCTGATTCATTGCCAACTGCTGAATATCAGGAAACTCTTAATAAGGCAAAGGGAATGCTCACGGCTCTTGCCTATTTGGAGTCAACAAATCTATGAGCAGACAATCGCTATTGAAAGGTTTTGAAGTGGAGGTTTTTACCGGACGCTCTAATGGAGAACACGTAGGAGTTGCAGGTGAGGTCTCTAGAGATTTATCTGATTTTGTTAGAGAACCGGATCAGAGAAATCTTGAATACATTACGCTTCCGAACAGTAATTACAATCATTTAGTTGAAGCCTTATTGGCTCCAAGGAGAAGGCTTAGGCAGTGGTTGTTATCGCGTGGTTTGACTTTGTTGCCCGGGAGCACACTTAGTTTGGGAAATAGTGAATATTTTGAAAGGTCTGATCTACAAAATACTTATCATGATTTCATAGAAAACAATTATGGGACAAGGGTTGTAACGGCAAGCGTTCATATAAATCTTGGCCTAACTGACTTACCACTACTATTTGCAGCTCTTCGATTGATTAGGTGTGAGGCTGCCCTTTTTCTGGCTTTGAGTGCCAGTTCACCTTTCCTAGATGGACGTCTTACAGGAGTTCATTCTCAAAGATGGTTGCAATTTCCTTTGACACCTGAAAAAGTCCCTCTTTTCCTAGATCATTCTCATTATGTTGGCTGGGTTGAAGAGCATCTTGCAAATGGAACGATGCTCAATGAACGTCATTTGTGGACATCTGTTCGACCTAACGGCCCAAATCGGCCTTACGATTTAAATCGTATTGAGTTGCGGATTTGTGATCTGATTACAGATCCTGATTTACTGCTTGCCGTGACAGTTCTTTTGGAACTTAGAGTTGTAGGTCTTCTAAGAGATCCTGAGAGCGTCGATCCATTTTCTCTTAGTGAACTTAACAAGGAAGAACTTGCAGAGTTGAGTGATCGTAATGACACTATGGCTGCCAAGCACAGTTTCCATGCAACCTTGAATCATTGGCAAGATGGGAGAGAAATTAAGTGTTGGAGCTGGATTCAGGAACTTCTTGCGGAAGTGACACCGCTGGCTAGGGAGATGAATTTGTTGGAGCATCTTGCGCCATTGCATTTGGCTTTAGAAAAGGGGAATCAATCTATGCAATGGTTGGATGCCATAGAAGCTGGCGGAACTGTTGAAGCCGTTATTAAGGAGGGGATTTTGGCAATGGAAGGTCAAGAGACGCTGAATGTAAAAACCGAGGTTTTTTAAGGATGAATAACTCTAGGTCTGGATTCGCTACCAATTCGAGCATGCAGCCTGCATGTCCTATTTCTGACTCAAATCAGTCAACGGGCCCATCAACTGTTCAAGGGACCGGTCGACTGTTAAGTCAGCGCTTGGAACTTATTGAAGATCTTTGGCAAACAGTTTTGCGAAGTGAATGTCCTCCTGAACAAACGGATCGTCTCCTTCGCTTAAAAAAATTGACTGATCCATGGTCTCTGGAGGGCTTAGATGAAAAGGGACCTAGTTCATCAATTGTTTTGCTTATAAGAGAGATGGATCTTGCAGAAGCGATAGCAGCTGCAAGAGCATTTTCTCTTTATTTCCAGTTAGTCAATATTCTTGAGCAACGAATAGAAGAAGACAGTTATTTGGCAAGCATGAGTCTTGGCCATGAGCAAAGGAGTCAGGATCATTTAAATCCGTTTGCTCCTCCTCTGGCTAGCCAAACCACTCCGGCAACTTTTAGGGAGCTTTTTGAACGCCTACGTCGATTGAATGTGCCCCCTGCGCAGGTTGAATCGCTTTTGCAAGAGATGGATATACGACTTGTATTTACTGCCCACCCAACAGAAATTGTTAGACATACTGTTAGGCATAAGCAGAGAAGAGTTGCCAGTCTGCTCCAGCAATTGCAATTTGACCAAGATGGTTCACCTCAAGAGAAGGCAGATTTAAGACTGCAACTTGAGGAGGAGATAAGACTTTGGTGGAGGACAGATGAGTTACATCAGTTCAAACCATCCGTCTTGGATGAAGTTGATTACGCTCTTCATTATTTTCAGCAGGTTCTTTTTGATGCAATGCCTCAGTTAAGGAGACGTATTACTTCTGCATTGGGATCCAATTATCCAGATGTTCATCTCCCTCAAGCTGCATTTTGTACTTTTGGATCTTGGGTTGGATCAGATCGAGATGGTAATCCTTCAGTTACTCCTGAGATCACCTGGCGAACTGCTTGTTATCAACGTCAACTGATGCTCGAACGATATATCGATGCAGTTCAAGACTTAAGAGATCAACTGAGTATATCTATGCAGTGGAGTCAAGTTGGCGCTGCTTTATTGGAATCTTTGGAGATGGATAGATTGCGTTTTCCAGAAGTCTATGAAGAACGTGCAGCAAGATATCGATTAGAACCTTATCGACTAAAACTGAGTTATACGATTGAGAGACTTAAGTTAACTCAACAACGGAATCAGCAGCTTGCAGAGGCTGGTTGGAAGACTCCTCCTGAGGTGAAAATGTCTAATACTTCGGGCGTGCCTATGGGTGAGTACTTGCATTATGGAACTGTTGCGGAGTTTCGAAGTGATTTGGAACTTATTCGCAACAGTTTGGTTAGTACAGATTTAAGTTGTGAGCCTTTAGACACTCTGCTTACGCAAGTACATATCTTTGGCTTTTCATTGGCTAGTTTGGATATTAGGCAGGAGAGCACACGTCATAGCGATGCGATTGATGAACTAACGCGATATCTCAATCTCCCTAAGGCGTATGGAGATATGGATGAGGAGGAACGAGTTCAGTGGTTAATTGCAGAATTACAAACTCGCAGGCCACTGATTCCCTCAGCAGTTGATTACTCTGCCCATACAGCTGAAACCGTAGCAGTATTTCGAATGCTCCATCGATTGCAAGAGGAGTTTGGTAGTCGTATTTGTAGAACTTATGTGATTTCAATGAGTCACACTGTTTCTGATCTGCTCGAAGTGTTGTTACTAGCTAAAGAAGTTGGTCTTGTTGATCCGACTGCCCGTCATTCAGATCTACTTGTAGTTCCTCTTTTTGAGACTGTTGAAGATTTACAGCATGCCCCCTCTGTGATGGGGAAACTTTTCGAGATGCCGCTTTATAGGAATCTACTTCCACGTGTAGGAGAACAAGCTCATCAGTTGCAGGAACTTATGCTTGGCTACTCTGATAGCAACAAGGACTCAGGATTCCTTTCAAGTAATTGGGAGATACATCAGGCTCAGATTGGTTTGCAAAATCTTGCTAGTCAACATGGAGTCGCTTTGAGATTGTTTCATGGTCGAGGAGGATCTGTTGGCAGAGGAGGGGGACCTGCTTATCAAGCAATTTTGGCGCAACCTAGTGGAACTCTTCAGGGTCGAATAAAAATTACTGAGCAGGGCGAAGTTCTTGCTTCAAAATACAGTTTGCCTGAGTTGGCACTATATAACTTAGAGACTGTTACTACTGCAGTTTTACAGAATAGTCTTGTTACCAATCAATTGGATGCGACACCAAGTTGGAATGAGCTGATGGGAAGATTGGCTGCTAGATCACGCGAACACTATAGGGCTTTAGTTCATGACAATCCAGATTTAGTTGCTTTCTTTCAGGAGGTCACTCCTATTGAGGAGATAAGTAAGTTGCAGATATCGAGTCGACCTGCTCGACGTAAGAGCGGAGCCAAGGACCTTTCCAGTTTACGTGCCATTCCCTGGGTGTTTGGGTGGACACAGAGCCGATTTCTACTACCTAGTTGGTTTGGGGTTGGTACTGCCTTAGCGGCTGAAGTGGAAGAAGATCCTGATCAGTTGATTCTTTTGAGGAGATTGCACCAGAGTTGGCCTTTTTTCCGAATGTTGATTTCAAAGGTAGAGATGACCCTCTCAAAAGTTGATCTCGAATTAGCTCATCACTATGTGAATAGTTTGGGAAGTGATGAGAATCGAGAGGCTTTTAACAAAATTTTCGAAATTATTGCTAGTGAGTACACCCGAACTAAAACTCGGATAATGGAAATTACCTGCCAGTCGAGGTTGTTAGGTGCGGACCCTGCTCTTCAGCTTTCGGTTGATCTTCGCAATCGTACGATTGTTCCGCTAGGTTTTTTGCAGGTAGCCCTTTTGCGTCGATTACGTGATCAGAATCGGCAACCACCGATGAGAGAAGCACCAGGAAGTGATGGTGATGGTCGAACGTATAGCCGAAGTGAATTATTAAGAGGTGCGTTGTTGACTATTAATGGAATAGCTGCGGGTATGCGTAATACGGGGTGAATTTAATTTGTTTTCTTTTCGAGAAAATGTCTCACTTCCGTCGGGCTATTTGCTTGAGCAAAAGAAGGTTCCTTCACCACAGGCTTTAAACAAATTATTGGCTCATTGTAAGGAAGAGACTCATCCGCCTGACAAGTTGGCTTTGGCATTGAAACGTAGTGAGTATGCAATGAGCATCCTGGAGGAAAAGACCGGACAATTAGTTGGCTTTGTTCGTGTTACAAGTGATCGAGGTCTCAATGCAAATCTATGGAATCTTGTTGCACAACCAGGACCTTTGCAAGATCAGTTTCTATCTTATTTGTTGCAAAATATTCTTGGAATTCTTAAGCGTGAATTGCCTGGTTGCAGCATATCTGTTTCGGCCTCTGGAATTGCTGTAAAAGCGCTTCGCGATCAGGGTTTTTTGGTTGATCCTGGAGGGATAAGGGCTATGGGGTTCCAGCTTAGGCAAAACCCATATAGAAGATGGATTTTGGGCACAATCAAACGATAAAAAGCAACTTATACGAGCATGGAGGGACTCGAACCCCCGACCCTCAGAACCGGAATCTGATGCTCTATCCAACTGAGCTACATGCCCTTAAAATGACTAGATGTCACTATCAAAAGTTCACCACCTAGTCATACTTTCAAGTTACCTTATCCACAGTTGCCTCGGGACTGATTCCTCTTCATCGGCTTGAATTGAAGGGATTCCGAAATTACAGTCGGCTTCAGTTGAGGCTTGCTGAAAGACGCTTGTTGATTGTTGGTCGGAATGGTACAGGGAAGTCGAATTTATTGGAGGCTGTTGAATTGTTAGGTAGTTTGCGCTCTCATCGCTGCAGTAGTGATAAGGATTTAATTAATTGGGGAGAAGATAATTCTGTTTTGCGAGGGATCACAGCTGACAGTGAGACTGTTGAATTAGAGCTTCGTCGTAAAGGAGGTAGATCAGCTCGTCGCAATGGCAAGGCCTTAGGACGTCAACTTGACTTAATAGGTCCATTGCGTTGTGTCGGCTTTAGTGCGTTAGATCTGGACTTAGTGAGAGGTGAACCATCTCTTCGTCGCTCTTGGCTGGACCGAGTCGTTCAGCAACTCGAGCCAATTTATACAGATTTGCTAAATCGTTATAACAGGCTTCTTCGACAAAGAAATCGTTTATGGCGAAATCATCTAGATGTTCCACGGGATGACCGCGACGCACTGTTGGATGCATTTGATGTACAAATGGCCCTGGTTAGTACTCGTATCCATAGACGTCGACGTAGGGCATTGGGACATTTACAACCTTTTGCATCTCATTGGCAAAAGAGGTTGAGTGAGGGGCAAGAAGATTTGAAACTTTCCTATTTGCCTGGAAGCGAATTAGAAGGTGAAGAGGCTGAAGAACCTTGGCGCTTGTCCATTGAGAAGCAATTGCTGGCTCAACGACTGCAAGAAGAACGTCTTGGGAGTTGTCGGGTTGGTCCCCATCGTGATGAGGTTAGTTTTTTGGTAAATGGGGTAGCTGCAAGACAATTTGCCTCTGCAGGTCAGCAGAGAACTGTGGTGTTGGCATTGAAGATGGCTGAATTGCAGGTAGTTCAGGATATTTATGGTGAGCCACCTCTTTTACTACTTGATGATGTTTTGGCAGAGCTAGATCCTGTTCGACAGATGTTGTTATTGGAAGCTGTCGGAGAGACTAATCAATGTTTAGTTACTGCAACTCACCTTGATGTGTTTGAAAGGGACTGGAAGCAAAATTCTCAAGTTCTAGAGGCAGAGCTACTTCGTGGCATGTGATGAGTCAGGTAAGGTAGGCAGTCCTTTTAAAGATGTGATGGAGCGGCCATTGTCTTGCTTGCACCCTCAACCAGGATGGTTGGGGGTTGGTTCAAAAGATGCCAAAACTGTTGATGATAAGCAGATTTTGAATATGGCAGGTAAGCATTGCATTCTTGAGCTTTATCAATGTGATCAGATCAGACTCAATGATGAAGCGTTTTTGAGAGCAGCAATGATCATTGCTGCCAAGTCGGCAGGAGCCAAGCTCTTAAATCTAATAACTCATCAATTTGAACCTTACGGTGTTACTGGTTTAGCTCTTCTCGCAGAATCACATCTCTCGATTCATACGTGGCCAGAACATGGATATGCAGCTATTGATGTCTTCACGTGTGGCGATCACACCATGCCTGAGCAAGCTTGTGGAGTTTTATGTAAACAATTCTTGGCTAAAAGTCACTCTCTGAAGTCTCTTCAGAGGTGTATACCTGTTTCATTGATAGATTCGATGCGTCAATCTGACTCGAAGAGGACTTGGCCTTGTTCCGATTTAGTTTTCCACTAATTAGACCTTCGAGATCAATACTCACCGCTGTGAAACCGATCCCAAGAAAATAATTAATTAGTTTTTGCCTATCAATTTTATGCATTAGATCATTTATTGCTTCTGCGGGGACTTCGATTGAGGCTGTGAGACCATAAGTCCTTACCCTGACTCGATTGAAACCATATTTCTTGAGCCACGCTTCCGCTTCCCCAATCCTATTTAGGCGGGTTGCATCAATAGTTTCACCGTAGGGTACTCGTGAGGCTAGACAAGGTTGTGCTGGTTTATCCCACCAAGGGAAACCGAGCGCGCGTGAAATTCTTCTGATTGAATCTTTCCTGATTTCTAGTTCAGCCAGGGGAGAAGACACGCCAGCCAGAGTGGCAGCTTTAATCCCCGGGCGATGGTCATCAAGATCATCCCGATTTACGCCATCGATGACTTGCATTCCTTTTGCTTTAGTCGTTATAGCGGCTAATTCCTTATGTAATTCTTGTTTGCATGCAAAGCAACGATTGTCAGGATTGTTTCTGTAGGCAGGATCATCTAATTCGTTCGTTATGCATTCATGGTGTTGAATTCCTATCCAGGCAGCCTGATGCTTTGCCTCTTTAAGTAGATGTGGTGCCAGTGCAGGGGATACACCCGTCACTGCAATGGCATTGAACCCTAATTGTTCGAGCGATATTGCTGCGACGAGAGTACTGTCAACGCCGCCTGAGTAGGCAACACACACTGCATCAAGTTTTGAAATATAGGATCGCAATAAATTCAATTGGTTTTGTTCTAAAACCGGGAGGGGTTCTACTTGTTTAAATAACACCACTTCTTTAGCCTTCTCTGTAAAAACTCTTCTTTTGGGTTCTTGTAGTTAAGCTCCAAAGTAGATGATACTGGTTATGGCGACACTTAAGGAGGCCAACAAATTTGATTCCAGTATCTCATCCAGCAAGGGTCGTGGGCAAGGAATTGGGATAGTTACAGCTTCCGATAGCCAAGAAAGGAGCCATGGGCAATTACATGTTTATGACGGGGAGGGCAAGGGGAAAAGTCAGGCTGCTCTAGGGGTTGTGCTGCGTACTATTGGTCTTGGTATCTGTGAACAAAGACAGACAAGAGTTCTGTTGCTACGTTTTCTGAAGGGACCAGGTCGCTCATACGATGAAGATGCTGCAATTGAAGCCCTGCAAAAGGGTTTTCCACACCTAATAGATCAAGTCAGGACAGGTCGGGCTGAATTTTTCTCTGCTGAAGAAGCAACTCGTTTTGATCATCAAGAGGCCCAGCGAGGTTGGGATATAGCAAAAGGTGCAATAGCTAGTGCGTTGTATTCAGTAGTTGTCCTTGATGAATTAAACCCTGTATTGGATTTGGGTCTTCTTGTTGTTGAGGATGTTGTTTCAACTCTTGCCAATCGACCATCAGGGATGGAAATTATTGTGACAGGGAGAGCAGCTCCCCAGTTATTAATTCAGTCTGCAGATCTTCATTCAGAAATGAGAGCACATCGCCGACCAAATACTCAAGATGAAAAGTTGATCCCATTTGGCAAGATTGGTGGTATCGAGATTTATACCGGAGAAGGGAAGGGTAAATCAACTAGTGCCTTGGGTAAGGCTTTGCAGGCAATTGGTAAAGGTATTAGTCAAGACAAAAGTCATCGGGTATTAATTTTGCAATGGCTGAAAGGTGGTACTGGGTATACCGAAGATGCTGCTATTGCGGCTCTTAGGGAAAGTTACCCTCATTTAGTTGATCATCTTCGATCTGGACGAGATGCAATTGTTTGGCGCGGCCAACAGAAAACTATTGACTACGTTGAGGCAGAACGTGCATGGGAAATTGCCAGGGCTGCTATTGGCAGTGGTCTATATAAAACTGTGATTTTGGATGAACTGAATCCAAGTGTTGATTTAGAATTAATCCCTGTAGAACCAATTGTCCAAACTCTACTTCGTAAACCAGCGGAGACAGAAGTTATTATTACTGGTCGCTGTAAGAATTCTCCCGCTTATTTTGATCTTGCGAGTGTTCATTCTGAGATGGTTTGTCATAAGCATTATGCTGAACAAGGAGTCGACTTGAAAAGGGGAGTGGATTATTGAAAATCATATTTGTTCGTTCCAAGCTTGAATGCCGCCATCAATATTAATGCTATGAATCCCGTGTTTACTTAATTCGTTTATAGCTTGCTTAGATCTTTTTCCACTTGCACAATAAATATAAATCTTTTTCTCTAACGAGATTGCTCTTAATTTTTCTATAGACTTGCCATTCTTAATAGAGTCTAGCGGAATCAGTTCGGATCCCCGAATCGAACTTGCATCTGCTTCCTTTTGGGTCCGTACATCAACAATAGCAAAATCATTTTCCCCTGAGTTAATAATCAATTCTAGGTTTTTTGGAGAAATGCTTTCTCCTGTAAAAGTCGAACTTCTATAGTTGGATTTATGATTTAAGCCACAGAATTCTTTGTAATTAATAAGTCCATCTGCTTTAATTGTATTTACATTTGGTTCTAAATTTAGCTCACGAAATTTCATTGTTAAAGCGTCAAAGACTAAAATTCTTCCGTTTAATGGCTCGCCAATATTCGCTATAATTTTTATAGTTTCAATTGCCTGTATCATCCCTATTAATCCTGGAAGTACACCGAGCACACCTCCTGCCGCACAAGTAGGTATTTCATTAGGAGGTGGTGGAATAGGTACTAGATCTCGATAATTGGGACTGTTACTATTAAGATTGAAAACGCTTGCCTGACCTTCAAATTGTTGAATAGCTCCATATATATTTGGTTTTTCAAGTATTACACAAGCATCATTGATTAAGTATTTTGAAGGGAAATTATCTGTGCAATCACACACAATATCGTAAGGGCTAATTATTTGTAGAATATTGTCGTTACATAGGCGCTTTTGGTACATATCCACTTTGCAATTTGGATTGATTTCTAAGATTCGATTGCGGGCCGATTCAGTCTTTGCCTCTCCTATACAGTTTGAGCTATGCACTACTTGTCTTTGAAGGTTTGAGGTTTCAACTTTGTCGCAGTCAACTATTCCAATTCTCCCTATCCCCGCAGCTGCAAGATAGAGCAGAATCGGTGATCCCAGCCCACCAGCTCCTGCGCAAAGAACCGAGCCTGCCTTTAATCGTTGTTGTCCGGCGATTCCAATTTCTGGGAGATTCAAGTGACGTGCATAACGTGAAAGTTCTTCTTGGGATAAGGAAGTGTTGCTGGAGTCCTTCGCTTGCATTAGAGAAGGGATCGGTTTACTCATCGTCTTACTAGTTGGCTAAAAGCGCCACTTCAGTCTTTTGATTTGGTTGGTTCCCAAATATCCACCAAGATTTAAAGGAGCCTGATTTAGACATAATCACCATGAGTTGAGGAGAAATTGCATATTGATGATCGATTTCAGAAGGTATTGCTTCAGTCTCAGGATGTGAGTGAGCACTGCCTAGGACCTGAAGGTTCTTTTCCCTTGCCCAGCGCTGAGCATTGAGTTGTTCCTGAGGGTCTAAAGCAAATCGATTTTTCTGAGATGATTTTTGCGAATTTAAGGATTGTTTTCCTTGTAACTCATTCTCAAAGCAAAATATTCCTGGTTGCCAAACATTGCAGCACGGCCATATCAGTTGAATTTTCCACACTTTGCTGCGTTGAAATTTAGATAAATTTTGTTCTTCCCCTAACAACAATGCGCAGCCCTCTCTAGGTGCTGCAGCTAGTAAGTCCTTTTGGAGAACTATCAGGCAATCGCCATCGAATTGCAGAACCCCTGGCATTAAATAGATGCATTCGATACGCTCTACTCATACTTGCATTATGGTGTTGTGTACATGAGCGACGAAACCCCTCAGGTAAACACAGATTCCTCCGGTGCTACTAGCACTGTTGACAATGCTCCCAACAAAGATTTGGGCAGTGATTTCTCAGATCGCTATGGCGATGTTATGGGAAAAGTCAACCAGACAATCAATCAGGTTGACTGGAGTCAAATGGGTAAATATGGAAAAGCTGTTGGAATTATTGCAATCGTAATTCTTGCTCAGGTTCTGATAAAAGGTGTCCTTGATACCATTAATCTTTTGCCCGTTATTCCCGGCCTCCTTGAATTGTTAGGAGTAATAGTGGTGGGTCAGTGGAGTTGGCAGAATCTCACTACCAGTGAAAAACGAACAGCAGTTTTTGAAAGAGTTCAGAACCTAAGGAAGGAATATCTAGGTTCATAAAATTATTTCTTACTACTAGATTGAACAGAATTCAGAGTTAAGTCTTTGTAGCGTTGAGTAGCATCGACTAATGTATGAGCCTCCAAATAAATTTGCATGATTTAGTAAGTGATATAAGTTGTAAATCTCTATTCTTGTTTCTGATGTAGGAGATAAAGCCCAGGTTTCGTTATAAGCTTTGTAGAAATTTGCTGAGAAGCCACCGAATAGTTTTGTCATTGCAATGTCTACTTCCCTATCTGCCCACCAGCATGCAGGATCTATTAAGACACCCAGCCCATTTTTCTGAACAGCAGCATTACCACTCCATAAATCCCCATGAACCAGGCAAGGTTCTGGTTTGTGGTCTTCCAAATATTGAATTAAGGAGTTGAGTAAGACATCGTATTCAGATATTTGCAGTCCCCAATTCACTGCAAGTTTCATTTGAGGCAATAAGCGAAGCTTTACAAAACATTCTCCCCAGTTTTGTTCCCAACCTTTGGGTTGAGGTCCTGCACCTATAAATCCTTCCTTATCCCAACCGAATTCTCCTGGACCTTGTGCTGCCGAACTTTTATGGATTAAAGCAAGTCCAGTCCCTAATGCATTTTGATCATGTCCAAGAAAGTCAAGCCAAGGGAGCAATAAAATAGCTTCTCCACATAGTTGAGTGATTGCTATTACTTCTGGGATTTCAACGAATTTTGGATTTGTGAACTTCCTTAGTGCTTCTAGTCCCTTTGCTTCGCAATTGAGCATTTCCCAAGCATTTGCAGAAGCCGTTTTCGCGAAAAGCTCCGTGCCATTTTTCAAATGAAGATGCCAGGTTTTATGTATAGAACCCTCACTAATACTCTGGACATTGTGTATCTCATTCCCTTTTAATGGACCTTCTTTGCAGGTTAGTCTCCTTCTTAAATCTTCGTTCATGTTCAGATTGTCATCCTCTTTGAATTGAATATCATCTTATGGAAGGTGACTCGGTAATAGTTGTTGGAGCAGGGATTTCTGGGCTCACAGCAGCAGCTCTGTTGGCTTATGAAGGCCTATCTGTAATTGTTTTAGAGGCTCATCATCAACCAGGGGGCTGTGCAGGTACTTTTAAACGTGGTCCTTTTGTATTTGATGTAGGGGCAACACAAGTTGCAGGTTTTGAGCCTGGTGGAATACATGAGCGAATTTTTAAATACTTGCAATTGCCAATGCCTTTGGCTGAAATTTTGGACCCTGCATGTGTGGTTGATCTTGCAGATGGATTAGAACCTATAAATTTATGGCACGATCAAAAGTTGTGGAAGCAAGAGAGAGAAAAACAATTTCCTGGTAGTAAGTCTTTTTGGGACCTTTGTTCATATCTGCACCAGAGAAGCTGGGATTTTTCAGGCCGAGACCCTGTAATGCCCCCAAGGAGCTGTTGGGATTTTCGTAAGTTAGTGAAAGCGGTTCGCCGGGAAACAGTTGGCTTAGGGGCCTTTTGTGCTTTGTCAGTTAAAGACCTTCTTTTGTGGTCTGGATGTCATAAGGATGAGCGTTTAAGGCTTTTCTTGGATTTGCAACTAAGGCTTTATTCACAAGAACCTGTTCACAGAACAGCTGCCTTATATGGAGCAACCGTTTTGCAAATGGCACAAGCGCCGCTTGGCCTTAGGCATTTGCAAGGATCCATGCAAGAACTCAGTAATCAACTAAGTAAGGCTTTTTTGAGGAATGGTGGTCAGCTTCTTCTGAATCACAAGGTTGTTCACCTTGAACCAGGAAACCTTTGGAAAGTTTCCAGCATGACTTCTTCTGGAATTGCCAAGCAATTTGAAGCGTCAGATGTGGTTTTTACTCTTCCTCCTCAATGCTTGATAGACATGATTTCGGGCCAGACCAGTCTCCCCAAATTTTACGCGGAGCGACTGTCTAATCTTCCAAAGCCCAGTGGAGCACTGGTATTTTATGGTGCGATATATCGTCATTCGCTGCCGGTTAACTGCCCTTGTCATGTTCAAATTGTTGTAGAAAATTTAGGTTCATTGTTTATATCAATTAGTCGTGAAGGAGATGGCAGGGCACCCGAAGGACAGGCAACTCTTATCGCTAGTGCTTTTACTGACACTTCTGATTGGTGTTCATTGCTTGAAGTTGAGTATCAAGTTCGTAAATCAAAGGTTCTTGTGTTAATTCGAGAGAGATTGGAGGAATGGTTTGGAATTAGTTCACAACATTGGATTCACTACGAAGTCGCTACTCCTAGAAGTTTTGCTAAGTGGTGTGGTCGGCCTCAAGGAATAGTTGGAGGCTTGGGTCAGCACCCATCTATCTTTGGTCCTTTAGGAGTAGCTAGTCGTTCTCCTATGAAAGGACTTTGGTTATGTGGAGATTCTATTTTCCCGGGTGAAGGGACTGCAGGAGTGAGTCAATCTGCGCTCATGGCATCAAGTCAACTTCTTGCTCAAAGGGGCCATCAATTTAGTATGAGCTAGAGGTTGCATGGCTTCTTTTATAAGAACTTTGGTCTTTTTATTTGAGTTTTTTCTAGTTCGGTTTGTAATCCCACCCAGTTGCGGGAAATAATTAGTGATTCAAGTTGTTCAAGATGCTTTCTATAAGTAGTTAATCCTTTTAGTAATGCGGATGTATTACTGGCTGCCATCGATGTGCCTAAGGCTGGATTCCCGCCTCCAACTCTTGTTGTGTCTGCGAAGCCAGTAGACGCAATTTTTTCTGCAAACTTTTTGATTGCCGGATTTGTTTCACTTGCCACTGCGGAAAGTAATGCTGCACTTACTACTACTGGTAAATGAGAGATTAGTGCCACTGCTTGGTCGTGAATTTCTGCATCTGTAGTAAGCCATTCACTTCCTAGGGAAAGCGCAACATCTCGTATTTTTTGAATTGCATCTTGGTCAGTGTATTTATTTGGGGTGGCAATCCAGGGTCGATTTCTGAATAAACCTTGGATCCCAGCCTCTACCCCAGCCTTTTCCGTCCCTGCCATGGGATGACTCCCTACAAACCGTGGATGTAGAGCGGCCCATCTTTTTAGGACCGGTGCTTTAACAGAACCTACATCTGTGATTACAGCGTTTTCAGGTAATGCTTTGATTAAATTTTGGGCAGGGTTGAGTAATTGTTCTAAAGGCAAGGCAAGGATTACAAGTTCGCAATTGGCGAGGATAGTGGGTTCTGTACTAATGACTTGCGCTAAACCTCTTGCCTTAGCCTTGTTTGCTGTAATTGGACGATTGACTACGCCATGGACTTGCCATCCTTGCTTCTGAAGGTCTAGGCCTAATGAACCACCTATTAGACCTAAACCTACGACCCCAACCAAACCTGGGGTTTCCTTTTTATGCTTCATTTGATTTTTTTCTTAGTTTGCTTCCTATGTTGAATGGTCTTTCAACACTAAGGGTGTAATCACTTGGGTTGCTTCGTTCCCTCCGACAATGCTTGAAGCGCTTGCTCATGCTCAGTTGAAGCAGTTGCTTCAACATGCTGCATCCCCTTGGCCTCATCACCTTACTTTGAGTCGTTTAGTTGCAAGAAGTTTGCGTAGGGAGGATCGCACTCTTATTCAACTAGAAGCTAGTAGTTA
>QCGA01000004.1 GCA_003280095.1 Prochlorococcus sp. AG-363-O16
GAAGGCTGCCGCCGAGAAGAAGGCCGCCGCGGACAGGAAAGTTGCCGCCGAGAAGAAGGCTGCCGCCGAGAAGAAGGCCGCCGCCGAGAAGAAGGCTGCCGCGGACAGGAAAGTTGCCGCCGAGAAGAAGGCTGCTGCGGGGAATCAGATGATTTCAGTCAAACGGTCCAAGACAGTTGCTCAGAAAAAGAGGGAAGGACGCAATGAGTTGATAAAGATTTCCGTTTATCTAGATACGCCGAAAATCCTTGGCATTGCCTCCATCGGAGTAATTGCAGCGTCAGGCTTGATTACTTTCTTTGCCTTCATTGCAGGTTAATCAAAGAGGATCTCTACAAATTCCTTCCTTTCTATGTATGACCCGTTGATATTCAGATAAAGGCTCTTTCGCGATGCTTGAATAGTGTCATATCCATAGAGGGGAATCAGTGCTAAGAGAAAGAGTTAAAGAGATTGTAGATTTTGCTACGAGCGAATCCCCTTATCGGTCTGCCAATAAAGGGTGGCTAAGTAACGACGTCTATTTGCAATGGGGAGGAGACATTAAGCAAAAACAACCCTCCAAGGAATTAGATCAATTTGTAAAAGCTTCTATTTATTGGAAACCAATACTGCAAATAGCTTCATTTGCTTTTCTAGTTATTTGTATTGGTACAACTTTGGCATTTGCACCTGTTTATTTGTCTAGTAACAGGATTAGTTCTCTTGGTTTATTAAGTCAACCCTCAACTCCTCTTGAACAAATTAGAGATTCTGATGAGATTAAGCTTGAAAGAGTTGACGTTGCTGTCGAATCAATTCCTCCTGAGCAAATTAGAGATTCTGATGAGATAAAGCTTGAAAGAGTTGACGTTGCTGTCGAATCAACTTCTCTCCAGCAAACAAGAGATGCCGGCGCACCAAGTAATGAAAGGTTGCTGGTTGTGCGTAAACAGCCTAATAATTCCCCAAGTCTTAAAAAGACTGTTACCGCTACAGACCTTTTTCAATCTAGACAATGATAAGGATGCAAATAGTGCCTGTTCAGAATCCCTTGAACCAATCATCTGACTTCTTAAGCTATTCTAATAGGTACAAGTGCCTACACTGAAACTGCTGAATGGTTGAGGGGTCTTAGAGAGGGTACTGCTGGATTTGTTCTTCAGGAGGTTGTTTGTGACTACTTTTTTTTTACCAATGGGAACAAAGGTTGGAATTGATCTTGATGAAGTTCGTGATCACCTCCCGATTGAATTGATGAATAAGCTTGGGGATGATCCTTGGGGAGTAGTAGTTGGATACAAAATCACAGATGGACAGAGTTTTGGAATGGTTCTAGAACTTAGTGATGGCTCGAAAAATTGGTTTTTTAATGATGAATTGCAAATTGAATCAATTGAGGATCCAAGTCCTCAAGCAATTGCCCAGCCTAAAAAACAAGATTTTATCGATTTATCAATCGCAGGCAGTTCAATTCTGGAGCTTCTAAACCCTTTATATTTTTGGAGATGGCTCAACTATTCTCTTAAAGATGTTTTTTGAGTAAATTTCTTATAAACAATTAATCCATAAGACTTAATTAGTGGTGAAAGCTATACGCAACTTTGATTTTTTCTTGTCCTTAGTTATTTTTTTGTTCTTTACAATAAGGAATTATACTTAAAGTGACAAAATAAGTTATCTAGCTATAGGACTGGTTGGATACATTCAAATTAATAAAACTATTGGAAAAAGAGACTTTCCTCGGTACTATTTAATTAAGTAGTCAATGTAATTAAGATGCGGATGCTTTCAACTGACACTCGTCGTAGGCTTGAAGAGATCATCGATCGACTTGGAAGTGGTGAATCTGTTAGCTTGGAGGAGCGAATTCAGCTTAAGAAATATTCAACTCATATCCCATTTATTGCGGGTAAGGTTGCTCAAGCTCATCGCAGGAGAGAGGCTCTTTAATCAAGGTTTACAGTCATTGACTTTTTTATCTTATTCGTCTCTGCCTTAGATCCTCGTGATTAAATAAAGATCAGTTTTCAGACCTCAAGTCAATTCTTGTTTATGTTTGCGAGAAAAAGTACTTACAATAGTTCAAATTGCTTGTAATCCTCGAGATTAGAGCAAATAACTAACAAGTTAAAAAAATCCAGAGAATGAATTGATTGCTATGATTTATTCTATTTACAACAACTATTTAATTAGCACTTTTCTACTTATAAAGTAGATCAATCTCACTCCTGTTATTTTATGGATGATATCTTTTCATTGCCTAGCTTCCAGCAGCTTTTAGAGTTAGAAAAAACTGCAAAAGAAAAAGGAAGTAAGATTGAAATAGAATCGCTTATCGGATCTTGGAAATTCTACTCTGTTTGGCAGAAAGGCAAAGACAATCAAGACTCTCTTTCTAGCTTAATACTGCGATTGATCTCTGCAAATTTGGATCTTCTTCTAGACAAGAAAGACGAGGAAAGTATGCCTTTAGTAATTATAAATTCTGTGAAATTTATTTTGATTTCAATTAAATTTTTAGGGCGAGCAGAATTGATTGGTGATCAGCCTAGGTTGTCTTTTTTCTTTGATTTTCTGGAAGTAAGATTTGGGAAAATACCTTTGTTCAATAGTTCAATTGATGTCCCTCAGAAGAAAGATAGACCTTTCTTCTCCCTTATAGCGTTAGATGAGGAAGGGAAATGGCTTGCATCTAGAGGGCGTGGAGGAGGCATGGCTGTTTGGCTAAAAGAATAAGAGCACCTAGAATACTTTGTAGAGAATTGCAAGATTGAATGCTAGGATTTTTTGGGATTTATACTATGTTAGATTTTTGAAGTTTAATCTGGAATATAAGTTATTATTTTTGCTGTCTATCCTAGGTAATTTGAAAATTTATGGATAAGAAAAGAGCTGTTACTTTGTTGATGATTTCTTCATATTTTCTGCTGCTATCATTTTTCACAGGCTTTTTTTTTATCTAGATAAGCTTAGGAAGTCGTATATTATTCCGGATGAATCGCGTCTTGTCACTCCCAATCAAAATAAAGTTCTAGAAAGAAAAGAAGAAGCCAAACAGTATCCTGATGATCTTAAGAGATATAATGAGTTAAAGCATAATATAATTCAATTAGAAAATGAAACATTATTTTTTTTGATTTTCAATGGGAATACTCTTATAAATCAAACTTCTCGTTTGAAAATAAATTATCCAAAATATATGAATTTCGTAGCTAATGAAATAAAGATTTGTTCGGCAGATCATCAGAATAATGAATACACTTGGAATTGCGAACAAAATAAATTTCGTCAAAGTGAAATTACAATTGATAATCTATTTATAGAAATTCTAACTTCTGGCCCACTTGTAAAAGAAGAAGATTATGCAATTTTAATCAGATCTCAAGCTGTTTTTATGCCTGGGACATATCAAATTAATTTATTTTCGGCTGATAAATCTCAGAACCTCGAAGACAATTATCTAGGTAGCTGGAGAATCCAAATGCTCTGAAGGAACTTGTCAATGCATTCCGAATTAGATGAATCAATCTAATGAAGAGTAATAGGATTAAAAAGAAATAATTTAATTAGTGATTAATTTTCGAGCCTTTAAGCCTAAAAGAGATAAAATTGAAGGAGAGATTTTTTTGTCAGTGTCAATAGCAAATGATTTACTTGTAAGGGCTGACCTGGCAGAACACACTGTAAATAATCTAATTGGTGGAGATGAAGAGACGCTAACCTATTATATTCATGATGTATATGGATATGTTACTCCTCTTGGTGGTGGTTATGCTAATACTTTGATTCACAATAATACAGAAGAGTCATATATAGAGTCAGTATTTAATTTAATAGATTCTAAAATTGATTTAGATTTCCAGAGAATGTACCATTACTATGGTTCAGATATAGATATTTATTCTGTTTCTTCTCATAGTAATTGGGATCATTTGGTTGTAGGCACAGCATGGGCTATGACCGCTGATAGATATTATTGGTGGGATGTTGCATGGACAGATTCAGGTAATTGGAATTTCGATAAAAATACAATCATTCATGAGATTGGTCACACACTTGGTTTGGGGCATCCAGGTGGTGAGGGACATAATCCCGATTACAATTCTCAAGATACCGTGATGTCTTACAACGAAGGTATTAATGGATGGTCGCATATTTGGACCGATTTAGATATAGAGGCACTTGTGAGTATTTGGGGAGTTGAAAATGATTCTCATGGAGAAAATGATTTAAGAGTTGGTAGTGATAGTAATGATGTGATATTTGCGGGAGTTGGGAATGACACTATTTATGGTTATGAAGGTTTAGATACTCTTATCGGAGGATCTGGTTCCGACTATGTTTACGGTGGCGATGGTAATGACAGCATTAGAGGAGGTTCCGGTAGTGATTACTTAAATGGAGGTAGATGGAGCTACTCTGACCGAATTGTCGCTGGAGAGGGTGACGACTTTCTCGGAGGAGGAGGAGGACCCGATTTCCTTTTTGGAAATAATGGAATTGATGAAATAAGGGCTGGACATGGTAAGGATTATTTAGATGGTGGGGATGGGGCAGACATCCTTTATGGAGGCGGCGGAGGCAATACCTTTGCTTCAGAATTAGATAAATCCATAGATAAGTTATATGTTATGAGCGATTTTCGAGGTCATGCTTACTCTTGGGGGCGAAATCATGGTGGTATTAATGCAGATGTTATTACTGAGTTAGATGTTGATGACAGAATCACTATTCTTGGTACAAGTGATTCTGACCTTTCTTTTAAAGCTGTTGCAGGAGGAACTTTTAATCAATCCACTGACGGCATAGGGATTTTTGATGGTGATTCGTTAGAAGCCATTTATATAGGAGCAAACCTCTCTGTTCATCAGATAGATGGCATTACAGATGCTGATCCATCAAGATTTTGGTAAAGAAGCTTTCTTATTAGCTTCAATATCAGAATCTATGGCTGGTTTTAACATAAGTTAAATGCTATTTCGTCTGTTTGATGATCATGGCAAATCTTAAAACTGAGAATTCTCAAGAGGCGAAATCCTGGAAATTGTGGTTGTTTGTTTTGGGCTTAAATTTGCTGGGATGGATAGGTTGGTATTTTGTTCATAATGCCCCATCGAAATGGTGAAATTAAAAAATCTATTTATTTTATTTTTAACGAATTCATTTATAATCACCGTTATTAGTATAACTAATGAATTTGCACTCTCTCGTGGTTTGTTTTTAACAACATACTAGATTGATTAGGAATCTACTTTTTTTAAATTAGATTTAACCACTAGTATTATCTAAGTGATAATTAAATTATATATATGTTCTGAAGAATTTTTTTGATATATCTAGTTAAAGTTGATTCGAGTATTTACCATCATTTCCCTATAAGAGAAATGATGTTTCTAGGTTATTTCTCTAGGTTTGATACAGGGAAAAACACTTAGGTCTAATCGCTAGGGGCGAAACACTCGAGCGTTAACACGCATTTACAGATCCAGCCAGTATTGGTTAAACCAGAAAAAGGAAGATAGTTGAGCTTTCAAAGCTCGACAATCATAAGGCTTGATACAGCCTTTATGACCTACAGCCTTGCCTGCATAGAAAAACCTTGGAGTTTAATGAAATGAACAGTCAATTTTCAAAAGAAAAGCAGGCGAAGAGTTCAAGTGAAAACTTAGTTAGACCCATACATAGGAATGATTTTCATCGTAGACGTTTTGTAGAGATGAAACGAAGGTCTCTAAGCTTGCAATCTAGAAGAAGTCAGTTACAGAAAGAATTAAAATCCATTGAAAATTGTATTTTCTCTCTAGATAAGCAATTACAAAACTATTCAGACTTTGAAAAGTATTCAATTGGTGGCCGAAGAGAATGAGTTTCTATTTTGCTAATTCAATCTTTACTTGATTTTGTCGAAAACCTTGGTTAAGTCTAATATCATTATTTTCTGAGCTTTAGCAAATAAATATTTAAAAGGTAGCTTTACAAAAAAATAGATTGTGAACGATATTGTCTGTAATCCTCACAAGAGGATCTTTATTATTTCCTCAATTGGAGTTTGCTAGATTTTATAGTAGGTTTTATTGGAAAGTGTGCTAAAAGAGCTTATAGAAGAGTTTGGAAGAGATGTCATGAGTCATCTTTTTACAATTAGGCCACGGCCTAAGACTCCTTTGAAAGCTTTTGAAAAGGCATTGAAACAAGCGAATCTTTCCAAGAGTGAGGAAGAGTTGATTGAGTACATTAGATATACAGGCTGTTTTACTCAGGTTAGTTTGACTCAAGCTCTAAAATTGAGGACAAAACCTCCAGCTCTTTCGATACTTTGTCGGATTTGTAGCAAGATCGGTGCAAATTTCCCTGAGCACTTTGCTGCAGTGCGTCAATGGTCTATGGAAGTTAATGAATATGGGATCTCATGGGATGGTGATCTTATTTGCAGTACGGCATTGAATATTGATGGTAAAAGATTAACCCCAGAAGCTGGAACAACCCAGTACCACACTTTTGTTGTGCATCAAGAGCTATTTCAAGGGTTAAATTAATTATTTTTCAAAGCCATATATTTTTATGGGTGTTAACTTGAATAATATCCTTTTCGAACTTTATTTTTATGTTATTATTTTAGATCTAATTAATGTTAGAGATTGTTTAACCTATTTTTCGTGAATTTTTTCACTCCGAACCTTAAGAAGGAGTTTCAATACTAACTCAGCATGATCTTGATATGTATAGGCTTCAGCTTCTTGGGGGCTTCCAAAATAGTTCAATGATTCCGATGAAACTGGCCAACCTAGTGGTTCCATTCCCTTTAGATTTTCATTGATATGTTGAAGTACATGAATATATTCGTGTGTTATTAATTTACATCTTACCAGTTGATTCATTGGCCTTGTCCCCAAGGTGAGTATGCCTAGTTGTCCGTGTAAAGCTTTATAAGTCGCGTCTTTGTTTGGCAATTCTGGTTCTCCAATAAAAGTTTTCACCCCTAGTTGATACCCCACTTTCATGATTTCGTCAGACAGCCATGGGTCATCAGTGCAACGTCTTTTTGCTGTTTGTTGTATAGAGTCAGAATATTTTATGAGGTTAATTTTGGAATTCGAAGACTTAATCCTTTCTACATTTCTAGAACCGTTGCAACTGGTTGTTAAAACAATGGTTAGAGAGCTACTTAGGGTGAGGGCAAAAAAACATAAGATTTTAGAGCTAAACATTTGTTGAATCGGTCTTCTTTAATTGTAAAAAAGAAGTTTTTGTAGTTGTAGGTCTAAAAGCTTTCACAATTAGTCATCGTTGATTATTTGTATCAAATGAAACTATTCGATTTGATAAGCGTCGAAATGAGTATCAGAGGAAGGGAGAACACGGAAAAGATGAAATAATTCTCACGTTTAGGTGGATTAACACCTATAACTAACCATGATTAGAACCTTTGGACTATGTTTCGCAAAGAGGAAAAACAAGCATTGACTCGCCTTGCTGTTTTGTCAGTAGGTTGGGGGTTGGGGCTTGACCGATTTTATGAAGGGAAGATACGGGATGGATTCCTTTCTCTTATTGGTTGGGGATTGATCTTTGGAAGCCTAATGATCCTTTCTCCCTGTCATGGTTATGACTATGCAGCGGGAGGGAAGGACATGGCAACTATAACCGTGGATCGTCTAATTGTTGTGCCTTTGAGCTTAGGAATTTATGGAGCCATTTTGGTTCTTCGCAAGGGATTTCGTCTCTTACGTCAGTTTGAAACTGCTGAAGATTAAACTTATTAAACAAAAATAAAAATTTCTTTAATGAAGTGCTGTGGGTAGTAGGAAACTAGTCTGAAGCAAAGCTTTAAGAGTCAACAAGAGCCTTGCAAAGGGAGTGAAACTTACGCTCCCTTCTATTAATGTTCTCTTGATTTCAACCAATGAGATTGTCTTACCGCGTCTAAGGCTTTATCTTTAGGAGTTTTTGTAGTATTCCTCAGCGCCTACGGCTTCTTCGCCGTTGCTGCAATTTGCGCTTGTATTTCTCTACAGGAGTCTCGTGATGCCGAATGCGCTTTAAATCAGAAAAAATTCCGGCTTTCGAGACCTGACGCTTAAATCGCCGAAGAGCTGATTCAATCCCTTCGTTCTCTCCAACAGTGACTTGAGTCAAAAGCAAAACCTCCAATCGTCTAACTTACATAATTGGGTAAACCAAAGCTCGTTTTAGGCCAATTTTTTGTGATTTCAAAGCAATTACACCAAGAGTTCAGAAATTTTGAAGCCATAGTTCGGCGCAAAACGATACCCTTAAAAAAACCTAGAAAAAGATCCTAAGAGTTATTTAGGGCTTGAGCTCATATATGGAATCCCCAAGCTTGAAGAGCCTCTGCAGAAATACAATCTGAGCTCACACCTCCAAATCCAGGGTCAAACATATGGTGGAGCTGCTAGCACGTTATAAGAACAGCGGATTTGAGGCTGTTGCCGAAGGGGTTATGGAGTTCTTCGATCGACGACCTGACTTGCATCGGAGAGGCCAGGCATTTGGTGATGATCAATTTTCAAATTTAACTGAACCTGCCAAGGTTTCCACGGACATTAGTCTTGTGGCAATTGATAGGTCTGACCCTGAGGCATTTGCTTTGGCTGAGGTGATAATTCGAGGAGTTACAGCTGCATTGAGTCGATACCTTCTGGAACGCCCGCTTTTTAAAGAATGTTCCCCAAAGCAGTCCTTGTTTGTAAATCCAATTTTTAACATCCAGCGTTATGGACCTGGTGAAGGGTTCAAACGTTGGCATTGTGACTGGACTATAAGTAATGAGTTAACAGAACCGACTCATAGAGTTTTAGCTTGGATTCTTTATTGCAATGACATTGACTCTGCGGGAACCGAGTTCCATTGGCAGGAACATTATGAATCTGCAGAGAAGGGGAAGCTAATTATTTTCCCCTCAGGTCTGTCTCATATTCATCGTGGGCGAGTTAATCATCAATGTACCAAAACCATTGCAACAGGTTGGATTAATGCAGGCAACCAAAATGAATATATTTCTCGTTTGGGTAGCGCTCAAGATTGAATGAAAGATTTAAATAGTAGAGATCATTACAGTTGTTTTTCAAATCATTAATGCAAATATTGAGACTATTTAGCGAGTTAATTCCCTGTTTATTTCTTGGATATCTGATTGGTCGTTCTAAACCAGGGCTTGCGTCGCATATCTCTCGACCATTGGTAAGCGTTGGAGTGCCATTGAGTTTGATAGGTCTTCTTTTGAAGAGTGGGCTAGATGGGCGAGTAGTTGGAGCCCTGTCACTGACCGTATTAGTTATTAGTTTGCTCATTTTTCTAATTCGTATCACCCCAAACCTCAGAGGTCTTATTGAGACCAGAACTATGCTTTTAGGTAGTGCTTTTGGTAATTCTGGTTATTTCGGGATTCCAGTTTCCCTTGCTCTCCTCCCTAGTGAATCACTTAGTTTCAGTATTGGATATGATCTCGCCACGACATTGTTGGTGTGGACTTTAGGACCATTGTTGATGGCCCGAAGCCCTATGGAATCGCAGTTGAAATTTAAGGGAAATAATCTTTTTCTTATTTTGATTAGTAGCCCTGCTTGTAAAGGATTGGTTGGTGCTTTTTTGATTCAGTTGACCCCTTGGAGTGATCAAATTGGCTCTTTTCTTTGGTTCCCATCAAGAATTGTCATTGTTTTAGCTCTATTGATTGTTGGTATGAGTCTAGGTAGGTTGTCCTCTGTTGAACATCCGGTCCCAGGAAGTTTCAACGCCTTATTGTGGCAAAGTTTATCAATAAAGCTTGTAGCTTTACCATTCTTAATGCTGGTGGTTTCAAGAATTTTCGGCCTTTCAAACCTGATTTGTAAGGCATTGGTTTTGCAATCGGCAACTCCTACTGCAATCTCTGTATTGTTGTTAGCTCAAGTCACTGGAGAAGATCAGGAAATAGCAGCGACTTTGGTGGTTTGGAGCACATTGATTGCGATAGTAACAGTTCCATTATGGTCATTAATTCTTTAATGATTTCTCTATATAATACCTACTATATTATTTCCTGGCTGCTTATATTGGGGTGGAATTGATTCTATACTAAGTTTTAAATGCAAGCAGTTAACTGGAAGGCTCCCATTGCTGTTTGGTCTGTTTATGCAATAAGTTGTTTAATATATGAATCATTCTTTAATGTGCCAGGAAATATCTCCGTTGGTGCTTTGAGTGTTTTCATGATGCCATATTTAGGAAGTTCTCTAGCACTTTATCTGAATTCCAAGAGAAAACTATTTTTTGACTTTCAGGCAAATTCAAATACTAATAATAGTACTGGTTTCCTGGACAAAGTAGTCACGTTTCTTGTGCCTCTGATATTGGTATTGCAAGTTATCTCTTGGATTTATATTTTCTATCATGTCGATGTTACTGGAAACTCGAAAGAATTTTTCATGTCCCTAAGGAATTACTCAATTAATATGACAAGTGTTGTTCCTACATTTCTTAGTTATCCAAATGGAATTTGTTTTGCAGCTTTCTGTATTGCATTTGCCAGTTATCGATGTAAGAAGAAGAACAGACAATTATTTCTTTTGTCAATTTCTATATTAAACATCTTCTTGAATGACCTTCAAACTTCTGGCAGGGCTGGAATGGCTTTTGTGGTTTTTGTATTATTTTCTTCGACTTGTTGGGATTGGCGAGTTAACAGAATTAACCCATCTGGATTTTTATTGTCTATTTTCAGTATAACTATTTTTACGCAATTACCAAAGGTCTTAAGAGAAGGCTATGGCTCCATATTTGAGTTGGGGGATTTAATTCAGGAGGTGATGCGTTATTGTTTTTCATACCTTAATACCTTGACCGAACTATTGATGAGGTTGCCAGATCCAAATTGGATTGGGCAAAGAAGCTTCTTGCCTATTTATAATATTCTTTCAAGATTTGACTCTTCGATAACAAGACAGGCTATCCACTCCGTTGAAAATAGTAATGTATGGGGTTACAATAATTATACAATAGCAGGTGAGTTGATCAGGGATTTTTCATATATTGGATGCTTTATAATACCATTCTTTATTACACTGTTTATCATTTACTTTGCAAGTATTTCATCTGTACCCCTAAATATTGCAATTACAAGTTATTTTTATGGGTGGCTAATTTACGGTTCCATTACCAATATTCTGATGATGGGTGGCTTCTTAATCTCTTTGGTTTGTCTCTTCGCTTTATCTTGTATTGAGGTTCACTATTCCGTTAGTAATAAATGAATAAACTAATAATCAAATTATAATTTGATTATTAGTTTCAACCAGAATTCATTACCGAAGAACCAAACCAAGTATCCAGCAGATGCGAGGAATGGGGCAAAAGGAAAAACCCGGGTTATTGGAAATCGACCTGTAATGAATCCCAAAAAAGAAAATAACCCAGCAGTTATAAATGCAATTGATATTGATATTAAAAGGCCATTAATACCAAGCCAGGAACCTAAAAATGATGAGAGTTTTGCATCGCCAAAACCTAAGGCTTCTTTTCTAAGGATTTTTTTCGAAATTAGGCTTAGAGATATGAATAGTATAAACCCTAAAAATGAAGCTAGCGAATGATTAAGTAGAAGCAGGATTCCATCTCCAAGATTAGTTTGTAACCCAAAGAATAATGTAACCATTAATCCTGAGATGATTCCTGCAAAACATATAGATTTAGGTAACCAAAGAAATTCTAAGTCGATTATGATTAAAGGCAATAATAGGGAAATGAGTAAGCATCCTGAAACCGTAGAAAGTAATTTAGAATCTATAAATAGATTTGTTGGTTGAGCGAAGTTAGAGCTTACAAATAATCCCGCACAAAGTATTTCTGTAAAAGGATACCTTATACTTAGATTTTGATTGGATAATTTTCTGTCAAGGGTAATTAAAATCCAACGAATTAATGAGATATTCTTATACCATTTAATATTGAAATCATTTTGATCATGACAAATTGAATTATCAGTAATTGTTTTTTTTCGGGTAACTCGAAAGCATATCATGTTGATTAGATTCCCGATATATAAACCTATGAGAAATAAATATGAATTAATTGAAGCTAGATTCATGTTTTGCTTAATTATTATTATTATTTAGTCAAGTGGTTGAAGTTTTCTGTAGTCTTCTTGACTTCTTCTGTTAGAACTAGGAATCTATATTGTTGCTTTAGTTGTTTGTGGCTCATGGCCTTAAGTGGACCAATTGGTAGCTCTTGCCTCAGAGCAATCAATTCGTTTTGACTATGAATAGTACCAATACATCCTAAGGCTAACAATGCTGATTTTGAAACAACTTCTGGACCTTTTCTAGCTAAGACAGCAATTTTAGATGAAATAATAGCACTGTTTCTTCTTTGAAGAATTTGAATAGCTTTCAATACAACTTCGTTTCTGAAGTCCTTTAATGGTTCATTTAAAATTTCAAGTAGAACTTCGTCACTTAATAGGTGAGCCTTGAAACTTAATAATTCCAAGCCAGCCAATCGAAATGCTTTAGATTTTTCATTGAGGATAGTATTTAATAGAGTTACCGGAATTTCAGCCCCCCAACATGCAAGAGCTTGTATTATTTCAATTCTCATCTCTTGTGATTCATAAAGTAACTTGATTAGCCAGTTTTTAGCTTCATGTTGATGACTTAGACCTGCAGCAAGAATCAGTTCGGGTTGAATTCCTTCTCTTTGGATAATTAATTTCAAATGACTCCAACCTTTATCTCCCATCCACCCCAAATGATCGGCTATTGCCATTCGAAGACTTGTGCTCAGGTTGAGTGAGTAGATATTCATTAGCCAAGAGGCGCTTAAAGGCGCCACCCTTGCATGATTTAGCTTTTCCCAGATAGTAGCCTCTTGATCCTTCATTGATATTCTCCCTTAACGAGCTCCTAGTTCTGCTGCTAACTCTCTTTCTAATTTCTCATCATGAACTGTTGGTAAGACGTTAGGCATCTTGGTTCGATGGGTGCTATAGAAGAGCATGCCAATAAATACCATTCCACCAATAATGTTTCCTAATGTGACTGGGATGAAATTCCAGAAGATAACTTTGTAGAAGGCAACTCCAGATCCTAAAAGAGGACCTGCTGTATGCAAAAACATATTCACTACAATATGTTCCATTCCCATAGTTTGGAAGGCTGTAATTGGTAACCAGCATGCAAGTAGTTTGCCTGGGACACTTTTACTTACTAGTGCCATTGTCACGCCCAAACAAACAAGCCAGTTTGCAATTACACCTCTTAAAAATGCCAAAAATAAACCAGTAGTTCCTAATGCTTCATATTTATTAAGAACATTTGATTGGTTTATAGAAATTATTTTCGATGCTACAACTGCCCAACCTTTACCTCCCTCCGCAACTGATAACGGCTCAATTGTTCCGGCACTTGTTAAGCTTATCGATAGTAAAATTGCAACTAAAAATGTTCCAAGAAAATTCCCTATCCAAACCCAGCTCCAGTTACGAATAGTTGCCCTCCACGATGATCTTCCTGCCCAAGTCGCCATGGGTAATAGAGCAAAATTACCAGTAACTAATTCCATGCCGAAAAGAACAATACTGGCAAATCCAAATGGGAAAATAACTGATCCCAGAAAAGGCATCCCAGATTGAATCCCTACAGTTATAGCTAAGCAAGTTGCAAGGCCAAGAATTGCTCCTGAGTAAAATCCCCGAACCAATAAATTTTTAACACTTACGGTTGATTTCTTCCCCCCGGCGGCAATCATTCCATCAACTAATTCATTTGGGAGGACATAGTCCATTTGTGATGCGATTTGGTCCATGATGGTTACTTTGTTTGATTTTACGGGATACTTTTAATCACTAATATGATTCATTATCCGTGAGAATAAATCTTGACTTCCACCCTTTCTGTAGATCTCTGGATGCTCATTGTCAGCATTATTGATCCAATTAATAATGCGATGAAGAGCAACTTTGGTTTTGATTTTGAATTTCATTGAAATAAAGAGGAGTTTTTCTTAATAAAGGTCAAGGTAGATTATGGAAAAGTACTACCTTGACCTTTAGAAATAAGTCTATTAATCAATCTTTTAATAGGCTTAAGTCCTCTATAAATATCTTTCCCTTTTGGTATTGCAGAGTATTCATTTATTAGTATTCTCTTCAGTACAACTTTTAATTCACTGGTAGGGATTGATTTGTATTTTAACTCGCCAATCCTCTTGTTTATTCCTTGATCACCACCAACACTTATGTGATAAGCTTCAACCATACTACCGTCAGCATTTTTAGCTTTTGTTCCAGTAAGGCCTATAGCCCCCATATAGGCTTGACCACAACTATTTGGGCATCCAGTCCAATGAATTTTGAGTTCTTCAGGTAAGTGTATCTCTGAGTCCAATTCTTTGGAAATTTTGAGTGCTTGGTCCTTTGTGTTGGTCAGAGCAAAACTACAATATGTGTTACCTGTGCATGAGACAGTTCCAGCAGCAATTGGATTAGGATTTAAAGGAAAAGATTGTAATAAGGGGTCTAATTTCAATCTTTCTATTTTTTCGTCAGGTATATTAATCATTATTATATTTTGATCTTCGGTAAGACGGATTTCTCCAGAGCCATAATTGATGCTTGCCAAAGCTAAATCTTGGATATTCTCAGCACTTAGCCTCCCCACAGGGACATGAAGACCAGCGAATGAAAATCCTGATTGTTTTTGTTTGTGCAATCCCAATAATGAACGTGGTTTTTGAGAAAAATTCGAGCCTGGATCAGGACTTAGAGGGCCTAATTTCTCTTCCAGCATCTCTCGAAATTTTTCTACACCAACTTTGTTTAAGTAAAATCTAAATCTTCCTTTTGGCCGCTTGTCTCTTTCTCCATGGTCTCTCCAAATAGATATCACAACCCCTGTGAATTCTGTTATTGAATCTGGCTTAATCCATACGTTTAGTGGAATCGCATAATCATTAAGCTGGGAAGAGAGAATTCCTCCAACCCAAACTCCAAAGCCTAGAATTCCATTTCTTTTAACTGGATGAAAAACAATGTCATTGTGAAGAAGGAAGTTGTCATATGAACCTGCTACAGCAGTATTCCATTTTCTGGGTAAGTTCGAGAATTCTGGATTACCCTCTCCATCGTTTGTGAGGAATTTTTCTAATTTTTTTGTATATGGCCTTGTATCAATAATTTCCGAATGATCGATTCCTGCTAGAGGGTTGCCAGTTACGTTTCTTGGATTATCAAATCCTGATTGAATTGTTCTAAGTCCTGCTTCATTTAAACGGTTGAGTATTTCAGGAAGGTCACTAATAAGTACCCCACGAAGCTGAAGATTCTGTCTTGTAGTTATGTCGCAACTTCCATTCTCACCATATCTAGCGACAATAGAACCAATAACTTTCAATTGGTGTGAGTTTAGAGCTCCGTTTGGAATTCTTAAACGCAACATGAATTTCCCTGGTGATTTTGGTCGCCAAAACATTCCATACCATTTAAGACGTAGTTCTAAATCAGATTTGTCAATATTTTCCCAACCTATTTTTGAGAAATCTTCAAGTTGCTTTCCCACCAAGAGTCCATCTTTTTCTGACTTTTGTTGCTCTATTTTATTTAGTTTTTTATCCTTCAGAAAATAATTATTCATTTCTAAAATTAAAAATGGTAACTGCTTTGGTAGTGAAGGCTGTTTGTTGTTTGTAGTAGAGAAAATCTTGATTTATCAAGCAATTAAGATTTAACTCTGAAGCTATTTAACGCTTTAGCGTGCCCAAGGTGTGTATCTGAAATTACAAAAATAGAATTTCATTTTATTTAATAAACTGTGTAATCTGTTACAGACTTTTGATGTGGATTTTAATATAGATTTTTCATTAAAAGGATACCTTCTTATGTGTTTTGATCGAGATGTGAAGTATTTGTTGAATTTAGTCCTAGAAACTCCAAGATCCTTTGCTATCAGTATTTTCGACCTATTTCACCAATCCAGTTAATTGTACCTGACTTAAGTATTTGCCAAACTTTCATCATTGCATTCAAGTCTCTGCCTAAGACGTTTGTGTATCTATTTGGCATTCTTGTCTTTCTTCTCATACGTGAGTGTTTTCTCTTTCTGAAATTCGATTCAGATCGGGATCGATAGTGTTGATATGACAATTATTTTTCTTCGCTTAAAATTACTTGTTCTCATCAAACAAGATCTAATGTTCAAATTCTGTAACTTTTGATACAAAAAAAACTATTTGATGCGAATTATTGCTTGGAAATTATGGGCCTCTATATGTAGTCTTATTCCGTTATTTGGATCGTATGAAGGAGTTATTTGAAGATTAGCCTTTTGTTGAGTTCAAGCATGCTAGATCAGCTTCCTCCATGCTCTTGTTGTCAACTATCGTCTTTTACCTGTAGATAAGATGAATAATTCGTTCAGGGTTCATATTTGGGTCTGCGACTTCTTGCGATGAACGTCGACTGAGTTTATTGTCTCCAAGAATGAATTGTGATTTAACATTCTCTCGTGTTAGTTGGAAAAATTTTCTTTTCTCATTTTGATCTATCTGGTATTTCTTGATGTCTTTTAGCTTGCTAGAAAGGTAGTAATTTCCACGATAAATTAATTAATATTTTTGAATAAAATCCCCTTGTCTTTTTTTTTCTTTAAATATATTTTTTGTAATTTAATTGAGCAGATTTTGTTGGCTTGATTTCTCTTTAGTAAAACATGTCTGTCCACCATATAAAAGTGATTGCATCATGGTTTGATGTTTAAACTTAGGATGGCTCCATCTAGAGATTTAAGGAATGGACTTTTTATAGTCTATTGATAGTACTTTAGTATTTATTGCAAAATAAATATGAGATCTATACAGATGAAATAAAATGATAATTGCATGATCTTCCCTTGAAAATTAAGACTCTGTAGACCTTTATTCGCAGATAGGCAAGTCAGGTAATGGGGTTTGGAGTCGTAAAGAACAGAAAATTTTACTCAAAGTCTCTTTAACCTAAATCAAATTTAGATTCTTCCAAGTAACGCAGATAGCTTTAAAATTTCTAAATATAGTATTGCACTAATAGAAGTCATAATAACTATAATTGCTCCTCCAAGTTTAAGGACTTTTTGATTTGTGTTTAGTTGACATGATTTGATGGTGGTTTCTGTGGCGCCAAATGGTAAAAAGATGACCCCCAGGATTGTTACTGCAAGAATCCCAATCACTATTTGGTCACTGCCAGTACCAAAGTTGAAGCCATCAATCGGAATGTCTACTAGTTCTCTAGCTGAATCAGCAAGCTGTTTAAAAGCTTCTTCTTGACTAAGTTCCCACAAGGTTTTGAATTCAGCAGTCATTTCACATATTTGATACCTCATCGAGCATAATTTGATATAAACACTATGCTTTTAAACGTTGTATACTGGTTAAATAAATCAATGCTTTTTTAGGGCTTTATACCTAGTCTTGCCGGCTTCGGTTCTCCATGGTGGTAGCTTGTTGGAGACTTGTTATTTGGGCTCAGGAAGTGATAATCCTTTTGTAAGATTTTATTTAGGAGATTATTTCTTAGGGCCTATAACACCACCAGGTATGAATTTATGATGAGATTTTTAGTTATTTTATTGATTGTTTTTATCGCTTTCGACCTTCCTGCCAATGCCTATCCCAATCAAAGGCTTCAAGAATGTATGCTTGGAGTTAAACAATCTTCTATTTTGGTAGGCGTCCCTCAGGAAGAAGTGAATGATTGGTGTGATTGTGTGCTGCAATTGATACTTGACGAAGGTAAAGATGATAAGGCATCAGCCAGTTACTGTGGCCATAAATATTTTAAATAAATTTTTTGGATATTAATTTCATATCCCTTGCAATCTTTTTGATAATTATGGATTATCTATATTAGACTGCGTTCTTTATGCAATCTATATAAGAAGAGGAAGGTGCATTCGTGAATAGAATTAATTGTTAAAGCGCATTCAAATCTATTTCCTTTAAGCTTGCTTTTGCTTGTATTCAGATGGTATCTTCGAAATCTATAATCGACTTTGAAAGTGCAGACTCAACTTGCAGTAATATATAATCTGCCATTATCAACCTAAATGGAATACATTTGTTGTTGATGAGAGTTTTGTCAGCTTTTAGTGGCAACAGTTTCCTGCTTTGTCTTGGATTCAGAGAAATTCACTTTAATAAAAAGGCAACTCTGTCTACTTTTATATTTGAAGATCTCTGTTTTTGATTTTTCGGTTAGAGGAGGGATTAATTGAAATAGATAAAGAAGTAAGACTTGCTTGACTTTGTCTGGTTTCAGTGATAACTGTCTTTAAACTTAAGAACTGAGGTTTTGATGGATTCAAAGTAAAGATAAAATTTGCCTTTAGTCAAAATAATATGGAAGTTATGAATATTCGGCTTAGATTTTTATTGGTGTTATTCTTTGGCTATTTTGCATATACTTCAAGTAAGGGACTTATTTTATTAGAAAAATCAAAATAACCCTTGCTCAAAGAGCTTTCAATTTTGGAAAGCTGACTTAGAATTTTTTATGAGTAACTATGGACAAAAATCAATTACAATACAAGAAATAGGAATCTATCCCCTATTATCTTATTTGACATCCAATCTCCCACTATTTAGATGGACTTCCAACAATTAACTGAAGAAGAACTTACGGAGATCTGTGAAGATGCTTTCGTGAATGTGAAAGAGGCTTGCATGAGACTCCAAGAGAAAACCAAATGCTCTAATGAGGTGGTTATAGATATGCTAAATAACGTAGCTGAATATTATGTTTCTAAAGTTGTTGAAGATGAGGAATAGTGGACTTTGGTTTTGACCTTGTATTTTTGGAAAGCTTTTTCCCGAATGCAAATATAATTCCCGCGTAATTCTTAAGTACATTATAAAAAAACGACTCCTCAAAACTAATTACAGAGGAAGCCAAGTAAGGAAATTGCATTTTCAGTGCTTGGTCAGAAGGAATGGCCGATGCAGAAGAATTTCGATTATCTCATTTTTTAGCATTGTCCCGCCGAAAGCTTGATTTGCTATTTGTGTAAGCGTGGATGGAACGCTTAATAGTTCAGGGAAATTCTTTATTGTTTACTATTATTCGGTAAACGATTTTACGAAGTTAATGGGTAAACAGGTTTGGCAAGCGAACGATGGTGCGCTATTCGATACAGAGGAAGAATGTCTTCGGCATGAAAGGGCAAGTGTTTTTTGGGTTGATATGAATAACAGTGAGCAATATGCGATGAATGAGGAGCGTTGGGGGCTCCAGAAAAATTTCAGCAGGCATTTCCTGGGAGGGTTTCAAGGGGTAGAAACTTTTTGGAATTATGCACAAAGTTTCAGAACATTAGCTGATGTTTTGGATGGCAAGCTTCCTGGCCTCCCGAAGGCTGCCCCTGCCGAAGCAAAAGGCAAAAGAAAGCTTTTGCCTGCCGCTTCTCGAAAAAGATCCAAGTGAACTCGATCTGTTAGAAGACAATAGATTTTTTTTCTCTTGCCCATTGACTAGGCAAAAAAAAAGACCCTTGCTAAGACGCGGGGCCTGGGTGATGGGGAATCTTTTTTCTAAGAGCAAATCCCAATAAAAGCAACCCAAGTACTACTGGTGGTGTATTAACTTAAAATTAGGTAAAGGCAAATCTGTATCTAGTGTTATGGAAGGCATGGTTGCTTCAGACTCTCATTAAAATCTCTACAGGTTGGGTGATGGGGTAATTGTTCGGCCTTTATTCCTTCTCTCCATAAATTGCTTTAGTCACTTTTTTTCTCTTTGTACGCATGTCCTAAAAGTGGTTCAAGTCCAGTAACTCTTAAAGCTCCTACTCCTGTCGCCTCTAAGCGCACTAAAGGGGCAATACCATCTTCATAGGCTTGTTTCCACCTTGGGGCGCATAAACACCAGTGGTCACCTGGTCTTAGCCCTGAGAATTCATATTCAGGCATTGGTGTGGTCAGGTCATTGCCTTGTGCCTTGCTGTAAGTCAGAAAGGATTTCGTCATTACGCAACAGACAGTATGTTGTCCTAAATCTGTGGCGTCGGTTTTACAGAATCCATCCCTATACCATCCGGTCAATGGCTCACAACTGCAAAGTTGTAGTGGCTCTCCTAATACGTTGAGAATGTCTGTTGATTTTGGGTTGCTTTTTGTCATGGACCTTTGAAGAGCGGTGATTCATTCCTATTCGAATATAAATTAATTAATAGATGTTTTTTGGATCGTTTCAAGGATTGGTTTGGTTCCGTTCTTATATGTAGCCAAATTATCTTGGTAGATAGGCATCCTTTCTGCATTTTAAGTGAATTTTTTGATTACACCTTTCTCTGGTTTTTTCTAATACTGCTTCTCGGTTAAGAGTATTGTTTATTGAATTTATTTTAATTAAATTATCTTAGATGTTGGGTCGAAATATCCCTTATTTATTTATATTCTATTGACCGAATTCTCTTGTAAGAAAATTATTCAATAGAATCGAATAACAAGTGTTTAATTGCTTAATAGCTTGAAAAAGAAAGTTTTACTTGACGGTAATATTGAAAATCTAATCACTATATATCTAGTAGATTTTGCCGAGTCAAAAATATATGCTATAAATATAGAACTAATCAAGTTTAAGCATGATCAGTGAACCTCGGATTCAGGACTTAAAGCTAGAAGAGAAAGATTCTATTGATGATTATTTTGAATGTGTGAATGAGTGTTCTCTTGATAGTCAAGGAGTTGAATGCGTAACTCAATGTATTGAAGTTCACCTTAAGGATGAGATGGAATAAAGAGATTGCCACGGCTATTTATTTGATCATTGCGGATTTTCCTTGGATTGATTTCTTTAATCCGTGCTCATATCTAGATGATTTTTGTACTGATCTAAGTCCTCCTTTAGTTCGATTCAATTCTGATTAATTTCAAGAAAATAATATCAATACCTTGAAAACAATGAGAACCCTTTCCTTAATCTTTTCTGATTAGATTTGTAATTAATATCTCTTCTGTATGTTTACTCTTGAATCGTCTCGTTTTAGATGAGAGGTTATGAGATATTCACGGTTCTGCGATCCGTCCTTTAGATTTATGTGGTTCAGTGGAGACTTTTCGGCATGAGTGAAGAAGGAGGTGGAATGGTTCCAGGCCTTGTGGCCATTGCAGTATCTGTGGTTTTTGCAGCTGGTGTTGGTCTTCTTATACTTAAATTTGTTTCTTTTGACGTCCCTTCATTTTGATTAAAGGGCTTTAATTTCACTTCTCCATCAATTCAGGAGTGGTTTTTGGAGCGATGTAACACCTTTTTTAATTTAGGCCAGCATTTTCTATCCCTATGCTTGGCAAGAGGTGCATCAGCTTCTTTTTCCTTAATCTTTGAAGAATTATTTTCGGGAATTTTACGTGAAATTTGTTCCTTTACCAGTCCCCATCAGTTAGCTTGGGCCGGGTTAAGGCAATGGTTAGCCCCCCAATTAATCCCAAATTCATAAAAACAGCTTTTGGCTGGAATGGAAAGATATGGAAGATAATTGTGGTTGGGATGAGGAAGATGAGGAGGAGTGAGGCCCCGATCTTTTGATCTTTGCTAAAGATCAGCAGGGCTGATCCAGCAATTACACATGAAATTGCACAAAGCAATAGGAAGGCGGCTAGTGGCTCTGGGATCCCTCTACCGGCGATTGCTTCGACTACTGAAGAGAATTTAGTGATTTTGACTGGTATGGCAATTACAAATACTGCTGCCAAACAAATCCGACCTATCACATCAATTGATTTATGAAGAAGTGGGCGATGCATTAGAAGTGAGAATTATGACCAAATTTAGTCCAGCAAGGCTCGCTAGTTAATGAGGATGTCTAATTTTCTATACCTTGAAATTGCGATTTTTATTGGTTTGCGGTACTTATTTCTTTTGAAAGTTCTGATTTTTGGCTGCTTTATGATCTAATTCCCTCTTGGAAGAAGTCTTTGCATTGCTGCTTTATATCATTGCGTTTGATACTCATATGGTTGGGGAATGGGAAGAGATATATGAATTACTTCAATAAATCGATCTTTCTGGTGCCTTGGTTGTCGTGAACATACATACACTTTCTCTCTGCTTCGTGTTATGTGAACCATGTTTTGGATGAGGCTGGATATTGCCATATCTGATTTAATAGGAAATGTTGATCATTGGATTCACCTTGATTTCTGATGTTGCTGCTAATGCTTTGGCGGCCTATGTTCATTACTTAAGTTTCATGCTTTGTTTTGGTGCGCTCGTATTTGAGCGTATTCGGATCAAAGCCGATCCCAACCGGTCAGAAGCTATCGCAATCCTTGTGGCTGATGTTGTTTACGGTTTGGCTGGAATTGCACTTTTAGTTAGTGGGATACTAAGACTGATCTATTTCGGTCAAGGAGGAGGTTTCTATACTCAAAACCCTTTGTTCTGGGTAAAGATTGGTATATTTGTTGTAGTTGGTTTGCTATCACTTTATCCTACTATTACATATGTTTTATGGGCTATACCCTTGAGTAAGGGTGATTTGCCTCAGGTGACTAATCAGTTAGCTGAAAGGTTTAGATTGATCATTAATATTGAACTATTAGGTTTCGCTTCAATACCATTGTTCGCAGCTTTCATGGCTAGAGGAGTTGGTTTGCCTTCTTGAATATAATTGATTTGTTTAATTTCTGATTATCCATAGATTGAGGATTCTAGTTTCATATGACTATGGAAAATTAAAGTTCTTTCAAAGTATTTCTGTTCTTATTCGCTGTATTGCTTTTATTAAAGATTCCTCGATCGATCTTTTTGATGCTTGATGCTTGATGCTTGATGCTTGATGCTTGATGCTTGATGCTTGATGCTTAATGCTTGTCAAAGTGCATTTGGCTTCTTTTATAGAGTTATTGTGTTGTAGATCAATTGATCTATTTTAAGAGGTTAATAGCATTACCTGGCAATTAATTATCAGCAAATAATAAATGAAATTAGTTATGCAATGTAGTCATTGTGATAAATTTTGTACTTGTTTTCAAATACTCTTCGGAAAGCCATCTTTGCTTATGTCTGAGCTTCCATATCTAGTTGCCTTAGCTTTAATAGAGCAAGAAGGCATAAGGGCAATGCCTCTTGGTGGTAAGTCAATTAGGCATCCGATTACTAAAGACAGTGATCCTGGTGAATTAGGACAAACGCTTGCAAAAGAATTACTTCTTAGAGTCTTTCAGAGAAGTGAGGATGGACCCTTAAGAAGAGTAGAGGGGGATAGAAGTCTTTTATTGATTCAGGTTCAAATGGAAGCTATGCAAGAAAGTATTCCTTTGATCAAGGCGGAATGGATAGCAACAGGCAATGGAGAAGCGTTTTTAGAGAAATTGGAAAAACTTTGTGATGGTGTATGGAGCTTAAATTTTACTAGGGATAATGGTATTCAGTTCTCAACTTTCCAATAAGTAACTATGGTTTCAGGAATTGTATTTTTTCGTAGAAACGATTATAAGAACTTTCTTTGAGTTCAACTAACTAATTGGTTGCTGAAATTACAAGTGAACAGCATTTTTCAAACCTCTTATGATGGGATAAACCCGGCTTTGGAGGGAAGGTGACAAATCTCAAGATTTCTGATCAGTGATCTCGGTGTCTCCATAATGGATTTTGTGGTTGAAGTTTTGGATTACTTGAATGACTGAAGATTTTTTTTCTAGACGCCTTAAGGGGAAAGAGCTTTTAGACTATGTTGAAACACACCTAGAAGAATTCCAAGGTGATGGAGATGCCCTTTGTCTTGCTGCAGGTTATGGGCAGGACAATGGACAGGGAACTACTAAATGCAACCTTTCTGAATTTGTTCGTGAGTTGGCTGAAGTTGCTGATCCCATTAAGTTAGAAGCGAGTGAGAAACACGACGCTGAAGAAAGAGACCAAAAGCTTTAGTTGTTTTATTAAATTGCCATGACTAACTTATAGGTCTTGTAGATCTCTATTTCCATTCGCATACTGTGTCTTCTCTGATGGTTTAATCATGCTATTGATCTTTATCTATTAAACATATTTTTAACATTCAACTTGTTGGTTATGTTTCTATATGACTTTATGTATTCAAGAGTATTATGCTTATAATTCTACTAGCGTCATTATGATTTTTTTGAATTTTCAATAATCTATCTAATAAGGTTTTCAATATGAATACGGAAGAACAGGAACAAAGGGCACGCGAATTAATTCAACAGGGAAAATTTCAAGATGCCGAATTAATTTATCGAACATTAGTTGCGTTAGGAACGAATAACTGTGTTTCTTATAGCAATCTTGCAGCCCTTCTTTGGAAGACTGGAAGGTATCGAGAAATGATAGATCTTCTTGAAAAATCTTTAGCAATTAATCCAAGATATTCAAAAGCTCATCTCAATCTTGGGCTCGCCTTCCAGGCTGAAGGTGACCTTAAAGCTGCTATCACATCTTATTCTAAAGCTATAGAGTTTGAGCCAAAATATGCAGCAGCCTATAGCAACCTGGGATCTGCATACGTGGAAGTAGGGAGTTTTGATTTCGCAATAGATGCTTATAATAAAGCGATAGAGTTAAACCCTAACCATGAAGAAGCTCATGTCAATCTTGCGCAAGTTTTACTTCTTTTAGGGCACTATGAAAGAGGTTGGAAGGAATATGAGTGGAGATTGAAAGCTGGAAATAAGCGAGTCTTAAGTTTTGGGAATCTTAAGAGTTTAATAGATTCAAGATTGTCAGAAAAACGGAAAAAAATAACTGTATTTAGTGAACAGGGCTTGGGAGATAGCCTTCAATTTTTACGTTATGTACCTTGTCTTTTTGAGAAGGGATTAGATGTTTCTTTGTGTGTTCAGACTAAGCTACATGATTTAGTTAAAGTTTCCAGGATCCACTCGAACCCTATGGATCCATCAGTTGTAAATAATGTTCCCAGTGACGAATTAATTCCTCTTCTTTCTTTGCCAAAAATATTAAATATTAGTAAGAAAAATCCACTTACAACTTCAGCATATATATCAACAGATGATCAGTTGATATCTAAGTGGAGAGGTATTCTAGTTAAAGACAAAAGGCCCATTATTGCAATCAACTGGCAAGGGAATCCAAAGCATGAAAAGGCTTATTCTAGAGGTAGATCTTTACCTTTAGAGACCTTTTCTATTCTTGCGAAACAAACATCAATCAGGCTTCTTTCCTTGCAGAAAGGTTTTGGATCTGAACAATTGATAAATTGTTCATTTAGGGACCGTTTTGTTTCATGTCAGGAAGAGATAAGTCAAACATGGGACTTTCTTAATACAGCTGCAATAATTGCCAATTGTGATCTGGTGATTACTTGTGATACTGCTATGGCACATTTGTCGGGAGGGATGGGAAGGACCACTTGGACATTGCTGAAGAATGTGCCAGATTGGCGTTGGGGTAATGATAGTCAAATGGTATTTTGGTACCCATCAATGAGATTATTCCGTCAAAGAAAGAATGGAGATTGGCCTGAAGTTATGCAGAGGGTTTCTGAAAGTCTTCGGGAAAAGTTTACCTTGAACCTTTTAAGTTGAATTGAATAATGGGTTGACTATATTCAAAATAGTTTTTTCTACTTATTAGATTATAATGTGGGTTGTTAAACTTACATTTCAAGTATTCCATTTGAGTATTTTATGGTTTTAGTTTAGGCATTTTGTCTGACACTAAAAAACCCTCACAAGAGGGTTTTTTAGTGTCAGAAATTTAGTAAAGCCTTACTTGACGTAGCTAACACCTCTATAAGTAAGTTCGGAATTTACATTGCTTCGGGTTCTGGCTCTGCATGTGTTGTAGTGCTCTCGACGATAAGTGAGTTCAACACATTGTTGCTGCGCTTGAGCCTCTTTGTGCTGGACATAGTCATGTCCACGGTATAAAAGTGTAGTCATAATTCAGAGTCCGAAATTGGCCCAAGTCCCCGTTCCTTGGCTTGGGTCGAACTGCGCCTCGCCCATCAACGAGGTGAACGCTTTGGTAGCCATTGCTACAAAATCAGGTCTAGCACTGGTTGGCCGGCTTTTGCAAGACTTTTATAAAGAAAACAGGTTTTAGGTATTTGTTGATGACTGCCCTTCTTAAAAAAAAGGTGGGGTGGGGGGAGTATTTTGAAGCCGAAGCTAGGTTTGCTAGTAATTGTCTCAACTTATAGAGCTATTTCGAAAAAAAATTGGAAGATTGGGGTAGTTATCTTTTTGATGTGCCAGAAGTAGAAATATAGATAGGAAAGAGTTGATTCTGATGCCAATTAAACCCAAGAGGTTTTGGATCCTTCCATATTTTAAGACTCAAACGATTAGACTTTCTTCTCTTGAGAACTATTCGTTAGTCAGAACGGATCAAAACATTTTCTAAGTACCAGAGCCCTCAACAATTATTTAATCGCAAATCACAAATGTTGAAGAGAGCAAAATCTCGAGGTTCCTCAAAGTTCCTTTCTGGAGAGACCAAAATCCGCAAGCGAGAGGTTTTCCCTGATGGGGATTGGTTAACTATTGACGATGATTTGGCCATGAGCGGTTGGGACACAGTTCAGAGAGAGGATATTCATGCTTGCTTAAGGAGAGGCATGCCTCTGCCTTTTGCTGTTAGGCAAGTCGCGATCAAACTGGGTAGATGCCCTATTCGTTCGAAGTCATTTTTCTAGGGTTTGCTTTTGTCCAGCCTGCTGGCTCTTTGGTTAAGTGAGAATTCGAGAGTCAGCCTTTACCGGAAAATAACCTTGGTAACTATGGCTTCTCAAGGCAAGAAAAAAGACCCTTGCGAAATCCGCTGGGCCTTGGTGATGGGGTGACCTGTTTTTAAGGCAACTGATCACAAAATCAACCCCCACCATAAGTAGTGTTTGAACTTGAAGATAAGTAAAGCCAAATCTATATATGGTGTTACGAATACATGGGTAGCCCTTGACATTGATTATTATTTTCCACGTGGCCGGGTGATGGGGATCAGTCGGTCTGCCCAATGGGGGATATAGCCTTTAGATCCTGTCTTGAGGCTTCCTCCTGGTTCTTTATTGATCGAATGCCATGAATCTTGGTTTACTTTTCCTTAATTCCATTTCTACAGGTGTAATAACCAAAGAGGAGATGGATTGGATTACTAGACATCAACGTGAGTTCTCAAGGATAGAAGAAGCTACAGCACTAAAACTTGGAAGGCTTTTAGATAAGGGCTTGATCCATCTAGGCTGTCGAATTTGAGTATGAGCTCGATATCTCGAAGTCAATAGAGGTTGGATTTTTCAAGTCGGCTATAAATTTCCAAAGGAACTAGGCCACTTTTTCCTTCTCTAGAGATCGGAGATAGCGTTTACGCTGCCCACTTCCTTCAATTTCAACCTGCCAGTTGCAGGTCAATCTTCGATGAGGTTTCTGAGTATTTAGAACTGATTGGAGCTTGGTGCGTTTTTTTGTTGGTTTATCCATGTGTCTTATTAAACACCATTGCTGAATTCCAGGGCCTAGAGCCATTCAAGATTTCTTGAAAAAACCTTGAAAAAATAAAGCTTTCCCTTAGGCGTTTACACCTGCAGCTTCGTTCATTTAAATAGCTTTCAAATTATATATTTTTTAGATGTGCCCTCAAGATCGCTAATAATTGTTTAAAGAATCAATCTGACAACGCACCCCTACCTAGGAGTTTTTACTTTGATTATGGTTTATATAAATGTTTGATAAATAATTTTTCAGATTCGTTTAATTACCAGGCAAAACAAGCTTTACTCTCTACTATTTTAATGAAAAGAATTTAAATTTTTGGTTTGATTGCTTTTTTTCTCTTTCTGATCATCTTCTTGGTTGTTCTTTTAGGGGTTGCAACCTGGCTTTTGATGACTAATAAAAGTTCAGAGGCAGTGGAGGTTAAAGAGCTCTTAGGGACTGTATGGAATAACCTGAAGGAGCTTTCAACCAATCTAATAAAGCTTTACGGTGCAATTCAGAGCTTTGTAAAGGAGTTGACGGACAAGTCAGAAGAGACTGAAGTCCTTTCAGAGACTCTTATAGGTAAGGATTCTGCAGATATTACCCAGCAAAAAAATGAACTTATAGCAGTTGAAGCTTCAGCGGGTTCTGATCAAGTAAAAGACTCTGCACCCGACAATAAAACTGAAGAAGTTTTACACGCATCAGAATCAATTCGAAAACAGGATTTTCCTTCGGGTATGGAACCTGAAGAGAAAGAGGATTCTTTAGATCTTAACCAATCATTTGAAATCTCGGATTTTTCCGCTGAAAGCAGTGAAGCTGAAATTACTAGTCAATCTGATTCACCTGCGGAACCCTTTAAGTCTTCAGATGTCAAAGAAAGTCAACAATCCGTTCCAGGAGAAGACAATTTCTAGCAATGAATTTAGAAGAGCTTTATTGAATGTACAAATAATTGGCTAAGTATATTAACTTTGTAATAGGTTAAGCCGGAGAAAAAAAGTTTTCTTACCTTGATTGATTTCTTAAGTTAGAAAAGATCTGAAGAGTATCTCCATCTAATTATTGAGTTGACATCAACAAACGATCTGCTGTGATAAGAAGATATGAAATCATTTGTAAAATGGCAAAAAAACACTCTGCATTTGATGATTTTGTTGATCACTGCTTTATTGACAAACATCCGATTTGCAATGAAAGGAGAGAAAGGAGAGGAGAATCAATAGACCTGATATCTTCACAAATTATTTCTGAGTTGGTCGAATGTAATTTCGAAGATTTGCCTCTAGCTTGAAGATCAAACACAATCCACTTTTTGTATCCTCTTTGTTTCTTTAGTGAAGGAGTAAAGGGAATCTAAGGTCAAAACTCCTTAAATTAGTTGCTTTTACTCTTGATTCCTAACGACTTACAAAAAAGGTACAAATGCTCTATTGATTTACGGATAATTAAGTGTGATCTTGAAATTGTAAATTCTTTACTGATTAAATGAATAGCTTTTGGAGCGCTTTCCTTTCAAGTTACCTTCTTGAACTAGGGCAAGACACTTCTAATGAACAGAGAGATTTGAATAAGACCACTGCCTGGAAAACTGTTGTTGGCTCCTTGGAAGAAGACGCAACAGTAGGAGAAACCATTTCTAAGATAGGGGTTAAAGAGTCTGAAAAAATATACTCAATTTCAAGTCCTCTTTCTGAAGAAGATGAAAAAATAGACCTTGCAGCCTAGCTAAAACCTGATCAGATTTTAAATTAGAGACTATTAGTTTCTCATTCTTTCTGGAAAAAATTATTCTATTTTTTCAGGCTTTTTGTTAACTTTTGTTTTGATATTGCTACTTTAAATACCCTAACGTTTATCTATTTATAGATACAAGAAATTTTTATGTCTAGAGTGTTTTTTTTTAATGTATTTTTGCTATAAAAGCCAAATAAATAAAAATCTAATTTCACTTTTTTTGTTCTATTTAATTTTGGCTTTAGTATGGTGTTTCATGATCCCCTAATTGTATTTTTTAATTGGTGGATTGATTCTTGATGAGACTTTATACGCTTAAGCAAGATTAGTAGAAAGAAATGAACGCATAGAGCTTCTCTTCACAGTCCTCCAAAGATTGAATATGAAATAACTATGAATATGGATATCGCGCTAATGGCGGCCGGAGCAAAATACTTTTTTGATTCAGTCTGATGAATGTTGGTTTGTTCTTAACTTTATTTAGGATTTTCCTATTTTTTGTGGCTGCTTTGGGAGTAATTCCATAAATAGTGTCTATGAACCGTACCTTGTGCCCTATATATAGTGGTTACTACTCATGACGAGTGTGGATGCTGACGTTAACTTTGGCTCGATGGTCGGGTGATGGGGGTCAGTCGGCCTAAAATGAAAGGGCAACTCCATGGTGGATAACTAAGGAGTTCCTCTGAAATTCTTTAGGGGGTAGTGCAATGCTAACTTTCGACCGACTCAGCCGTTCCGAAATCGTTCACGGAAGGGTCGCTATGGCAGCCTTTCTGGTGATTGCTTTGTTTGAATTAATCAAGTTACAGATGTAAGGAAATATAGGCTTCACGGCTTTTCTCTGAAGCAAATCCCTCGGGTTTTGTAGGCCATTTAATTTAAGGTTTTCTTTTAAGACCAAATTAGATCACCTTGACATGGAGATGGCTAGGTATAAAGGCCTAGGTTCGTTGCGATTTTTGGCCTAATAAACTGTTCCTCGGGCAATTAAATAAAGACCTTTAACTATTTTGCTCAGATGAATTCAGTCGCATGTAGGGTTCATGGCGTATTTACGCCTTCAGCTCTTAAAAGTTATGCAGACGTATGGAAATCCAAACCTCACGTACCCGTGGTGGGTTGGTAATTCTGTAGTCACCAGCAAGTCAAGCCGATTCATTGGTTCGCATGTTGGTCATACAGGTTTGATTGCTTTCAATGCTGGTGCCATCACTCTTTTTGAGCTAGCACGCTTTGATCCTTCATTGCCCATGGGCCATCAGGGATTGATCTTTTTGCCTCATTTGGCTTCTATCGGAATTGGTTTCGACGAAGCTGGTGTCTGGACAGGTGTAGGAGTTGCCTTCATTGGTGTTTTCCACTTGATCTGTTCAATGGTTTATGCAGGTGCAGCACTTTTGCATTCACTTGTGTTTAGTGAGGACACTCAGAACAGTTCAGGTCTATTTGCTGATGATCGCCCTGAGCACCGTCAAGCCGCTAGGTACAAGCTTGAATGGGAAAATCCAGACAACCAGACTTTCATTCTTGGACACCATTTACTTTTCTTTGGTGTAGCAAACATCTGGTTTGTTGAATGGGCAAGAGTTCACGGAATCTATGACCCATCGATCGAGGCAGTAAGACAAGTTGCTTACAACCTCGACTTAACCCAAATTTGGAACCATCAGTTTGACTTCCTTGGCATTAGTAGCCTTGAGGATGTTATGGGTGGTCATGCATTCTTAGCCTTTTTCCAAATAGGTGGTGGTGCATTCCATATCGCTACTAAGCAAATTGGTGAGTACACCGAGTTCAAGGGTTCAAATGTTCTTTCAGCAGAAGCAATCCTTTCTTGGTCACTTGCAGGCATAGGTTGGATGGCAATCATTGCTGCTTTCTGGTGCGCCACTAATACCACTGTTTATCCTGAGGCTTGGTACGGAGAGACTCTCCAGCTTAAGTTTGGGATTTCACCATATTGGATAGATACAGTTTCCATTACGGATGGACCTAGTGCTGCATTTGGTCATACCAATCGTGCTTGGCTGACCAATGTTCACTATTACCTAGGGTTCTTCTTTATCCAAGGTCATCTGTGGCATGCTATCCGCGCTTTAGGTTTTGACTTTAAGCGTGTTGTTGGAGCAGTAAGGAACTTGGACAATGCATCAATCAAACTTCAAGATTGATTCGTCTCAGGTTTCTATTAGGGTAGCTTGAACCCTTGAATTTGAGGAAAAGCCTCGTCATTTGACGGGGCTTTTCTTGTTTTCTGGTTTTTTTTAATACAGATATGAACAACAACAGCAGATTTATTGTAAAAGCCTTTCCAGTCATGGTCGGATTAGGAGTCACATGGTTGGCAGTAAATCTTATAAGGAAGGAAAGAAACTTGTTGCTACGAAGTATCGAGCTTAAGCAGGCTTTAGATTCGAAATCCAAGAAGGAGAGAAGAAAGCATCTGCTCGGTAATCATTGATTTGAACTAGTGATTTACGAGGGTTCTATCACCTGGTTCCAAGATTTTTTAGGAATTATATTCCTACTGGTGTTGAGCCTATCTATCTCTTATGGGTGGAAATTAGTTTCTTAATGACACTTTAGCGTTTATTTTTTATAAAAATTACTTATAGGTAGAAGTTTTAAGTCTGATCTTTCTTTAACAAGTTCTGACAAACACTTTTGTTGATTTTGCCACGATTTTAAATTCAATTTGTCAAAAAAGATAATCGAGTGGTTTCCTTCTAAGAAAAATCCATTCATCTTTTAGAACTTTGAGATGGAAGGAGATTTTGATAGGGCTAGATTGGATTCTTGAATTAGATTGCGGAAAGTTCTACTGAAGACAGGATCTTAATAATTCCCAGACGAATTACCTCACTCAAAGCATGAACGTGCTCCCTATCTTCACATTGGATTGTTGTTCCTTTACCTGTGCGCGACATTGATGATTGCATTGCCAAGTCCTGGAGGCGCTTTCCCCCTATTGGTTCATGTAAACCAATAGGGGGAAAGATTACAGCTAAAACAATTAAGTCACTTTCCAATTCTTTCTATAGCAGCAAGTGATTCGCTACGGATATTTTCCCCTAATGGGACGAATCCCAGTTTGGATGCCTTGGCTTGGTATTGGTCACTAAGTAATGTAATTAAGGTTTCCTTGATGGCAGTGGTTTTGGTTCCATTGCCTGACTGATAGGCCAAGATCCAAGTGAGTGTGGCAATTGGATAAGCGTCTCTACCTTTTGGATTAGGGTTTGTCCCGGCCAGGTTGTTGTCTAATTTGATCCCATTTAGTGCCGCAGTGCCTGTTGTAGTAGAAGGTTTCAAAAATTCGCCAGAGAGATTTTGTAATGCAGCTGCTTTAATTTCGCCTTTTATATAGGACTGGTTTAAATAGCCAATGGCACCAGGAGTATTTCTAATAATCACAGCCACTCCAGCATTGCCTTTCCCTCCTACGCCTCTTGGCCAGCTAAGTGACTTGCCAGTCCCCAAGGTCCATTCCCTTGAGAAGGCTTGCATTGAATTGGTGAATGTTTTGGTGGTACCAGAGCCATCTGATCTGTATACCCAAGTGAGTTTCTGTGCAGAACAGCCCAGTTCTTTCCAGTTTTTTATTTTCCCCATTGCGATCCTAACTGCCTCGGTTTGGGTCAATTTGAGTTCACAATTTGGTTTGTTGTAACCAAAGGCGATGGTGCCTCCAACCATAGGAATCTGGATTAAGCCACGAGTAACTTTGGCAATATCTTTAGCTTTCATTGGGTCGTCTGATGCCCCGAAGTCTACGGTCTGGTCGATAAAGGCTTTGCGACCAGAACCAGAACCTATAGCTTGGTAGTTCACCTTAGGTCCACCGGACTTGGCTAGATCAGAGAACCAACGCGTATAGATATTTGCAGGGAAGGTTGCTCCAGCACCACTGAGGCGGAGACTAGAAGTTTTGCTTGAAGAGCTGCATGAGGCAGTAATACCTGCCCCAAACGTAAGGAGGGAAAATAGGACAAAGGCCTTTTTCGATAAGGACATTGGCAGTCCAGGGAAAATTGGCTCTCTTAGATTAAGTGAGATGTATATGCATTTTTTGATTTGATCATGACCTGATAACCATATGGCTAAATTTTGGGCTCATTGATTTTGTTTTATTGAGATTTAACTTTATAAGGGGTTTCGAAAATTGGTTGTTTGATGATTAAATTAAATGCATATCTGAATGGAAGGTTCCTTTATAATTTAACTTTTTGGGAATATTTTTGTATTTTAATCTCTTCTTCTCTTCAAAAATGTCTTTATTAGTTCGATTTGGATTAGCCTGGATCCAAAGGAATACCTTTAATTTTTAGTGCTAAACGTCTTGCTTGCAAAAGTAAAGGGTAAAGAAGACGTGACCTCTTTTGATTGGCCATTAAAGGGGCAAGTATTTTAAGCAGATTTGCAGAAGGTCTCATGCGACTACAGATCCAGTTTATGGCGTCTGCACCATGCAAAATATTTTCACCATCGATCAGTATTGCTCCATAACTGAGGTTAAAGCCTTTGGCAGCAAGTTTATTTCTCAGTAGTTTGTCGGATCTCCCATCTCTTATCTGTAAGGAGTTAATTCCACTTCTTAACTCACTTAATTCCGCAAAGTGACGACAAAATGGACAACCTCCGTCGAAAACGAGAATTGGTCCTTTCATGGCAATTAAAAAAACCATGATCTAACCATAACTGGATAATCCCGAAAAAAAATATTTCTTAGTATTTCTGACGATACTGATCAATAGTTGAAATTATCTAATCATTGTTATTTCTATGACATTCGCTTGGATCAGTTTGTAGTATATTTGTAAGACTTTATGATTATATTTTAACCATCAATAAGTTTGAATGAGGGCAGCTTTATCAAAGAAAGGGAACTTCTATCCTTATCCTTTAGCTCCTGTTCAAAAGTGTTAAGACTTGGATTCAGCCTAATCAAAATTCTAACTATTTTCTTTGCCTTGTATTCATAGTTAAAGGCCTTTTCGCATACCCTGTTACCAATAAAACACAATCGTTTAGCCAAAGCCCTCTCGGTGAGAAAGTCTTTGATCAAAGAATAATAATGTCTTACCAGGAATTTAGTTATCAGGTAGTGAAAACCCTCTTCACAGAATTCTCAAATACTATTAGTGTCCTAATAAGTAAAGATAAGTTTTTCATGGCTATTGATCCGGAGGTTATTCCTTCATCGAGTGATGCGGGGAGTAAAGCTATTAGTTTTATCCCTAAGTGGGCTATCTATTCTGCTATTGCTTTGGGGATCTTTGTCTTGATAGGGGTTCTAAGAACTTTGCTCCCTCTAATTGTTATGGCATTGTTGGTAGGTCTTATTTGGAGGCAGTCTACAAAGTCCTGAACTAGATTTTCTAGGCTTAATTTTAAAAAAAAATCTTATTTTAATCATTGTTTGTATGTCTTAATTGTTGGAATCTTTCTGTAAATGAAATTCTGTTAAGGGGATTCCTCGATGAGTTTATTTAACAAATCCTGCCACTTTGCCAAGCATTGTTGAAGTTTAAACTCTTCTTTGATTACACCTTTGACTCGACTTTTGGGATCAAGAGCCTGCTTGATTGAACTATTTATTTCGTCTTGATTCTCAAGATTTGTCAGCAGTAAACTGTTTTCGTAAGCAATATTTTCTGTGGCAGGACTTTTGTTTGTTAATACAGTTGCACCACAGGCAATTGCCTCGAAAAGGCTCCAACTCGTAATATAAGGCTTTGTGAAATAACAGTGTAAATCGCTTCTCCATAGTAGATTTCTGTACTCAGGATAATCTAAATTCCCTGTAAAGTTAATGCTTCCTTTTGGTACTTTTTCTTTGATATTTTCCATCATATACTCTTTCCAGCTTCCACTTTTATTGGGTGCTGAATAGCTATATTGTTGATAGTCAGTGCCTGCGATTATAACTTTAAGATCTTCATACTCTTTGAATAAGTATGGTAGGGAAAGCATGAATTCTGGAAACCCTCTTATTGGCTCCAACCCTCTAGTCGCAAACGTCAGAACTCTTTCTTCTTTGGAGATGAAATAGGTTTTGTTTTTTAGGCTTGATCTAAGTTCTAAATCAAGTGCCTTAAAATTTTGTGGTGCAGGGTGGAAAAAACTTGTATCTATCCCATCAAAAATGACTTGTAGTTTATTTTGATAAGCATTTGGGAACTGTTTCTTTTGCCAATGGGTAGGAACGATTGCTGCATCGCATATTTCTAGTTCTTGCAAGATAATCATATTCCGAGTGTTCACTTTCATTCGTTCTTCAAAGTTTATTGTTCCTTTTAGATGCTTTAAAGTTCCTTCTTTTAGCCACCACTCAAAATAAGTTACTATTTTTGCATTAGGAAACACAGTATTAATATATAAGCCGTAACCTCTTCCACCATAGACTATTATTAGTTTTGGGGAAAACCCCTCTCCTTTTAGTTCTCTCAAAACACTTATTGTTGCTTCAGCATTGATGAAACCTCCTTCTATGTATTGCATCTGACCATATATTTTGGTATTAACCTTTCTCACAAGTCCAAGCCTTTTTATTGTTATTCCTGGAATATTTTCTCTGCTTGAGTAGCCGGAACCTGTGATAAATATTATTCTATGAGATCCTTTGGCTGCAATGGAATTGCAGAGATTCCTGAATTGGGCAGGGTAATTATTGTGGATAAAGATTATGTCCAATTTAACCTCTATATGAAATACTTTCTTTTTGGTTCTGGTGACCTAATTAAGGTTTCAGAAAGTACCTCTCTCCATTGATCGCAACGAAAGCAATTCTGAGGGTATTTCATATCGCAACCTCGTCTTTTCTATCAAAGATAAACTTTAGTATTAGTATTGTTAATCCTAGTATGAATGTGATTACATTGAATAATATAACTGGCATAGAATGTATTCCCCATCCATATACTTCCCACAAGATAATTCCTGTAATGAAGAGAATGAACATCACATATGAGATGTCCTTTGCTGATTTTGTTCTCCATACTTTTATTAATTGTGGTACGAAGGCAATGGTGGTAAGTGTTCCGGCAAATAGACCTAAAACATCCATTTGGGTTAGAGATTCCATTAATAGCTCCGGTTAAATCTGAGTTGATTTGGTTACACCTTTTATCTTATGCGATTCGCTTGAATTAAACATTCTTTAAGTCTTTAATGAAAACTATTTATTTAGAAGAGGCTTGATTAACTTTCGGAAGTGTTCTCCCCTTTCCTCAAAGTTTGAATATTGGTCAAAACTGGCGCATGCAGGTGAGAGTAAAATATTTTTAGCTTTTAGGTTATGCGCAATTAAAACAGCTAATTTGACCGCTTTATCAAGTTCTTTACAAGATTCCACCCTCCCAAGGAAACCAGATGTTTTTATAAGTTTGTTGAGTTCCTTTGCACCTAGTCCAAAAAGTACTATTCCGCAAGCACTTTTATGTAGTTGTTCTAGCCATTCAGTAGCATTACCTTCCTTTGTTTGCCCTCCAGCAAGGACTACAATCTTGCCAGAAAGAGCCTTTAGTCCCATTGTGGCTGCAATGTAATTAGTTGCTTTGCTGTCATTGAAAACTTTTATATTTTTAATCTCTCCAAGTTCTTCGAGTCGATGTGGGATGCCTGTAAATGTTTTAAAGCTATTTGCAATAGATTTCGGAGATAAACCAACTTGGCGTGCTGCTGCTGTCGCAAGAAGTAGATTTTGAAGATTGTGCTCACCTGGCATTTTCAATACAGATGATTCGAATAGTTTCTTGTTTTTTTCCATAACTGTTCCTTCTTGATCTATCCAGAATTCGAATGAATGATTAGTAAATTTTTCATGATTCTTGGTGCTTATCCAAATACCTTTTTTGAGAATGGCTTTGTGATTTGTTAAATCAGGGTCGTCTCCATTGAAAATACGTATTTCTGATCGATCAAGAAGACTCCTTTTGATTTTTCGATAAGCATCAAGAGTTCCATGTCGATCTAAATGGTCTGCTGTGAGGTTGGTCCAGATGCCAATTCGAGGTTTGATTTCGGGGGATGCTTCGATTTGATAACTGCTCAATTCCATGACTATCCAGTCAGGCTTATTGATTTTTCTTTGAATTAGTTTCAGTGCCAATTCCGACGCGGAATTGCCTACGTTACCCCCCATTGGTGCTTGCTTGCCGTTTGTCTCGAGTAAATGGTTTAGAAGATAAGTAACAGTAGTTTTACCATTGGTTCCTGTTATTCCGATCCAGGGAAGATCTTTTAAGTTTTTCCAAGCCAGATTTATTTCTCCATAAATAGGGATCGATTGTTTTCGTAGTTGATTGAGTGTTGGGTGATTCCATGGAATTCCAGGACTAATTACTACAGCTTTAATATCCTCACCGTACTTATCGAAATTGCTTATTTCGAGAGAATGATCTAGGTGTACTATGATCCCTTCTTTTTCTAAATCTGAGGCTAGTTGTTCTAATTTTTTATTTTTGTATTGCTCTTGAATAATGACACGTGTCCCTTGAGCATTTAGTAAGCGGGCTGCACCTATGCCAGAACGTCCTAGGCCAACCACAATAACTTTCGAATTTTTCAAAGTATCTTCTGCTGAATGTTTATGGGCGATACTGGAATCGAACCAGTGACTCCTACCGTGTCAAGGTAGTGCTCTACCTCTGAGCTAATCGCCCTTGGGTTGGGTTGACAAGAAACGAGGGGCTCTTGTTCCCCTCAAGAGAAGCTAGCAGTTGATGGAGGATCTTTAATAACTAGTACCTAAGGATTTCAATTCTCCATCGACTTCTTTTGGTCAGCTGAATACTCAAGACTTCTACAGTACCTCGATCTTGTAAGTGAAGGCGGTCACCAACGATCAGTTCTTTGCTTGCTTGCTTTATTGTTTCCCAGTTCAGTCGAAGTCGCCCTTGCTTGATTTGACCGATAATTTTTGCTCTCGATAGTCCGAAACCTGCTGATGCAATTGCGTCGAGCCTGGAAGAGGCTTCTACGCTATGAAATTTTTTTGGAACACGTTGAGTCGGGAGTTGGAGTTTAGAAAGGTTGACCGATTCGCAAAAGATATCTACATCTCTGAAGTTGCTTGTCTGACCATCAAGTTTTGCTGATCCTTCTGGGGTGCAAATGGCTTGAGCACCTCTATCTCCGCAAATCCATATATCACCTAATTCTTCTGGTTCAATCCCTGCAGATTCAAGAGCAATGCGGATGTCTCGTGGGCTAGGTGCATCGAAAAGAAAATTGCCAGTGACATTTAGCCCCGTCAATGGTGCAGGCTCAGTAGTTGTAATCGCTTCATCAAAGTAACGAGTGCAATGAAGTCTTGTCCTTTCTGCTCCTGGATATCCTCCATCTGAATGCCATGTTAAATCGCTTATGAGAGACATTGTTTTTAGTACTTCTTCTTTTAGGGGCGCAGAAACAAATGAGCTCCATGAAGGTTGCCAAGTCTTAAGTACTTTGTCTGCTTGAACAAGAATGGATTCCATTCCTTCAATGTTTGAAGAGTCTTTGAGGAGCTTTCCTCTCGGTAATCTCATAAATCGCTGAGTCTTAGCACTTCTTTGGGTTTTGCTTCTTGGAGGATTTGCCAGGGCAATTCAATTTCAATTGGGGTTTCAATCATTAGTAGCCAGAGGCCTTCATTAAGTCGTTTTCTAAGGCTTCTGAGGTCATCTTCATTGGTATTACTGCTTACACTTCTGGATGCGGCATAGCTGCCAAGCCATCCAGATCCCATTCCAAGTAGACCTCCCATTAATGGTTCGCCTAATTGGCCTAGACCAATTTGAGAGAAAGTTTGAAGTCCTGTCATTTGAGCGAAAACTAGTCCTGCTGTAAAGCCAAAAGGCATCAGCCAAAATGCCATTGCCTTTTGCCTTTGTTGTCTGTCCAGTTTGGGGTTCAGTAGAGGAACACTATCGATTTCACAGGATTTAATGATGTTTTCCTCTTCTTGACGGCTATCAAACTTTGAAGGCCTTATGAGTTTGTATTTAGAAACTGGCGTGGCACTGGCTTGTAGCTGTTCCAACAAGTGATTGGCAGCTTCACGTTGATCGAAAAGGACTACGCAGATTGGCACTAATTTAGTTCCTCAATTTTTTGAATTCTGAACCCAGGAGGGGGTAACCCAATTCAACAACACTTTGCTCTCTAGAGTTTAGTAAGGCAAATCTCCGCCAATTAATGACAAAAGTTCTGGTTTCCGATCCAATTGATAAAGCAGGAATCGACATCCTTAGTCAAGTTGCCCAAGTGGATCAACAGACGGGCTTGTCACCTGAGCAGCTCATGTCAGTCATCTCTGAATATGACGCCTTGATGATTCGTTCTGGGACTCTTGTGAGTTCTCAGATTATTGAATCAGCAACAAAACTGCGAATTATTGGTCGAGCTGGTGTTGGTGTTGACAACGTAGATGTCACCGCTGCCACAAGGAAAGGAGTCCTTGTGGTTAATTCCCCTGAGGGAAACACCATTGCTGCTGCTGAACATTCATTGGCGATGCTTTTGTCCCTTTCTCGCCATGTGCCTCAGGCGCATGGAAGTACAATGGCGGGAGGTTGGGAACGTAAGAAATATGTTGGCAATGAGTTATATAAGAAAAAACTGGGCGTGGTTGGACTTGGCAAGATTGGCTCTCATGTGGCCAGAGTGGCGAAAACAATGGGAATGGATGTTTTTGCATATGACCCATTTATTTCAGCTGAGAGAGCTCAGCAAATGCAGGTTCAATTAACTTCGATTGAATTACTTTTTCAGCAATCTGATTACGTCACTCTTCATTTGCCTAGAACTCCTGAAACTGAAAATCTAGTTAATTCATCATTATTGAACACAATGAAGTCAACAGCTCGATTGGTTAATTGTGCTCGCGGGGGAATCGTAGATGAGGCGGCTTTAGCGGAAGCTGTGAAGAATGGAGTAATTGCTGGAGCAGCATTGGATGTTTATGCCAGTGAGCCACTTGCTTCAGATTCTCCACTGCTTAATGTAAAAGAGAGATTAATACTCACTCCCCATCTTGGAGCTTCCACAGAAGAGGCTCAAGAGAATGTTGCCATTGATGTGGCAGAGCAAATTCGTGATGTTCTCCTTGGCTTACCTGCACGGAGCGCAGTGAACATTCCAGGCTTAAGTGCGGAGATCATGGAGCAATTAAAGCCCCATTTGCAGTTGGCCGAAACTCTTGGTTTGTTGATCAGCCAATTATCTGGAGGTCAAGTTCAAGAATTAGAGGTTCGCCTGCAAGGTGAATTTTCGAAACACCCATCTCAACCCTTGGTTATTGCAGCATTAAAAGGCCTCCTAACAAGTGCACTTGGGGATCGAATTAATTATGTAAATGCTTCTTTAGAGGCAAAAGGGAGGGGGATTCACGTGCTCGAAGTTAAGGATGGTGCAAGCAAAGATTTTGCAGGTGGTTCTTTGCAATTAACCACTCGTGGTGATAACGGTGGACATAGCGTTATTGGTGCTGTTTTCGCTGATGGAGATTTGCGAATCACGATGATTGATGAGTTTCCTGTAAATGTTTCACCTAGTAGTCACATGCTGTTCACTCGCCATCGTGATATGCCAGGGATTATTGGTCAATTGGGATCTTTATTGGGTGAGCACAATGTCAATATTGCTTCTATGCAGGTGGGACGGCGGATTGTTAGGGGTGATGCAGTGATGGTTTTGAGTATTGATGATCCGATACCTTCTGAGCTTCTCGATCGTATTCATTCTATAGCTGGCATCCAAGAGGCTTATCCGGTAATTCTTTAGGCAAAGCCGTTGTTGTTAATCAATCATTTTGTTCTTATGAGTGGTAGGAGATGACCTCCGATTTAAAGGCTTCGTGGTGGCAGTTAAAGCTTCTTTTCCCTGTTGATTTGGAAGAGTCATTTGTATGGAAATTCGCGACGCTTGGTCACAATGCTTTCTCAGTTGAGTATCCCCTAGAAGACACCTCCAGAGGGCTGTTGTATTTGTGGCTGCCTTCTAATGAGTGGGGAGCTGTTGAACGTGAGGCCCTTTTTACTGACTTGATTCAGTTAGCTAATACATTTGGGACTTACTTGGATCAGCCCGTTTGGGAAGAAGTATTCGATGAGGATTGGAATAATAATTGGAAAAAGCATTGGCAGCCTGATCCAGTTGGTAATAGCCTTTTAATTCTGCCTGTTTGGTTAGATCTCCCAAAGGAACATTCTCATAGATTGATTCTCCGACTTGATCCAGGTTGTGCCTTTGGAACAGGAAGTCATCCCTCAACACGCCTTTGCTTGGAGGCTCTCGATAGAAAACCTCCAGTTGCCTTAAAAGTTGCTGACCTTGGTTGTGGTAGCGGATTGTTGGGCTTGGCAGCGTTGAGATTGGGGGCCTGTCACGTATGGGCAGTAGATATAGATTCCTTGGCAGTTCGCTCAACAACTCATAATGCGCAAATCAACTCTTTGGGCAGTGGAGAAATAGAAGTTGAACTTGGCTCAATAGAAGCATTGAAATTCAAGTTGAATGGTAATCATGTTGACTTATTGCTTTGCAATATCTTGGCTCCTGTTATTGAGTCTTTAGTTTCTCAATTCCAAGACCTTTTGGGTGTGAATGGACGTGCCTTGCTAAGCGGCATTCTTATTACTCAGGTCCCTTCTCTGACCTTGGTTCTGGAGGAGTTTGGGTGGTGTGTTATTTCGCTGGAAGACCAGGGAAAATGGGCTCTTTTAGAAGTCGGAAGACCATAACTTCTAACGCCGTCAATTCATAAGTCTGGCTTATGGATTGACGGCGTTAGATTGGGTTTGGATGTGTGAATGACAAGAATTGGGCATTAAGTGCCCTCTGCCGATGTAAGAAGGATCGATCCTGAGGTTTTTGTTGCCTCTGGTTTTCCGTGTGCTTCCACCCATCTCATGGCTTCTTACAAAGTAACCCTCGTTAACGAAGGCGAGGGCTTGAACAAGACCATTGATGTCCCTGATGATCAGTACATCCTTGATGCTGCTGAAGAGCAGGGCATTGATCTCCCTTATTCATGTAGAGCAGGTGCATGCTCTACATGTGCTGGGAAAATCACATCCGGCACCGTTGACCAATCTGATCAGAGTTTTCTGGATGATGATCAGCTTGAAGCTGGTTTCGTGTTGACCTGTGTCGCTTACCCAACCTCAAATTGCACTATTACAACTCATTCTGAGGAAGAGCTTTATTGAGGTAAAGGAGAGTATCTCCTTTGTGGATTGGTCTTGCTAATCCTGGTTCTATTGGCCACCCTCAGTGGGTGGCTTTTTGCTTTTTTAAGGCGGCTCCTAATTGCTCTAATTTGCTTGTGAAATCATCCCCAGTTCTTTTGACAGATGATGATGTTCTTATGGGACATGGAAGTATTCATCCGAGCAGCGGTGGTCAGTACAGTTTTAGGGTTGTAGGACCTTGTTGCCGATTATTTGATCGAGAGGAGCTCCCTTGGCCTTGTTCCAGATTGGCATGGAGGAGTAAAGAGCCCAGCTGGAGACGCGTAGGAAGTCGTTTCGTTGCCGACATTGCGTCTAGGCGCTGTCCTTCTTATTCCGTGGAGCTATTGCAGCCTGGATCGAAGCCAACACCAACTGTACTTACACTTTTCTCTGAAAGGTTTAGTCCGTTAATGCAGGAGTGGTGGTACAGCCGTCATCCTCGCTCAAAAGATAAGAGAAATTCTTCCCCTGGCCTGCCTCTTTGATTAAAAGTGCTTCTTGGTCAGGCAAGGAGGCTGCAATTCATTGGAAGGTAAATATTAATTCCCCCCAATTATTGAGCTTTCGGGAATACATATATACCTGATTGCAGCTCTATTCCCCCATGAGTAAGCAATATGAAGTTCGCCAGGTAGACCTTCGATCATCGTTGGATATGCAAGCTGTCCATTTAGATGCCAATTGGCTGATCCACAAAAGCCAAGGCCTGAATCGATATCTCGGCACCATGGCCAACTCTCTCCGTCATCCTCGCTGATAGCAACAGTAAGAGGCCATCTTGTTCGTGGCCAGATAGCTTCTCCCCAAGAATCTTTTTGTATTGGTGGATCTTCGTAGCAAAATCTATTGAAGACCATTGCGAGAAGTCCGCTAGACAAACGGCAGGCTTGAATTGAGCTGTTGTTATTAGGGAGATTTGTTGCTTTGGGGGGGGTCCAGGAATCCCCCTCTAGTGTCCCTATTGAGCAATAGATTCGATCTGCTAGTCGTGAACGGAAAAATTGTAAAAGTTTTTGCTTGTCTGCGCTGTAAACGATAGAGCCGTGAACTCTGCCTGTGCTTTCAGGGATGTCATATGGCTCGCCTGCGGGGGACCCATCGGGCTGTAGTAGAAGGACTTGAGAATAGTCGTGTCCAAATGCTCCGCCAGTCTCAAGACTTCTATAGATAGGCAGTAACAATGCTCCATCTGCACGGGAAAGGGGAGGGTGTCTGCAAAAAGCAGGTGTATCTAATAAATCTTGAGTGTTTGACCACTTCCCCGTAAGTAAATTTCTTTTTTGTTGGCGAAGAGCTGCGGTCCATTGCATAGAAAAACTACTGCCAATTTCTTGCCAGCTCGTATCGTTTGGGTCTCGAGAGCATTGAGCTGTATGTATAAGTAGAAGTTGTTTTTCAGAATTCACAAAAAGTAGAGGGTTCTGTTCAGAGCGTTTGCTGTCTTGGGAAATCATTTTTGGCTTTGTCCAGCGACCTTTCCCTTTACGCAATTCACTTAAGTAGATACTCATTCCTGATGTGCCTTCTTGACTTCCCGCCATCCAGGCACATGCCAGCCTGTTCTGGTTTAGCCAGCAGAGTTGTGGTGCGTGGTTTTGCTCTCCTGCTGGCTCAAGGAGTGTCCATGTGCCTTCTAACAGAGGGGATTGAACTAGACGACCTGTCTTAAGTCGTTTTTCCAGGTTGAGGGCATCGAGTGATGGGGAAAACATGGAGATGAAGGTAATTGAATCTAAATGGTTGGTCGAAAATATTTGCTATGGATAGGCTTGTAAGATTTCATTCAATAAAGTTGTATAGATTGTTCATTTGTGAATAGAAGGGATAAGTTATTGATTCTAGTTGTAATGCGTTATTATATCAATTTGAATTAAATAATTATTATTTTATATGAAGAATAGCTGGTCAAGACTCTTATATGTTTAATTGTTTCTTTGAGGGTTTTAGTGTGGTCGCCATCTGGAATATATGTTCTTTAGCTGCCAGAAATGAATTAATATTAAAGATTTAAACTTTACATCTTTAAATCAAATTAGTTGCAGCGATTTTTCCCTGATATAGGTTTAACTTCTATGTCTAGGAAATCTTTGGCTAAGAGTGTATTTGGAAATATGCACTTAGCTTCATTGAGTAGATCTTCAGGAGTGACTGAATTGCCTTTTACGTATCGCGGACTTAAGTGAGTTAACACTAATGTTCCTACACAAGCTTCGGCGGCGGTTTGCGCTGCCATAGTGCTAGTTGAGTGCTTTCGTTGAATTGCCATTTCGGCTTCCTTATGAGAATAAGTTGCCTCGTGTATGAGTAGGTCTGCTCCTTTTGCAAGCTTTACTGCTGCTTCAGAAAAAATTGTATCTGTGCAGTAAACAATGCTGACCCCAGGTCTTTCGGGACCGCAAAATTTTCTTCCATTAATAATTCGACCATCATCGAGGGTTATTTGTTCGCCTCGTTTGAGTGCCGCATAGATGGGACCAGGAGGTATAGATAATGATCTGGCAAGATCAAGATTGAATCGACCAGGTTTGGGCTTTTGATCAACTCTGTAGGCATAAGCAGGAACTCGGTGGGTCAGGCGTGTGCACCGCACCAACAAATCATCATCTTCGTAAAGCACTTTGTTGCTCTCGGCTGCTTCCTTTACTTGGTGGATTCTTAGAGAGTATCCGACCCTGCTACAGCTGTTATGAAAAGCTCCGGTTAGAAACTTTTCTAGTTGTTCTGGTCCATATAGCTCTACCCCTTTACTGTTTCCAGAGAGACCAAGACTTGCTAGTAGCCCAGGAAGACCGAAGATATGATCTCCATGCATGTGAGTGATGAATATCCGACTTAGCTGTGATAACCGAAGATTACTGCGAAGAAATTGATGCTGAGTTCCCTCTCCGCAGTCAAATAGCCATAGCTCTGAGCGTTGAGGGACCCGAAGAGCTACCGCTGACACATTTCGTGAGCGAGTAGGGACTCCTGAACTTGTGCCTAGAAAAGTTACCAGCAAGGCATTGTGCTATCCATATCTATGCTCCCATGCCTGAGATCAATATTGGTTTTGTGTTGTAGAGAAGGCAGACTGTCTATTAATACTTAGATCGCTTGTGACCGTGCCTAGACCTTTATTGGTTTTAGGAATAGTGGGTGGCTTGATGGTGACTATTAACCTTAGGCCGGCCAACGTCATGGCTGCTCAACAGCCTTTGATGAGAGTTTTGGTTTTCGAGGGATTTAAAGCAAGAATTCGTGCGGATAGTAATAAACCTCTACTTTTGATAGGTGTTGGGGTTGTCAATAAAAAGGTTTCTGGGTTAACGATTCGATCAGATCAAGGTCAGTTGAAGATATCAATTGATGGACGGACTGAAGATGAGATGACTCTTGACAAAAAAACTCAATTGAGAATCGAAACTAATGACAAAAGAGGAATATGGCTTGGGAATCGTCGTTACAGAGGCGAACTAAAGGTTTTCCATGGAACCTCTGGTTTGGCTGTGGTTAATCATTTAGCTATAGAGGATTACCTCAAAAGCGTTGTAGGAAGTGAAATGCCTAAATCGTGGCCTATTGAGGCACTGAAGGCACAAGCAGTTGCTGCTCGTACGTATGCTTTAAAACAGTATGGAAAAAAACCACATTTTGACGTTAGGGCGACTGTTGTGAATCAGAAATATTTGGGAATCGAGTCAGAGACTAAGAGTACGCGTAGAGCTGTTAATAGCACTCGTTCATTAGTCCTGCTCCATCAAGGAAGACTTATTGACGCCGTTTTTCATAGCAGTTCGGGTGGCTTGACAGCCGCAAGCAGTGAAGTGTGGGATAGGCATTTTCCCTATTTGGTAAGTGTGGTTGACCATGATCAACACAGCCCGAAATATCGCTGGTACATTTGGTTTACACCTCGGCAATTGAAGGAGATTTTCAATGAGTCTGGAGGTTTGAATGAGATCAGAATTCTCCGGAAGAGTCCAACGGAGCGAATCTTGGGTGTACAGGTTCAGGGACCTGAAGGTTCTTTGTCCCTTTCTGGCAAGCAATTACGAAGACGTATGGGTTTAGAAAGTACTCGCGTCAGTTTTGAGAAGCTTGTTGTAGGCGATCTACCTAATTACATTCCTCAATGGCAATATGAGAATAATGAGCAAGTAGGAGTTACCTCGGCATTTCTACAAGTTCCATTAGGTAGTTTAAATAATGAATCAAATCCAAAAGTCTTAGAATTTAAATCTGATCAGAAGTCTTCGCTTGTTTTGGCACCACCACCACTTCCATCTGATGATAAGTATTTTGTTTTGCTAGCAAGAGGTTTTGGTTCTGGACATGGTGTAGGCATGAGTCAATGGGGTGCTCATGGAATGGCACTTAAAGGTGCGAAATTTCGTCAAATTCTCACTTACTACTACAAAGGTGTGACAATCAGTTCATACAAATGAGAAAGGACGATGTGCTCTTTTGAAAGAGGTGGATGTTGTATTTCGAAAATTTGTTTTTCTTAGGAGGCTCTTGACTTGGACAAGTTCAAATCTCCTTCATCTTTTTCGCATTTATTCCCTTACAGCATCCATGTTTTAGATAATCAAAAATGCCTTGTCGATAATTTCATAGATGTATTGGAAGATCGATTAAAGAAACGATTGATAGTCAAGACGCCTCGTCCTCTAGGCCTTGCAACCGGAAGAACCATGGAGCCTATATATAAGACTCTTGTAGCACGGTTACAACAGTGGCCAACTTCTGAGTTAGATGTTTTATGCAAAGATTGGTGCAGTTTTAATCTTGATGAATACATTGGGTTGTCGTGCGGTGATGCCAGAAGCTATGTCAGCTATATGGCCCGATATCTTGGGAATCCCTTGAGACTTTCGAAGAGGCAACTACATATTCCTAATGGGATGGCCCCTGACCTTGATAAAGAAGCCAGTAGATATTCTGATCATATACGCCGACTAGGCGGTATAGGTGTCCAAATTTTAGGGCTTGGAGCTAATGGTCATGTTGGGTTCAATGAACCTCCTTGCGAACCAGATGCTTCGTGTCGGATTGTTCATTTATCTGAAAGCACACGAAAACAAAATGCCTACGCATTCGGAGGGAATGTTAAGAGTGTTCCTCCTCTTGCAATTACCCTTGGACTTAGGGAAATTCTTCTAGCAGAAGAGATTCATTTAATTGTTTGTGGTTCTGACAAGGTAGAGATCCTTAAATCTCTAATGAATTCGAGATGCTCCAAACATTTACCAGCAAGTTGGTTGAGGATGCATGGACGTGTTTCACTTTGGTTAGACAAGCCTGCAGTTGAGGGTAACGAATCTTTTGCTTTGCGATTTTTAAAATAAGACCCTTTAGTTAGAGTCGTTTTTCTTGAGGCCATAAACTCTTTAGGAATTAGAAGAGTAATTAATAAGTTAACTAATTTTCCGTGAAAATAAGTATGAGAATAAAAGATTTTTTCGCCCAAATTATATTGTTGTGGTGTAATGGAATTTTTTACAAATCTTGGAGGTTCGTTCGCTAGCCTTTAGCGTTGAAAACCACTTTAGGCTTTATATTTGATGTATTATGCCAGGTAGCTATTCCTGCTATTGCCCCTTCACTATCTATTACTAAAAGGTATTGCTCCAATTTTGTTTGTTTTAAAGAATCAATATTTTCAGGAGGCTTACATCTAGATGCGGTGATGTTAACTAGACGACCAGTTCTCCAGAGTTCCTGTTCTGCTTTGGTTAATTCTAACTGAACTAAATGTCCTAAAGCTTTTGATGGGTAAATCACTGGGAGAATTCCTTCTTTGCCCTCTATTTGATTTGGGAGAGGAAATGCTTCTGAGATATGGAACCCTAGAGCTTGGGTTCGTCGAAGCTGTGCTAAGCATGCTCCACACCCAAGTTGATTGCCCAGATCACGAGCGAGTGAACGTATATATGTTCCAGCAGAACAATGAACCTCGATTTCGATCTGCCCCAGTTCTTGTGACCAGTTCAATAGTTGCAACTGATGGATAGTTATCGATTTCGATGGCATGTCCAGTAACTCTCCACGTCTTGCACGTTTGTATGCGCGTTCTCCATTTACGTGAACGCTTGAGAACTGTGGAGGTTTTTGCTCGATTACTCCATGAAATTTTTTTAGTTGTTGCTTTATCAGTTCTTTATTTAGTTCTGGCCATGGATTGGTAATGGTGACTTCGCCTTGCAGATCGTCTGTCTTTGTTTGTTTGCCTAGCTGGATAGTCCCTTTATAAGTTTTGTCCCCAGGGAGATAAGGGAGTAGTCGAGTGGCATTGCCTAGAGCGATTGGCAGGACTCCAGTCACTGATGGGTCAAGGGTCCCACCATGTCCTACGCGCTTTATTCCAAAAAATCGACGAACTCTGATTACACAATCATGAGATGTAAGCCCGCGTGGCTTATCAATGATTACGAATCCAAATGGACTTCTCACTCGAAGAGCTCCATTGAATGTTTTACTTTTATATATTCATGTTCCACTAGAAGTTGCTCATGAACATTTAGGTTGATCTTGCTAGTTTTGTAGATGATGCAAAAAGCCATAGAAAGAGTGGACTTTAATTTGAATGGTTTTCTAGAAAACTGTTTTGATGTCAAGTCTCATTTGGCAAGGTATCTCCAGTTGACTATGGATGAGGTGGAGAGATCAATAATCGAACATTCAGATGATTTAGCTGCAATGCACCCACGCTCTTTCGAAGCTGATGAGGTGACGAATTTTTATGAAAAAACTGTTGGCATTTCACATCTATTTGAATTGGCCTCGTGGCATCTTTCTAGTTCTGAATACATAGCAGATACTTTACGACTGCAGAAGATGTTTGCTCAGGGACAAGTCCTTGATTTCGGCGGTGGCATAGGTACTCATTCTTTGGCTGCAGCCTTTTTGCCAGATGTAGACCATGTGTATTTTGTGGATCTAAATCCTTGCAATCGTGAGTTCGTTAAACAACGCATCGAAACGGTTGGGTTGGATAAAAAAATTTCAATTCATAGAGACTTGCAAAGTATTGGTTCAGTCACTTTTGATTCACTTATATGTCTTGATGTCCTTGAGCATCTTCCTGATCCAGCGGAGCAACTGCTTACATTCCTTGGACGACTTTCCCCTAATGCAACTGCTTTATTAAATTGGTATTTTTTTAAGGGTTTCAAAGGGGAATACCCTTTCCACATTGATGAACCGGAGATTATCGATAGTTTTTTTCTGACACTCCAAGAAAACTTTATTGAAATATTTCATCCTTATTTGATTACTACTCGAGCGTACCGGCCCAGGAGAATCAACTGAAAGATTGGAGCAGATCGATCATATATTTAGGGATATTTTTCTCCAATTAAAAGCTAACAAGAGCAAACTTTTTTAAAAATAATATTGTTACTGAGGAAGCGCCGCAATGTTAATTCGTTTTCTATTTCGTAACCCGCGTCTAATGCTTTCGAAGTTAACTACTCCATCTATTAGTGCAAAAAGAGTGTCATCTTTTCCTTTCCCAACATTGACTCCAGGGAGAACAGAAGTGCCCCTTTGCCTGATCAGAATGGAGCCTGCGGTGACTTTCTCCCCTCCATAAGCCTTTACTCCCAGCCTTTTGGAGTTAGAATCCCGCCCGTTTCTGGTAGAGCCTGTGCCTTTTTTATGAGCCATTTGATTTAGATGATGATAAATAGAATGGGAGTTTTATCTCCTTAGGTGGACTTCCCACCGGATGAAATGGATTGAACCATGACTCTGGTCAGTTCCTGACGATGACCATTTTTGCGTCTAGTTTTTTTCTTTGGACGCATTTTATACACAATTAGCTTTGGACCCCTTCTGTGCTCCATAACCTTTAACTCAACGCTAGCTCCTTTTACATAAGGCTGGCCTATTGATGTTGTCGCTCCATCATTTACTAAAAGAACATTCTTTAGCGTGACGGTTTTATCGACTTCTTCATTAAGTCGGTCAAGGTCGTAATAGCGATGTTCTTTTAACCAAAGTTGGGTGCCACAGGCCTCAACGATGGCATACCCATCTTCGTTTCGGGTTCTCTTTGGAGTAGTGGCTTTCGTTGCAACAGGCTTTTTCGAAGCTGAACTACTAGAGCTTTGCTGCTTCTCTTCCTGTTTGCTTTTAGTGGGTTTGGCAGCGGAAGGCTTTGAAGTGGTTGGGTTTTCGTCCATTATTCTATTGGACGCGTTCAGGCTCGTGAGTTATCTGAAGGAACTTTCAAAGGGCCTTAGATATGTCTCTCGATTAGGCCTGAGACGCAATCTGTTGATGGACTGATATTTTCTCGCTTTAAGTGCCATTTAGTCAAGATTTAATCCATTTCCTCCTCAATAATTTTTTTTATAGCTTGTAAGTCTTAATCGATTATGGTGTTTGTGCTCGAGAATGTGCAAAAGATTTTAGTTACCTTTGTCAGTAGGCAAGTGTTTGAGCTATTATAATTTAGACTTATTACTCTTTATTGATACTTGCAATTCTCCAAGGAAATTAAGACTTTTTAGTGCCATTTTTTTATTATTGGAGTGAGCTTTAATTTCTTTTTTGATACTCTAATTATAAAGTAATTATCTTGGATCTCGTTCTCTCTTCAGTCGAATATAAATGATCTAAAATTTGACAATTAAGGGATTTTCTCTAGGCTAAAAAAGATCCTTTCGGCATTTGCTTGCTTTAAAACGGACCAATACTCTCAATACATCTCTAAATTATTGAAATGGATTTTTCCCGATGAGCCCCAGAAAGACCTACATCCTCAAGCTTTATGTCGCTGGCAATACTCCAAATTCGATGCGAGCATTGAAAACACTTCACAACATCCTTGAGACAGAATTTAAAGGTGTTTACGCATTAAAGGTAATTGATGTATTAAAGAATCCTCAACTGGCCGAAGAAGATAAGATCCTTGCCACTCCAACTCTTTCTAAGATTCTGCCCCCACCTGTTCGTAGAATTATTGGAGATTTGTCTGATAGAGAAAGAGTTTTGATTGGTCTTGACTTGCTTTATGATGAATTAACTGAGAGGACCATCGCTCATACGTTGGGAGATGAAGACATTACTAAAGAAGATTCTTAAGTCACACTGATAAATTTCCCTTTGGATGTTTGTTGTCACTAGCGTCTGGTAGGAAGAACATTTACATGAGTTCCGAGAATGTAATGGGGGTAATGCAGCAACGGGTTCGCAAGCTCCCAACAGGGATAGAAGGGTTTGATGACGTTTGTCATGGGGGCCTGCCCGTAGGAAGAAGCACCCTGATAAGTGGCACTTCAGGTACTGGAAAGACAGTTTTTTCTCTTCACTTCTTACACAATGGGATTTCGAAGTTTGATGAACCTGGAATTTTTGTCACCTTTGAGGAATCCCCTGCAGACATTTTGAACAATGCAGCCAGCTTTGGTTGGGATTTGGAGAAGATGGTCCAACAAGACAAGCTTTTTATCCTTGATGCATCTCCTGATCCTGATGGGCAAGATGTAGTGGGAAGCTTCGATCTCTCAGGCTTGATTGAGAGGATTAATTATGCAATTACAAAGTACAAGGCAAAGCGAGTTGCAATTGATTCAATAACTGCTGTTTTTCAACAGTATGACGCTGTTTTCATGGTTCGACGAGAGATCTTTAGATTAATTGCTCGACTTAAGGATCTAGGTGTCACAAGTGTTATGACAACTGAACGGATCGATGAATATGGCCCAATAGCGAGGTATGGAGTTGAAGAGTTTGTTTCTGACAATGTGGTGATTTTAAGGAATGTTCTTGAGGCAGAAAAACGACGTCGAACTGTAGAGATCCTTAAGCTGCGAGGTACTACTCATATGAAGGGAGAATTCCCATTCACTATGGGTGTTCAAGGTGTAAGTGTTTTCCCTTTGGGGGCAATGCGGCTAACCCAAAGGTCTTCCAACGTGAGGATCAGTTCTGGGGTGCCAGATTTGGACGAGATGTGTGGCGGAGGTTTTTTTCAGGATTCAATCATCCTTGCTACTGGTGCAACTGGAACAGGGAAAACAATGTTGGTATCCAAGTTCATTGAGGATGCTTATCGCAATAAAGAACGTGCAATTCTTTTTGCTTATGAAGAATCTCGTGCTCAATTACTTCGTAATGCAACCAGTTGGGGAATAGAATTTGAGCGAATGGAGAGTGAAGGACTTCTAAAAATAATTTGTGCTTACCCTGAATCTACAGGTTTGGAAGATCATCTTCAGATCATCAAGACTCAGATAAGTCAGTTCAAACCTTCAAGAATGGCTATTGATTCATTGTCTGCTTTAGCAAGAGGTGTGAGCTTAAATGCTTTTAGACAGTTTGTGATTGGCGTCACAGGATATGCAAAACAAGAAGAAATTGCTGGATTTTTTACTAATACTGCTGAAGAATTTATGGGCAGTCATTCGATTACAGATTCACATATATCTACTATCACAGATACAATTCTTCTCCTTCAATATGTTGAGATTCGAGGGGAAATGGCCAGAGCTGTTAATGTCTTCAAGATGCGTGGTTCGTGGCATGATAAGCGCATACGCGAATTCATTATTACCGACAAGGGCCCTCAAATTAAAGACTCTTTTTCTAACTTTGAACAGATTTTCAGTGGTGCTCCACACAGAATCAATGGTGATGACTTAACTAGATCCTTGAAAAAGGGTTGAGGTTATTTAGTAGGTCAATCTGATGAGAATCTCTCATCATTTTGATAATTATTTTTCTCTGCTTGAACAAATAATTCATCGGCATCTGCATTTTCAAGAGGTAAATCAAACCAGAATGTTGTCCCCAGATTTACTTCGCTAGCCATTGAAATCTTGCCGCCATGTTTTTCTATAATTCCTTTGACTATTGAAAGTCCTAAGCCTGTTCCTACTTCAGTGTGAACTGTGTTCTCTACACGATAGAACCTATCAAAGATACGTTGTTGATCAGAATCATTTATTCCACAACCGGTGTCTGAGATTTCTATTCGAACTTTTGGTAGAGGTGTGATCAATTCGCAGCTAGGGGCTACCTGGTTCTCGTTTATAGGTGATGCCATACAACTGTCAGGCCAGGTGTATGCTCTGACCATTAAAGACCCTCCCTTGCTGCTAAATTTCAGGCCATTCCCTATTAAATTATCTAATACCTGAAGCAGAAGATCCCAATTCCCAAGAATTCTAGGAAGGTCTTTCTCCATGTTGAGTTTGAGTTCAACCTCTTTTTCCTCTGCATTCAGTCGGTAGTTGCGAAGAGTTTGTTCCATAGCAGGGCAAAGGTCTATGGATTCAACCTGCATAGTTCTTCCTGACTCCAGTTTAGAAAGATCTAAAACATCATTTACTAGTCGTGTAAGTCTGTCAGTTTCTGCATTCGCTACACCAAGGAACTCTTTCTTTTCTTCTTCTGAAAGTTTGTCACCTAAATCGTGCAATGTTTCAACGTAACTTTTGATATTGAAAAGAGGTGTTCTTAATTCATGAGAGACATTACTTATGAAACGACTTTGTGCAGCATTTAATTCGACTTCTCTTGTTAGATCTTGAACAGTAACTGCAACACCTTTAATGGTTTCACCACTTTGATCGCTGACTGATTGCAGCACGATACGGAGAGTTCTTGGCGGCTCTTTAAGGCTGGAGCGGAGGTCTGAGTTCTCACCAGAATTTTTGAGAATTGCTAACAGTGGTTCATGTAATTCTAATGCAAGTAATTCAGGTAACTCATTAATCAATTCTTGTCCTTCTAATTTTCTACCCTCCCAACGAAATAAACGACGAGCTGTTGGATTTACTAAGACGATTTTTCCTTTTTCATCAAGTAGTATTGCACCGTCAGCCATTGTTGCTATTAAAGATTGTTGTTTGACTTGTGCCGCAGTCAACTCTTCAATATTTGCATCATCATAATCTTCAAGTTGAGATGCCATTGCGTTAAATCCATTTAACAGTTCTCCTAGTTCTCCTCCCATTGGGAATGAAATTCTTGCTTCAAAATTACCATCTGCAATTGCTCTTACTCCTCGTAATAATTCTTTTACTGGACGTGTGATTGTTAGTGCATTGAAAACGGCACCTAATATGACGAGGATCCAAATAGATATAAAAACAGCAACGGTTACTTCTCTCGTAAGTGCTGCATTTGCGAGTGTACTTTCATTGGGTTTGACACCTAATGCAAGCGTTCCTAATTGTTCACCCTTCCAAATCATTGGGACAAAGACATCATTAATTTTTCCTTGAGGTGTTAGATGCTGTCTTACAAGAGGATTTTTCGGCCGCTTTACTATTTCAGTTGGTAGTTCTAGTCTTCTTGTAAGAAGTAATTCATTCCCATCACTGTCTGGAGTCGCACTAATTGGGATCCCAAGATATATCAATCCATCTGGATCAGCAAAAAAGATATATTTAATACTTTGGCTAGATCGCCAGAATTGTTCAGCAACATTTGCGACTTCCTTTTCTCTACCTTGAGCGATTAATTCGGTGACATTGCCTGAAAGAAGTAACCCTAAATCTCTGGCATATCTAGTGTCATTCATGCCCGCATCTCTTTGGATGCCATTTAGGACGAAAAAGGTGATGCCTGTCATCATGAGGCTCACCACAAGTGTTGTTATTGCAAGTAGTTTGGTTTGAAGACTGAATTCCGACCACCAAAGGAAAATTCGTCGCCACATGCTTTTAGGTTTAGGTGGAGCAGATCCGTCAATAGATCCTTTTGTTTCTGGAATTGCCCCAGAAGAGTTTCTTGCTATCAAGTTACTCTTCATAATTGAATCTAGGACTTGCGAACTTGATGGCCAATGTCAGATCTATAGGTGATACCTTTGAAACTAACTTTTTTCATACCTTGGTATACGACTTGGAATGCCTCGTCAAGGTTTGAGCCTTGACCAACTACTGAGAGCACTCGCCCACCTGCAGTAACTAGTTGACCTTTGTCGTTCAAGCTCGTACCTGCATGGAAGACTTGTAAGGAATTTGATTTCTGTTGCAGTTCAATGGAAATTGGAACGCCTAGTTCTGGGGACTCTGGATAGCCTGCAGATGCAGCTACAACACAAGCACTATAAGAATCTTGTATTGAAAGATTGGGACTTTTTTCTAGACAACCTAGGGAGCAGGCTTGTAGTACCTCTGCTAGTTCTGGACCCATAAGAGGCATTAAAGCTTGGCATTCAGGATCCCCAAAGCGACAATTGAATTCAATAACTTTTGGACCTGCTTGGGTGAGCATTAAACCTGCATAAATAACTCCTCTGTAATCGATTCCCTTTCGGCATAGTGTTTCGAGGATTGGTTGAAGAACTAACGCTTTGATGTCTTGAAGACTGTTTTCGTCAAGTAAGGGTGCAGGTGCATATGCTCCCATTCCTCCAGTATTAGGACCCTTGTCTCCTTCGTACAGTCGTTTGTGGTCTTGTGCGGGAGGAAGGAGAACCATCTCTTTGCCATCACACAGAGCAAATACAGATATTTCAGGTCCAGATAATCGCTCTTCAAGTAACACTTGCGTGCCAGCTTCTCCAAAACGACCTTTGAAAATTTCATGAATTGCCTGTTTGGTTTGTTCGAGTGTGTCAGAAACGATTACACCTTTCCCTGCTGCAAGGCCATCAGCTTTAACAACTAAGGCTTGATTGAATTGGTTGACGATTTTTATAGCTTCTTTTTCTTCTCTTGCTTCCCAATATTTTGCTGTGGGCACACCAGCTTCCATCATGAGTTTTTTTGCCCAAGTTTTACTTGATTCAAGGCGGGCGCCGAGTTTCCCAGGTCCAAAAACAATCAAGCCATATTGACGTAGTTCATCAGCCAGCCCATTTGCAAGCGGTGTTTCTGGACCTATGACAATTAGATCGATTTCCTTGAATTTGCAGACTTTAGCTAGTGCAATACCATCGGTTTCTTCTATTGAAAGTCTTTGACAGCCTGGAATATCCTCAGTGCCGGCATTGCCAGGAGTGACCAATACCTCTTCGATGGTTGTTGAGCGACTTAGTGCCCAGGCAAGAGAATTTTCTCTTCCACCACTTCCTATGACTAAAACTCTTTTTAATTTCTCAGGTATTTGTTTTGAAGTTGCTGTTGAGGACATTTGATGACGGAATAGCAGCGTGAACCCTTAACGTTGAGAGAAGGCTACATGGTTAGTTCAAACCGACTTCATACCTTGTTCATGAAGGATATCTTGTTGGGAGCTCAAGCATCTTTGGTGTTTTTTCTGTGGTTGATTTCCGGTAGTCCAGTCATGGCATTTTCGGATGAACAGGATGGGTTAGCTATTGCTTCTGATCCAATGTCTGAAATTGATTATCAGAACGTGCTGCAATCTGAATCATTGAAGGAACTCCGAAATGCTTGCCTTGATTCCGTACGGTTTTCACAAAATAACCGATTACATGAGCTTCGTGAACGGTTATTACTTCTGTCTAAGGAAAGGCAGAGTTTTGATTCCTTAGTAAGCAATGCTGATGCACTTATGAGTTGCAAGGCTCCTGATAGCGCTCAAAAGGTTCTTGAGAGTGTTATCCCAGCTTCTTCCTCTCAACGACGAGAACTGCTTATCCTCTTATGGCAGGCTGCAAATTCTGCACTTGACCATGAAAGTGCCTCTGCCTCTCTCATGAAACTTGTTAATGGTGAGATTCAACTTTTGGATGATGAGCAATTGAATATTGGCTTTGCGAGTGAAGGAGTATTGATTCGAAGGAGTGCTCTAGATCTTTTGGCTAGTCATGAGAACTCATTGGGTCGCCATTATTCGGCAGCTATGGTTTTGTTATCTGGTCGTATTGATGGGATATTAGGAGCTAGGAGGCTTGCCTTTGTTTCAGAACTGCTCAAATATTTAAATACTGACGAACAAAGCAAATTGCTGGAAGAGGCTCTAGAAAAATTAATTCTTAAGGGATCTTGGAGATCTGCAGAAGTCATTTCTAGACTTTGGTTGAAGTTGGGGTTGATTTCCAAAGAAGATAATGAATTAATTCTAAAGAGGTTGGAGAATTTAAAATTTCAATCTCAAAAGCATCTCCCTCTTTTGGCCTATATAAAAGAAGCTTCGAAAAAGTCTTCTAGTAGCTAATTGCCCCTTTTAGTTCTCTACTTCTAAATGCAAATGACATCAGATCACGCAAACTTGCTTTATGAGGGAAAGGCAAAACGTGTCTTCAACTCAAACCATTCAGACAGAGTGCTAGTTGAGTTCAAAAATGATGCAACGGCCTTTAATGCCAGGAAGCATATGCAGTTAAGAAAAAAAGGATTTGTTAACTGTCAGATTTCTGCGTGTCTATTTGAAGTTTTAGAGGGGGAACAGGTCCCTAATCATTATTTAGGACTTATTGCTGATACTTGCATGATGGCTCAACGAGTACAGATAATTCCTTTGGAAGTGGTGGTTAGGAATATTGCTGCTGGATCTCTTTGCCGTGAGACTCCTATTTCTTTTGGCCAGGAATTGCCTGCCCCATTAATTGACCTTTATTACAAAGACGATGAAATGGGAGATCCACTTCTTACAGAAGCAAGGCTTGAGTTGCTTGGGTTGTTAGATCGGGAGCAGCGCTTGGAAATCTCTAGGCTTGCTCTAAAAGTCAATTCAGTACTAAGTACATTTCTTGATAAGTTGCAATTGACACTGGTCGATTTCAAATTGGAATTTGGCTGTAATGAATCGGGTCAACTCTTAGTTGCAGATGAGATCAGTCCAGATACATGCAGAGTGTGGGATCAACGCAATACTGATCTAGATGGAAGGATTTTAGACAAGGATCGTTTTCGTAAAGATTTAGGTGGAGTAGTTGAGGCCTACGAGGAGATTCTCAAACGTATACAAGGTGTCTGCTCTAAACCGCGCATCTACAGGTAAGGTCAGCCCAAGTTCTTTAATATCTATCGGGTCCCTAAATCTCTATGATTAGTTTTCTTCCTGGTGGATCCTCTTCTGCTCTTTGGAGATCAGCATATGGTTTCGCTGTAGCGATACCACTTTTTGCTGTATCTGCGGATTCCAAATCTGTCGAGTCTGAAAGATTCCTGAAGGCAATGGAGCTTAGGTATGAGGATGTCCATTTAGCTCAGGAGGGGAATCAGAAGAGTGATTCCAGTGGAGAGAAAATCTCTGGAGAGAAAAAGACGAGGAATGATCGCTCAGAGAATTCAGGAGGAAAGTCCCCTCAATCTAAGAGGGTTTTAATAACTGAGGTAATTATCGAAGGTACTTCTGATCACCCTGAAAAAGAGCGCCTTGAATTTGCTGCTTATGATGTGATGAGTATCCGTCCTGGTAGCAGGGTTACTCGGGAAGAAATTAAACTTGATTTAAACGCTATCTATTCAACTGGTTTGTTTAGAGGAGTAAAAATAGAGCCTGTAGATGCCCCTCTTGGTGTTCAGCTCGTAGTTAATGTACAGCCCAATCCTCTGTTAACCAAAGTTGAATTAGAATCAACTTTTTCTGAACTACCTAAAGAGGCATTGTCAGAAATATTTCGGAAAGATTTTGGTAAAACATTGAACTTAAATATCCTGCAAACTCGGATGAAACAACTAAAAGAATGGTATTTAAATAAGGGGTATTCTCTGGTTCGAATTACTGGTCCTAGTCGAGTTACTTCAAAGGGTGTTGTCAGCTTAAGAGTTATTGAAGGAACTGTTGCTGGGGTGGAAGTGCGGTTTTTAAATAAGGAAAGAGAGATAGTTGATGAGAAAGGTAATTTGATTAAAGGCAAAACAAAACCATGGGTTATAAAAAGGGAAATATCAATTAAATCAGGAGAAACTTTTAATAGGAATCAACTGGAAGATGATATTAAACGCCTTTATTCGACTTCGCTTTTTAGTGATATAAAGGTAACATTAAAACCTGTTCCAGGTGAACCTGGGAAGGTGATCATTGTTTTGGGAATCATTGAGCAATTTACCGGATCTCTTACTGGAGGAATTGGTTACAGTCAAAGTCAAGGGGTATTTGGTCAGGTAGGAGTTCAGGATAGTAATCTCTTCGGTCGGTCCTGGAATGCGTCTTTAAATGTTACTTATGGTCAGTATGGTGGACTCGCAGATTTGAGTTTCTATGATCCTTGGATTAGAGGTGATAGATACCGTACTTCTTTTCGGACTTCGTTGTTCTTAAGTAGAGAAGTTCCACAGATTTTTCAAAGTCAAGAAGGTGGGACAATTCGAACTGCTTCTGATTACCATGAGGCAATTTCATCTAACTATGTGTATGACGTAGGGTCGGATTCTCATGGACAGGGAAAATTTAATTCAGTAGATGAGGCAAAGAACAATTCTCCCGATAAAAGTTGGTTTGATTATGAAGGTGATGCAGTCGCATTGCAGAGGACAGGAGCAAGGTTCGTTTTCTCTAGGCCGTTAAATTCAGGTGATCCATATAAAAAGGTTCCCTGGCGCGTTGTAGCAGGAATGTCTATTCAAAAAGTAAAGCCAATAGATTTTGCAGGCTCTAGCCGACCATATGGTGTTTCTACTAATGAGTTAAAAGAAGGAAAGGTTAAAGATGGAGAGGTTATTTGCATTGCCTTTAACTGTGCACGAGAAAATAGTCTTTTAGGCGTCAGAGCTGCAGCTATTTATAACAAGTTGAATGATGCCAGGAATCCTACTTCTGGCAATTACATAAGTTTTGGTACTGAGCAATTTGTTTCTATTGGGGAAAATTCTCCTACTTTTAATAGGGCCAGGGCGAGTTATACACATTTTGTTCCAGTTAATTTGATAAAAATCGCCAAAGGTTGCCGTCCAAAACCAGGTGAAAAGTTTGATTGCCCTCAAGCGGTTGGGTTTCAAGTAAAGACAGGAACAATAATTGGAGAGTTGCCACCGTATGAAGCATTTTGTTTGGGTGGGGCAAATTCAGTGCGAGGTTGGAATTCTTGTGGATTGTCAGTGGGACGTAGTTTTGCTGAAGCTTCTGTTGAGTATCGATTCCCAATTTGGAGAATAGTTTCTGGACAGTTATTTGTTGATGGTGGAACTGATTTGGGGTCCCAGTCAAGAGTCCCAGGGAAGCCTGGAAAATTATTAGATAAACCAGGTTCTGGGTATTCTTTGGGAACAGGTGTAATAGTTACTACTCCTGTTGGACCTCTTCGTCTTGAGGCGGCAAGTCAGGGACTTGAGGGTGAGTGGCGGTTTAACCTTGGTGTGGGCTGGAAGTTCTAGTGGTCAATTGGCCTAGTAATTATGATGACCCTTGGACTCTTGCGGGGTCTGTTTCAAGGACAGGTGTTTGTCTGCACAGTGGCCAGGTTACAGAAGTACATTTATGTCCTTCTAGAAAGCCTGGCATTCATCTTTCTTGGATGGATAGCAAAGATCCACCTATAACTCTTCACCCTTCCCAGGTAAGAGATACGCCGCTTTGCACTTCATTGGAAGTGGGTGGTCGAAGATTGTCTATGGTGGAGCATTTGCTTGCAGCCATAGCAGGTTGCGGGATAACACATGTTCAAATAGTGGCTTCAGGTGGTGAGGTCCCTTTACTTGATGGATCATCTATTGAATGGGTAGAAGCAATAGAAGAGGCTGGATTGCAGCATGCACCAACTCTTGCAAAAAAAACTTTGCCATTAGAAAAACCCTTGGTTTTGAATAGGGGAAGCAGCGTGGTGGCTGTGACACCCGCAGAAAAATTTAGCTTGGTTGGTTTAATTGATTTCCCGTACAGGCCGATTGGAAAGCAAATGTTTTCTGTCATTCTTACTCCTGAGGTGTTTGTAAAAGAAATTGCACCTGCAAGAACATTTGGTTTCCTGGACCAGGTCGAGGAATTGAGGGAAACTGGGTTGATTCGTGGCGGGACACTTGATAATGCTTTGGTCTGCGATGGTGAGAAGTGGATCAATCCTCCGCTTCGCTTTGCTGATGAACCGATTCGCCATAAACTTTTGGACTTAATAGGGGACTTGGCTCTTGTTGGGTTCCCCAAAGCACAGGTTCTTGTTTATAGAGGCTCTCATGGCCTTCATTCAGATTTGGCTTCTGAACTTCACAAACACTCCTCAAATTTTGCTAAAGACTCTTGACTGATTCTTCTTTACAACCTGCGGTGCTCAACAGTGAGCAGATTATGGGCCTACTTCCTCATAGATATCCATTCGCATTGGTTGATCGTGTTGTGGAACATGTTCCAGGTAAGAGGGCAGTAGCAATTAAGAATGTCACCTTAAATGAGCCTCAGTTCCAAGGACATTTTCCAGAAAGGCCTTTGATGCCTGGAGTGTTAATCGTTGAGGCAATGGCTCAAGTTGGCGGACTCATCGTTTCACAGATGCCAGACCTCCCTAAGGGGCTTTTTGTTTTTGCCGGGATTGATGGAGTTAGATTTCGTCGACCTGTTGTTCCTGGAGATCAACTAACAATTACATGCGAGTTGATCAGCTTAAAAAGACAACGATTTGGCAAGGTGCAAGCAGAGGCAAAAGTTTTAGATCAGCTTGTCTGCTCTGGTGAATTGATGTTCTCTTTGATGGTTTGATTGTATGACTGAGTTGGCGAACCCTTTAAGGCAAAAAGAAGAGAGTCCTGCTCAGATTCATCCCTTGGCGGTTGTGGATACCAGAGCGGAACTCAAAGATGGTGTAGTTGTTGGACCTGGTGCAGTTATTGGTCCAGAGGTGTTTGTTGGAGCAAATACCTGGATAGGACCAAATGTTGTATTAGATGGCCGATTGACTATTGGTGAACGAAATAAAGTCTTCCCGGGTGCTTGCTTAGGTTTAGAACCTCAGGATCTAAAATATCGGGGAGCTTCTACAGAGGTTGTTATTGGTGATGGCAACACAATTAGGGAATGCGTAACTATCAATAGGGCAACAGATGAAGGAGAAATAACACGGATTGGTGATAATAATCTTCTAATGGCTTATTGCCATTTGGGTCATAATTGTGAATTAGGCAACAGAATTGTTATGTCAAATGGTATTCAAGTTGCTGGTCATGTAGTAATCGAAGATAGAGCAGTTATCGGAGGATGTCTTGGAATTCATCAATTCGTGCATATTGGTGGATTAGCAATGGTTGGTGGAATGACAAGGGTTGATAGGGATGTCCCCCCTTATTGCTTAGTAGAAGGTCATCCTGGCAGGATTCGTGGGCTAAACAGAGTAGGTTTAAGAAGGTCTAGTAATCATTATCAGGAAGCTGAATTAAAACAACTTCAAGATATTTGGACCTTGCTTTTTAGATCAGATTTTGTGATTAAGGAAGGATTGGATATTGCTTTTAAGCAAAAGTTGATGCCAGCAGCGGAACATCTTTGTACCTTTATTCAGGCTTCGACTCGGAAAGGGCGTAGAGGACCTATGCCTGTTAGGTCCTCTATGGATTAATGGTTCGTGTCTTAATTAGTACTGGTGAAGTCTCTGGCGATTTACAGGGAAGCTTGCTTGTCGCGGCCTTAAAAAAAGAAGCAGCAGAACGGAACATCTCGATTGAGATTTTGGCTATAGGAGGATCACGAATGGAAAATAAAGGTGCTGAATTAATCGCAAATACAGCACCTATGGGTGCTATTGGCCTTTGGGAAGCTCTACCTTTAATTTGGCCAACAGTGAGATTGCAGTCAAAGGTGGATTCTTGGTTAGCGAAGTACCCACCTGATGTAGTTGTTTTGATTGATTATATGGGACCAAATATTCGTCTTGGCAGAAAATTAAAAAAATCCCTTCCAGAGGTTCCAATTATTTACTACATAGCTCCGCAAGAATGGGCTTGGCGTTTGGGTGATGGAGGAACAACAAAGTTAGTCACTTTTAGTGATAAGATTTTGGCTATTTTCCCTGCTGAAGCACAATTTTATGCATCACATGGTGCAAAGGTCTCTTGGGTTGGTCATCCATTACTTGACACAATAGATTCTTTGCCTGATCCCCAGTTGGCGAGGAAAGTCTTGGGGTTAGAGGTGAATCAAAAGCTTTTGTTACTTCTTCCAGCTTCAAGAAAACAAGAGATCAGGTATTTAATGCCTACTCTTGCCAAGGCCGCCGCATTAATTCAACAAAGTGATCCGTCAATTGAGGTTATTGTTCCTGCTGGTCTACAAGATTTTGAAGGATCTCTAGAGGATGCCCTAGTGGCTGCTGGAGTTAAAGGCAAGGTATTACCTGCGAGTCAAGTTGATAGACTTAAACCAATGTTGTTTGCATTGGCAGATCTTGCTTTGGGAAAGTCAGGAACTGTGAATATTGAGTTAGCTTTATATGGGGTTCCTCAAGTGGTTGGGTATCGATTGAGTAGAGTAACAGCATTTATTGCACGTAAAATTCTACGGTTTGAAGTTGATCATATCTCCCCGGTTAACTTACTCTTAAATGAGAGACTTTTGCCTGAACTCCTGCAAGATGAATTCTGCCCTAAAGCTATTGCCGACGTATCTATACCGTTACTTCAAAATTCATATCAGCGAAGACGAATGCTCGATGGCTATTCACGACTACGTGAAGTCCTTGGGAAGCCTGGTGCAACATCCAGGGCTGCAAAATTGATCCTTGATGAAATGAACAAATGATTAGAAAAAAAACTAGTGTCTTTTTATTTTTTATGGTTATGCTTCTAACTATAAATACTTTTTTCTCCCCCACAAGAGTAAATGCTTTAGATGAAGAAGCCATACTCGCCGGAGGGTGTTTTTGGTGTCTAGAACATGATTTGGAAGGCGTACCTGGTGTCCTTTCAGTAGAGAGTGGTTATAGCGGAGGTTATGTTGATAGGCCGTCTTACGAACAAGTTAGTTCTCAAAGGACCGGTCATCAAGAATCAGTGAAAGTTAGTTTTGATAATGAAGAAATTAGCTATGCAAATTTATTGAGGATATATATGAGGAATATTGATCCATTGGATGGTGAGGGACAGTTTTGTGATCGCGGTGATTCATATCGGCCTGTTATTTTCGCTAGAGATGATGAACAGCAAAGACAAGCAATTTTGACTATTGCAAATGCTGCAAAGGAGATTGCTCATCCTGTTCAAGATATAAAGGTTGTTGTTGAAAACAATGCAAAATTCTGGCTAGCGGAAGACTATCACCAGGATTTTGCAGAGAGAAATAGTCTTAAATATAATTTTTACAGAGCTAGCTGTGGACGAGACTATAGGCTAGACAGGCTTTGGGGCAAAAGAGCTAGAACAGGCGACCCTTGGCAGCAATAAAGATGGCAAATATAATGAAATAGTAAAAATGGTATACATATTATACTGGATTAGTGCTTTAAATGCGGGTTTTCACCCATCCCAATTTTTGCAATCTTTGCTTACCATCTGTTGGAGATTTGTGGAGGGTGATGTATGTATCTGCTGACCGTTAAGGATGGCCTCGTGACACGCCATGTAGGGCCATATGAGTCACCTAAACAGGCGTCTGATGATTTGGAGAGGGTTTTGGCTTCCTGCTCGGAACGAGCGAGGTGGCAGATTTATGCTCTTGAGAGCCCCAAATGTGTTTCTTTGTCCGACAGGATTGGCACGAGAGATTGTGTCGTCACTGCTTTGGTGTCTTGAGAAGTTTCAGTATTTAATAGATAGATATAGAAATCTTTTTAGAGATAAATATAGAAAGTTTGTTTAAGTATTTAATATCCAGAAATATAAATTGGAAGTAATCTTTGATTTTATTCTTGTGAGATTATCCAATTTATTAATGTTCTCACTCCATAACCTGTTGCTCCAGCAGGATCCATTCCTTTACCTTTTTCCGACCAAACTGTTCCAGCAATATCTATATGGGCCCATGGGATTGATTCTGATATGAATTCTTTTAGGAACAGTGCAGCAGTTATTGACCCCCCTGATCTCGGACCAGTGTTTTTAAGGTCTGCAAGTAATGATTTGAGACCATCTTTGTAATTACTATGTAATGGCATTCTCCAAATTCCTTCGCCAGCATTATTGGCCGCAAGCTGTAAATCTTCGGCTAGTTTGTCATTGTTAGTCCATAGTCCTGCTATCTCATCACCAAGAGCAATTATGCATGCTCCAGTTAGTGTTGCCAGATCTACTATTGCATCTGGCTTTAATTCACATGCGTAAATTAAAGCATCTGCTAATGTTAGACGACCTTCTGCATCTGTATTGTTAATTTCAATTGTTTTTCCATTAGAAGCTTTGACGATATCTCCAGGATGTATAGCTGATCCATTAATCATATTTTCACATGAGGCGATAATAAAGTGAACTTCTATGTTTTTGGGGCGGATTTCTGATATGGCCCTAGCAGTCCCAAGAACGGTTGCACTTCCTCCCATGTCAAACTTCATTAGATCTATTTGGGAAGCTCCTACTTTTAAGTTGTAACCACCGGAGTCAAAGGTTAATCCTTTGCCGACGAGCACAAGTCGTTGTTTTACTTCTTCCTTGGGATGATAGGTTAAATGAATGAATTTTGGAGCTAAGTCTGAGCCTTGAGATACAGCTAGATATGCACCCATGCCTCGTTTAAGACAATCTTCTTTCTCAAGTACCTTTATCTCTAGGTCATATTCATTAGCTAAGTCTGTTGAAATAGTTGCAAGTGCTGTTGGGGTTATTTCATTTGCGGGTGAGTCAACCAGCTCTCTTGCAAGTTCAACTCCAGAACAGATGGGATTGAAGGTTCCGAAGTTTTTCTCTTCACTTTCATTTAATCCAATAAGAACAATCTCACTAGGTATTTTTCTCACTTCAGGGTCGCTACGGAATCTGAGGTCTTTGAATAGTGATAGGCGGCATGCTTCTAAAACTGCCAGGCCAGCTTCATGCGAATTACATGATTCCCATGGGAAGAGGATGCCTAATATTCCTTTATTCCCAACACATTCGCGAGCTCCTAGAGCGGTGGCGTTTCTGAACTCGTTAATTGATAACTTATTCGCTTCTCCTAATCCCACCAGGATAAGTTTGTTTGTATTACCTTGAAGGATTTCGAAACAGGCAATCTCATTAGTTTTCCCAGAGAAATTTTTTGCTTTTAATCTTTCAATTAGTGACTGCGCATAAATTGGTTGAATAGCATTTATTTGCTTCTGAAGTTCTCCCATGCATATTCCTGCAATCAGAACATCCCCAGTCCAGTGCTGCGCACTTGCAGGCGTAAGGGAAATCTGCATTTGTTTTTTTCTTAGGTAAGCAGATGATAGCTAGGTTTTAAGGCTTTCAAAGGTGGTAAAGGGTGTTGACCAATGAGATCTGGTCTCTTTGTTGAAAGGTGGGAGCCAGCGTTGAATAAGATTTTGTTCAAGAGCTCTTCTTTCTTTTGTTTGTTTTGGTACATCAGTCCAGAAACGAATACTTAAATGTCTGGGTAAATCTGCCTTTACCAATGCTTCGCTATAGGCATTGAGATAAGTTTTGCAGTCGTGATTTCCTTTCCAGCGTCGATCTGCTGCAATTGTTTCACCAACGTAAAGAAGTAACGGTGTTGTTAAATGCTCTGGGCGATCCATAACTAGATATATTGCTGGCCCTTGATGAGGATTGTTTGGCCAGCGCCAGAAGTTGAGGGGTAATGGAGTGAGTCTTAATGGGTTTAATTGAATTACTTTTTCGTTCGGCCAGTCTGGAAATAATTCCGATTGCTTGGGTTCCTTGAAATTGTCAATGAAGAATGGATGTTGAAACTTCTGCACTCGTTGTTGCCAACGCTTTAAAACTTCAGAATTAATTTCTAGCTCTTTTTTTTTATTTTCGATTTTTGCAGATAGGAATTTGTCAAAGAGTTCTCCTTGTCCACGTGAATCATGCATTAGGCAGTAGTGGGAGGGAGAATTGGGCCTGCAGGTTTTGATCCAAATTGGACTTCACCGATTAATTTTTCAATTGTCGATGCGGGGAGGGAGAGTCTTTCTTGAAGGTCTGCAAGGTCTTTAAAGGGTTTACGTTGTCTTTCTCTTAAAAGACGGTTTATACGATCGCGAGGCCAGTTCAGAGTTTTTTGGAGGATGGCAGGACTTTCAGTATTTATATCCAAAGCAGGGTTAGGCTCAATTGGAGGAGGACTTCCATACCAATGGAAAGTCAAATATGGTCGCCATTTTTTAGCTAAATAGTTAGGAATTTCTAGTAGTTTGAAAAGATCTTCTGGGCTACTCAGTTGAACTCCACCTCGTTGAAGTCTCATTAGAAGCTCAATCATCTCAGTTGTGCATCCTGGGAGTTTTTTCCAGTCACTGGCCTTGGCGCGATTGACATCTATGCAAAAGGTGGGCGAATTATTGGAGGCTTCTTGTTGTTCTTTTAGCGCTTCCAGTTCCTTTTCAATGGAAATGAGTTCATTACGAGTCTTATGATTGGCTGTTTTCTTTTGATTGGTTAATTGGCCTGTAGCCCGAAGGATCTGTCGGGCCAGAGGATCCAACCAGTGGCCTCGGGCCATGTAAGGAGATTTAACTGGTATTGAGATTACCTAACTAAGAACGTCTCGTCATATCAATGTTTGCGAACTCTTCATGGCTAATGTCCGTTCAAGGCAAGGTCTGGTGACTTACAACAAATAAAGAGACTCCAAGACTGCAGTCCTTTTGATGGTTAAATTCGATCCATTGTCGTTTTCAGCTTAAATACGTTGATCCGCACTGTTCTTTTTGCGATTAATTCAGGAGAATTAATCATCAACTTTTTTTGAGCGTTCATGGCGTTCTTCGAATCTGAGATTGTCCAGGAGGAAGCCAAGCGTTTGTTTAACGATTATCAGGAGCTGATGAAGCTTGGAGCTGATTACGGAAAGTTTGACCGTGAAGGTAAGAAAATGTTTATTGACACTATGGAGTCATTGATGAGCCGTTACAGAGTCTTCATGAAGAGATTTGAACTTTCTGAGGACTTCCAGGCGAAAATGACAGTTGAACAATTGCGTACACAGCTAGGTCAGTTTGGAATCACGCCTGAGCAAATGTTTGATCAGATGAATACGACGCTTCAAAGGATGAAAGGAGAGCTTGAAAATTCTGAATAGTCTTTTCAGTATGAATATCTCTTACCATTTACTTAGACCTTAATTATAAAGATGTCCGAAAAGCCAATCCCAATCCCAGCCTGGCTGGAGAGGGGCATGGCGGATTTGTTTCCTGTTGGTGAAGAGGGTGATCCTTGTCATTGTCTTGCATCAAGGCTGGAAGAGTCTGCTCGTTGCAACCGACCATTGAGAATCAAGTTGGGGATTGACCCCACTGGCAATGCCATTCATTTAGGACATAGTATCCTTTTTCGCAAACTTCGAGCTTTCCAAGATGCAGGTCATACAGCAGTAATAATTATTGGTGATTTCACTGCTCGAATAGGTGACCCTACTGGGAAGAGCACCACAAGAGTGCAATTAAGTGCTGAGCAAGTCGAAACCAATGCTGTTGATTATTTGCTGCAGTTAGGGCAAGGAAAGTCACCAGAATATTCTCTTCTTGATTTCAAGACTCCTGGTCGACTTGAGGTGTATCGCAATAGCGAGTGGCTAGAAAAGCTTGACTTGTCAAAGGTTATCGAGTTGCTAAGCACCACTACGGTGGGGCAAATGCTTGCAAAAGAAGATTTTTTTAATCGTTATAAATCTGGAACAGCTATTTCTCTTCATGAGTTTCTTTATCCCTTGCTTCAAGGGTTTGATTCGGTTGCAGTCAGAGCCGATATAGAACTAGGAGGTACAGATCAGAAATTTAATATTGCAATTGGTCGAGATCTTCAGAAACATTTTCAACAAAGTCCACAATTTGGATTTCTTTTGCCAATTTTAATAGGCCTAGATGGTTCACAGAAAATGAGTAAAAGTCTTGGTAATACAATTGAAATTACTGAAGATGCACTGTCTATGTATTCTAAATTGGAAAAAATTCCAGATGAACTTGTTGATAGTTATTTGACATTACTTACTGACCTTAAGGTTTCAGACTTGCCACTTGATCCACGTGAGAGACAGAAAATCATGGCTCTTTCTGTGACGGCTAGCCAATATGGGATCAACTTAGCTAAGGATGCACAGGGTGACGCCGCGAAGTTGGTTTCCGGTCAGAAAGAATCCAGCGGCAACATACCTGAAATTTCAATAAAAAGAGTAAATTTTCCTGCAAAAGCTTTCTACTTGATTAGTGCAATTGGCTTATCCAAAACTAGTAGTGACGCTCGAAGGCAGATTCAAGGAGGAGCTTTTCGACTTGATGGGAATAAGATACTTGATCCAAATTATGAATTTGATAACGCTGATATGCTTATTGGAAAAGTTATTCAGCTTGGGAAGAAGACTTTTAGAAGATTTGCAAACTGACTAAAATGTTTTTACCTATTCAATGACACGAACTAATAACCCTGCTGAGAAGATTATTGTTGCTTTGGATGGGATGCGCCCTGAAGAAGCTATTGCATTTGCTTCTAATTTGACTGGTCTGAGATGGGTAAAGGTTGGGCTGGAACTTTTTGTTGCTTCTGGACCAGAAGTTCTTTCCATCTTTCGGGACAAGGGCCTAAAAATCTTCCTAGATCTTAAGTTTCACGATATTCCTGCAACAGTTGCTGGTGCTTGTAGGGCTGCGGCAGGTCATGGGGTGGACTTGATTACGGTTCACGCTTGTTCAGGTCATAAGGCCCTATCTGTTGCCAAGGAATCAGTCTCTGAGGGGGCTGCAGAAAATGGATTTCCAACTCCGTTACTTTTGGCAGTGACTGTTTTAACTAGTTGGCAGGAAAGTCAGTTCAAAAAGGATTTGGGTATTAGTCAGCCTTTATTGGAAAGAGTTCAAGACTTTGCTCAATTGGCAAAGGACGCGGGTTTTGGAGGCTGTGTTTGCTCTCCTTTAGAGGTGGGAATTTTGAGAAGTTTGCATTCTTACCCTTTTGAGCTTGTTACTCCAGGAATCCGTTTTGATAACAATGACATGGAGGATCAGACAAGGGTTATGAATCCTGGTGCGGCAATCAAGGCAGGTGCAACTCGCATAGTTATTGGTAGACCAATAACTCGTGCACTTGATCCGGAAAAGGCTTTTTCAAGATGCTGTTCTGAAGTTGATAATTAGCAGGTTGAGCTTAATTTGAACCTTTACCGATTTGAGGTTCAGTACCCTTGATGAGTCGCGAGAAGTTGCTTCTATGTCGCCAAAGCACCATTGCCATTGCAAATAGGGAGATGATCAAATATGCATGACTCACGCTGTTCGCTTTTAATATCAGAACCATTAGTGGCGGCAAACTGAGAGCCGCAACAATGCTTGAGAGAGAAACGATTTTAGTAATTAGTAGAACCAGAAGAAATATTCCAAGACATGCAATCCCAACAGACCATGAGATGCCGAGGAGTACACCAAGGCCAGTTGCTACTGCTTTGCCCCCTTTCCACTTTAGCCAAATTGGCCAGATGTGCCCTGCCAGAGCTGCTGTGCCAGTAACAACAATCAAGTACTCATTTGAGAAATATGTTTTTGCAATTAAAACAGGTGCTATTCCTTTAAGGACGTCTATAAGAAACACAATCAGGGCTGGACCTTTACCTACCTGACGCAAAACATTTGTTGCTCCAGTAGATCCAGAACCAAGGGTTCTGATATCCATTCCTTTGATCCACTGGCACACGAGGTAGCCAGTGGGTAGAGATCCGAATAGGTATCCTCCAAAGAATGTGAATAGAAGATTTAGATGAAATGAGTTGAGAATCATTAGATTGGTTCTTCGTCTTCAAAAAGTTCTTCCTGGCTTGCAGCGAATGCAAGCCATAGTGGGAATTGAAGTATTGGTGTCTCGATGGTTAGTTCTCCGGCATCAATCAAGATGACTGGGACCTCGCCACGAGCTTCTAGCCTATCGGCTCTTTCTACAACAGCATCGGCACGTTCAAATAAAACTATGCCACTATTTGGTCCAAAGTCTTCTCGACTGAGTCCCAATGCATCTTGGAGACCTCTTCTCCATTCTCCCAGTCTTTCTGGTTGACTAGCTAATACTAAGGTTTGAAAGCTGTCTCCATAAAGTTCTCCAAGTATTGAAATTAATGCAGCAGACACAAGTATATTTTTAGGCCTAGTTCCTCTGCTTGTTTGCGCTCCACGGCCGCCTTGGCTGAAAAACCAATCTTCTAATAAGTTCCTATCCTTTTGAGTCAGACTTCTGCGTAGTTTCCATGGATCAGCATAGAAATCAGGCTGTTCTAGGAACTGATTAAGATGAAAACGAATGAGGTCTTCATCTGGTTTGAAGGTTTCTGATATAGCTTGAATGGGTACTTCTTCAGGTTCTTCCTCTACTTCTTTATTCTTATCTAATGGAGAAGGTTGTACTACAACTGGTTGAACAATTAGTTCAAGTTTTTCTGCTGATTGTGCAAGTTCTTGTAATGCGCCAGTCAGGTAATCCTGAAAACCTTTGACCCGTCTTGCAATTGCATCAGATTGTCCTGCAAAGTTGCTTTTTAATTCTTCTTCTAGTTGATACTTACGCTTAGTAAGTTTGTGAATCTCTTGTTGTAATTCATTTCTATTTGTCTCAAGTTCTTTTGTGGCTGTTTCTATGAATTTCGAAAGGGTTTCCTCTTGAGGTTTTTTTTCTCCTTTTTCTAGAGGTGATTCGACAGCATCACTTGAGACTTTTACAGGGGAATGCTCTCCAAGGGATTCTTCTTCTGATAAGGGAAGGTCTGATTTGGTCATGAAATAGTAAAAGTTATGCTTTTGGAGGGTTGGAAGTTGGTTGAGGCTTTTCTAGAGAACCAACATGTTTTCTCAATTGATCCTTGAGACTACTTGGGTCAAAAAGTATTGGTAATAGGTGAGGACTGGCTTTTTCTCGGAAATAGAGAATTCCTGGTAAACCAGGTAAAAGTAGGCGCCAAGCCAACCAATCTTCAAAAGGGAAAGTTCGTAATTCTCGTTCTAATTGCCAAACCACCATCGCTTTGGAAGTGAATTCAAGACGCAGGGTAAAGGTTTGAAATAGGAGAGCCAATCCAAATATGCCGATCACTAATGAAGGCCATGGATGGAAAGGTAGTGGGAGAAGGATTAAACCAAAAGCAGCAATAAAAATCGGTAAGCGTGGGTCAGGCTTCAGTGAAACGCTTTTATTTGAGTTGAAACTGCCGCCTTGAGTAGGTTGGGTCATTAGCCGAAGAGAATTTGGGTTAATAAAACATCCATTAATGAAACAGTCACAAGGGTCATAACTACTGCTCCAGTAGTACTTGTCCCGACTTCCTTGGGGCCACCTTTAGTGGTAAGGCCCCATCCACAGGCTAGAACAGCAATTTGGAGTCCAAACACAATTGCTTTGATTAGCATGAAAGGGAGGTCGTCGGGGCTAAGCCATGTCCGTACTGAAGTCCAGAAAACCTCAGGGGGAATCTGATAAAGGTTTGTGCTACTTATTTGCCCACTCCAAAGGGCGACAGTAAAGAATAAAAGGCATTGAACTGGTGCCATTACAACCATTGCAATAAGTCTTGGAACAACTAGGTATTCGACTGGGTCAGTTCTCAACATTGTTATTGCGTCTATCTGTTCTGTGACTTTCATTGTCCCTAGTTGGGCTGCATAAGCGGTTGCAACTTTCCCGGTTAGTAGCGTTGCCGTTAAAAGAGGTGCAATCTCTCGAGCCATGCCAATTGCGAGGATTCCTCCCACTGTTGAGCCTGCTCCTTGTCTGCTGAGTTCGGCAGCTACTTGAATATTGAAAACTGTTCCTGCGGCAATTCCTGTAATGAGAACTATTAGAAAACTAGCTGGACCAGCTTCCATTAACTGATCAAAGAGGTCGGAGAAATGTATACGACCTCTAGCCGTTAAGGCAATTGCTTGACCTCCAACAAGGAGGCTTTTACAAAGACGCTTTATCCAGTAAGGGGGAGTCATGAAATATTGTTTTTCAGATGAGTCTTTCTGTCAGGCCAGCCTTTCATTCCTCGTAAACCAATAATTACTAGCAAAGCAGGTATGAGACCCATGCACAATCGAACGGTTAATAAAGCACTTTGGGGTTGTTCTAGAAAGGTGAGAGCTCCTGAACAATTGGTTGCTGATTGATAGCCAGATATAGATAACAAAATTCCTAGTAATTGAATACTTAGTCCTATTCCAATTTTTTGGATTAGAACCATCCAAGCTGTATAGATGCCAGCTGGTTTGTCAGGGTCTGCGTCAACGGCATCTGGAAGAAGTGACCATGGAATTAGATATGCAGTTGATGCTCCAAAACCAACAACTATTATTGTCCCAATTAACGGCAGCATTTGCACATTTATTAAAGTTCCTATTGCGGTTAGGTTTTCGGAGTTGAGATTACCTAGAGAAATCGGACTTAAGAGCATCGAGAGAATACAACCCGTTGCCCATAGAGATCCTCCAAGATAAAGAGCCTTGAGACGACCATACTTATTGGAGTAAATACTCCAAACTTGTAGTCCAATTAATGCACTGACTTGAAAGAGGACCAACATCCAAGTTGAGAGCTTGCTGGGGATTTGTATGACTTGCACGAAATAAATAAGTGCGACTGGTTGCATTAACTGAAGTCCACACCAGAGGAGAAGGTAGAGAGTAAGTACTTTTAAAAATTTCCGATTCTTAAGTATTCGAGATAGTTGATATTTAATTGGTTCCTTCTGATTCTTTGGACGTTGAGCTGTTTTGGCATATGGGGCTAGGCCCCAACAACATATGAGGGTGGAGAGAGTAGCTATTGTTCCAGTAATTCTGCCCATTTGGCTGTATCCACTTTCGCCCTGGCCTGTTAGAAGTGACGCGACAATGAGGCCACTGAGGCTGGCGATTATTGACCCTGTGAAACGTGCTGCATTTAATCGAGTTCTTATCGCTGTATCTGTAGTTAACTCAATAGATAACGCCGAGTAGGGCAAGTTAACACTGGTATAGGCGGTCATAAGTAAAACTGCCATTACCACGTAGTAGAGGGTTTTTTGACTAATGCCACCAGGGGGCACCCACCACATGGCTGCAAGACTTGTACCTAAAGGTATGGCGGCTCCAATTATCCATGGCAGGCGAGGCCCCCACCTTGAACGAGTGTGGTCACTGAGCCAGCCGATTAGAGGATCATTGATGCCATCCCATAACTTGATGACCATTAGAAGAGATCCTGCAATTATTGCTGGTAGGCCTGCTGTACAAGTAAAAAATGCAAAAAGGTAGAAACCTAGTTGAGAGGCTGCCAGCCCTGTCCCTGCATCCCCAAGTCCATAAGAAGACATTAGTCTGAGACGTGAGAATCCTTTGTTGAGCGATAAGGTCTTTTCCAAGCTCTTTCACAAGGGACGGTGGGCCGTCATAATGGTTTAGTACTTATGCTTGCATTTTGCCTATTGGAATTTTGTAAGCAGTAAATGCGGGCGTAGTTTAGTGGTAAAACCTCAGCCTTCCAAGCTGATGATGCGGGTTCGATTCCCGCCGCCCGCTTCCTCAGA
>QCGA01000005.1 GCA_003280095.1 Prochlorococcus sp. AG-363-O16
TACATCAAGATGTCCAATCTCATGGAATCTATATATAATATGAAAAATCTGCGAGACAAAAGAACTTGAAAAGGCACTTTTATAAAAAAGAACTTTCTGGTTTCGAATATCTTGCCGAGATAAATCTTGGTAGCGTAGCCTTCTGGGAAAGATATGCCCCATATAGAAATTCGAAAGAATTATTTGGTTGTACTAAAAATATTTATGGATTCAAAAAAGAACAATTTTTAAGGGAGGCTACCCTTTCTAGTATATTTAGACTTGAATCTCTATATAGGAACTTAATGCACATAATCAAAACAAAAGAAAAAAAAAGGATGAAAGAAATTAATGTAGTAGAATGTGGTGTGGGATCTGAATATAAGTCATGTAAGTTAATCTCTTCCTTAATAGAAAATTCAAGTTTTGAAAACAAGCATTTTTTTGCTTATGACACATTCGAAGGTTTCCCCAAGTCCGATCATAATCCAGAAATTAAAGAAGGTTCATTTGCTAGATCATTAAGCGACTTTAAATATGAGTTCTCAAAATATGATTTTATTCTTCCAATAAAAGGAATTATCCCTGAATCCTTTGATAAATATGATAATAAAATATACGACTTTGTTCATATAGATCTTGATTTATATGAAGGTACATACGAGTCTTTATCACATTTCTTTCCTAGATTAATTAGAAACGGAATAATTCAAATTGATGATTATAATATCCACCCTTGGATTGGTGCTAACGATGCTGTAGATAAGTTTCTGAATGAAACTGAAAATGATGTAAAATTCTTCTCGGAACTACCTCAAGGTGGTGCTTTTATAATAAAGCTTTAAATCAATTAACTAAAACATTTCTAGTATATTAATTGCTTGTATATATATATTTATATTTAATCACTTCAAAACTTGATACAAGCTAAGATTTTATAAAACTTTTTGCCATACATTATATTACTTGCTATAAGACAAAAAGTTATTAATGTTATTGCCGTATTCATCGGATTTGATATCCTCGACCATTGGTTTCAATATATAATCAATAAGCAAAACTGGTCTATACAATTCTCTTACGCCAGGGAGTACAGCATGTGCTGAGAATTTGTCATAGTCGGCTATTAAATTATTTTCTTGAGGTGTAAGTATACCGAATGATTTAATACATGAGATATTGGGTATAATCAAACCTTCTCCTGGTTGAAGACTAATCTCGCAGTTATTCATAGGTGCTCCATTCAATTTAAGCTTTTTGTTATCTCTAACCGAAAAGGAGAAATAGATACTTGGAATATGCTGAGAAGTACCAATTAACCTTTCCTTTGAGAAACTTGATTTGTCAATGCTAATTTGTTCTTTTGTCAACTTTAGATATTCTCGATCAAATAATCCACCGCTCACAAGGCTTGTTGTAGTTGCATAAGGCATTAAAGGTATTATTACCGCCGCGAAAGTATCTGGTGAATCTATATGTCTATCTAATTTGAAACTATGTAGGTCTACGAAATGTCTAAAACGTGGAACTAACTTGTATTCTAAATGAATTGATTCTTTTTTCCCATACAACCTATTGCTTAATTCTGTTAATTTAAATTCAGATATTGCGTCATCAAAACATTCCTTGACAAGGTAAAATAGTTCCCTAGAGTTTAAAAGAGAAATCACCTTTGAGAAATACTGCGAATCTAACTTTTGTAGACTATTTCTTGGCAAAAGGTATCTTGGTGTATTCGTTTCAGTGACACTACCTTCAAATCTAAATGGAGAAACTTCAAAACTACTCTGCAAAGCAGCATCTACCATCAAAATAGGTAGGTGATTTAACTCTTTGCCTTTATACAAGGTTTTGAGAGCATAAGTTGATGGAAGTCGAGAAATCTTTTGTATACCTGAAGGGGTAAATTTAAAGTCATTTGAAGATTTCATTAGCTGACTCTCCTTTAACTTGCTATATTCAATTGATGTTTTATATTTATTTTTCATAAACGAAGAAGTTATTTCACAAAGTTGCTTAGGAACGAATTTTCTGAAAACATAAACTGAAAAGTCCATGTCTTTTTCATAATTACTATTTCCAAGTCCAACTTTTGATTGTTCGAAAATATAACCAGTATTTTGAAGTCTATTGATCAATTCTTCATGGCTTTTGATATTTGGACAAAGCTCTACGAGAATTGAAGTAATTCTATGTATAGCCTTTTCTTTAAAAAGAGATTCAAGAAGATCATACTGAATCTGACCTACACCTATCTTGATATGTAGAGGAGAATTTGGTTCTATATTTTCTTTGATAATAGATGACAAGCTTCTAGAATAAAGACTTCTCGCAAAGGGCTGATGATTAAATTCCTGTTTTGAGCTTGCTTTACTTTTAACCGTTTCATCTAGGAAAGAACAGTATTGAATAATCTTGGAATCAAACTCTGTAGAAATAGCTATTGGGACTGGCAGTATTGAGTGTGTAGTCAGATCATTCAATCTGATATTTTTAGCCAGTAAGTTGAATTTACTCAGATTTGGCTCAATTGCAATAACTCGATCTACATGAAAAAGAGCCGCTGGAATTGAAAAGATACCAATACTTGCACCAACATCAATTAAAGTTGAATCTCTATCAAGTTGTTGAAGCCATTGATAAGCATTCGCTTTTCTTTTTAAAAATTCAATTGAAGTGGCTAATTCTTGCTTGTCTTCATGACAAAGTTTGAAACTTCCAAAACGGCAATAGTCAATATTTTCAATAGAAGATTTTTGCTTCATCTGCTACAGGAAGATACATAACATTAAAGTTCATTTTCAATTATTTTTCTCCCTTCATGAATCTCATCTAGTTCTCTATAGATCTCCTTTAACTTGAGTTGAATATGATCGATATTCTCAATTTTATTTAGTGAATTCATGGCAGATAGCAAATTATCCTTGGCAGCAATCAAACCACGACATTGGGTACTCCCTGGTTCATAAGACATTGTTTTTAGCTCCGACCAATTGAAAAATCCACATAAAATCTAAGCAAGCAAGCATTTGAGTGATAAGTGTCAAGGGGACTCATCAGAGCAGCTTTTTCATTAAGACAGCTCAGATTTCTAGAGGATAACTTACTTCTTGAGCAAAAACTCAACTGTTACTTTCACCAAACAATAATTTAATAGTTCACGAAGACAGTAGATCGTAGGAACTGTTCATTGCTAAAAACAAAGTCCAATAAGGTTCTAGTCTCAAATCTACATTAATGAATTTGATCTAAAATCGCTATTCAAGAAATTTAAACAGGAAGAGTGTGATTATTAAATGAATAAAAATTCTTGCTGTGTAATTAGACAGAAAAAGTTTTTTAGTAGAAAATTTCTTAAACAAATTGATAATATTTTATGTTTTGGAAGAATCAAATAATTGGAGTCAAAAAAAAACCTCGGAGTTCCGGTTCCGAGGTTTATAGCTATTCCAAGATCGACGCGTACCCCATCGATTAGCCTTTAGGAGGCTAATCCATAAAGTCAGAAACTATGTATTAAAAGCCATATAAGCAATCACAAGAATTTGCAATAGAGATTATCAATTCATACCAACTCCAGTAGGCATTTAATCACTAACATAAGAGACACTTTTTAGTATTAAAATTGACAGGAGTTTTTCATAAGATTCCAGTCAGGTTTAAAATCATAGTTTTTGATTCAAGATTCACTGGTAGACACCTCTCAATTTCTTAATCAATGATTTTCTCTTCATTAACTACTGGTGCTCCCTCTGCTATCACTGATCTTTCAGCGCCAATATTTGGAATACTTGGTATTGCGGGTTTTGCAATCTTTGCTATTGGCGGCAAAAAAGACAATGATGGACAGGGGACTAATTCTTCTCCTTATCTTAAAAACACCTCTACAGCATCTAAGGTAGTTTCAAAAACAAATGAGGAGTAGAAGCGTGTAAAATTAATTTTTTCGATACAAGTAAATCCCTCCAGAGTCCTCTGATTAAAAAATCAGAGGACTTTTTAATTAGAAATCCTTTAAGAATGATATTTAATAATTAAAAAAAGCCCCACATTAAGTGAGGCTTTTGAGATTTAGTAGGTGTGATTCAAACATTCAATCAAATCAATTTAGAGCAATGTCCAAATTAATTTATTTTGCCTGTTCCATATTATCAAAAGCATTTTGAACTCTTCTAAAATCAAAGCCCATTCCTCTTAAAGCATGCCATAAATGGCCCTGCAAAAAGAAAAAGCCTAAGAAGAAATGAACATTGGTAAGCCAAGCACGTGAAGTGTGTACCCCATCAGGCAAAGCCGCCGTATCAGTAAAATAAGGGAAGAATTCAAAGTTAATCTTCAGGACCTCACCATAGAACTCTGTTGGATAAACAGTTGTATTGGTAGAACACCAAAAGGCTGCGACAAAGGCCATATAACCAACCCCAGCAAGAGAATAAGACAACACTGACTCCGCAGAGAGCAATCCTTTTCCTTTGAATTCGGTATATTCACCGAATTGCTTGGTAGCGATATGAAAAGCTCCACCACTTATTAGAAGAAATGCCAAAAGAGCATGTCCACCCATAACATCTTCCAAGCTACTAATGGATAGAAAATCAGCTTGATGATTCCAAACAGCAGCTGCGCTTAAATTTGGTTCAACAGTGCGAACCAATCCCTGTGCACTATCCCAAATTCCATGGTACTTAGCCCACTCAACAAACTGAATGGCTCCAAGCCCAAGAAAAATCAAGTGATGGCCAAGAATAAAGGTTAATTGATTGGGATCTTCCCATGAAAAATCAAATTTTTGGGGTCGACCGGTTGCATCACCTAAGTCACCCTCGAATTTCAGAGAATGCAGGAGGCCACCTGCCCCTAAAACCCCTGAAAAAATCAAATGAAGTACAGCAATTACTGTGCACGCATAAGAATCAGTAATCACACCTCCTTCAATTCCACCAATACCAAGATTTGCTAAATGTGGCAAACAGATCAGATTCTGAGTGCCCATTGGCAAAGAAGCGTCATAACGAGCCAATTCAAAAAGAGTGAATGATCCCGCCCAAAACATCATCAACCCTGCATGAGCTGCATGGGCTGCGATGAATTTTCCTGAGCGATTGGTCACCCTAGAATTTCCCGCGTACCAGTCATAGGTAACGTTTGGGTTTCCGTAGGTCTGCACGAGGTAGACAGATATATAGGACAAGATGAGCTTATTAATTGATTGCACACATTTAGTATCCACTTCATATGGCTTATTGAGCATGTTCTTTATGAAGATCTTTCCCTTATCATTCACTACAAGTCTATGTAATTTCCTTTATTTAGATCTCCACGAATATTTAAATAGAGAAATATGAGTCATCTGAATGTAATCAATTTGACACCTATCTTTCATTAGATGCACCAATCTCTAAATGCTTGCATTTAGAGATCATGATTGCCTGGAATTTCTCCTAACCATCCAATGGGACGCTATCAACTTGATCTTTACCTAATTGCTTTCATCCACTTTCTTATTGGGATTCCTTTGATACTAAGCATTATGAGAGCTCGAAGCATGGCAAAACAAGGAATAGCTCCCCCTCCTGCTGGGTTAAAAAGATGGTGATTCCAATCGGTTCATTAGAAAAACAATTTCAAAGCAATTAAAGTGTTTAAAACTTTAGAATCTAAAAGGTCAAAATAATATCTAAATTGACTAAATCTTGAGACTTAATGGAAAGCTCATCGTCAATCGAGTCTTCCTAGTATAAAACAACACAGGAAAGAGTAAAACTTGAACTTTAAAATAATTTGATTATGGATTAGGAGATATAAGTCAAACAAAAACCAATGTCTGTAGGAATTTATTTTGCTACTACTACCGGCAAAACTGAAGATGTTGCCGAAAGGCTTCACGAGTTGCTTGGCGGTAGCGAGTCACCTAAAGATCTTGCCGATCTCTCTAACCTTAGTGAATTACAAGATCTAAATGGCATTATTTGTGGAATTCCAACTTGGAATACTGGAGCAGATCAAGAAAGATCTGGTACTGCTTGGGATTCAATGCTCGAAGAGATAGGAAATATGGACCTAAAAGGGAAAAAAGTTGCTATCTTCGGATTAGGAGATTCTTCCACTTATACAGAAAATTTCTGTGATGCCATGGAAGAATTGCATGCCTTCTTCTCAAAATCTGGTGCTACTATGGTCGGATATGTAAATAGAGATAGTTATACATTTGAAGAATCCAAAAGTCTTATAGGCGGTGAATTCTGCGGATTACCACTTGATGAAGATAGTGAGTCAGACTTAACAGATGAACGTCTTAAGAGCTGGGCTGAACAACTTAAGAGTGAATTTCCAGAATTAAATTGAAAGAGATCGCAAAACAATCGATATTCTAAAATAGTTTTATTAACATAAAAAATTAGCTCCAGAAAACTTACACTTTTTATTGATTTAGAATACGGATCTATCAAGACTTATAAAAAAATTCATTGACATAAAAACAAACCACAAATTGTCACTTTTGATCTATTAAATCAGTTCATATCTCCAGACAAGAATATTTTTTTAGCTAATAATATACTTTAGTAGTATTAAATTGATTATGGAAATTGATCGAAGGATTCGGCCCATAATACGCACAAAGACATGTACAATTGGAAATCAAAGGCCATCGCAGTCAGGGAAAAATCTAGCAATAGCATTTCAAGCCAAGCAAGCGCCTACAAAATAGCTGAAAAATAAAATTATCCATAAAATATATCTTTAATAGACTTAACTCAAAGTTGAGTCTATTAAAGATAGTTCCAAGTCTAAATCTATTCTAGATGAAAAATTAACAATGAATTAGAGATACATTACGATTACTCTAATGAACCAAATTGTAAGTCACTTAAAATCTTCGAGCCAACCGAAGAACTGCACCTCTCTTTTGCTATGCAATGTAGGAGTAGTAAATAAACATATAATTCATTTGCTTAAGAACATTGTCTTTAACCAATTTCGTATGAAAATAAAGAATGGCAGGGTTTTATCCATACACAAATATGTTCTCCTTCTCAAAAGTCAAAAACGAGTTAACGAAAGCTCTTGAATCCTACCCCAAACAGGTCCTATGGATGGCTTCAGGATTTTTCCTGATAGGCCTAAGCATTCAAATCTGGCGAATTGAAAGCCTTAGTGCAACCTTTGACCAGGCCTTATTTCATCAGTTGCTTTGGTCTTCATCAAAAGGACATCTATTTCAAAGCAGCCTTTCATCTTCGCTGTCATCAGGAGTAGCGATTGATGGAGAAATTCCTAGTGTTACATATTTACATCTGGGTCAACATCTGAACTTTCTTACTCTACTTGGAGTCCCTTTTGTAAGTATATTTGACCGATGGGGGGGGCCTATTTTACAAATTGGATTGCTATCTATTGCTGGTATTGTCTTATGGAATATGGCAAGTGCAAGATTAGAAAAATCTTTAGCCCTACGGTTAACTCTCGCCTATTATCTCAGTGGAACAGTTATCGGACCTGCAGTGGAAAATTTCCACGATTTCTGTTGGTATCCACTTATAGGTTTTTTATTAATAAATTCCCTACTTAAAGAAGATCGAAAGGGGGCCTCAATCTATAGCATCTTGTTTTTATTAATTCGTGAGGATTCAGGAATTACACTTTTTTCAATAGGACTTTGGGCTCTACTTCGAAAGAAAAATATTCGAATTATAAGTATATTTATCCTGACTTTCTCATTTATATATGTCCTAATAATGACGAGCTGGGTTCAACCATCCCTTGATTCATCTCTATCTGAAAGATTTCTTTCTGAAAAATTTGGACATCTGACAAATAATGCATCTGGCGGAACTCTTCCATTACTCTGGGCAATAATTAGCAAGCCAAAGTCACTTTTAATAGCTCTAGTTTCACCCCCAGGTGGAACTTTGGCATTCCTTTTAGCTCCATCAATACCTTTAGCATTGATTCCTATTTTTTCAGTTGATGTAGCCCTAATGGTCGCATTACCTCTGTTTATTGCTCTGATTTCTCAAGGCATGAGTTCATTATCAGTAACCCTCCGTTATGTGATGGCCCTAGTTCCAGGGTTATTTGCAGGAACAATGCTTTGGCTGGAAGCCCACCCAAAGTGTTGGTCAGTATTAGGATTCAGAAGATTTTGGACTGGTTGTCTTGCCCTTGGGCTCTCGCTAACACTAATTAGTAATCCGAATCGCAGTTTTTCTGCCCTTGTGCCAGATAGCTTTCAACCCTGGGTACATGTATCAGCGAAAACAATGCTGTTGCGAGCCAATGCCGCGAAAAAAGCTATTGCTCTAATTCCAAACAATGCATCCATTTCTGCCGATACACCTTTCTTACCACTAATTGCAGAAAGAGAAGCAGCTCTGCGGTTTCCAGAAAATATCGAATATCGCGATAGAGCCGGGAAAATCAAATCAGTTGACTGGATATTGGCTTCTCCGAATTACTACAAACCATTTATGCCACTTTTTCAAGTTGAGACCGCCAGATGGAAAGCAATCAAAGAAAATTTGATCTCTTTAGTTAAACAAAAGAGATATGGAATATTCCATTGTCAAAATGGTGTAGTTGTATTGAAAAAGGATTCTCCATCATTGCAAGGTAACATTATTTGCATGAACCAGCTCTTATCAAAACCTTATGAATGAAAACCGGTACTAAGTCAATTGATTAAATCCCAAATACATAGACCCTCAATGAAAAAAATCAATTTTTTGAACTAATTGAAACCTTCAATGAGTTTATTATAGCTAAGAGAAATCTAAGGTTGTTTTCATGCGAAATAAATAGCCCCAGCCATGCTCAGATAAAAATTGCATAAAAAAATGATTTAGGGGAATCGGTGAAAACCCGATTCCCCTAAATCAGCTCAAAGATTCAGATTGCTTGATATCAGCGCTGGAAACGCTTTGAAGGATCGTTTTTATCTCTGGCATACCAATGGAATTGGGATACCTGGATGATGGCAATCAAGCCAAAGATGGCTGGAACCAATTGAAGTCCACCAGAAGGCTTAACCAAGCCAAGATCAGATGGATGTGGCTGTTGAGCTGGAAGAGCAGCTGCAAAGTCAATGATTGGGGAGAAATCGATTGAAGCGAAATCAACGATGTGGGTCAAATCAATCATTAATAAAAAATCTCAGGTGGTACTTATAGCCCATAAGAGCAGTGTAATGGACATTTCTGTTGCAGCTTGAAAAATGAATACATAATTGACTAGCAAGAAAACTCGTGGAAATCAGTACCACCAATGGCCTCACAGCAACGAAATCACAACCCATGAAACGAGCTAAAGACTTGCAATGAAAAGAATCTTGCCTAGAAAAGCAAGGCAATAAAAAATGACGCCTTAGCGTCCTCAAGTGAAATACCACGTATTACAAAAAGAACAATCCGGCAAATCAGCCAAATGGTCAGCTCAAAACGGAAATATATGGTCCAAATCGATAGGAACCTCTTAATGGCATTAAGAAAGGCTGTTTTAAGACCAGAAATCGATTAAGACCTTTTTTCTTGCCAAAGATGAGGTTCTACGCATCCTAGAAATCAAATTCTTTCTAAATCCGAATTGAGGATCCATACTCCCTACCAAATGGAATCCAATGAAAAGACTAGATTCATTCATTAATTCAAAACAAAAAGAATTCTTTTTTTCAGTATAAATAACCTGGTTAAGTATAAAAAGATCAGTTATTTTTCCAATATAAACGCATCAAAAACATGGCTTTCATAAAACAGCAAAAGAGTTTCAAAGAATTGTATAAAAGAAATTACCTGACAATAAACCAAGGTTTCGATATGATTTTGGATATAATTGTTGAGGGTGTTTGTAAATCACTACTCATCGGAAAAGGAAACACTACAGACAAAAAAAACATAACTCCTCCTCCTATAAACGAAGTAAATGCCATCAAAACAAACAATCATGAAACCTTGATCCCAAAATCTCAATACAAAGAGCATCCTTACGAATACAAGTCAAACAAAGTTGACTATTTAGAACAAGAAAAAATCATAGAAAGATCATTTTCCAATATTGATAGCAAAGAGGAATCTTTTATCATTCCTATTAACCATAGCGAAACAAAAGCCTATCATGAATCTAAGAAAAAAATATTAAAAAATGAATCTTCAAATCAAGAGAACTATCTTCAAGAAAAACCAGACCTTGTATTGTTACCTATGGGTTCTAGAGTTATCACTATCTTTGTTGAAGCAGGAGAAATAGTAGAGAAAATCTACTTTACTCCCTATGGTGAAAAAGTTACCTTAAGAGGAAACTACCAAGAAGAATCAAAAACCTTAAACTATGTGCATGCCAAATAAATTCAGGTATTAAACTCTAATCTTCAGAACAGACACATAATCAAACTTAACTTCGATTGTAATTTATGTTAGATTTTAATTGAATAAATAAAGGCCTAACTTTTTCTATTAAAACAACGGTTTAAATGTGCTATTGCTTTGTCTCTCTGAAAAGTTTTATCTCCAATTCCCATTAAACCTAGCCAAAAACTTCCATCTCGCTGCAGAACTAAGACAGGTTTAGCTGAAGAGTTGTCATAAGACTGGTAGAGGGACATACAAAGCTTCTCCGCGAGTAAAGACCCTTTTGGGTGTTCCTTGAGCCTTCCCAACAAAGTACTCAGCTGTGAGATAGAGACAAACGAAGCGCTACTCGATTCGTTAACAAGGATCAACCCTTCTAACCATTGAACTTCGTAAAGCAACTCCTCAATCGAGGAAAGAAGAGCAGGAATAGGGAAGGCCATAGTGACCCCTTCTTTATATTTCCTTCATACTTCAATTTGTGCCTATTGCGCAAGTGGTTGAAGCATTGCATCTCAAACCTCAAGGAACAAGACGCCCATTTGCCCTGCAGCAAAATCGTGATAACAAGCCTTACGAAAACCTAAAGCAAGAGCCAGTTGGACCTGATCGCTCCCACTGAGGAAATGCTTCAAACTGGCCTCTAGATAAGAATATTGCGTTTTAAGTCCAGCGATCTCTGCTACTGGAACGACAACTCTTCTCAGATAGAACTTTTGAAAACGATCCCCCGTTGACCCCTCAATTTTCTTGCTGAAATCAAGTACACCGGCTCTTGCACCGGGCTTTAAAAGGCGATGAATCTCTTGCAACCCTGCTTTGGGTGATGACAAATTGCGCAAACCATATGCCATTACAGCCCCATCAAAAAGTCTTGGAGGTAACCCTGTATTTAATGCATCTTGCTGTAACCAAGTAATTGATAGAGAAGGGTTTTCTTTGGAACGACCTCTTGCTAATTCAAGAGGTCCTTTAGCCGAATCAATCCCCAAGACTTGTCCTCCTGGGCTCACGCGCCTAGCCAAATCCAAAGCCAAATCACCTGTCCCACAACAAAGGTCTAACCAATACTGACCAGTAGCAGGACTGAGGAAGTCAAGCATCTCCCTTTTCCAAATTCGATGAAGGCCTATGCTCAACAAATCATTAAGAAGATCATATCTATGAGAAACGGAATCAAACAACTCCTCTACCGCTAAGGGATCGCCTGGCTTCATAAAAATTTCGACCTCAAGGGATTACCTATGTAGGAATCAATGTATGCATGAATATTCGATAAAAAATTTCGAACATCAATTGTTTTACTAGAAATTATCAAACCGGTCCTTTTTTTAAGCCAACTGAATTTTGTTAGTGCAAACAAACTCCTTAACAATTTTATCGCTATCAATCTGGTCAATGATTTGAATTTACTGAACAGAAAGAGGACGAACTAACAAACCTCTGCCTATCAAATACTTTTTTATTTCCTCAACTGTTAAAACGCCATCATGTAGCAAAGATGCCAAAAGAGCCGCAGAAGCATTGCCTTGAGTAAAAGCTTCTGCAATATGTTCCACACATCCCGCCCCTCCAGAAGCAATTACTGGAATTGGCACTGCCTCCACTACTGCTCTAGTTAGTTCTAAGTCATAGCCAGCTTTTGTCCCATCACCATCCATAGAAGTCAAGAGAATTTCTCCAGCGCCAAGATTCGAAACCTCCTTGGCCCAAGTCAACACATCCAAACCAGTATTCTTTCTACCCCCCTGTATAAAGACGTCCCAACCTCTTTCGGCCTGATTTCGTCTTCTCGCATCAATTGCTACAACAATACACTGACTACCAAATCGTTGAGCTCCTAATGAGACCAAATTAGGCTCCTGAACAGCTGAGGAGTTGAGGCTAACTTTGTCAGCTCCTGCCCGTAAAAGCTCTTTGATGCCATCAATTGACCTGATCCCACCTCCAACGGTAAAGGGAATCGTGACCGCCTCTGCGGTTCTACGCACAAGTTGCACAAGCGTTTTCCTTCCCTGATGACTTGCTGCAATGTCAAGAAAAACCAACTCATCTGCACCTGCAGTGCTGTATCGGCAAGCGAGTTCAACAGGATCACCAGCATCACGAAGCCCTAAAAAGTTGACGCCCTTTACAACCCGACCATCTGCAACATCAAGACAAGGGATCAATCGGAGTGCGACCATTTTTAAATAGGCAAAGGCGACTGTTAAGGTTGCGCCACCTTCTAAGCCTTGCAAGCTATGTACCAGGCTGCCACAACTTTTAAAATTGGATCAAGACTTAAAGTCGAACTTGACAGAGTGCGCGAGCGCATTCCATCAAGACTTCAAGAGCAAATCAAAGCAGACCCACGAGGCACACTAGTGAAATTCAAGATGACAGACGGCCAGGGAATTGGTGTAGTTCTAGAACTAAGCAATGGATCCACATGCTGGTTCTTTGAAAACGAAATCTCACGAGCTTGAGGCACCTTCAGTGAGTGATGCCCGCCAACTACTTGGAATAAAAGGTGCCTCAGAGACAAAGAGCATCTGGAAGCTCCGCTTGCAACTAATGAAACCCGTTACTTGGATCCCCCTTCTTTGGGGAGTAATTTGCGGGGCAGCAGCAAGCGGACACTATCAATGGAAAATCTCCTACATATTGGCTTCTATTGCATGCATGGTCATGAGTGGACCATTGCTCGCAGGGTATACCCAGACAATTAACGATTACTACGATCGAGAGATCGATGCAATTAACGAGCCTTATAGGCCTATCCCCTCCGGAGCGATACCGTTAGGTCAAGTCAAGCTTCAAATTTGGGTTTTACTTCTAGCTGGCCTAGTTGTTGCATACTCTCTTGACATATGGGCACATCATTCAACACCTGTCCTACTCCTACTTGCATTAGGAGGCTCATTCGTCAGTTTCATTTACTCAGCCCCGCCACTAAAACTCAAACAAAATGGTTGGCTAGGTAACTATGCCTTAGGGGCTAGTTACATAGCTTTGCCATGGTGGGCTGGACAGGCCTTATTTGGAGAGCTCACTTGGTCCACTTCACTAATCACCCTCGCATATAGCTTGGCAGGTCTAGGCATAGCCGTAATTAACGATTTCAAAAGTGTTGAAGGAGACCGTGCCCTTGGGCTTCAATCATTGCCAGTTGCCTTCGGAATAAAAACAGCAAGCTGGATCAGCGCTGGAATGATTGATATTTTTCAACTGGCAATGGTAGGGGTATTAATACTAATTAATCAACATCTAGCTTCAGTAATACTAATCCTACTAATAATTCCACAAATAACCTTCCAAGACATATGGTTACTTCGAGATCCCTTAAAATTTGATGTTAAATATCAAGCAAGTGCCCAACCATTCCTAATCCTAGGGATGCTAGTAACTGCCATAGCCATAGGTCATAGTCCCCTTACTCATGGGCTGTGAGGCAAATCAATTTATATAAATTATTTGCACTTTTAGGAGCCTCATTAACTATTGGAATTGTGGCCGCAATGACAGAAAAGACAGTTAGTCATTTTATAGATTCATTAATACCTGACTCAAAAGGAATCTCTAACTTTTCCAGGCCAGGAACTATCACAATCTTATCGACAAATGGTCAAATAATACAGAAGCTTGGTCCCGCCACTAGAGAAAAAGTTGATATAGAAAAAATGCCAAATATTCTAAAAAATGCTTTTGTTGCTGCCGAAGATCGACGTTTCTACAAACATAAAGGTGTTGATATATGGGGGATAAGTCGTGCAATATTGACAAATTTGCGTGAAGGCTCAGTAAAGGAAGGTGGAAGTACAATTACACAACAACTCGCAAGAACTGTTTTCCTAAGTCAAGATCGTACTTTAACAAGAAAGCTAAAAGAAGCCGCTCTTGCTTACAAATTAGAGCGTCAATTAACAAAAAGAAAAATCCTTGAACAGTATTTAAATAATGTATATCTAGGTTCGGGGGCATACGGAGTAGCAGATGCATCCTGGGTTTATTTCTCTAAAAATCCTGATGAATTAACTTTATCAGAAGCAGCAATGTTGGCAGGGCTCCCCCCCGCACCTTCTATATATTCTCCTCTCGTTAACCCAGAGTTTGCCCTTAGACGTCGTTCAATTGTTCTCAAAAGAATGAATCAAGAAAATTTTATTAGTATTGAAGAAGCAAAGAGAGCAAATACAAGTTCACTAAACCTCAACCCTGGTGTTCCCAAGTATTTTAGTAGCAAAGCTCCATTCTTTACTAGTTGGGTAGAAAAGCAACTCCCAAATCTACTCACAAAAGAACAACTTGAGGTTGGTGGATTAACAATAAGAACGAGTTTAAATCTCAGTTGGCAGAAATCAGCACAAGAGATCATTACTAATAATAGTCCTTCAGGTACTGAAGGTGCAATAATCTCAATTAGCCCTAATCAAGGTCTTATTAGAGTAATGGTAGGAGGTAAAAATTTCCGCGAAAGTCAATTTAATCGAGCCACGCAGGCACTTCGTTCTCCAGGTTCAACCTTCAAGCTTTTCCCTTATACAGCAGCAATTAGTGCGGGTTACAAACCAGAAGATATTTTTATTGATACACCACGATGTTGGCAGGGATATTGTCCAAAAAACTTTGGCAACAAATACATGGGAAAAGTTACTTTGGCTGATGCCTTGAAAAATTCCCTGAATACTGTAGCTGTTCAGCTTGTTGATAAAGTAGGTTTCGAAGAGGTGATCTCCATAGCAAACAAGCTAGGGATAGGGAATGAAAGACCTTTGGGTAAGTACTACCCATTGGCAATTGGTGCCTATGAGCAAACCGTTTTAGACATGACGGCAGCATATGCCGCCATAGCCAATCAAGGTATTTATCTCAAACCAACTGCTTTTCAAGAAATTAGAGGACCTGGAAATGTACTCTTTTGGAGTCGCAGAGTTAATGGGGATAGGGGAACAAGAGCTATAAATAGAAATGTTGCCGAAACAATGAATTGGATGCTTCAACGTGTAGTTGATAATGGAACTGGCTACAGAGCCAAACTTGAGACAAGGCCTGTAGCCGGCAAAACAGGTACATCTGAAGGAGCAAGAGACCTTTGGTTTATAGGGTCAATACCGCAGTTAACCACTGGGGTTTGGTTTGGTCATGACAATAATAAAAGGACAAAGATAGATAGTGGAGAAGCTGCCTGGGCATGGAAAAAATTCATGGAAAAAATAGAAACAAACTTTGAAATTCAGAAATTTCCTGAAAGGAGAGTTAGTCAACCACTACCACCTCAACAAAGTTATAAACCGATAGAGCCATTATGGGGACCACCATTAAGTGAATATTTTGGCCCCAACTCTTTTAACTAGAAAATTATCACTCTAAATCCATAACAGCAGCATAGAAACCATCTCCACAATTATCTTGCCCAGGCCATATTTGATTTTCAAAAACGAGTTTTAGTTTAGGATTATAGGAAAGAAATCTTTTAACCTGATTGCAATTTTCTTCAGGAAAAATAGTACAAGTTGAATAAACAATTCTTCCGCCAGGAGACAAAAGAGGCAATAAACCATCTAGGAGCTTTCTCTGCAAGTTTAAAAGCTCCTTCAAATAGTGAGGGTTTATTCTCCAACGCGCATCTGGATGCCTGGCTAGCGTTCCCAACCCAGAACATGGTGCATCAACAAGAATTCTCTTGAATGATCCTTCCCAGAGTGGTTTTGTATTCAAAAGATTAGAAGAGTCTGCCACTAATGTCCTGATAGATGTAATACCAAGACGATCAACATTCTCTGCCAAGCGTTGCAATCTTTCCAAGGAACGATCAACCGCCCAAATTTCTCCTATATCTCCTATTAATTCTGCTAAATGAGTCGTCTTTCCTCCAGGAGCAGCACATGCATCAAGAATTCGTTCACCTGAACGAGCACCTAATAATGGAGCCACCCATTGTGCAGATCGATCTTGTACAGACCACTCTCCATCTTTAAATCTTGGCAATTGACGCACATCTCCGGTAGATGTAGAGAGTTGCAGCGCATCTGGACTCCCGTCCACAAAATCACTTTGCAACCCTGCATTCTCAAATAACTTTTTTAATATTTCCGGAGTTGTAAGAAGTCGGTTAACACGGAGATCCAACGATGGAGATTTATTAAAAGCATTCGCAACAACATCTGCTCCTGACTCACCTCTCCACAAAATTAATTTCTTGACCAACCAATGTGGGAGAGACTGTTCTTGAGCGATCCTCTCAACATGGTCCTGAGGAATAGGCAATGATTCTCCAGCCTCTTTAGCTCTAATTGCAGACCTAAGAAGCCCATTGACAACAGGTGCCAATTTAGAAATCCGCCCTGATTTGGCTATCTCTACTGAAGTGTTTACAGCCGCAGAGGCAGGAATTTTATCCATACAAAAGATTTGATATAAGCCTATATGAAGAAGCCAACGCAAAGAAGGGGGTTGTTTAGTTGCAGGCAATTTTCCTAAAAAATCAATCCAACAATCCAACCAATACCTTTTACGAATAGATCCATAAGCAAGTTCCATGACCAATCCATGATCTTTAGATTTAAGACGTTTCTTACTAAGGGCACGCTCAAGCGCAACATCTGCATAAGCTCCTCTCATAGCAACTACTTGAACGATTTCTAATGCGACTTGCCTAGCAAGCAATCCTGATTTTGGTTCCCCTCTAGGAATAGAAGAATACAATGCAAGTGAACACAAAGGACTAGACTAATCTTGAATTCTGAGCTCTTCTAGAGTTTTCATTTCTAGATCATCACGGATAACTTTAATCTGCAAACTTTCAATTTACCAATAATAATCCTACAGAGACACCTTCTCCTTGCAATCAACCTCTATCCTCTCAGAGAGCAAAAGCTAACTTGGCCATACTTACAGAGAGCTCGAGAAGGGATAAATGCAACCACTTCATACACCATCCTGGCAAAACCCTGCAAACAATGACTCTTCTAAGTCCTCGATTTAAAAGAATTCAATCGGTTTTGAACTGTCGTATGGCAAATCTGACTGTACTTCTTGAGCAAGTTAATAAACCTCACAATCTCTCAGCCATAATGCGCACATGCGATGCCGTAGGCACACTAGACGTACATGTTGTTAGTGATGAGAATCGCCCACCCACTTTTAATAGCACGGCACAAGGCAGCCAAAAGTGGGTTCGATTACATCCCCATTGCGACATAACCAATGCAGTGCAATCACTAAAAAAACAAGGATTTCAATTATATGGAACCAACCTAGATGTCAATGCACGTGATTATAGAGATTGTGACTTCTGTGGACCAACCGCATTTGTATTAGGTGCGGAGAAATGGGGGCTTAGCGAAATTGCTACAAAGTTAATGGATGAATCAATATTCATCCCAATGCGTGGAATGGTTCAATCATTAAACGTTTCAGTTGCAACTTCAACACTTCTATTCGAAGCCCTTAGGCAAAGAAAAATAGCAGGCCTAATACCTAATAAAGGTGAAGGACTTAGCCAGAATCTCTATAAAAAACTTCTTTTTGAATGGACTTATCCGAAAGTTGCAGCTGTATGTATAAAAAATGGTGCAAAATATCCTGAAATCAGCGAAACAGGGGAAATACTATGAATATTAGTTATGATAATCAAACCAATTATTTCTTGAGTTTAAGTATACCTAATCACCAAATCTTTACTGTCTATTTAACCAAACTTCAAGTCCCTCTCCAATAAAGGAAAGTCCTAGAACTAATACGAACATTGCCAAGCCAGGGAAAAGTGCAGTCCACCAAATACCTGTAGGCAATGCGGACAGAGCAAGGTTAAGGTCAGCACCCCATTCGGGAACAGATTCAGGCAGGCCTAAACCAAGAAAGCCCAAACTTCCTAGTACTAAAACAGCATCAGCAGCATTTAGAGTTATCAAAACAGGTACAGAAGTAATAACGTTCTTAAAAAGGTATTTCCGCAAAATCCAAAAAGGTCCTGCTCCAAAAGATTGTGCAGCTTCTACATAAAGCTCGGCTTTGACTTGGGCAGTCTGATTGCGAACTACACGGAAGTACTGAGGCACATAGACAAAGCATAAGGCCGCTGCAGCATTAGGAATACCACGTCCCAAGAGGAAAGCTAGAACGACAGACAGCAACAAAACCGGGAGTGTATAAAGTGTATCCATAACAAGTACCAAAGCCCTATCAACAACCCCTCCGAGGTACCCGCTAATCATGCCTAAAGGGACACCAATAACTACAGCAAGACTGACGGCCAAAAGAACCACCTGTAGAGCTACTCCACTTCCCTCCAAAGTCCTTATACAAACATCCCTTCCTAGTCGATCAGTTCCACACCAATGGTCCATGCTTGGAGAGGAGTAGATAGGGTTTTCAATGCCCAAGTTCGCGTCAGGCAAAATCTCTAAATGCACCAAGAACGGTGTTAAAAGAGCAATCACGATATAGATAGCAACTATAAAAATCCCCAATCTAGCCATTTGGTAAGACAGGTCCACCGAAGTTAATTGTCTGGTTAAGGGTGAGAGAGTCAAAAGAAATTGGTTCTATCGAGAATTATTCTATTTAAGCTAAAGATGTCTTAAAATAACCAAAGAACTAAACAAAAAAATTAAAAAATGAACTCCAGAGACCAAGGATTGACAGTTGGAGAACTGACAATTGCTATAGCTGCACTTCTGATTACATTAATTGCATGGAGCAGTTTTACAAGAAAAAACGATTCAAGTAAAAACCCTGCTCATATACAACCACCTTTTGAAAAGGTAACAACCAAGCAAATTTTGTAACCAAGGGAGAGAAATAGCAACATTATTCTTTGATTAAGTTGAAGATTTTTTTGTCATTGATTAAGTTTCAAAACCGCCATAAAAGCCTCTTGAGGAACATCAACTTTACCCATTGCTTTCATTCTTTTTTTCCCTTTTGCCTGTTTCTGCAATAATTTTTTCTTCCGTGAAATATCTCCACCATAACACTTTGCTAAAACATCTTTACGCATAGCACTAATACTTTCACTGGCTATAACTCTGCTTCCAATAGATGCCTGTAAAGGTATCTTAAATTGTTGTCTTGGAATTAGTTCCTTCAATTTCTCAACTAGTCCCTTACCAACACCATAGGCCTTATCTCGATGAACAATAGTAGTCAAAGGATCTGCCCTTTCTGAATTAATCAATACATCAAGTCTTACTAAATCATTACGTCTATATCCGATAAGTTGGTATTCCATTGAAGCATATCCTTTTGTTCGACTTTTCATTTGATCAAAGAAATCAGTAACGACCTCCGCAAGCGGTATTTCATATATCAAAGTAACTCTATCTGTTGTTATGTACTTCATATCAATAAAATCTCCTCTTCTTTCCTGGCAAAGACCCATTAGAGTTCCGTTATAGTCATTAGGTGCATATATCTCAATCTTTACATATGGTTCCTCAATAGAATCTCTCTTCTGCGGATCAGGCAGGATTGCAGGATTATCGACCATCAAGGTTTCACCATCCAACATATTCACCTTATATATAACTGAAGGTGCTGTAACTATTAAATCAAGATCATATTCACGCTCAAGTCTTTCCTGAACTATTTCCATATGCAATAAGCCAAGAAAACCACAACGAAATCCAAATCCCATTGCACTACTAGTTTCAGGTTCAAACTGCAGTGCTGAATCTGATAACTGTAACTTGTCAAGCGCCTCTCTCAAGTCTGGATATTGATCCGCATCAGTAGGAAATAATCCACAAAATACCATAGGTTTTACCTCTTTATACCCTGACAAAGGGACCTTTGCTGGAGAATTTTGAAGAGTAATAGTGTCACCTACTCTGGCATCGGACACTGCCTTAATAGAAGCGGCTAAATAACCGACTTCACCTGCATGTAAATCATTAACTTTAGTCTCGTCTGGAGACATTATTCCTATCTCGTCTATATCGTAGGTTTTCTTACTGGCCATCAATAGTACCTTATCTTTAATATTAATAGATCCACTCATTACACGAAAGTATACTATTACCCCCCTATAAGGGTCATAGTAAGAATCAAAGATTAATGCTTTAGTTTCTTTCTTTAAGGTGTCATCTGGTGCAGGGATGCGATCCACTACAGCTTGAAGAATGTCTTGAACGCCTAAGCCAGTTTTCGCCGAACATGAGATCGCATTAGAAGTATCCAATCCAATTATCGATTCAATTTCCTCTTTAATTCGATCAGGGTCAGCACCAGGTAAATCTATTTTGTTTAAAACAGGAATTATTTCAAGATCATTTTCTAGTGCCAAATACACATTTGCCAAAGTCTGCGCCTCTACACCTTGGCTGGCATCAACAACCAACAACGCTCCCTCACATGCCTGTAGAGATCGACTGACCTCATAAGAAAAATCAACATGTCCAGGCGTATCAATCAGATTCAGCACATAGTTCTCACCACCATTACCCGAATAATTCATCCTGGCCGCCTGAAGCTTAATAGTTATTCCTCGTTCTCTCTCTAGGTCCATGCTATCCAGGAATTGATCTTGCATATCCCTACTGGACACTGTTCCTGTTTCCTGCAGAAGCCTGTCTGCAAGAGTTGACTTGCCATGATCTATATGGGCAATTATGCAAAAGTTTCTCAAACGAGAAATCGGAACTTCTGTCATACGATGGCGGGATCCTCGCTCAAGCACCTTTAACTAATTCCTGGATCCTAAGGATTCAAGCGTCCTATAACAATAAAGTCTGCTGTTTCCTCATTGAAGGTCTAAAAGGAAATTACTCCGCCTACGCATTTCAACAAGAGTCTTTCCTGCAGGAGCAAGGCCGTCATTGAAACTTGGCAGAAGATTAACTAATCTCTCCCTCCAAGGGCTACTAGTCATTTGTTTAGTCCAACAACGTTGCAAAATCTCCAACATTATTGAAACAGAGGTACTAGCTCCAGGAGAAGCGCCCAGCAAAGCAGCTAGAGAACCATCTGAAGAAGTTACAACTTCTGTACCCATCTGCAAAACGCCTCCTGAAGAAGTGCGTTTAATTATTTGAACTCGTTGTCCCGCTATAGCAACATCCCAATCTTTAGGATCTGCAAAAGGGAAAAATGCATACAAAGCATCCATCCGCTCCTCTTCTCCTTGGAGAAGCTGCCCAATCAGGTAAGTAACAAGTTCAATATTGTTAAAACCTACCTGCAACATTGGGAGAAGATTAGAGCGACTTATCGACTGCAATAAATCCAATCGCGACCCCTCTTTTAAGAACTTTCCACTAAAGCCCGCGTAAGGTCCAAAAAGCAGTGATCTAGAGCCTTCTATCCAACGTGTATCTAAATGAGGAACTGACATTGGTGGAGCTCCTACTTTTGCTTTCCCATAAACTTTCGCGGAATGCTGAGTTGCCAATGAAGGATCCGAGCACACTAACCACTGCCCACTAACTGGGAAACCTCCATATATTCGAGATTCAGGAATACCTGACTTTTGCAAAAGAGTTAAAGCCCCTCCTCCTGCACCAAGAAAAACAAAATCTGTTTTCACCTGATACTTTCCATTCGAACTAAGAATATCGAGCTGCCAAAAATCATTATCTACCTTTTTCAAATCAACCACTTTTGAACCAAAAATAAGTTCTACACAATCAACCTCATTAAGACGCTCCACAAAACAACTAGTAAGTGAGCCAAAATCAATATCAGTCCCTCTTTCAACAATTGTTGCCGCATAGCTGCCACTTTTAGGTCTTCCTTCCATTACCAATGGCATCCAACTGTGAAGTTGTTCATATTCGTCACTCCATTTCATTTCCGCAAAAGCCGTCAGATCAGCAAGTTTTAGAAAACGCTTTCTCAAAAAAGCAACGTCCTCATCTCCCCAAACGAAACTTATATGGGGCAGCTTATGAAGAAATCTCTGAGGAATTAACTTCCCTTGCTCAACAAGAGAAGCCCAGAACTCAAGACTTCTTTCAAAAGCAGCATTTATTGATAGGGCTTTACTAATCGAGAGAGTGCCATCTGCTTGTAGAGGCGTGTAATTCAATTCACAATTAGCCGCGTGGCCAGTTCCTGCGTTATTTACCGCTGCAGAGCTTTCAAGCCCAGGCCCCTCCAAACGTTCGACTATCAAAAGCTTTAAATCTGGATCAAGCTCACTCAACAAAACGGCCAATGTGGTGCTCATAATTCCAGCACCCACTAAAACAGCGTCAAAACTCTTTTCAATTCCAAGCTGGTGTGAAGCGATCACAAAAAGGCAGAAAACTTATAGCCAGGTTATGTAATTAATCTCTAAGATAGTAAAAAAGGACTTTAAAACCACTCATGAGTAACGACGGCATGGCACTCACCCAAGAAAATGTTGAAACGGTCCTTGATGAGCTAAGACCATTTCTTATGGCCGATGGGGGGAACGTAGAAATTGTTGAAATTGACGGCCCAACTGTCAAGGTGAGGCTTCAAGGCGCCTGCGGAAGCTGTCCTAGTAGCACTATGACTTTAAAAATGGGTATTGAAAGAAAATTGCGTGAAGCAATACCTGAGGTAAATGAAGTCGTTCAAGTCCTTTAAATCCAATCGAGAATCACAAAAATGAAACGTTATAATTTAAGACTAATTAACTAAAATATAGATAGAGGTCAATTTAGATGCATTTATCTAAAAAGAGCTTTAACTTGACTTAGGAACCTTGTAGCAACGTTTCCTTAAAGTCTTCTTTCATTAATCTACTAAAGACTCTTTATCATAATCCATACCTTGTTCATAGACCCACTCAGACTCAGTCTTACAATACTTGCCATGCTTAATCACATGGACAGTTTCTATAAATCCCAAAAACAATAACAGTGCCGTTGGAAAAAGCCATGTAGGGGACTTAACTATTTCCTTCCAATTAGCCATTGCGAACGAGAAAACATGCAAATGTTACCCCAAGAAACGTCGAATTGCGAAAGATCAAAATTCTTAGGAAAAGAAACATCTGATTATTGTGAGGGGTATTTGGCCTACAAGTAAATAGTTTCCATAGACTAAACAAGGACGAATTCCTATTGACACATGACTATGACAAAGGGGCAGAGTAGATAATGCAATATTCATAGGATCGGTTTTTTCTACATGTTTAAGTAGATTTCTGCTTGAATTCCAGTTAGATTGAATCAAAGAAAAAGGATTAAACCCTTGAGAGAATTGCCTTTCGTACCAAATCAAATTAGCCACAGAGAGCTCGATAATCTTTTAAATGCCGCCAGCAAGGACATTCGCTCTGCAAACAAAGCAGACAACAATACAACACCTCAAGAAGTAGAGGATTTTTACAAACTATTGGAAACCTGGGGAGATATGAGTAAAAAAATCAATGAAGCAATCGCAAGCAACCGCTCAGTTATTTTAGATAATCTAAAGTCGAATCAGGCGATGGCATTAGGTGCATTCAATGTACATTTATCTCTTGCACTCCAAGCAAAAACTGTAATCACAGAAAATAACTAGACAAGTCAAGCGATATCTTGAAAAAATGCTAAAATTTCTTCAAAGCATTATATAATTAGTTTTAGAGGCATCAATTAAAATGCAAAAAAAAGACTGGTTTGGAATAGGCTACGTTTCAATCTGGGTTGTAATCTGGGGTTCCATAGCCTCGTTTATTGATTTCCCACTTCTTAATACAAATGTATATTCACCAGGCTCTATAGGACAATTAACTACTTTCGTAGTTACAGCGATAATTTCTTCTATAGTTGCAATATGGCTCTTTGGTAAAGCTATCAATAGCTCTTTTGTGATTTCTGCCCTTGGACTGGATACAGACAACGATAACTAATATGCTTAAAATATTCTGATCAGTTTCATGCTTAAGCACTTCGATTTTTTGCTAATCATTTTATAACAAAAACCTCTTTAATTATAAGACATTAAAATGAAAAATCTTAGAAGATCAATGCCAGCCTTATCAAACAAGTGCTACTTTAATTATGGGGGGCAAGGTCCTCTACCCAACCTTTCACTGTCTGCTATTAAAAAGAGTTGGGAAAAAATTCAAGAATTAGGGCCATTTACTAGTAATGTTTGGCCTTACATTGCCAGTGAAATACATTTTACACGTAAAAAACTTGCTCAAATTTGCGGTGTGCAACCGAATCGTTTATCACTTAGTGAGAACGTAACAAGTGGATGTATTTTGCCTCTCTTGGGACTGCCAATTTCAGAGGGAGATCAAATATTAATTAGCGATAGTGAACATCCTGGGATAGTAGCAAGCTGCCAAGAACTTGCAAGTCGCAAAAAATTAGAGATCTCAATCTTACCTGTGAAAAAATACAGAGAAGGCATTGAAAAAATATTAAATATTGAAGCTGGAATTCTCAGGGATCTAGACGAATTTATAAAACCAAATACACGCTTAGTAGTTATCTCACATCTCCTATGGAATACTGGTCAAGTAATGCCAATTCCTTCGATCGCGAAAAGACTATCTATCCACAAAAATAAACCTTTTTTACTCGTCGATGCTGCTCAAAGCTTTGGACATATACCTATAAAAGAAGCTGCTTCGGTTGCAGATATTTATGCCTTTACTGGTCACAAGTGGGCCTGTGGACCAGAAGGCCTTGGGGGCATAGCACTCTCCGAAAGAGTACTTTCTGAAAGCAATCCTACTCTGGTTGGTTGGCGAAGCTTAGTAAATGAAGAAAGTTTCAATATCAATCATCAACCTGAATTTCACAAAGATGGAAGGCGCTTTGAAGTCGCAACCTCATGCATCCCATTAATGGCAGGTCTGCGTACCTCCCTAACACTTTTAGAAGAAGAAGGAGATGACCAAGAACGCCTATCTCAGATTCTCCGGAAAAGTGATCGACTTTGGAACAATTTAAAAGAAATAAGCGGAGTCAATGTTCTTCTACAAGGGTCGCCACCTGCAGGGATAGTAAGTTTTACTCTTCTCAAAAAAATAATGCCTAAAGAAATCGTAAAAAGACTTGGTGAAAGCAAAATTTGGATAAGGAATATAGAAGAACCACCTTGTCTTCGAGCATGCATTCATGTGCCGAGCACAGATGAAGAAATAAAGATACTAAGCTCGGCCATTTCAGAGATGGTTTGAGAAAAAAATAATTTTAGTCAGTTATTTTTCATAGACGCAAGAGCATTTCTAGCCACTTCACGGTCATCAAAATATAACCTATTGGTGCCAATTATCTGATAATCTTCATGACCTTTACCTGCAACAAGAATAACATCACCACTACATGATTGAAGTATTGCATTTCTGATGGCTAACGCTCGATCAATTTGAATAGTAATTGACTTTTTATTTGGGATGCCTTCAATTACTTCATTAAGTATTTGTTCAGGATCTTCAGTCCTTGGGTTGTCAGAAGTAACTACTACTCTATCCGCTAATTGAGCGGCAATAAATCCCATTTGTTTTCGCTTACCTCTATCCCGATCACCTCCACAACCAAAAACACAAACTAATTTTCCTCTTACAAAAGCTCTTGAAGCCTCCAATGCATTTTTCAATCCATCTGGAGTATGTGCATAATCAACTAAAACGGTGGGCAAATTATTACCCTCATTGCCATTTGTTTTTACACATTCCATTCGGCCAGGAACACCTGGAAAAGATGATATTGCCTCTAACAATTCTGGCAAGGGGAATCCTTGCTGTAACAATGAACCTACTGCTTGAAGCACATTCATTAAATTGAATCTTCCTAACAGTGGTGAGTTGAACTTACCTTCACCAAGAGGACTTATTAGTCGGCCTTCAACACCAAATTCGCTAACAACTAGATCCCTCATAGTTAATTCAGTAATCAAATTTGTTCTATGATCATTAGACAAAGAACTTCCCCAACAATCTTCACCCAATCTTTCGGAAAGCTTCTTGCCCCAAAAATCATCAATATTAACAACAACTTTATTCTTTCCTTGATTTAAAAATGGAGGTTCAAATAATTTAGCCTTTGCTTCGAAATATAAGTCCATTGAATGATGATAATCCAAATGATCTTGAGTTAAATTTGTAAAAATTGCACCAGAGAAATCACACCCTGCCACACGATTTTGTTCAAGTGAATGAGAACTTACTTCCATTGCACATAATTCAGTTCCAGCAAGTAATGCTTCAGAAAGTTGAGCTTGTAACAAGTCTGAAAAATTTGTTGTATGAGTAGCTTTAGATGTGTAATGAGGCCAACTATTAGACAAAGTTCCAAATAATGCTGTCGCCTTTCCCAGAGCAGAGCCTAAATAGTCAATCAAATGAGTTGTTGTTGTTTTACCATTTGTCCCTGTCACTCCGATTAGAACCATCTTGGAAGAAGGGTGACCCCAAAAACAAGAAGAGATTTCCCCCATCCATCTTTCTACCGGTCGAGAAACTACTACCACCGAATGTTGTAGCGAAGGAGCAACCACGACCTCTCCTCCCTTTCCACCCTTACCAATGACAGCCGCCGCCGCACCACTTGCTATGGCTTCTTCCCAAAACATTCCTCCATCTACCTTTTGACCAGATAACCCAAAAAACAAGCTTCCTTTTTTAACATTCCGAGAATCACATGTGATATGAGCTATCTCTGGATTGGCAAGACCTGCAGGGACTCTCAAACCAACCGCTTGAAGCAAAGAATGCAAATCCTTCTTCATTTCAAATCCGCAATAGAGCAGTTTTGGTTTGTTTGAAGAGCCTTAAAACATACCTTTTGCAACCATTTAAATAAAGAATCTCCCTTTAAACGAGGTGAGAGACGAGGCAACTCAACACATTGCCTTTTCCCTTTATCTCCGAGAGCTAGCACAATTACTGGAACTTCCTTGTCATAAAGCGCTCTGATATCTAATGGGATGTCATCTTGATCGATATCAATCACGCGAAGCTCCAAAGGAGGGACAAGACCCTGCAAGTTCACACTACGCAAATGCTCCTCAACACCTTCACAAAGGCAACAGCCCTCACGGGTATATAAAACCAATGACAAATGCTGCATCAATCTGGAACAGGGTCATAGCCACACGGACTAAACGGGTGACAACGAGAAAGTCGTTTAAGAGCGAGCCAACTGCCTCTTAAACTCCCATGTCGCGAAATCGCCTCCACAGCATAGGCACTGCAAGAAGGAACGAACCTACATCTAGGACCTAGTAATGGAGAGACCCATCGACGATAGATCCCTATTAAAGCGATCAAGATTGCGCTCATTGAAAAAGTTTATCTTTAAGGCAAGCCGACATATAGAATATTAGATCTGTGAATTGCTATCAACTTTGCTGGTCTTTCATAACCAGCATGAATTAGCGGCCACATTATTGTTCACTTGAATTTTCTCTTATGTCTAGATACCGCGGCCCTCGCCTGAGGATTACGCGGCGCTTGGGAGATCTACCAGGTCTCACCCGGAAGGCCGCAAAGCGGTCACATCCACCAGGTCAGCACGGCCAAGCCCGTCGCAAGCGCTCCGAATACGCGATTCGCCTCGAGGAGAAACAAAAACTTCGGTTCAATTACGGAATTTCTGAACGCCAGCTTGTTCGATACGTAAAAAAAGCCAGAGCTCAAGAAGGTTCTACAGGAACGAATCTCTTGAAGCTACTAGAGAATCGGCTAGACAATGTATGCTTTCGTCTTGGTTTTGGACCAACTGTTCCCGGCGCACGACAACTCGTCAACCATGGTCACGTCACCGTAAATGGTCGGGTCTTAGACATATCCAGTTATCAATGCAAACCAGGAGACGTTGTCGCTATCCGAGAAAGGAAAAGTAGTAAAAAACTCAGTGAGACAAATCTGGAATTTCCAGGTCTTGCAAATGTTCCACCCCACATGGAACTAGACAAGTCCAAAATGTCTGCAAAAATCTCAGGAAAATGTGAGCGGGAGTGGGTAGCCCTAGAAATCAATGAACTACTAGTGGTTGAGTACTACTCACGTAAAGTATAAACAGCCAGGCATAGCAAGAGTTGCCAGCGAAAGCTTGTCAATTCAGACAAACTTTAGACAAACTTTTTCACCCCTCGGATCCTCAATCTGGGGGGTTTTTATTTAGCCCCACAATTTCACTAATTCATTAGATAGCGAGCCAAACCAAGCGCAATACATAGACCGATGCCAACGTTGCAAATCAAGGTTTAATTTCTTAAAAGCAGAACATCCTTTCTTATCCATCCTTAAGTTTTAATAAACTTAGTTTGATCTTTCCTTAATATTTTTCTCTAAATTAAGAATATTTATTATACATTTCTCCCACTTCAATCTATTAGTCAATGGTTGAAATCTAGATAGCTCCTCATTCCTATATAGATCAAACTGCTGTGTCAACTTAGCATAATTGCTTGTCGCATAATTTATTAACTTTGGCAAATTATCCCCTACCAAAACAACTCTACTCAACTCAGTATAGCTAGGCATTGGCGAAGCAACTACTATACATCCACATTGCAATGAGTCTGAGACTCTATTGTGACTCACTCCTATCTTTCTTAAGTTATTAATATCGGAGGGCACAATAGAGATGTGCGATCTGCTAAGTTGTTGTTCAAGAAAGGAGGGATCCCAATCTTCATTGTTGAACCAATCTCGAAAGCGTAGAGACCATGTTTTTGAAAAGTTCAAGCTATTCATTAGCGTTTGAACTTCTAGAAAGGCATCTGTGCCACTTAATATAGTTAATTCATAACGATTTGAAATCGTGCATTGTCTTACAATCGATGGCAATAGATCAAGCAGGAATCTAATATTAGAAAAATGCCCAAACCAAATCAATTTACATTCATTCGATAAGTCATTCTCCAGAAATGGCTGCTTCTTAACTTGAAGAGGATCTTCTATGACACATCCCAAGCCATTTTTTGAGAACCATGGTTTTGCTAATTCATAAGCTTTAAGGCAAGGAGCAACTACTAAGTCCGCTAAATATAATAAATCTCGATAGAATGATTGAGAAGATAATAACCATTCTTTTCTGGAATCGCTCCACTCATCATTACCGTTAGGGTTTGGCCATTCCGAAGCCTCACACCAATTATCACTATAAACAACAATTATTGGTACTTTTCTTCTTTTAAGTCTGGCAATAGCAGCTAAATTTGCCATTACTATTCGACTCAAAAAAGGCTTGTCAGAAGCTACTTTTCCAATGAAACAGACTTTAGGAGTTCCCAACAGATCTAACTGAGCTGGCTTCTCAGACCTTAAAGACAAAACTTTAATTTTAAGGCCTAGCTTTTGACATGCTTCAACCGCAGGGAAAAGCTGGAGCCTTAAAGATGCAGAAGAAGACAAGTACAGGCCTTTAGAAGAAAGGAATTTCTCTGTTAGATCTCCAGGTTCACAATAATTAAATGGAAACAGAAATAACGCTGTATCCCCATCTAAATATGAATTAGTTCTATGATTTCTCATTAGTCTTTTATCTATATTCTTACCAGAATGCTTCGTATCAGCAAGCTTTAAACGGTTAAAGCTTGCTGAGTTCTACGACTGAATGGCGCTAAAGAATGGGGGTGTAGATACTGGTTTATGAGTTTATAAATTAATCGTATATCCAAGAACCCAGGCTGAAACAGGCGGTTTTCAGTAGATTTACAATTTAACGGGGGTCGAGGGAGAAGGGCAAGCCTTATTTGTTTTTGGCTCAAGTGCAACCCAGTTGGCGGTGCTGTGTCTAAGTCTTGTCTAACCCTCTTCCTACCGTTATGGGCTAGTCATACCAATGCATTTAACCCTGCGTAGAGTATTACTCACGTAAAGTGCAAGATACTAGCTATACCAAGGGCTTTGGATCTTCTTTTCCAATTCTACTCCAACTTTTTTACCGCCCGGATCCTCATTCTGGTTTTTTTTATTTAGCCAAAGAATTTCACTAATTCATGAGATAACGAGCAAAGCCAAGTGAAATACAAAGACCTATTCAACATTCCAAGTCAATGCATGGTAAACATCTGTCCTTCATTTAGCAAGTGACTTGGACCCGTTAACGACTATCGAAGTTGACTAATAAGTTAAAGAGCGCAACAAAGTAAAGATAATAATAAGCAAATAAGCTTATTTACTAGCATCGAGAGAAAGAGAACAGCTATATTAAACGTAAATTATTAACTAAAAAGTTTTGCCCAAATCAAAAATAAAAACAACACCTGGCTCATTGAGCAAAATCCTTGCAGGTACAACCCTGATCTTGACAATAATAAATGTCGCAATCCAATTTGCAATCTATAGCTTTGGATTGAAAAAAGAATGGTTTTTACTATTCAATATGGACAAAGAGGTTAATATCCCAACACTATTTTCAACAACCCTTTTTCTAATTTGCGCAGGCTTAATTTCCCTTATACACAAAAAATTGAACAAGAAAAATAAAGCCATCAGAAAAAAATGGTCTGCATTGCGATGGCTTTTTATCTTCCTTGCAATTGACGAAGGATTGCAAATTCACGAAGTATTTATAATCCCAGGGTTAAAAGACATGCTTCCTGCAATACTAACCTCTGTATGGGTTATTCCTTATAGCATACTAGCTTTAATTGCTCTAATATATTTCATATCACTTGTAAAAAGTTTGCCTAATAAATTAATGGAAAAGACTTTATTGTCTGGTGCAATATATCTCTTGGGTGCCATAGGATTTGAAATACTAGGAAGCTTTCTGGTCCGAACAGGGGACATAAGACTACACGGTATATCCTATGGTCTTATCTCGACAATAGAAGAAGCACTGGAAATGAGTGGATTAATACTATTTATACACGTACTACTAAAATATATTTTAAATTATCAACGACAAAAGCTAAAAATAAAGCTTCATTTTTCAAGTGATCAGATTATAACCTAGAAGAAGAACTCTCTTAGATTAAGATTTAACCAAAAAGATCCGTTAACATTTCAACCATGCAAGAACAAATAGGATTACGCCAATTAAAAGACAGTAATATCACTCTGACTTTTCTCAAACCAAAGGCTCCCTTGAAAACCCTGATATATCCTATTGCAGACACTTACTCACACAGTAAGACGTCAAATTACACCAAGGATTTTCGGATAAATCATTACTGTCTCATTAAACTTTATTCAAAATTTTCATATCCAAGATTATCAAAATAGATGGGGTAGGGGTGTTATTATCCAAAATTTCACTACTTCATTAAAGTGCTAGCCAAACCAAGAGGAATAAATAGACCTATTTCTACGTTCAAGATCCAATATTGATTAAGACCTTTTATTGCCCCTCCTAAGGAACCCCATATAAACAACCTTATTTAAAAGTTGAGCCAGTTCCATGAAAAAGCATATAATTTGGATATATTTGAATTGATCTTTGGAAAAGCAACTAAACAAATGAAGTCAAATTTAACTGGCATCTACAACTCTAGTTGCTGTATTTGCACTGCCTTTTTAAATCAAAATAAATTGACATTTAAGGTATCAAGGATATGGAAATAGATTTTCACCTTAAACAAAAAATAGAAACAAGGCTAATTAATAATTTCAGTTCTGCAAAAATTTCTGATCAGCCTTACCCACACTTCTATGTGAAAGATATCTTTAGCAAAGATGTCTATGAAATGATTCAAAGATTAATGCCTGATGATGCCGAATTTCATGAGAACAAACGCAAACAAACAACTCAAGGAAGAAAACATCTAAAACTTGATGAAGCCAATCTGATAAAATTAGATAAAGAAAAAGAAATTTTCTGGGGTACAATAGCAGAAGCATTAAAAAGTAATAAGTTTTCCAATAGAGTAAAGACTTTTTTAGATAAGCACCTTCAGAAAAGATACGGAACAGCAAATATAGAAACAGTTACTAGGCTAGAACTATTAAGAGATAGAGCAGAGTTTGAAATTCCTCCTCATACAGACTCTGGCTACAAGGCTATAACTATATTTATTTATCTACCTGCAGACAAAAACCTAAAGCAATATGGAACGAGTATATACATACCAAAGGAAATAGGGTTTAAAGATGAAGAGTCAACAAGATATCCTTATGATCAGTTTTATGAGTTAAAACGAGCCGCATTCCTTCCAAATTCGCTATTTGGATTCATGAAAACGGACAATTCATTCCATGGTCGCCCGCCTCTTAATGGGCTAAAGGTGAATAGAAACTCATTGAATTGCTCAATAAACCTTCCTAATTCTATTGATAGGTGTGAGGCATAGAATCTAACTTATGTAAAGAAAATAATGATTTATAAGCTTTAAATGTTGTTACTCTATCATAACTAATAAACGATTGCCAATGCATATAGTGGAAAACTATCGGAAGCAGAGCTATCAGAAAAACCAAGTCCTTCACCTTCTCGTTTGTTTAATTTAAAATATTAATTTCATTCTAGCTGATGTAAACTATTATCAGCACATCACTATTTAGTTGGATAGAGTTTCGTTAATTTATCAGTCTACTCTCTAAAAATAGCTTCAGGCAGGGCAACTAACTTCTCTTTAGATATAGAATTATTTTGCATACTTGAAAGCCACCCTTGAAAATTGAATGACTATAGCTAAGTCTCTAAAACCCTAGATAAATTTAATAAAGATGAAGGAATAAAAGATATCTTATTCCAATAATCCTGCAAATATCAATTAACAATGACTGACGATATATTTGCTGTAAGAAGCCTAAAATCAATAGCTCTTTAGGAGGACTATACGGGCAATCTAAGAGGAGTCACATCCCTATCCCATGTTCAACAGAAACAATAAAGATTGAGGACAAGCAAATGTACTATTATAAAGTTAGAGAAAAGGAAACTCATTGGTTATACTTGGATTCTTGGCAGGCCATGACTCAAATGCTTGCTTAATAAATAACGAAAAAATCCTAGCCTATTCCAATGCAGAAAGGAGTGACAGGCTAAAGAGATCTTCCAGCTACATTGAAGCCATAAAAAATCTTTTAACCACCTCTGGTATTAAGATAGATGATATCAAAGAAATAGCATTAACAAATACGCAAGGGAATTCTCTCACTTTAGAAAATAAAAAGCTCTTTGATGTAATGCAATGGGAAAACAATCCAGATCAATTTACTTTAGAAAATCCTATTGAACTTATTAACAAAGCAAATTCAAAAGAAGATAGCTTCAAGCCAATTCCTGAGCATGCAGAAGGTTTTCCAGTTCCAGTAGCAATAAAATGTAATAACAGAAACAAACTCAATAATCTGAAAGAAGCGAAAGAAAAGTTAGATCTTAAAAGTTTCATTCGTTCGGGAAAGTTTAGTTTTTATGGAAAACAAATTAAAGGTTATTTTGTAGAGCACCATTTTGCTCATGCGGTAAGTGCACTAATAAGGAATCCAGACATGAATATTGCCATTAGTCTCGATGGAGCTGGTCATAGTTTTAGTCTAAATAGACAATACCCATATTTTGCAGGTATTAGTATTGCAAAAACCAATAAAGGTATACTTTTAGGACCAGCGCCTTTTTTCCTTGGGGGTGTACTTTATAGCTGGGCATCGAAAACTACTCAAATGAGTGAAGGGAAAGTAATGGGACTATCCTCATATTTTAATATAAAAAATGTGTTAAAAATCGCCGATAAAGACTGGATTACGTGCCTGAACTTACTAGAGAATCTTTTCGAGTTTGACTCTTCAAATGATGAGTTCTTTCAGTACGAGGATATTTATTATAAAAGCAAATATAGGGATATAATGTTTACTCTAGTAAAACATGGTAAGAAATATTTAAAATTAGATAATACACTTATAAATAGCCGGGTCAAAAAGAATCTAAGCTTGCCTTCTGAATCCCTAATTATTGTTTCAGGAGTAACTCAGGAAATTTTCTCTCGTTTATATAAAAAGGAAGTTTCCAGGCAAATTAATTTCTTTAACAAGAATGGTGTTGAAACAAATTCTGTTATTCTTACTGGTGGATGTGCTCTTAATTGTCCATCCAATAGAATTATTTCCGAAGATATATTAACATCAAGATTTACTTTTGATAATGCTTGTAATGATGAAGGTTTATCAATTGGAGCGGCATATGCAAAATTATTTATAACAAATAAGGGTTACCTGAGTTCAATTAAAACAGGTCCTTTTATAGGAGGATATATATCAGCAGTTAATGAAGCTATTGAACTGGCCTCCATAGATAATAGTTTTATTGTTGAAAATTTCACTACTAACGAATTTACTGCAACGAAGATTGTAGAATATTTAGTTACAGGTAATGCGATAGTCCTTGCTCATGGTAGATACGAATCAGGTCCAAGAGCTTTAGGAAATCGTTCTTTGATTGGCCTAGCAGAATTAGAGTCAACACATTGGAAACTAAATCAAATAAAAAAAAGAGAGCAATGGAGGCCCATAGCACCAATGGTTAGAGATATCGATTTCAATGAGTTCTTTGAAGGACCAATGGACTCACACATGCTAATGACAAATACAGTCAAGAATCCAAGCAAATTGCCAGGAACAACTCATATAGATAATTCGGCTAGAGTTCAAGTAGTAAAAGACAAATCACATTTAACATGGTTAATTTTAAAAAAATTAAAAGAAAGAGGATTTGCTCCAGTTATAGCCAATACATCTCTAAATCAAGCAGGTGAACCTTTAATAAATTCAGCGACTAGAGTCATCAATCTAATGAAGGAAAATACTGAAATAAGAGCTGCCTACATAGATAATTTTCTATTTACTCGTCAATAGAATAATTAGAGCAATCTCTAGCCCTTCAAAACTGACAACCTTTTAAAAGCCAGGTACACCACTGGTGGGTTAATGACTGGAGTAATGGTTTAGTGAGAATTGAACATAATTCTGTAAGACAAAACAGCACTGAGAAAGTTTTCATCATTGCCCCTGCGAGCTCCTTCCAGTACAACTCAAGACTAGAGGGAATAATCGATTGTTCTGCCTAAATGCCATCAAACAACAATCGGGACCTCATATGGGTTTTATTCAACTTGGTAAATTGGTTATTTTTTCTAGTCAAACTTTAGTTAAACCCTCTTCCCAACGTTATGATCTAGTCATACCAAATGATTTCTTCAACGCAGAGGCCTACTAACTTGCAGACTAGAAACATACGAATTTTTTCTTGCAAAAACTGTATCAGCATTATTTCTATATATTCAATCCTAAGACTTACCTGAAGCGTAGTAATTTACTAATCGCGATTTCTAATTCGTAATCGAAGAGGATGTCCAGGACAGGTTAGTGCCTTTTACTTTTGAGATAAAAAAACTGATCACCCCCTGGCAATTATCCAGAGGATGATTAGTAACTTGGCCGAAGCAGGTTTTCAATCGAAACTTGTGAGATCAGCCATTTTGCATAATCTCGTCCTGAGCTTCTTTTCTTCGGTCATCGAAATGTGACCGATAATAAAAACACCTCTGGCCATGAATTGTAGCTATGAGCTGTGCATCATGAAGGCGTTTAGTTTTGATTTCTTTCTTGCGGATCTGGTCAAGTTCATTCATGAAGGTTCTCCTGAATGGCAATCCCGTTCCCTATTGCCATTACATGCATCCCAGCAGGAACGAACGTTCCTTAATTGTAGCGGTTACTACCAAAACAGGTGGGTAGGAGAAATTCCATCATATGCATGATGCAAAGTACTACCGATTTAACTCTTTAATGCAAAAAGTAGATTTTTCCTTGGCAACTTTGACCCTGGCTTCCAATTATTCTTTACGAAGTGTCCAAATTTTGCTATTAGTTCAGCAAACTGCATCTTCTCCATGGGGTCTGCTTGAACCATGAAACATGCAATTATACTTCCGTCATACATAAAATCATATTCTGGGTCAACCCAAACCACAAGGTTTCCTCCAGGTCTAAGCACCCTCCAAAGCTCAAACATTGGTTTTTCTGGATCTTGAGTATGGCGAACTACGCCATGGCTATAAACAATATGAAATGAACTTTCCTTTAAGAGGAGATCCTCAATACTCCCTCTAATAGGCAAAAAATTCTCAACTTTAGTAAGGTTTTCTGCGGAAACAAAAATGGATTCAGACAAATCTGGCCAAGCCTAATAATTACTATCTACTTGCTCCTGTTAAAACCTCCTGCCAATCCAGATCTAGCTATCTTTAAGAACTTCTCGGCCTTTTCTCTAGGTAGGATCAATCTATTGAGCCTAGACTTTATTGGCTTTTCATCTACCAACTCTGGTTTTATTGAATCAACTTGAGTAATAGTTTCTAGCTTTTCATCAATCAAATAAAAATAATAATTTTGAGCAGAAAGTATTTCAGTACATCTTTGACCTGATTCTCCATCGATACATTCCATTATTAAAACCGATCTTCTATTAAGAAGTTGATCTGATCCCAAAAGTACATCCGACTCCAGACCCTCAACATCAATCTTTACCAAAAGTTGTCCCTCGCTATTGATTTTTGCTAAAGCATCATCAAGTTTAATCGAATCTATTTTATCTTTCCTCTTATCTGAGGAATCATAAGAAATAGATTTTCCTGATGTTAAAAATCCTACCGAACCAAAAAGATCCATAAAAACTTTACTTGTAGAATTTGATACTGCTTCTTTAAATATTCTTATATTATTAGTCTTATTATATTGTAAATTCATAACGAGTCTTGCCAGATTCATTGGCATAGGTTCAAACGAATATACTCTTGCACGTTCATTTAAGGAAGCTATTAATGAATAAGATCCTGTATGGGCACCAACATCGAAGATACAATCGGCGTGATCTGATAAAGATCTCCAAGCCATAATTGAAGCATACTCATATTTTCGATTCCAAAGCCATTTGAGGGCCACACCGTCATCTTGTCCATTGAGATATATATATCTAGGGAAATCGCCTAATTGCACCCACCCAAAGTAAGGTGGTTTCTTCAAGATTTCTTCTAGCTCTAGATCGCAACCTTCTGTCATCTTCTTCAAGATGGAAAGAGCTTCATTATTGAGAGTCTTAGGGTCGATCATATAAGTGATTTTGCATTTGGTCGAATAAAGGGTCTTTCCACTCTAAATGGAGAGTAACTAATCCAGTTATTTCCTGATCTAACTCTAGGTTTAAACTGCGACTAACAAACCTCCTGAAAAACTGCATTTAGATGACGATGTAAATAAGGAATTAGAGCTTAATACTAGTAGAATTTTTTAAGAGGAAGCGAAAAAAACATTACTTCTGGCATGTCTCTACAACTTTATTTAAGCAACAAGTTGCCATTTTCTATAATTTGAAAATCCTCTTATCATCTGCAATTTCATTATGTTATTCCAACCTTCTAAATCAGTACTTAATTCATAAATCTAGATCTACTCGTATCTCGTATTCTGTTAAAAACAATCTAACGACATAGGAAATAACTTGTTAATCATTAACGAAAATTACCTTTCCATAGAAACATAATGCCTTTCTTTGACAGAAATCACTCTGCGCATGAAAGATATCCAATCTAGTCACAAGAACAAAAAACAACCTAAAGAGGGTGTCCGTAAATGAGAGTCAGTGGGTTTTATCTATCCAAAAAAAAGGCAGGAGCCAAATTAGCCTTATCAGTCCTCATTGACTCCTTACCGTCCAGTAGATACGACAATGGATCACCTCCTTCAAGAAACTATGAATAACTCTACATCGGAATGAAAACCAATTGAAAATTTCTATTCATAGAGTTGGATTCAGTAATTAGGTGAGCATTGATTTTCTTGACCATGTAGTGTCAAGTTCTGGCGAAAAGGATGAGAAGCCCTTAAAGCAACACACCAAATAGCTTTCAAAGCTCAGGTCATGGGTTCATAACTCACTCGATTCGTCCCAATCTCACCCTTGGGTTAATCCTTACAATGAAAATCTTGTCATAACAAGAATATTCACAAGAGAAATTTAATTCTCTAGCCTTATTTAAGAAATTCTCTTTGCAAGTGGCCTCAGCAAATCCCAAAAGGAGCCACAAACCAGGTCTAAATACAAGGACCATTCATCACGGAAACAGTTTCGCGAAAGAGACTGGCACCGTGATGCCTCCTATATTTCAGACCTCAACGTTTGCTCAAGGAAATCAAGAAGGATTCGATTACACACGCTCTGGTAATCCCAACTTTCGGATCCTATCCTCGATCCTGGCTTCCATAGAAGATTGCCAATATTCCACGGTTTTTGCTTCGGGTGTTAGCGCTATTACGGCAATTGTTTCCGGGCTGAAATCAGGTGATCTTGTCTTATGTGAGGAAAATCTCTATGGCTGCACGGTGCGTTTATTTGAACAAGTATTCAAAAAGTTTGGCATCAAAACTGAATGGGTTGATTTCACAGATAGAGAATCTCTTTCATTAGTAACTAACCTTAAGCCCTCAATGATCTGGCTGGAAAGTCCAACAAACCCACTACTCAAAATCATAGATTTAAAGGAAGTCTGCAAGGTGGCCCAAAACAATAAGGTTCCTGTTGTCGTAGATAACACCTTTGCTACAGCGCTTTTACAACGACCTCTTGAACTGGGTGCAACGATTTCTTTGACAAGCACTACTAAATTCATCAACGGTCATTCGGATGCACTAGGTGGGGCCGTTTGCACTAACGATTCTTTCTGGCATGAACGAATGGTCTTTGCACAAAAAGCTCTTGGATTACAGCCATCCCCTTTTGACTGCTGGTTAATAACCAGAGGAATAAAAACATTACCTCTTCGTCTTGGGCAACAGGTTACTAATGCTGCAACACTCGCTGATCAGCTAGCCAACCACCCCAAGGTGAACTGGGTTCGATACCCTTTTAGAAATGATCACCCGCAAAAGGATGTCGCCCAAAAACAAATGAATAGCGGAGGTGCAATGGTCACAGCCAGCATCAAGGGAAACCTCGAGCAAACCTACAGAATGTGTAAGAACCTGAGATATTTCACTATGGCGGAAAGTCTTGGAGGAATAGAAAGCCTTATTTGTCACCCTGCAACAATGACACACGCATCTATATCGCCTGAGGTCAGGAGTCAACTTGGAATAGATAATTCTCTAATTCGGTTGTCTGTAGGCTGCGAAAGCATTGATGATCTAAGTGAAGATTTAGATCAGGCAATTAATCAAATGAAGTGAGTAAGCGCAACCTTTTAATAAATCCATACTGGTCACCAAAAGACCTTGGGAAAGCTATTCCAGATAGCCCTCATGCAGTTTCTGTTGCCCTCCCAACATGGAAAGATATTATTGCTTACGAAGAAAATGACCCTGAGTGCACTAAAAGACTTAGGGCCATATATCCCCGCTTTGGATTAAATCCTCTTGTTTCCGAAGTGGCAGCAAAAGCAATTCAATTACAAGGTTCTGTTGGCTTCAGTGCTTGGCCTTTCCCTAATAAATTAACTGCAGAGATAGCAAAGCGACATTGCGAACGCAAAACAAGAAAATCTAATATCACAATTATTGAAATCAATGGTCTTAGCTGCTTATTGACAGATCCTCAAGCAAGTTGCCATGCCAAAGCATTCTGGCAGCACACTGGACTGGGGGCTTCTTCGCGGCAAGCAGCAATAGCATTAAACAAGGAAGATGCCCCGTTAGCCAACTTAGGTAAAGAGGCCAAGTTTGAAATCTGCTTACGCCTATCAGAAATCTATAACTGTGACCAAGGACTAATACAACTACACCCTTCTGGCATGGCTGCTCTTACAACAGCACTCAGCTTGATTTATGAGATAAGACCTGGGAGAGCAACATTGCAGTTGGGATTTCCTTACGTAGATGTATTGAAATTGCCTCAAGTTGTTTTTCAGGGTGGAGATCTTCTACTACTTCAAGAGAAAGAGACAACTTCGCTAGCTACTGAACTCGACAAGCGACAACCTGCCGCAGTGATAGTCGAACTACCAAGTAATCCAATGCTTCAATGTGTGGATCTTCAAGCTGTCGCCAAAATTGCTCATGAGAGAGGTATACCTGTCATTGCTGATGACACAATTGGGTCAGCATTAAATATTGATGTTCTGCCTTATGCCGATATCGTTTTTAGCTCTCTAACAAAAAGCTTTGCAGGACGAGGAGACATTCTCGCAGGATCCTTGATTGTGAGCCCTAACTCCTATTGGAAATCAAATTTTAAGGAAGCATTATCTAAAGCGTCGCTAACACCACTATCAGATTCTGATGCAATTGCTCTAGAAGAAACAAGTCGAGATGTAGTAAATCGCTTGCCTGAATTAAATCGCGCGTGTAGCGCCCTAAAGGAAAAGCTAGAAACACATCCAATGGTAAAAAGGGTGCTGCATCCAGGTCGATGTCCAAATTTTCAATCTCTCATGCGTCCAGAAGGAGGCCATGGTTGCTTGTTGTCCTTTGAACTTGAGGGAGGGCTGACAAAGGCTCAAGACTTTTATGACTCAGTAAAAGTTTGTAAGGGACCAAGTTTGGGTACAAGTTTCACATTAGTCTGCCCTTACGTGATGCTTGCCCACTACAACGAACTCGAATGGGCACAGCAGTGCGGCATACCAGCCCATCTTCTGAGAGTATCCGTTGGACTGGAAGACCCTAGTGAACTCTGGACAAGGTTTAAAAAGGCGCTCGAATAATCCGAGAACACACCAAAAGTTTTCACATCAAAAGCTTTGGGATGCAATTAGTTGAAATTCCGGCTAATGATTAGGTCGATTCACAAGAACGCATGTCACGAATTTACGAAGACAACAGCCTGGCCATAGGGAACACCCCCCTTGTAAGACTGCATTCATTAACCAAAAACTCAAAAGCAACAGTTTTAGCAAAGATTGAAGGTCGTAATCCTGCCTACAGCGTCAAGTGCCGAATTGGGGCAAACATGATTTGGGACGCAGAAAAAAAAGGTCGGCTCAATAAAAACCAAACGATCGTTGAACCAACCTCAGGGAACACAGGAATTGCTCTTGCTTTTACTGCTGCCGCCAAGGGCTACAAGTTGATCTTGACAATGCCTGAGTCAATGTCTATTGAAAGAAGAAGGGTTATGGCTCTTCTTGGGGCAGAATTAATTCTTACAGAGGCTGCTAAAGGCATGCCAGGTGCCATTGCTAAGGCCAAAGAAATTGCAGAAAGTGATGCCAACAAATACTTCATGCCAGGACAATTCGAAAACCCAGCCAATCCAGAGATTCACTTCAAAACTACGGGTCCAGAAATTTGGAATGATTGCGATGGTCAAATAGACGTACTTGTAGCAGGAGTAGGAACAGGTGGAACAATTACAGGAGTATCGAGATATATCAAGCAAGAGAAAGGAAAAAAAATCCTTTCAGTTGCTGTAGAGCCAACTCATAGTCCCGTGATCACTCAAACCCTTAACGGAGAAGCAGTCCAACCCGGTCCTCACAAAATCCAAGGAATCGGCGCTGGCTTTATTCCTGCCAACTTAGATCTCTCCCTGGTGGACAAAGTAGAACAAGTATCTAACGAAGAGTCAATTGAGATGGCTCTCAGACTAGCCAAAGAGGAAGGTTTACTAGTCGGCATCTCTTGTGGTGCTGCTGCTGCTGCTGCAATCAGACTTGCAGAGCAAGCTGAATTCTCAGGTAAAACAATTGTTGTTGTACTACCAGATATGGCTGAAAGATATCTTTCTTCAGTCATGTTTGAAAATGTTCCTACAGGAATCATTCAAGAACCTTCAAAAAGTTAAGAATGCGATGCCATGCCAATAGCTTCTGGCCCAATCCACATTGCATCCCCATAGGAATAGAACCGATACTGGCGTTCAATCGCTTCCTGATATAGCGCCAGTAATTTTTCTCGACCAACGAGAGCACTAACAAGTAGTAAAAGAGAGCTCTTAGGAAGATGGAAATTGGTAAGCAAACCATTTACCACTCCAAATCGATACCCGGGCTTTATTACTAAGTCAACAGGTCCACGGAATGGTCTCAACCTTCCGCCCCCGGCGCAGAAGGCTCCTTCTAAAGCTCTGACACTTGTTGTTCCAACGGCAAAAACCTTGCCACCAGAAGTCCTACAAGATTCCACCGCAGAAACAGTACTTTGCCTTACTTCAACCCACTCACTATGAAGTTGTAGATCTCCCAGGTTTTCCTTCTCTACTGGTCGAAACGTACCAAGTCCAACATGCAAAGTAACAGTTGCTTGTTTTACTCCCTTTTGAGTCAATCCTTTCAAAAGTTCATCACTTAAATGCAGTCCAGCCGTAGGAGCCGCAACCGCACCTGGTCTAGTAGCAAAGAGAGTTTGATACCGTTCTTCCTTATCGTCTGAATTTTGTCTGTGTATATAAGGTGGCAAAGGAACTTCTCCATAACGGTCTAAAAGCACCTCAATACTTTCCCTATCCACATAATCAGAAGGGAACTGAACAATTCGTCCTCCACTAGCAGCATGATTACCAACTACCTGAAGTCGAATTGGATCCTGCTCAAGAGCTTCCATCCATAAATAATCCCCAGGTTTCAGTCGCTTCGCTGGTCTAGCAAGACACAACCACCGGGCTTCCCCCAAAGGCTCTATTAATAAAAGTTCTGAAAGGCCCCCTCCTGTTCGACGCACGCGCAACCTCGCTTTGAGCACGCGCGTGTCATTTAAAACAACTAAATCGCCAGCGGATAATTCATTCTGCCAATCCCATACTTTTACATGCCGTGCCAATGAAGAGTCGTCTCCTATCTTAGGAACAATCAGCAAACGTGCCGAATGCCTTGGTTCTACAGGGATTTGGGCTATGCACTTTGGATCTAAGGCATAGTCATATGAACTAAGTAAATAATCTCTAGGGTCTGACACTAGAGGGAAAGACAAAAGATAGAAAACAGAACATGAATATAGAGGGATACCAAGCAATCCCTAATCATTAATTGTTGATCAATTTGCGAGACTCTCTGGATGAGTCTCGATTACATCGGCTAGATCCCGAAGGAAAGCTGCACCATCAGCCCCATATATAACTCTATGGTCAGCAGTCAAGTTCACCTGCATTTGACGCTTAACTGAGATAGAACCATCGGTCCCTGCTACAACTTTAGGCTGGGAAGCTGCTACAGCAAGAATGGCTCCTGTTCCTGGTGGAAGTATTGCGTCGAAACGATCAACCCCAAACATTCCTAAATTCGACAAAGTAAATGTTCCTGTGCTGTACTCATTTGGCTGAAGCTGCTTACTCCGCGAACGTTTAACCAAATCAGCCCAACGAATAGAGAGTTCAAAAAGATTTGTTTTATCCGCATCAACAAGCACAGGTGTAATCAACCCCCCCTCTTCCATAGCAACTGCCACTGCCACATTGACATTCGAAGGGTAACTCATTTCATCACCATGATGGGCAGCATTGACTTGCGGATGTCGAGCGAGTGTTCTCCCGACAGCTTTAGCCAAAAGTGCTGTCATGGTAACGCCTTTAGGTTTAACTTGTTTATAAAAACTATCCAACTTATCTGTATTAATTGTATACCCAACTCTAAAGCACGGAACTTCTAGACTGGACTCCATATTGCGATTTACCGCCTGCTGAAGCATATTGAACGAAACACTCTCACCAGGAGAACCAAAGCTTTTGCCCTTGAGGTCAGGGTTAGCTTTTGAGGCGGATTTTGTATTACTTTTGCTCAAAGGGTCAATCTCCGCTACAGAAGCTGGTCCACTACTTTCCGCAATCCAAGGAACGCTAATTGGCTGACCTTTTGCTCTCTGAATATCTTCGGCCTGAATTCGGCCATGAGGCCCAGTTCCTCGCACTAATGACAAGTCCACGCCCATTTGCTTAGCAAGTTTTTTCGCGCGAGGAGAAGCAACTATTCGTCCACTATTAAGTGTTGCCGGAGCCTGCGCCAGCGACTGAGGAATCTCTCCAGAAGAGACCTCTGCTGTCACAGGAACCTCGGCAGGGGTTCCTGATCCTTGTTGTTTTGTTTGAAGATCAGATTCTTTCAGCGAAGCTGTTTCTAATTTTTCTGATTTATTGCTCGATTCAACATTTCGACTGGAAGAAGAAGTTGGCTGCCTTGCCTGAATAGCAGCAATCTCATCCTGACTCTCCACAATTATGCCGATTGTTTCCCCTACAGGTGCTGTACTTCCTGCGGGCATTAAGACAACCGCCAAATAACCGTCTTGAAAAGATTCGACATCCATATCTGCTTTATCAGACTCAACAACAAGCACCGACTCGCCCCGACCAACCTTCTCACCAGGTTGTTTGAGCCATTCAACTATCTTGCCCTCCGTCATCGTAGAGCTGAGAGCAGGCATGAAAATATCGTGAGTCGCCATAGGATAATGAAGGAGGGATTAAAAGCTTGACGAAGCCTTCCCGAAAACAAGAAAGCAGCCAGAGATCTTCAATTATAAATTTTAAATCGAGCCCCCCTCAATAGTCAGATGACATTGAAAATAAGCAGAAAAGACTTAGTAAATCCGAAATGCTCCAAAACAGGCCCTCACATGACTCGACCACTCAAAAGAATTTCATAAATATAGTGACTTCCTTAACAAATTAAATCCAGTAAAAATATTACTCACAAAACCTTTTTATTTAATATTAAATACATCATTTTTCAGTCCTCATGAACTTCGGAATCTATTTATAATCAGAAAAGACAACTCTTAAATCATGCTATTTCCTTACTTAAATCCTTTTTGAAAGTCTAAAATTAAAAAGTTTACTTCATCTACAACAAGCAAAAATCGGCTTATCCTCAAGGGATCTTCCAGATTCATCAACCTCGTTTCCTATTTGATAGCAAATCGCATTCGAATGATTCATTTCTGATCGAAAAGAATGGGTTGAATTTCGCTTAAGACTTCCTTTTCCCTCTCCATACTTAATCTCACAAATTTGAGTTTGAGCAAATACACTACAGGGAATCACAAAAAAAGACAAAAATAAGCTAGCAATTAATCTTTTTTTTGCAACATCAAAACCAACCAGGGATTTACAATCAAACTGAACAAAACCATCAAAAATAAGTTCCAAGCAAAAACCTCTACAAGTCATAAAAAATACAAAGAAAGACCAAACAAATTGGCTCAGAGCTGAAACATTGAAGGCCCCTAAGCCTCTTCAATGGACTGAACTATCCCATCTTTAACAACTATCGATACCTGCATCTTTTTAACAAGATTATCTCCTATATTCAAGTCGCAAAAACTATCAATCTGACCCTGTTCGACAATCTGCTCCATTTCTAAATCTCGAACTTGGGTTTGTTGTAAAAGCAAATTCCTTTTCTGCTCTTCCAATTCAGCACGTTTAGCGGCCACCTGCTGTTGAACATGTGCAACCTGTTCTTGTACTCGAGGATCAAGTGGGTTAGCACTCTGACTCCTTACTTCTTCAACAACCTGCTGTCCCTCCTGCTCTAATTGAGCCAACTGTTGATCTGTTGAGGATATTGCAGTACTCAACTCCTTTTCTGCCTCCTCTTTCCAGGCTGGGGTAACGACAGCACGAACTGTGATGGACCGTTTAATAGTCAATGTGTTGGCTGCCGACATTGATCAAGGGATTAAAAACCTACCGTCTCAGGGAGTAGCTCTTAGGTCAACTTAAAATCTCAAGTTCAAAGCACACGCCCATAAATAAGTTCAACTAATTTCTTATCCCTGGATGTAATTAATGCTCTGCGTTGCTTAAGAGTCTGAGTAAGAAGTCCATTCTCAATTGTGAATGCTTCAACCAACGCAACCCCCGCAACCCTTTCATCCAACCGGGATCCCAATCTCTCAGCCAAGAGTCGATTCACTTCCCCGCGTAGCATTTTCCTTAATTGTAGATCTCCAGGGACTCCTCCAAGATCCCTCGGCAGATCAAGTCCACGATCTTTTGACCAAGAAAAAATCCTTTCTAAGTTTGGAACAACTAAAGCACCAAGCTGCTTTTCATCCTGACCAACAATCAAAACCTGTTCAATTAAGGGACTCGCAACCAAAAACTCCTCTAAGGGACCAGGTTCAATATTTTCTCCATTACTTAGAACAATCGTATCTTTTGCACGTCCAGTTAAAACAAGATTTCCATCTCTTAACAAGAGTCCCAGATCCCCCGTATCAAACCAACCTTCTGAGTCCAGGACCCTAGAGCTGGCTTCTGGGCTACACAAATATCCAGACATCACCTGAGAACCTCTAACTAAAACCAAACCACGCTCACCAAAGCTCTTGGACTGTTTTGTCTCGGGATCCACAATCCTAAACTCAGTTTCTGGCAAAGGGGGGCCGGAACTTCCTCGAATATTTCTCCATGGTCTTCGGCAACTAACTACTGGACTTGTCTCTGTCAGACCATATCCAACCAAAAGATCCAAGCCCATAGCTTCGAAAAAAGTATCCACATGAGGAGCAATCGCGCCTCCTCCATTTATAGGGAATTTCAATCTCCCACCACAAAGTTTGTTCAGAATCTTGGGCCACAAAAAAGCTTTAGCAAGCGCATGTAAAGGCCATCGAAAAACAGCCTGGGAAAAAGCCTGCAACCTTTCCCTCAATGCAAGCTCTTCAAGAACAATTCCTCTAGCTTTCCTCCAAGCAAGGGTCTGTGCAGAACTGTTTGCCAAAGCAGCTCGGAGCATTCTCTGGCGTGGCAAAGGCATACTGCTTACAGCCTCATGAAAGCCTGCCTGAATAGACTCCCAGAGCCTAGGAACAGTTGCCATTACAACTGGACGAACCCTTGGCAAATCTTGCTTCAACTTCTTGATTGTTGTGTAATGTTGAGTGCATCCACACGAAAAAAAGTAATACTCCGCACTCCGTTCATATGAATGCCAAATAGGTAAAACACTAAGAACAGGTGAACCAGGCTTGGGATGTGCGATACATGCCAAAAATTTTATTTGGTGAAGCAAATTCTCATGGGTAAGAGGAACCCCCTTAGGCTTCCCAGTCGTCCCTGATGTATACAAAATTGTGGCTATTTCACTTTTATCAAAGGCAGTCTTTCGAGTTAGAACAAAACCTTTGGTTCCAGGACTAATATCATGGGTAATTAATGAATCCCATCCTTTGAGACCCTCGGTTGGAGACCCTTCTAGTTGAACAATTACCTTCAACTTCGTTAATTGCTTCTGTGTTAATTCAAGTTTCCTGAATAACTCTGCGTTCTGAACGATTAGAGCTATAGCTCCAGCATCTTCAAGAATGAAACGCAGCTCATTAATAGGAGCAGAAGCTCCCCTCACTGCATCAGCTGCACCTACTCTCATTAATGCCTGGTCAGCAATCAACCACCTAGGACTATTTTCAGAGAAAAGGGCAACAACATCCCCTCGCCTAACACCAAAAGAATCAAAGGAACTGGCGACCTTGTTGATTAACTCTTCAAGTTCTAAATAGGAAAACTCTTCCGGATGTGTTGCATGAGGTGCCTCAACTGCAAGGAGGGAACCATATTTTTCTGCCAACAAAGGCCAAATCTGATCCACTCGATTTACCTGCTCCACATCTCTTCGAGAAGCAAGAGCCTCCTTCTCAATCCGATGAGGGCGCCATCTCGCCCAAGCAAACTCACCAGGTTGTCTTGCCTTCATTTCCGTTATTGGAATCATCCAACATCTCCCATCTAAATCAATCCAGGCCTACCACTGTTATGCAAAAGAGGCAAATCAGAAAACCTGAACAGGTTTCGGTTGTTTCCAATTAAGTTGAAAATGGTTTACAAAAGCTTTCCTTATCAAAGGTTGCACATCGCTAACGGTTAGTCCAGGCAACCATGTACTTAGTCTCCCCACCTCATGCTTTCGCAGCCCACAAGGGATAACTTGTTCAAAACCGCTCAAATCACAATCAACATTTAACGCCAACCCATGCTGAGTAATCCATCTCCGCCCTCCTATTCCAATCGCGGCGACCTTAAATCCATTAACCCATATTCCAGTCAATCCAGGGAGTTTCTCGCCCTGAAGTCCTAAGGAACCTATAACATCAATCAATAAATTCTCTAATGCCCGTAAATACCAATCCACATCAGTTTTATATCGATGAAGGTCAAGCACTGAATAAGCCACCAATTGCCCCGGAGCATGATGAGTCACTTCACCACCTCGATCGATGCGAAATAAATCAAAAGGTGGCTTGCTTGAATCAAAAAGCAGATTCCTCTCACTCCCTCCTCTCCCTATGGTGTAACAATTCTGATGTTGAAGTAACCAAACGGCCTGAGGATAAAGAGGGTCTTCAATTAAGCGGCTTTGCCAGTTACGTTGCCAATTCCAGACCATTTCAAATGGCATAGGATCCATAAACTCGAACAAAAAAGCCTCTGATGAATTTGCCAATGATGAGGTTCTCACTAACTTCCCGGTATCTATAAACACAGGAGCAATGCAATGAAGCTACTAATCCATGGTCGCAATCTGGACCTTACTCCTGCTCTCCGTGAATACACACAATCAAAATTGGAGCGGGCCATCCAACATTATGAGGACTTTGTTAAAGAAGCGGATGTCCATCTGTCAGTCGCAAAAAACCATCGTGTACACCAACAAACAGCAGAGGTCACCATATTTGCCAACGGCACAGTAATACGAGCACAAGAACGCAGTGAGAACCTATACGCAAGTATTGATTTAGTCGCAAGCAAATTAAGCAGGCAACTAAGACGTTTCAAGGAAAAGACCACCGATCACCACCACAGCTCAGGGCATAGAGCTTCAATTACACCATCAACTGAATCTGTTGTAGATGACAACTCAATCAATGTCTCTCTACTGGAAGGGAAGAACGCAACCCTCCCCAATCCGGGAATACGACGAAAGTATTTCCCGATGAATCCAATGAAAATTGACGAGGCATTACATCAGTTAGAACTTATAGATCATGATTTCTATCTTTTCTGCGAAGAAGAGAGTGGGGAATTACAGGTTTTATACAAAAGAAATCATGGCGGTTATGGAATCATTCAAGCCAAAAGATAAAAGATAGGAATGGACACCAAAAAGAATAGTCTTCAAAAGCGTCTACCTGCCTTAGAAAAACTTATTAATCTCGCATTACTCGGCCCAAATTTAGATGAAAATGAACTAAGAAAAGCCTGTGAATTATCTGTTTATTTCTCTTTTGCAGGTTTGTGTACAAACCTCACTCAAGTACCGGCCGCTCGTAAATGTCTTGAAAACAATGGAAAAACCAAATTAATTGCTGCAATCTCATTCCCTTTTGGTGCAATACCAACAGAATTAAAAGTAGCTGAAACTGAATGGGCGGCTGCTCACGGTGCAGAAAGAATTGACCTAGTACCAAACTTCTACGATCTTCAAAATGGAAACACAACAAGGTTCGGAGAGGAGGTGTCAAGGATTTGTAGTATCGGCCTCCCTGTAAGACTGATACTCAACATGTCCTTTCTAAAAGATGAACATCTTAAAACTGCAGTAGAAACCGCAATTGAGGCAGGAGTTCAGAGTCTTCAGAATGGAAATGGTTTTGGTCCTGGAGTAAATCCCTCTGATATTCGTCAACTTTCCCAATTAGTTCGCGGGCGATGCGGTATTCAAGCTGTAGGAGGAATAAACACCTTGGCGCAAGCAATAGAACTAATTGATGCGGGAGCCTCAACTATTGGAACAAGTAAAGGAGAATTAATAATGAATGAGTTGCGCCATTATTTGAAATGAGCGGAACGAGATCTTTAGAAGGGCTTTCCCTAAAGGTAGGGACCTTAGGAGAGAATGATCGACTACTAACTCTTTTAAGCGAAGAAGAAGGTTTGACCCGAATAGCAGTACCAGGTGCGCGGAAACCACGCAGCAGTCTGGCGGCCGCGATTCCATTAACTCTAATGAACTTAGAAATTGTCGAGAAGAAAAGTCTCCCTAGGGTTAGGCATTTAAAAGTCTTAAAAAGCTTCAACGGAATTGGTCAAACACTAGAAACACTTGCTGGTGCTCAAGCCTTAACGGAATTAGGCTTGCTTTTAGTCGCTGAAGGAGATCCACTACCAGGCCTTCTGAAAACATTGCTCATGCATCTTGAAAGGCTAGATGCCTTCAGCAAAAACTCTATAGAGAATGAAACCAACACAGTTGCAACTACTATTCAAGGCTGTATCCATATGCTGGCAATAGGTGGGTATGGACTTCCCCTACAAGTCTGTTCCCACAGCGGTAAAGCACTTGAGCCACCCTTAGGTCAATGGGACTGGAGATGTAGCTTAATAGCATCTGAAGGATTTGCGATCGGTTCTTTCTCAGGAGCATCGATACAACTAAATCCTTCAGAATTGGCCCTTCTACAAAGACTAACTCGAGCTTCCTTACCTATTGATCGTCAACATAAATTGATTGGCCCAAAAGAAGTTTGGATTAAACTTCTTGCTGTGGTTGAATGTTGGATAAATACTAATTTACCAAGAAAGATTCACTCATTAACAATTTTGCATCAGGCAATAACTCAAAAAAAAGGATGAGATGGCCAACAATTACTCCAATCCTAAATCAAATTCCGGAGATGAAACCATAAAAAAGCCAATAGAGTTGCAGCAAAAAAATATTAACAAACTTGATCACTATGGATTAAAAACTGTTTTACAGCTGAAGGAGTTTCGCAAGCTCTGGATAGGACAAGTCTTCTCACAATTAGCAGACAAGTTCTACATCGTTCTAATGGTGTACTTAATTGATCAATACTGGGTAGTTAATAACCCACAAAGCAATTCTGCATTAGCTGAAATGGCATCCGTTATACCTGTGGATATCGAAACGGGTGCACAGGTGATAACCCCACTAGTCACAGGTATCTATATAGTTAATACTCTTCCAGCGATATTTTTAGGGACAGTTGCCGGGGTATGGGCTGACAGATGGCCCAAAAAAAGAGTAATGGTTTCATCTAATGCCCTAAGAGCAATATTAGTTCTCTTTACTCCATTTTGTCTTGAACCTGGTCCAAGCTTAATAGGTATGAGTTGGGGTTACTGGGCTCTATTAATAATGACATTTCTAGAGTCGATACTTACTCAATTCTTCTTACCAGCAGAACAAGCAACTATTCCAATGTTAGTACCAAGAAAACAATTACTTGCTGCCAATTCGGCATACCAAGCAACCAGCATGGGAGCAACAATTATTGGATTTGCATTTGGAATCCCTATGATTCTAGTATTAAAAAACTCTGTTCAATTCTTTGGTTTTTCTGGAGGGGAATTTCTTCTTTTACCACTTTGCTATGGAGTAGCTGCAATCACACTTAGCACAATTCAGATAAATGAAACTGCCTATCCTCGAACAGAAAATACTGTTTGGGATGATATACAAGAAGGGATAAAAGTACTAAAAGAAAAATCCACAGTTAGGAGTGCAATGGTTCACCTTGTACTCCTATACAGCCTACTAGCTGCTTTATATGTATTATCCATCAGTCTTGCCTCATATATTCCTAGTCTAGGACGAACAAGATTCGGCATACTTCTGGCTACTAGCGGATTAGGTATGTCATTTGGTGCTGTTGTTATTGCGCAAATTGGGCAAAGATTTAGCAGAAGAAAGCTAACTGCAACAGGACTGGGGACAATTACTTGGAGTCTCATATTGCTAGCAGAAGTGCGTGGATCATTGAGTTTCACGCTTCTACTTTGTATCGCTCTAGGGATAGGCTCAGCCCTGGTTGCTATCCCAGCTCAAACAACTCTTCAGGAAGATACACCTCAAGATAAACGTGGAAAAGTTTTTGGACTTCAAAACAATCTCATCAATCTTTCGTTGAGTCTTCCTCTTGTTCTCTCCGCCGGAATAGTGAGCCAATATGGTCTTGTTCCAGTAATCTGGATTCTTGCAATAATAGCTCTTATAGCAGCTTTTCTCGAGCGTCCTTGGAAGCGCTGCTAAGTTTCAAATGTATCGAGAGACAAGTTAATTGGCTCACATAGCCTGGCTTGGAAAAAAAACACCCTTCTGTGGCAACGTAACCTACGGGCACACCACCACAGAAGCTCTTAAACAACGTGGACATCTAACAAGCTTTATTCACTTTGACAATCCAACCAGCCCAGGCAACAGTAAAACCTCTTTATTAGCAAATGATCCAGAAGTCAGTCTTCCTTATTTGGTGAAGTCTCAGGTTTACACAATCCCATCCCCAGGTGCACAAAGAGAACTCAGAGAATCACTAGGACGACTGCAACCAGACCTAGTACATGCAAGCCTTACTCTCTCTCCTCTCGATTTCCTACTACCAGAGCTATGTCAACAACTTGGGGTACCTCTTGTCGCGACCTTTCACCCTCCTTTTGATGCTGGAATCCGTAATCTCACAGCAGGGACACAACAACTTACCTACCAGTTATATGCCCCAGCATTAAGTAGATATGACAGAGTTATAGTTTTCTCTGAACTTCAAGCAGAAGTTTTAGCAAGACTAGGAGTACGGGAAGAACGACTAGCTGTCATTCCTAATGGAGTTGATCCTGAATGCTGGACACCAGCAAGCCCACAATGCAATAGCCCCAAAAGACAAGAAATTAGAGAACGACTAGGGCAAAAAAGAGTGTTTTTATATATGGGGAGAATTGCAACTGAAAAAAATGTTGAAGCTCTACTTCGAGCTTGGAGATTAGTCGATCCACAAGGATGTCGGCTCGTAATTGTTGGCGATGGGCCACAGCGCTCAGCACTCGAAAATATCACCTCAATAACTCTCGGTCAAAATATTATGTGGTGGGGTTATGAAGCTGACTTGCAAACGAGAATCGCATTGCTCCAATGTGCTGAAGTCTTTATCCTTCCTAGCCTTGTAGAAGGCCTATCATTATCTCTCCTAGAAGCAATGTCTACAGGCACAGCATGCATAGCAACAGATGCCGGAGCAGATGGAGAAGTACTTGAAGGTGGTGCTGGGATTGTTCTAAGTACTCAAGGCGTAACAACACAACTACGTACAATCCTTCCAGTATTGAGAGATCAACCCGTCCTAACTTCTCAGTTGGGTCAACGAGCTAGAGAGAGAATTTTAGAGCGCTATACCCTGACGCGAAATATAGATTCTCTTGAGAACTTATATGGAGAACTACTTGGTTGGAGAGCTTTATCTACTGACTCCCGCAAGTTCACGGCTACGCTCAGCCGCAATAACAACCGCTTCAATAAGAGCTGATCTCAAACCTACCTTCTCAAGATGCCGGAGGGCGGCAATGGTGGTTCCACCAGGGGAAGCAACCTTATCCTTCAACTGAGCTGGATGCAACTCTTTCTCTTGAAGCAAGGATGCCGTTCCAGCAAGGGTTCTATGAGCAAGATGATTTGCAAAGGATCTCGAAAGTCCCGCTGCAACCGCTCCATCAGCCATTGCTTCAGCCATAAGTGCGACATATGCCGGACCTGATGAAGTTAATGCCAGAAAAGCATCCAACTGATTCTCTGGGACCTCAAACACTTCGCTTACAGGTGAGAAAATCTGTTTAATCGCCAAAGATTGTTCCTCGTCAACCTCTCCACCCCAGGCCAATCCAGTCAGGCCAGCTCCCACCATGGCAGGTGTGTTAGGAACAGCTCTAACACAAACATGTTCTGGAAATAATTTCTGTAGTCGTTGAAGAGTTACACCTGCGAGTAAAGAAATTAATAATGGTTTTGAGCCATCATTCGACTTCAGGTCAGGAAGTTGAGAAGCAACAACATCTAGCTGCTGAGGCTTAATAGCTAATAGCTGTATCTTGCAAGACCAAACATTCTTAGACTGTGAATCAGTAGAAGCAACAATGTTTAACCCTGTAGGAGACCTTAGTGAGAGCTTTCGAACACTCTCTGGATGACCAACAACAGCAAAAACATCTTTTGGGAGAACCTTTCCCCTCTCAATTAAGGGAAAAATTATGGTCTGAGCCATATGACCCAGACCAATAACACCTAGGGAGCTGCTCACAGGCAATCAGATGGATGCTGAGACAGCAGTTTCTTCAACCCAAGCCGGGGGGGGAGCAACATTGACTTCATCATCGAAAGATTGAGAAGACTGATCGTCTTCAGTGGAATCAGAAATCTCTTCATGAGTTGAATTAGTTACCGTTACACAACTAGGAGCGAAGAGGAAGATACTCTCCCCTATACGTTCTTGATGGCCATCAATCGCGAAAGTACCACCAGCAACAAAATCAACAGCACGCTGAGCTTGATCAGGCTCCATCATCGTCAAATTAAGAATTACCGTTTTCCTCTCTCGAAGAGCCTGAATCGCACGAGGCATCTCATCAAAACTTCTAGGTTCGAGAAGGTTTACTTCAGAAGTTGTTCTAGAGATCCCAGGCATACCTACAACCTTTGAACCTGAAAAACCCTGTTCAAGATCAAAGGGCGAGGATTCAGAAATTGGTGCCAACTTTCCACCCATTCCCCTAGTTGAGGTTCGATCTGGATCAAAATCTTCGCCCGTTTCGTAATCGAGCTCATCGTATTCACTATCAAAATAGTCGTCACCAGCGACGACAGCACGAAGGCGGGAAATAAGCGACACCGTTGAACTCCTCTCGGTATGACATGGAGGTAAGTCAGTGAAATACCGACTTTTTGAGAGTTTCCTTATGTGGAAACTACTTAACCTTGTCCCTAAATAGCGCTCCAGACATGCAGGGGCAAGGCTTTCAACTATCTTTGATGATATCTGTGGCAACTTAACCACCTCATAAACGAGCTCCAAACAGTGCAGAACCCAACCGAACCCAGGTAGCTCCAGCGTTTACAGCGTCTCTCCAATCTCTGCTCATTCCCATAGAACAATTCAACAAATCAAGCTCCTTAGCTAAATCCCTACATTGATAAAAAAGATCGATTCTTTCTTTTTTAGAAAGTCCAATTGGCGGGATTGCCATCAAACCCATAATGTCCAAATTGGGTAATTTCCTCAAAGAAAATATATGCTCTCTAATTTGTCTAGGTTCGAAGCCACACTTATTGGAGTCTTCTCTAAATTTGACTTGAAAAAAAACTTTTGGGCAACGCCTTTCCTCTACTGAAATCCTTGAGACTCTCTCCGCCAAAGGGGAAGAATCAATCGAATGAATAAAATCAAAGGATCGAACTACAGCTCGAACCTTGTTCGTTTGAAGTCTGCCTATAAAATGCCAGTGCAAAGAAACAGAATCGGAAAGTTCTTCTATCTTTGGCAATGCTTCTTGAACACGGCTCTCTCCAAAATTGATCTGACCATATCTAACCAAAGTCCTTATAGAAGAAGCTGGATGACCTTTGCTAACTGCCAACAAATTCACCCCGATAGGCAAGTCATGGATCAACTCTTGCCAACCTTCAGAAGAAATCACAATATCATCAATGTAAAAGTCATCAGATAAAAGTTTGATGGAACAACTCCTTCCATTGATCATATTCAAGAGAACTCTCTCGCCTAGATCTGGATAGGTGTATTTCCGCATAGTGCCTAGCATCCTGATAAGGGATGACTTCAAACTCAGCTCCTCTAGGTTGCACAGTTACCAGAAAAAACATTCTCTGCGCGTACAGCGTTGCGTACACATCCCTCCCTTCACCGGCAGGGGAAACAAGGTAAAGCATTCCAAATGTTGGATGATTGAGATATCGCTCAGCACTCACCTTTGGATATTCATCGTCTAAAAAGTACCGTACTTCGCTCTTAAGCTCAAAATCAACATCAGCAATATTGTTGAGCCTAAATTTAAGAAGATAGATTTTCTGGAGAACAACGAAATGGGTCTGATTTGATTTGGAGAGATCAAAACTCCACCCCTAGCCAAAAGGGCATCTGCGCCCTGCTCAGACCTCAAAAGAATATTGGCCAATAAGCGTTCACCAACTGACAACAACAATCCAAAAGAAGCTTTAAATCCCAGCCTTCTCATGCTGAGTGCCCGACTAGAAAGAGCACGGAAGAGGTTCTGCAGCTCTTCTTGCACCAATGGCAGAAAACGCAAGGCCAAAAGCAACTGAAAGCTAACCCTTTCTACTGGAACACCAAATGTGGCCAATGGTGCAATAAACCAACTAATCGTCCAAACCAAGTCTTCTGGTGGTGTAGTTATAAGCATTAAATTAACGCTGTGAACAAGCGTAAAAATCAAGGTTGAAGTATTTAGTCCCAGTTCTGCCGAGCGACGGTCAATCACTAATGAGCCAAAATTCAGAGGCCCTAGGGACAAAGGGCCGATCTTGAAAAGTTCCCAATTCTTGCCAAAGGTTTCTGCTCCTGGTAACTCTTGAGGAAAACGTAAGAAAAATAAAGCCGGGGGATCCCCTGTCGGTAACGTCATAGCAAACAAGCCCACAACTACTGCCAACATCAAAAGGAAAACACAAGGTCGCCACAAAATGCGCAAAGGTAGAGAACTGAAAACAGTGATCAAACAAAGTGCCAGAACAAGAAAAAGCCTCCAATGAACTCCTGCCAAAAGAGGTGTAAGTAGAAACATTAGAACCCATGCCAGCTTTAATCTCGGATCAATACGTCTCAACCAACTAGAACGACCATCAACGAATTGTCCAATAGGAACTTTGCGCAACCAGTCCATGGCTTAACTCAGAGAGTCCTTCTGCCGAGCCAGCTCGCGTTCAGCATCACGTTGTTGCTTGCCTCTCCAAAACAACTTCAATGGTGTGCCATCAAACCCAAGTCCTTCTCGCAATTGTCTTTCCAAGTAACGCCGATAAGTATCGCCAAATAGCTTCGGATCATTAACGAACAAAGTGAAACTAGGAGGTCCACTTGCAACTTGAGTGGCGTAATAAAGACGACCTTGTCTCCCACCCCTTGAGGTAGGAGGACTCCTCCAACTCAAGGCTTCTTTTAAAACCTCATTAACCACTGAGGTGCTCACTCTTCGACGATGTTGTTCAACAGCTACTTCTGCTAATGCAAAAATGCTTTCTACGCGTTGACCTGTAATTGCAGAAGTAAAAAGCATTTTTGCCCAGTCCAAGAAATAAAGTTTTGCCCGTAACTCTTTTTCCATAATTTGCATTGTGTAGCTATCTTTTTCAACTGCATCCCATTTATTCACCACCACCACACAAGCTCTCCCATCCGCCTCGATTCGTCCAGCAAGTCGTTGATCCTGCTCTGTCACCCCTTCAAGAGCATCAATCACTAATACACAGACATCACTCCGTTCGATAGCCTTAAAAGTACGATTAATACCAAAAAACTCAGGGCCATAATTAACACTCCGACGACGACGAATACCAGCAGTATCAATTAATTTCCAATCATATCGATCTCTCTTAATCCGAGTATCAATGGTATCTCGTGTTGTCCCCCTAATTGGACTAACTATTGCACGGGGTTCGCCACAAATTGCATTTAGCAAACTCGACTTACCAACATTTGGCCGACCGACAATGGCCAATTGAATTACCTCTTGCTCTTCTTCTTCGAATCCTTTCGGAGGCAGCAGTGAAATCACCCGATCAAGCAAATCACCAGTGCCAGCACCATGGATCGCCGAGATCGGATGAGGTTCTCCTAATCCAAGGCGCCAAAACTCCGCTGCCATTGCGAGGCCCTGATCTGGAGACTCGCACTTATTAACTGCCAAGACTGACTGACATGGTTGGCTACGCAACCATTCAGCTATCGATTCATCTGCTGCTGTCAATCCTTGTTGGCCATCAACTATTACTAAAGCAACAGAAGCTTCCGCCAATGCCAAGTTGGCTTGTTCACGGATTTCAGGAAGGAACTCACTATCGTCATCAAAGACCAATCCTCCTGTATCAACAACCTTAAACTCTCTATCTCCCCAGAAACCATCTTGATAGGTTCTATCACGTGTCACTCCTGGCTGATCATGAACAATCGCCTCACGACTCTTGCAAAGACGATTAACCAGTGTGGATTTGCCTACGTTTGGACGACCTATTATCGCCACAACGGGACTGACCAATTGCGTTGTCCCTCAAATCAATTATTGACATTACATAGATATCGCAAACAAAGCCATCGACTATTTATGTTTCATATGCATTGATTTGCCTTTAATCCAAAACTCAAGTGGCCTGTGTCCAATTTCACAATCTTCAGATCTGAGACTGCGATACTAGAATCACTCAAGAAGTTTATCTCCAGGATGCCCCTTAGTAGAGTCAATTGGACAAGGGAGAAGAACAGGCAAAGGACCTGTCTCCGGAATTCCAAAACCTCTTACTGCCATCCAAGCTAATAACCAGTTGACTGCAGTGGCACGTCTAGTTCGTCTTGGATAAAGCTCTGAAATACGGTATCCAACAAACTGCATCTGCTCCTTAAGCAATTGCTTGTATCTTTTTGGGATTGATCTGGTCAATCGAACAGAGGCTCGTCTCTGTGCTATTACTTCTGGTGCAACAAGGAAATCCTCACTCCACTCTTTAGGAGTCTCAGGTCCCGAAGACCACACACCCTCGGAGCATGAGGATAATCTGTACCCCAATCTTTCCCAAATCAATTCTGATACAAAACGATCACTCAATCGATCTTCAAGGATTGCATTCAAAAGCTTTTTACTTAGCGGCCAAAAAGAAGCCTCAGCTTCAAGACGATTTTCTAGGCACACAACACATTCACATCTAACTAATTCCAAGGCATATCACAATAAAACTATGAATAGTCAACATCGTGAAATATATCTTCCAGGTAATGGAACGAAAAGAGTTCTCAAATGCTGTGTACTCCAATCCCCATTGGCTGGGGTAAGCGACAGTATTTTTAGAAGCCTTGTTAGACGATGGGCACCTGAAGCATTGCTCTTTACAGAAATGGTTAATGCCACAAGCTTCGAACTTGGGTATGGGCAATGCAAGGTTGATGGATTATCAGAAGACACAGGGCCTATAGGTGTTCAGCTTGTTGACTACCGACCCGCAGCTATCGCAGAAGCCGCCAAAAAAGCAGAAGGAGCAGGTGCTTACCTCGTTGACATCAACATGGGATGCCCTGTTCGCAAGATTTCCTGCAAAGGCAGTGGTAGTGGCTTGCTATTGAAACCAGATCTTGCGGCAAAAATAGTTAATAGTGTTACAAATGCCGTAAAGATTCCTGTAACCGTAAAGACAAGATTGGGCTGGTCCAAAGAGCAATCCGATCCGATTGATTTTGCGCTCAGATTAGAGGAGTCAGGAGCTCAAATGATTACATTGCATGGCCGAACGAGAAACCAAGGCTTCTCTGGGAAAGCAAACTGGGAAGCTATTGCCAAAGTAAAAGAAAAACTTTCCATCCCCCTCATTGCTAATGGGGACATCTCAAGTATTACGGATGCCTGGCAATGCCTAAATACAACAAAAGCAGATGGAATCATGCTTGGAAGGGGGACCATGGGAGCTCCATGGTTGGTGGGACAAATACATTGTGCACTTACCGGGCAACCTGTTTTCGATACACCTGGTCCAATCGAGAAAATCAAACTAGCCCGAGAACAACTAGAGCGCCTAGTTGAAGTCAAAGGCAGTCATGGTCTATTGATTGCGAGGAAACACATGAACTGGACCTGTAAAGACTTCTCAGGGGCGAAAGAACTTCGAAGCTCTCTTGTGAGAGCAAAAACAGTTGCCGAAGCTTTTTCTCTAATGGACAACTATCTGTGCATCCTGGAACAAAATTAATCCTGGCCTAAGCAATGTCGTCCCATGCAACTACCCTCGATTAAGAGCACTTAGGTTACTAAAGAATCCCCTCAGGCCATCCTTGCCTGATCAACAACAACGAAAAATAAGGTTTAGTTGTAGCAAGAACATCTACAGCTGACTTAACTTCCTGGTCAGGCCATCCAATTCGTTGAGCAAAAAGTGTCATGTTCAATAAATTAAGTTCCTCAAGTAATGGTCTAACCCATACCCATCTATGACCAAGCTTGAGCAAAGCCAGAACCCGATTAGACGCAGATGCTTCTACTAAGAGTTGTTTAAGTTTTATTGGCTCATCAGGAGTAGGTAATATCAGTAGTTGTTCATTTCTCAGAGGCAATGGCCAAAACCCTGTAGCTGCTGCTGCTGAAAAGGACGTAACTCCTGGGACCAAACGCACTGGACAATTAGGGTGACGAATATTTAATTCAAGTAACAAATATGAACTCGTAGAAAACAAAGAAACATCTCCCTCACAGAGAACAACAACACGCATCCCCTTCTCTACAAGTGCAACGAGTTGACTGCCAGCTTCGCGCCAAGCTTCCTGACAAATTTTAATGTCATAAACCATTGGGAAAAGCAGTGGAAGTGTCTTCTGTTCAGAACTTATCCATCGCAAAGCAATTTGATGAGCTACCCCTTCACCACCTTGTCTAGAAACAGGATATGCAACCACAGTTGCGGACTCAATTGCCTTAACAGCAGCCACTGTCAATAAATCTGGATCACCTGGTCCAACGCCAACAAGAGTTAGAGAGGGTGTTGACAAATCAGTGCTCGACAAAGCAACTAGAACTATTCAGGGCATCTTTTCACGAGGCCTCTAAACAATTATTTTAGAGGTCGATCTCACTCTCATTCCATAAGCCAACAAATAGTAGGCTCAAGGACTACGGACGAAAGTAGCAATAAGATTTAAGATTTTAACTCAATCATTGCACCCCATGAACTGATTCAACTATGCATTCGAGGTTCAGGATGCAACTGAGAAAGAATAGTTGACTCCTCTACAGCAAGCTCTTCTAAACGGGAAACAACAACCGCACGCTCATAACGCTGTTCTGACAACATCCAATATAAAGAAAAATGCCTGGCCTCACTTGCTAGCAGATCCGCATATAACTTTCTCAACTCATCATCATTACTGTGCGAAGCAAGCAAAGACATTCGCTCATGACTTCGAGCCTCAATAAGACCTGCCACAAGGAAACAATCAAGCATTCGCTCGGGCTCAGTTCTTCGAATTTGCTTAGCCAAAGCAGCCCCATAAGGTGGTGCTTTTAACGGCTCCAAGTAACGTCCTCGAGATTTAATCAAAGCAAGCACTCTTTCAAAATGCTCTAGCTCCTCTCTAACCAACGGGCTCAGGGCTTCTGCCAGGCCAGGTTCACACAAATATCGAAACATAAGTTGAACAGCCGCTCCTGCAGCTTTTCGCTCGCAATGTGCGTGGTCAATAAGCACCTCAATTGGAAATGCAATCGCTTGGTCTAACCAAGCCTGACTAGTCTTCGAAACAAGCCATTTAATACTTACATTTTCTTGATCAGGTAAACCAGTGGAACCCATTGGATTAATGAGAATTCCTTAAGTGTGAAACCATCCCATCTAAAGCCAGGAGATAACTAACCCCACCAAACCCACTGACTATGCCAATAGCACGATCTACTAGATAAGAATGCCTGCGGAAAGATTCACGGGAATGAGTATTGCTTAGGTGGATTTCCACATAAGGAATATCTGCACTCAATAAAGCATCCCTTAAAGCAATAGATGTATGCGTAAAGGCACCAGCATTAATCAAAATTCCTTGAACCTGACCCATAGCCTCATGAATTCGCTCAACTAAAGCGCCTTCAAAATTACTTTGAAAGCATTCCAGTTCAATCCCCTCCTCTATGGACTTAGCCTGAAGTTGCGACTCAATGTCCTTCAAGGTCATAGAACCATAGATTTCAGGCTCTCGCTGACCAAGAAGATTCAGGTTGGGACCATTCAATAGAAGTAAGTGCATGCTCTTTCATATAAGAGAGCTAATTGAATCGTATCTATCCTCGAAGAGAAAACCCAAGAAATTAAATCCAAAAATGGACCATGAACTGATATGGTCTGTTTGTGTGGTTCGGGTCGGTGCCCGAGTGGTTAATGGGGGCGGACTGTAAATCCGCTGGCTCTGCCTACGTTGGTTCAAATCCAACCCGGCCCACCTTTCCACATGCCCTTGTAGCTCAGCGGTAGAGCACTCCCTTGGTAAGGGAGAGGTCCCGGGTTCAAGTCCCGGCGAGGGCATTGAGCCCGGCCTTAACCAAGGGAATGAATCTTAGGCACCATTGGTTCTCAAAAGCCAAAGTGGACGTCCACTTTGGCTTGAAAAGATCAAATCTGGCTTGCGCATCTATCCAAGACAAAGCTCAACCAATCGAAACCATTCGAAAAAGCGGGAAGAGCTGTCAAGCCTTAATTAGAAAGAAAGATTATTTAGGCCAAAAAACAAAACCTTTCCTTCCAAAAGTCAGGCTAATTATGGAAAAATACCGTTAATTCCTCCCTTGCTTGTTCAACAAGGAAGCGCCACAAACAAAATTCAGTAGAGACCTTTTCAAATCGTTTCATGAACTAATTAATTAACACAATTTGACGAGAGCGTTAAAGGGAGAGAATCGTACTAATGGGAATAGGTATCGAGAGATCCATGTAACAGTAAGATGAACCCAATTCCTTCTACAGAAAAAATAAGTAAGAACCTCAATAACTTAATCAAAACAAACCAGTAAGTCGCTTTATTAAACTGATAACTAATAGACCCTAGAGAAATAAAATGATGTTATAATAAAATTACGCGACCTGAATTAAGGTTTGAAACCTACTCTAATTAACGCCAAATTATTATTTCAGCAAAAGAAATTTGAACAGGCAATAAATATATGCATGAAAATTCTATTTTTTGACGAGAATTCAATTGAAACTTTAAAATTAATGGCAAAATCAATGCTCGCCTCTAAGAGAACCCTAGAAGCACAAGCTACTCTAATTAAATCTCATAAAATCAAACCCAATGATATTGAAATCATTCAAAATTTAGCTGATTCATATAAAGCCACAGGAGATCTTAAGATGGCAAAGATCTATTATCAAAAAGCACTTTCAATTAAGAGTAATCATACCCCAGCATTAACTAATTTAGGTAATCTTTTACTGATTTCTGAAAACAAGAAAAAAGCAATATCTTTACTTGTTAGGGCAACTGAGTCCGATCCAAAGGTTGCTCTACACTGGGGTAATCTAGCAAACGCCTATTTTCAATTAGGAGAAGATAAAAGGGCGATGTCTGCTTGTCAAAAAGCTATAAAAATAAATAGAAACCTCCATAAGATGCATTTCCTTCTTGGTGCTATCCTCATAAGGCAAAAACGAATAAAAGAAGCAGAAATACCTCTTAAGAAAGCTATAGATATTAAGCCAAATTACTATAAAGCTTATTCCAAACTTGGAAACATATTACGAGATCTTGGCAGACCCAATGAAGCAGAGATTTATATCCGAAAAGCTATTAGGATCAATCCTGATAATGCAATACTACATTACAACCTTGGTGGAATATTGCATATTCTTGGAAAACTAAAAGAAGCAGAGTCATCAACAAGAAGATCAATTAAATTCAAACCTGACTTCACAAATGCCCACCTAAATTTAGGGATCATACTTCAAGATCTTGGAAGACTAAGCGAAGCAGAAATGTGTTTAAACAGGCTGATTCAAATCAAACCTAAATTTGCAGAAGCATATTCTAATTTGGCAAACATATTACAAGATCTCGGAAGACTAAACGAGGCAGAAATTTGCATAAGAAAAGCAATTGAAATTAAACCTGATTTCAAAGAGGCACATTCGAATTTAGGTAATATTTTGAAAGATCAAGGGAAATTAAATGAAGCCTTACTTAGTTACCAAAAAGCACTTGAAATTAATGAAAACTTTGACCTTGCCTTAGCAGGAATTGGAACTGTGCTTATAAAGCAAGGTAAGCATATAGATGGGCTGAGAAGGTTAAGAGAAGGAAGTGGGTCTATAATCTTTGATCATGGTACTTCTTCTATCCGCATTTATTCATAATGAAAAGAGTGATAATAAAACAATCAGGTCTAAATCCAAACTTTATTGGAGCATGGATGATCGAACCATCTTCATTATGTGATGAGTTAGTAAAGTATTTTGAATTAAATATCGGAAGGCAGAAAAAAGGTGTTGCAGGAGGCGCTGTGAATACTGAAATAAAAGACTCATTAGACATAACAATTAGGCCAAAAGAACTCACATTCAAAGGCAACGAAATTCTTAACGAATACTTTAAAGTACTTTTTGAATTCCATAAGGATTACATATGTCAGTGGCCTTTTTTAAAAAACCTTTCTAAAAAATATGAAATAGGTTCTTTTAATCTCCAAAAATATAATCCTGGGCAGCATTTCAAAAAAATACATACTGAGCGTTCATCCTTAGAAACTCTTCACCGTGTCTTCGCTTTTATGACTTACTTAAATGATGTCGAAGAAGGAGGTTCAACCTATTTCAATCATTTCGATTTAGAAATAAAACCTAAAAAGGGTCTCACATTAATTTGGCCCGCCGAATGGACTCATGCCCACAGGGGAAATGTATTAGAATCTGGCTCAAAATACATTATTACTGGTTGGATTGACTTTGCCACATAACCAAATTAAGTGTTTCATCTACAGGACTTTATCTAATAAACTTTTGATCGAATCAAAAAAAAATAACAACTTAGAAAGGAGATACTCCAAAAAATTCCACAACTAAAAAATTATTCAAATCAATCTCTCAAATTGTCCCTCACCAGTAAAGCAAGCAGCAGACTGAGGAGCCAGCCCTCGGCCATGCAATTCCAATGCGCCATTTAACCAAGCTGGATTAGCGAAAGATTCTTTCAATGGCAACCAATCGATTCGACTGCAATTCAATAAAAAAACAAGCCATTTCGAAGATTTCTTATCTTCTTTCATCGGTAATTGAATCCATCC
>QCGA01000006.1 GCA_003280095.1 Prochlorococcus sp. AG-363-O16
TAAGCTACCGTTCCACCATAACCATGCAGGTAATTCTTTAATTTCTAACGATTGAAGTATCTTTAAACCTTTGTTTATTGAGATTAAATTGCCACGAATAACAACTACATCACCGCAGCAGGCTGTATTCCCTCTTCCTTCCCCAGGTATTGGACAATAGGCTGCTACTAATGTCTCTAATTGTTCTTCTTGGCTAATTGTTGGTGCAAGTGTAATGAGGCGTCTAGGTTGTAATTCACTGATCGCTGAATCAATATGTTGACCTCTCATGTCTTCTGTGTAGTTGCTTCCTTGATGTGAAGCAAGAATATTGACAACTTTTTTGTCAAAAGGTGGAGTGCTATGAGGAAGCTTTTCTTCTAAAATTATTTTTCGTGCAGCTTGTATGAGTTCATGATGCTTTGTTCCAATGATTGATCCTTTTATTTTTCCTGTTCGGACAAGTTGTTGTTCAATCCAAGCAGGTTGCCAAACAATTAAACAGAATGTATTAGAACCAGTCTTTAGGGGTTGATCTGTTTCCCAAAGTTGTTTCAGGTAACTGGGAATTTCTTCAGGAGGAAGTTTTAGTGGTGTTTGAAGAGTGAGTTGAGGAGACATGTTTTTTGGCGTAATTAATAAGTTGAACTTTTATTTGATCAAGGCCTTCGCCAGAGAAGAGAATCTTGAGCTAGTAATTCGTCAGCAGCTGTAGGTCCCCATGTTCGTGATTCATATTGGTGAATCGGTAGCATCCAAGGTGAATCTTCAATTATTTCCAGGAGAGGGGTATATAAGCGCCAAGCAGCCTCTACTTCGTCGCAACGGGTAAAAAGGGTTGGGTCTGCGAGCATTGAGTCCGCTAGTAAGCGCACATAGCCTTCATCAGAGGGTTCGCCGAAGCAATCTTCATAGGAGAAACCCATTTCGACTGGGCGACTTTTCATTCCTGAACCTGGTGCTTTGACTTCAAAGCGAAATTGGGCCCCTTCTTCAGGTTGAATTTGCAATATGAGTTGGTTGGAGGTTGGGCTTCCTCCAGCACTATCAAATAGATGAACAGGTGCCTCACGAAAGGTAAGTACTACCTCACTCAATCTCTTAGCTAAACGTTTTCCCGTTCTTAGATAGAACGGCACACCCTGCCACCGCCAATTATCTATGAAAAGTTTTAGTGCTACATAGGTTTCAGTCGTGCTGTTTGGATCCACCCCAGGTTCTTCACGATATCCGGTTAAGGGAAATCCCTTGGTTCCCCCTTTTACATATTGACCTCTTACGCAGCATTTCCACGGTTCTAATTCGTCACCCAGGCGCGCTGCATGCAAAACCTTCGCTTTTTCATTTCGGATGGCTTCAGGATCAAAATGACCCGGTGGTTCCATTGCTGTGATTGCAAGCATTTGTGTTAGATGGTTTTGAACCATATCTCTAAGTGCGCCGGATGTTTCGTAATATCCAGCTCTATCTTCAATTCCAACAGTTTCAGTGGCTGAGATTTGAACACTGGAGATGAAATTTCTATTCCAAATAGGTTCGAAAATTGCGTTTGCAAATCTAAGGACGAGAATATTTTGTACGGTTTCTTTTCCTAGATAGTGATCGATTCTGAATATTTGACTTTCTTTTCCACATCTCTGAACTATTTGATTAAGCTCCTTAGCGCTTCCATAATCGCGGCCAAATGGTTTCTCAATAATTACACGACTGCGTTTTGGGTCATCTAGTAATCCAGCCTCTGCAATTGCCTCGCAACCGCTTCCATAGAACTTTGGAGAAACTGAGAGGTAGAAGGTTCGATTTCCATGAGTTGCGTGAAGGCGATCAATCTGTTCGAGTCTTTGACTAAGTTTCACTAGGTCTGATTTTCTCTGAAGGTCCACAGAGTCGTAATACATTCGAGCAGAGAAATCTTTCCAAGACTGGTGATCTTCTTTGATTGGCCCTACCAATGAATCAGCCATTCTTCTACGAAACTCTTCGTCATCCCATTGGCGTCTTGCGCAACCAATAAGAGCAAACTCGCTAGGTAACCTCCTTTGTTTGTAAAGCTTAAACAGCGCAGGAACTAATTTCCTTTTTGTTAAATCTCCGCTCGCGCCAAAGATTATTAAACACTGAGGACCAACAACTCTTTCTTGTCTTAGGCCAATTCTCAGCGGATTAGTGGTCGGCGTGTTCATTGAAAAGATCTGCCGATTAAAAAGCCAATGATCCGCAATTCAAGGCTCTTGAGAGAGTTAAGTCACTGTTTGTGCTCGTATGCCCAAATTTCTGAACCAATAAAAATGTTTGATAGCTATCAAATAAAAACTGGGAGAAGTTCGAAATGAAATTGTGGCTCCTCCCAGATCCATTGCCATGACAGTCTTTTAATAAGTCTCTACATGCCACCTACCAGCTTTTTTTAGCTGAGGTCTCAACTCTGACCAATTTATGTTTTTGGCTGTAGCAGCTGTCGTCATAGCTTCATCGATACCAGGCTCCATTCCTTTGAGACCACAAAGGTAAATGTGAGTTTTTGGATTTTCTATTAATGCAAATAATTCATCTGCATGTTCTAAAACTCTGTCCTGGATATACATCCTTCCACCTTTACTGTTTTTCTGTTCTCGGCTAATTGCCTTGGTATAACGGAAGTTTTCGGGTGAAAGGCTCTTGTACCATTCAAAATCTGAATCGTAAAGAAGGTTGGCTGTTTTAGGCGCTCCCATAAATAACCAAGCTTTTCCTTTGAAATTCCAACGGTTTTTTTCTATTTCAGTTGGTTCAAACATTCGGCGCAAGTAGGCCCTCATAGGGGCTATTCCTGTTCCGGTAGCAAGCATGATTATATTTGAGCCTTCATCTTCTGGAAGAAGCATTTCCTTCCCAACAGGACCCGTAATTTTTACCTGCTCTCCTGGGGAGATATCGCAGAGATACGTTGAACAAACTCCATCTATGGTCTGCCCGTCCTTTTCATATTGAAGTTGCCTTACACATAGTGACACTGTATTTCCTGAAAAGTTGTCTCCATGGCGAGTGCTGGCAATAGAATAGAGACGCAGCTTGTGGGGTTTCCCATTGGCATCTTCACCAGCAGGAATGATGCCAATGCTTTGGCCTTCAACGTATTGAAGTTTTGGATCACCACCTGAAAGATCAAAAGTGATGTGGTTGACTCGGCCAATCGCACCATCTTTTAGAAGGCTGTAGTTCTCTAAAACAGTGCCGAGGAAAGGCGACCTTGGCTTGTAGAGGTTGACTGGAACTGATTGTGTTGATGATTTTTTTGTGGAAGAGACTGCACTGTCTGTGGACTCTTTGCTTGGAATATTAAGCCTTGTGGGGCTTGCAGTTGAAGTGCCTTTGGCTGAGCTTTTGCGAGCAACGAAGCTATTGAATAGCCAAAAAGCAACAATTAAAACTGGTATATGGGCTAGCCCTCCGGCTACCACTTCTGCTTGCGAGTAAGCCATTAAGAAGATAAAACAGAACGCGAGAATACCAATCCCTTGGCTTGGCTGACCGTTTTATTGGCATTCAGTGTCACCTTTGCGTACTGTCACAACTGAATAAATGGGTTTAATGCGTCGAAACAGTTGGTAATTAGTTATTGTTCTTTACTTATTTGTAGAAGTCCATTCTTTTGGCATCCTCTCAAGCTGTTCAGGTTTCTACTGCTGGATGTGATGTATCTCATCGTTTATCTCCTGTGGATAGGCCTAACCCAATTGAACAAACCATAGAGAGACTGCCTAGCGGGACTCGTCGTCTTGCTGCAAAACTTCGGACTCCTGTAAGAGTTGAAGCACTGTGGAGAGTCTTGACTGATTACGAACATTTAAGCGATTTCATTCCAAATCTTTCGGTCAGTGAATTGCTTGAGCGTTCAAACGATCGAGTGATGCTTAGACAGGTTGGGTCTCAAAGGTTTATTGGGCTTAATTTTTCAGCTGAGGTTCATTTGGAATTAATCGAGGACATTTCTTTAGGTGAATTGAGATTTGCACTAAAGAAAGGGGATTTCAGACGATTTGATGGTGCATGGAAAATGCAGGATCACGATGGTCAAGGTAGTTGCATTTTCTATGAGCTAATAGTCCAAGGATGTATTGGAATGCCAGTTTCTTTAATAGAGCAGAGGCTTAAAGATGATCTGACGACAAATTTATTAGCTGTAGAAAGAGAAGCTGTTAGGCGCACCAAGCAGAATTCTTAATGTGACAAAAAAGCTTGTAAAAAAAATTCCTGTGAGATTTTCCATAGTGAAAGATCTCTTTTTTCAAAAATCACTAAATCAATACCCCCAAGGGGATTCGAACCCCTGTCGCCTCCGTGAAAGGGAGGTGTCCTAGGCCTCTAGACGATGGGGGCGAGGCCGTGATCAAAGTGCTTTTTCACTTGAACACTTTTGAAAACTACGTTTTAGCCTCGCCCTCCGTCAAGGAAGCTTCACCCCTGTTTTGTTCTTGACCTTGCCAAATCGGCACATTGAAGTAAAAACAAGATCCTTCTTGGGGTTGTGAAACGACCCAAATACGTCCGCCATGAACTTCAACAATGCGTCTGCAAACAGAAAGTCCGACACCATAACCTGAGGTAGTGTCTGAGGTTTGTGGAAGCCTCACTCGATCAAGAAAAATTCTTTGCTGTTCTTCTTCTGGGATCCCAGGTCCACTGTCGCTCACACTTATTTCGACCCATCTGGTTGTTCTGTGAAGCATGGTTAGCGAAACTTGTCCTCCGCTCTTTGTAAACTTCAGAGCATTTTCAAGCAGATTTAGTAGCACTTGTCTCATGCGTCGTTGATCTGCATAAACTTTTGGCAGGTCACTTGGTATATCAGTAATGATCTGAATTCCTCTTCTGAGCCAAAGTTTTTCAAGTTCAAGTATTGCTTCCGCAGCTACGTTTCCGAGATCAAGTCGCTGAGGATTGAAAAGGTCCTCCCATTTAGTCAGTCCTACTTCTAGAAGATCTTTTGAAAGAGCCTCTATTTCATCTAGACGGCGTTTGATTACATCTTGAAAACGGTCAAGACTAATTTGGCCAAGTTGTTGGCTTTGAACTGCCAGGGTCGCTGCAGTTAAAGGGGTTCTTAATTCATGCGCAACCATTCTCAAAAGGCGTTCTTGAGAATGAATCTTGTTGATTAATGTTTGATTCTCTTGGCGCAGAACCAAGAGCTCATCTTCTAGGCGTAACTCTTTTTGGCTTCTACTTCCATCAAGTTCTGTGGGCCTTAAACTTAATCCCAAACCGCTTACTACAACTTCTTGTTGCCAGCGTGGAAGCCAAACACGAATTCTTTGAAGTAATGCACTACCAGCGAAGATCTGTTTTGGAAGAGGTGAGATTTTTATCAGTGCTGGAAGCGCAATGACGCGATGTACTTCAAGCAATTGAGGTTGGTCATTAGGGTCGATTACTTCAAGAGTTACATCAAAGCCAAAGTCTTCTCCCTCCAAGAATCCAATTAGATCCGTCAGATCACCTTTTGAGAGTTGGTGACTAGCCGCTAATAGCAGCAAACGCAGTTGCTGACGTTCGTTGGGATCGCCCCCATCCACAGTGGTTGGCGTTTAGGAAAGTTAGTTGACACATTATGGGTTTTTTGGGAAATTGTCAGATCATTTTTGCCTTGGTTTATTGATTAATTAACTAAATCAGGATTTTTGGGTCAATGCTTCACCCTAGAAAACTTCTAATGATTGGTTATCGCAAAGTGCTTTTGGATACCTTTAATAGCTTTGGATCATGATTTACGTGGTTTTTTGGGGTCTTGATGAGGCAGCATGGCTGAAAAGCATGGATAACCTTGTCTACTTTTTCTGTTGGATTCTTCAAAGCTCTTTTTGCTCCATTTTTCCTAGTGCATTCTCTGCTCTTGTTCCCTAGTACTGCGCTTGCTTGGCCAGGAGGCAAGAACAAACCAAAACCTGCTTCTGACCAACAAATTTTTCTCTATCGAGGTATAGGGGCCTCTTATGTTTGTAATGCAAGCGCAGCTGGTATTGAATTTCCTAAGGCAGTTGGTGTTGCTGCCGCAACTTATGCTCAATTGCTAAATGGTCGCCATGGTGGTCGAGTAGCGGCAGCAGGGAAAAAACAACTCACAAACAAACAATTATTTGCAGGAGCTGAATTTCAAATCATCACTGGAGCACTGCAATATTGCCCTAAGGATGTTCCCACAGATATAAAAGAAAAAGTTGAAAAGGCAATAGAAACTCAGAAGAATAATAAATAAATTGCAGATTTCTATTTAGTTAGATAATTAAATTGAAGATTATGGTTTATTCTCTGCAAATCTTGTATTGAATTAGTGAAACTAAGTTTTATTCGGGATAAGATCTATGGGTAGTATTGTATTATCATTAACAAAAATGACTTAATTTTGAATGTTAAAGGATGAATTCGTGTTTTTGGCTGACTACAAGCCCTTCCCTTTTCAGATTACTGATATTGAACTCGATTTTGTAGTAGAAGAAAATAAAGTAAAGGTTGAAAGTTTGATGCATATTCATACCTTAAATGGAAAATATTCTCACATGGTACTTAAAGGGATTAACTTAAAACTGAAAAAAATAGAAATAGATCAGGAACCTCTATCACCAGATTCTTATGAATTAACTTCAACTGAATTGATTATTCGTAGGAAATTTTCAGAAAATTTTCGACTATTAATTGTTTGCGAGATAGACCCTTTCCGTAATACATCTTTAGAAGGGCTTTATCATAGTGAAGGCATGTTGACTACTCAATGCGAGGCAGAAGGGTTTCGGAAAATTTGCTTCCATCCTGATCGACCTGATGTTCTTAGTCGTTACCGCGTGAGGATAGAAGCTGATAAGGAAAGCTACCCAGTTTTATTATCTAATGGAAATAAGACCTTTTCTAGGGATCTTCCTGGAATTCCTTCTAGGCATGAATCTGTTTGGGTAGACCCCCATCCTAAGCCTTCCTATTTATTTGCCTTGGTTGCTGCTTCTTTATCTAAGGTAAGTGATAGATTTTTTACTAGTAAAGGTAGAGAAATTCAAATAAATTTATATGTTGAGCCTAATGATCGAAAGTACACAAGTCATGCAATATCTTCCTTGAAAAAAGCAATGAAATGGGATGAAGATGTCTATGGGTTTGAATATGATCTAGATGAATTTAATATTGTTGCAGTAAGACATTTTAATATGGGTGCTATGGAGAATAAAGGTTTGAATATCTTCAATTCAAAGTTAGTTCTTGCAGATAATCAAATAGCGACTGATTACGAGTTTGAAAGAATTGAAAGTGTAATTGCTCATGAATATTTCCATAATTGGACGGGCAATCGTGTTACATGTAGAGATTGGTTTCAGCTTTCTTTGAAGGAAGGCTTGACGGTTTTTAGAGATCAGTGTTTTACAGCCGATATGCATACAGAATCTGTTAAGAGAATAGAAGATGTTTCATTTCTTAGAAATACACAATTTACCGAAGATTCGGGTCCTACTTCTCATGCGGTAAAACCCATAAAATATAAATCAATAGATAATTTTTACACTACTACGATCTATGAAAAGGGGGCTGAATTGATACGAATGTTATATAGGATTCTTGGCAGAGAAAGATTTTATAGAGGAATAAAAATCTATATAGAAAGGTTTGATGGTTGTGCAGCTACTACAGAAGATTTTCTCTTTTCCATTTTAGAGGGAGCTTGTATTTCTGGAGAGGAATTGGGATTCGATATTGAAGATTTTAATAGATGGTATTACAGAGCAGGTACTCCTAAATTAGATATAAATTTTAATTGGGACTCTGAACTCGGTCGACTTCAACTTCAAATTATTCAAAAATGTGAATCAGAAGATATAAATAGTCAAAATAAAGCTTATGTAATACCTTTTGTTTTTTCATTAATTGGAGATAGTGGCCCTATTCAGGAAGAAAAGATGATTATTCTGAATCAAACTAAACACGAAATCATTATAGAAAATTTACCAACAAACAAAGAAGCACCAGCACTATCAGTATTTAGGGGTTTTTCTGCACCAGTTCAATGGGATATGCCATTTCCATTAGAAAATTCTTTCCGAATTCTAACCTCTGATGATGATCCTTTTTCTCGTTGGGATGCATCTCAAAGACTCTTTAGTGAAGCAATTCTTGCTAGAGCATCTTCTAAAATTAATTATCAATTTGAGGAACGTCTTGTTTCTGTTTTGAGCCAACTTATCTCTAATTACCAGGACGAAGATCTAAACCTTCTATCTTCGTTATTTACATTCCCTGGATCATTAGAGTTGGAAGATCTTCAAGAGGTATCAGATCCTTTAAGTATATATAAAGCTACTTATTCTTTAATTGATGTATTAGGTCAAAGTCTTTTATCCCCTCTAAAAGAAATTATAGATTTTTGCCTTCCTGGATCTCATAAATCTTGGCCTTTGGGACAGGGGGATCGACGTATGATTTCTCTTTGCTGGAAATGGTTGGTTTCCTCAAGAGACAAGACTATTATTTCCTCTGTTGTTGAAGCAGTTAACGGACCATCAATGACTTTAATTAGAGCAGCTCTTGAAGCTTTAAAACCTATTGAATGTGTTGAGAGAGAGAATGCATTTAAATTATTTTACGAGAGATGGAGTGATTACCCAGTGATATTAGATTCTTGGTTTTTCTTGAAATCTTCATCGCCGAGTATTAGAGGCTTAGACTTGGTTCGTGAAATGCTCGAGCATCCGAAATTTGATATGAATGCACCTAATGCAGTGAGAGCTGTTTTGGGTGGGTTGGCTAATAATCCTATTGCCTTTCATGCGGAGGATGGAAGTGGTTATAATTTTATGGCAGAAAATCTTGTCACTTTAGATAAAAGAAACCCTATTACAGCATCTAGATTAATAAAGGTTTTTAGTAGATGGAAGAAATATTCTTTACCTAGGCAAAAGTTGATTTGTAAAGCGATTAGCAGAATAGAAAGTCAGGATCTTTCTCATAATACTAGAGAAGTTTTAGAGCTTATTCAGACTTAAATCTTTAATATTATTAGTAAACTTTGATTTCTTCTTTAGTTCAATATTTATCTGAACATTGAACTGACAGAACTTTCTTCATGGATTCTCCAAATTGCCTCTCCAAGCATATTGGCTACAGATAAAACATGTAGTTCTTTGAAGTTCTTTTCTCCCTGAAGTGGGATACTATTTGTCACGATTACTTGTTCAAATAATCCTTCTTTTGAAAGTCGTTCACAAGCGGGAGGTGAAAATACAGGGTGTGAAGCACATGCAATTACTCTTTTGGCTCCTTGTTGTTTTAATAGCTCAGCACCTGCACAAATTGTTCCACCTGTATCTATCATGTCATCTATAAGTATTGCTGTTTTATTAGCAACTTCTCCAATTACCTTAAGGCTTTTTGCTACATTATGAGCTGATCTACGTTTATCTATTATTGCTAGAGGAGCATCTTTCATTTGCTTGGCAAATGCTCTTGCTCTTGCTACACCACCCACATCGGGGGAGACAACTACGACCTCATCTAGATTTTTTGTTGAGAGATAATCTACGAGTACAGGTGAGCCATAAATATGGTCACATGGTATGTCGAAGTATCCTTGTATTTGGGCTGAATGCAGATCCATAGCAAGTACCCGATCAACTCCGGATTTAACCAAGAGATTGGCCGTTAATTTTGCTGTTATTGATTCTCTACCAGCAGTTTTTCGGTCCGCCCTTGCGTAGCCGTAGTAGGGTATGACAGCAGTTATTTGCCTTGCTGAGGCTCTTTTACAAGCGTCCACCATAATAAGCAGCTCCATGAGATTGTCATTTACAGGAGCACAGGTTGGTTGGATTAGAAAAACATCACAACCTCTTATTGATTCTTGAATTTGAACATATAGTTCACCATCTGCAAAACGCTTGCAAACCAGAGGACCATCTGAGACCCCGAGGTAACCAGCTATTTCTTTGGCGAGAGAGGGGTTGGATGTCCCACTAAATATTCGAAGCCTCTGAGTATCGTGGTTGAGGCTTTCTTGTTTACAACTTGCTGCGGTTATGAAGGTGTTCAAGGGAGCCGCCAGCAACGGTTTAGATTCCTAATCGTAGTGCTTTAGATGCCAATTGATCCAATCTTTTTTATGAAACCTATTAACTCCTAGTAATGAGTGGAAAAAATTTATTTTTGGTAGGAGCAGGTCATCTTCCTCCTGAGAAGATGTTCCAAGGGGCTACGGATTTGCTTGGAGCTTGGGGCGGAGTGCTTACTTCTCACCAATGTTCAGAATCACCACGCAAAGTCCTTGAGAAGTTTCAAGACCGGAAAGGCCTTGTTTGTTTGCATGGAGACGCGGCCATGGCAAATTCTAAAGGCTCAACTTGGTTAGAGGCTTTAGGGGCTTGGCGACATCCCACAGTTTTACTTGCTACTCCAATGTTTTCCGGCGAGTTTTCAGGAGCTGTAGCAGCTTATTCCGCACTTTGCAAAAATCTATCTGTTCCTCTTTTAGGAATTGTTCAATTAGGAGGAACTTGGGATTTTCGTGCACGTCAGTTGGATGGTTTGCCTTGGTGTGGATATATCCCAGAATCTCCATTGAAATTCTCAGGGCCAAAGTCTTTATTTATTGATGAGACTTTTTGTAATGATGATAACTTGTTAGAACTTGCACAAAGATTAAGAGTAAGACTTTTAACTCTTTAGACATTTCTTTTTCTTTGGTTTTAAGGCCAAATAGGTTTTGTGAGGTTAGTTTTTATTTGTCGTATGGTTTGTTTACCGACTATTGGTTCGAGTGGTATTTGATCAAATATTGGAGGGGATTTACTGTTTAGGCCAATACTAGCAAGAATAATTAATTCATCTTCAGTTAAATTTGTTTCCACCTCAATTAACAGATCTTGGAGTAAATATAATAGTCTTCCATTTAAGTTGTATTCACTAGCCTGTTTGGCCATCGTTGATAAAATTAATCTTTCTCTATCTCGTCTTTGGCTCTCATCGTAAGGACTCTCTCTATACCTCATCAATTGTTCTACCTGTGCGCCGTTTAAGTTGTTGTTTCCTCTTGGGATATTTATTGAATAACCATCAACATCGTAATCACTTTTAAATTCTTTATCTAAGTTTATTTTCAATTCTCCAAGTTCATCTACAATATTTCGAATTGATGAACGAGGGATCAATATATATCTTTCAGGTGGAGATTCATACAGCCCTAATATTTCAGTTATCACATCCAAAACCATTGCAGGACCACCTGTGCCAAGTAGAGAGGAGATTTTCACTATTGATTGATTGCCAGGTATTTGAATACCTAACTCTATAGGAATTTGTAGTATTCGAACAGACTTCTTAGGGACAAAATATAATATAGAGATGCTATCTGCTTGGTATCCTTTGGCATTTTTATTATTAGCTTCATCTAATTCATCTACATCTACTCCTATTACTAATACCTTTACGCCTTTACTAGGAAAATTAGAAACTTTTATATTGCTTTCTATCTTAGGTCCTCTTGATACTGTTTGATCTACTTCAGGCCAAATGCTTCCAATAAATGTGTTAGCGATCCAAATCCCACCTAGTAAGGCACCAAGCATTTGCAATAATATTCCGGGATAAATATTTAGATTATTCTTGATTTTCCCATTCTTGTTGGGTTCCTTCATCTTTGACTAGATTAATGGCCCAGGTGAATGGATCTAATATTATTATAGTTTAGTCGCAAGTCATGAGATTGATTTAATCCTTTATCTTAAAATAATGCATAAAACGATTGAGATTTTACTTTCCACTTAGTAGCTATTCTGAGTTTTAGGCTGCTCTTCAGATCTTCCTTTCCCAGAGGCTTCACTTGCTATCGCTGAACGGTTATTCATTTTTATTAGAAAAATTTTGTTTTCATCATCGGAATCTAGAACGATCGAAGGTAAGACTATGATCATAATTAGCGCTAAAGCTAAATTTCTGAAATCATCTCGAGAAAAGGTTGCTATTCCATTTACTCTCGATCTTATGTTGATTTTTTATAACTTGAATTTATGACTTCTCTCTCTTCGGAGTTATACCGAAGCATAGGGGTTTTACTTCACCCCACCTCTTTACCCACTTCACCTGGTTGTGGGAGCTTTGGTAAGTTCGCACGTGATTGGCTTAAGTGTCTTGCTCGAAATGAAATAGGGGTTTGGCAAATACTTCCATTGTCACCTACTGATAGTTATGGATCACCATATAGCTCTCCTTCCGGTTTTGCTCTTAATCCTTGGTTTTTAGATGGAGAGGATTTGCTTGATGATGGTTTTATTGACTTGCGTTCTTATGAGGATCTTCCTGTAAATGACAACTCTTTAAATGATTCAGATGCTGATTTTCTTTTAGCAGATTGCCGCGTAGAAAAACTAGGTCATTCCCTAAGGAATTCTTGGAAAGCTCAAGACAATGAAAGACATGAAGAATTTGCTAATTGGTGTAACAGCAACTTTTGGCTTGATGACCACGCTGTTTTTATGGAGCTTCGACGTCAATATAATGGAATTCCATGGTGGGAATGGCCTTCTGAATTTGCAACCAGAAATAGTGAAGTGTTGGAAATTTGGAGAAATAAAAATACCGACAAGCTCTTAGAACATAGTCTTATTCAATGGCATTTACATAGACAATGGACAGTTATTAAAAACTTGGCTAAAGATCTTGGTGTTCTTATTTTTGGTGATCTACCTTTTTATGTGGCACGAGATAGTGTTGATGTTTGGAGCAATCCTCATTTATTTACGATTGCATCTGACGGTACTTTAGAGGTTCAAAGTGGAGTGCCTCCTGATTATTTCTCAACCACTGGTCAGTTGTGGGGTACACCTGTATATAGATGGAATATGCACAAGTTAACTAGATTTGAATGGTGGAGGAGAAGATTTATATATCAATGGGACCAGGTAGATCTTCTTAGGATAGATCACTTTCGAGCCCTTTCTTCTTATTGGGCGGTCTCTGGAGATGAAACCACTGCAGAGACTGGAAATTGGCTACCATCACCTGGAGAAGAATTGTTAAATCTAGTCAAAATGGATAGGAATGGGAGTCTCCCTTTGATTGCTGAGGATTTGGGAGTAATAACTCCACAAGTCGAATCTTTGAGAGATAAATTTGCTTTACCAGGAATGAAAGTTCTTCAATTTGCCTTTGATGGCAATTCAGACAATTCGTTCTTACCGGAAAATATTATTGGTGAACATTGGGTTGTTTATACAGGTACTCACGATAATCCAACAACGCTTGGATGGTGGAATCAATTAGATGACTCTAATCGTGATCAGATAAATTCTAAAATTAAAAACATCTGTGATTCCCCTAATTGGAAACTCTTAGAGGCTGGTTTGGTCACAGATGCTTTTTTGGTGGTTGTCCCTATTCAAGACTTGCTTAACTTAGGAAATGAAGCCAGGTTGAATACTCCAGGAACAACAGGTAAAAATTGGAAGTGGAGACTCTCTAGTTTAACTCCAAGTATTGATAAGCCTTTGAATAGTTATGGGAAATTAGGAGAATTTTATGGGCGTTCATTGTCTTCAACTAAATTATCTTGAGTGTTTTTGCCAACTTGATATATACCAGGTTTATTCTTTATATATAATAAGGTCTTCCCATTCCAAATTATTTTATCATTGGATCTGGGTGGAGGTGTTATTTTCAGGTTTAGAGGAGGTATTAGCTGCAAGGTCATTAAACCTTTTACCCCTTCTAAATTTTTCTTAACACCACCATTACTGGATAATACTAAATCTCTAGGTTCAGTGAGAGTTATTTCTAAGACACCTAATTTTTGAGGTTCCTCTATAGCATCTAAAAGTCTATTAATTCTTTTTCTTGAGGATTGTCTTAGGGAGTTTTCTATAGGACGAAGATTAAGAGACATAGTTTCATTTGAATTTTGGTCAAAATTTCCATCTCCAAAGTCAAGGTTTGGAGGTATTGGGTTGATAGTTTGGATATTTTGAGATAGCAGATTTTGTTGTTGATTATTTAAGATTAGAAGACTGATAAACATTATTAGTAGATACAAAATACTCCCTTGCCAAGTTGTAAAAATATTTATATTGCCGAGAGTAAATTGAGTTGAAGATTTTTCGGACTTATTTAAATATTTATAGCCACCTTCAATAAGTATTTTGTTGAGTGAACCTGCCTTAATGTCTAAATTTTTCTCTAAAATAGGCAACATGGAAGCAAGATAAGCTGGTTCAGGCAGGCGTTCTGACCACCCCCTCTCAATAGCCTCAAGGACAGCTGTGGTGATTCGTGTTTGATCGGCTAGTTCCCTTAGAGTTAGTCCAGAGGCTTCTCTCTTTTCTCTGAGAAGTGTTCCTGCTTCTGCAATCGCAGAACGAAAAGCTCCTTCTTGGGTGACCTTTGTTAGAGCTGACTCTTCAGCCTCTTGCCATGGAAACTTGACTATCATGGTTATGTCACTGGAAGTGAATATTCAGTGGTTCATATTCAAATCTAGTATCGGTTGCCACTCTGTCTTATCAAGTTTACGCCAAGTACCTTCAGGCATGCCTTTTAGTGAGATTCCTCCGATTTCAGTTCGAAGAAGATCAATTACTGGATGACCGAGTAGTTCAGCGATGCGACGTATTTGTCTGTTTCTACCTTCTCGTAGACATATTTCTAGAAGAGTTTGGTTTGAATCTGACCATATGAATTTAATTTTTGAAGGCAAAGTTAACTTCTCATCTAAAAGGACGCCTTTTCTCCATTGATTTAGCTTGTCATTAGATAGATTTCCTCTTAACCACACTAGATAAATCTTTGTATGTTGATATCTCGGATGAGTTAACTTTAGGGTTAATTCTCCATTATTTGTCAGAAGAATTGCTCCTCTACTATTCATATCTAATCTTCCTACAGGATAAAGACCCTTCCTGCTGTTTTTAGGAAGCAGTTCAAGTATCGTTGGCCGTCCAAATTGGTCCTTGCAACTACTTACGAAACCTGAAGGTTTATTGATTAAAAATACTTTCATTGAAATTTTGGTAAACAAAGGTACGTCATCTAAAAATATTCTATCGACATTTGGATCTGCTTTGTCTCCAATTTTTGCTGTAATATTATTTACTTTTATTCTTTTCTCCAAGATCAGATTCTCAGCATGCCTTCTCGAGCATAAGCCTGATGAGGCAATCAGTTTCTGTAATCTTTCTCCTGTCATAATATATTGTTTTAATATAGATCTTTCAAATATTTGGTTTATACGGATTTAATCTTTTTAGTATTCCCTTCGCAATTTTTTTTGGGGAAAATTTCTTTCTAATTATTCTTAGCAGTTGTTTTATTTCATTTGTATTTAATTTTTCATCTTTAATCATTGATAACAATAGATTTTTTCTTAGAATATATCCATCATTGCTCATGATCAGGTTTAACCCTGTTTTAGCTATAGGAAGAAGTTCAGAATCTGAATCTTGTGCACTTTCAATGAGAATGTCTAAAAGGTTTTCAACTCTCTCAACTCTTAGAATTCCGTCTTTAGTAAAAATTACATTTAACAAGATTTCTAGTAATTCTTTTGACTCACCAGAAATCAGTTTCTTTGCCACGTATGGATAGGCAATTTTAATAATTTTAAAGTCAGGGTCTAGTCTAAGTGCAAGACCTTCTTGGCTTACTACAGCACGAATAATTAGAGCGAATCGGGCTGGGACTCTGAATGGATATTTATACATAAGTTCAGAAAATTGATCTGTTATCTTTTTGAAATTAAATGAACCAACGGAATTATCTAATGCACCACTCAGAACTTTTCTCAATACAGGAACTATTTTATTTGTGTCATACTCATTACTTAGAAAACCTAATTTTTGGAAGTTGCTTGCTAAATCACAAAAATTTTCGTTGACAATATTTACTATCGCTGAAGTAAGTGTAAGTCTGTCTTGATTACTTATAGAGTCCATCATTCCGAAGTCTACATAGGCTATATGGCCAAGTCCTTGAGTTTGACCACTTAAAGCAAACATGTTACCTGGATGTGGATCAGCATGAAAGAACCCGAATTCAAGAAGTTGTTGTAGACCACTAATAACGCCAGAACGAATTAAAGCATCTAAATCAATATCTTTTCCTCCTAATTCATCTTTATTTTGTAACTTTATGCCATTAACCCAACTTGTAGTTATAACCTTTTTGGTTGACAGTAATTGTTCAACTTTGGGAATCGTGACAGCAGGATTGTTGGAGAATAATGCCCTAAATCTATTAGCATTCTGAGCTTCTAATTCATAATCGATTTCTTCAAATAGGTTTTTACCATATTCGTCCACAATTTCATCTAAGCCTACACCTAGATTTAGTGGAAGAATAGGACCAATAATTCTGCAAAGGACTCTAATGATCGACAGGTCTCGCCTGATACTGAATTCAAGATCTGGTCTTTGAATTTTTACGGCTACCCAATAATCCCCATGAAGTTTGGCCTTATACACCTGGCCAAGGCTCGCAGCTGCTATAGGAATTTTTGGAAATTCTCTAAATAATTGATCGGCTGGCGCTCCAAGTTCTTTCTCTAGTATTTCTAGGGCTTGCTCATGCGGAAAGGGAGGAAGATTATCTTGTAGTTTCGTGAGTTCTTCTAGCCAATCTTTCCTGACGAGATCTGGTCTTGTGGACAAGGCTTGTCCAATTTTTATAAAACATGGGCCAAGATTTGTTATTGTTAGTAGAATTTGTTTCGCTATTCTTTTCTGAATATCTTCATTTTTGCTTGAGCCTTGGATGGTTAAAACTATGGCAAGTGCGGAAATTGAAACAAGTATTTCAACTAATCGTGGGATCCATAACCATGGTCTAAGGAATAGCCAAAAGAAATCTCTCTTGGCGTCGTACCTTATTGCTGCAGTACTTGAATTCTGATTAATCTTTTCCATTGAGCTAGTCAAGGATTTTTGGAGAGCTCTAAAGCTTGATCTTAGAAAATTAGGCAGTTTTTATGCGTATTTCCTCAGTTTTGGCGAAAGATCAGGAAAGAATACTTTGCTTGCCAGCTCATGGGCGTGGCCTTGGACTGCCTCCACGGTTAAGGCAATTGTTGAAAAAGAGGGCTGGGATCTGGGATTTACCTGAAATTCCAGAGCTAGGTGGTCCTCTAGAACCAAATGGAGCAGTAGCGCATAGTCAAGAACGATTTGCTTCCGAATTAGGAGTTAAACGTTGTTGGTTTGGAGTGAATGGTGCGACTGGATTGCTTCAAGCGGCTCTAATGGCAATGGCTAGTCCAGGTCAATCAGTGTTGTTGCCACGCAATGTGCATCGTAGTCTCATTCAGGCATGTGCTCTAGGTGATTTAACACCAATACTTTATGACCTTCCTTTTATGGAAGACCGAGGTCATGTTGTTCAGGCTGATGCTAAGTGGATAGAAAAAATATTGAGATCTTCCTTATTAAAGGGTTTAGATATAGCTGCCGCAGTTTTAGTTAGTCCTACCTATCATGGGTATTCATGTGATTTCACAAAGTTAATAAGTCAGTTTCATCAACGTGGTTGGCCAGTCTTAGTAGATGAGTCTCATGGGGGACATTTTGTTAGTGAAGTTGACGATAGATTGCCTGAATCAGCAGTCTTTGCAGGGGCCGATTTAGTTGTACATTCTCTTCATAAGTCTGCATCAGCTCTTGCGCAATGTGCAGTTATTTGGCTTCAAGGGGAACGAGTTGCCCCCGAAGTCGTTCAAAGGAGTATTGGCTGGCTACAAACTACTAGTCCAAGCTCTTTACTGTTGGCTTCCTGTGAGGCCGCATTAGATGAATGGTTTACATCTCAAGGAAGGGAAAGGATTTTGGAAAGAATCAGAAATGGGTTTGAGATTTCTGATCGTCTTTCTAAGTTAGGAGTCCCATTGATTAAAACTGATGATCCTTTGAAAGTGGTTTGGCATTCAGGCCGTGATGGAATTAATGGCTTTGATGCAGATGCATGGTTTCTCGAGAGGGGAATTGTTGCGGAACTTCCAGAGCCTGGTTGTTTGACTTTCTGCTTGGGTTTGGCACCTCAGAAGGGTTTGGCTGGTCTTCTTGCGAGGCATAGAGAGAAGATTATGCTTGCTTACAAGAACAGCTTGCAATCCCTCTCACCATTTGATGCTCCTCCAACCCCACTAATTATGAAGCCATACATCTCTTGTCGGGATGCATGGAGAGGACCAACACGTAAAAGTTCCCTGAAAGACGCTGCTGGTGAAATCTCAGCAGAGTTGATTTGTCCTTACCCTCCAGGAGTCCCCGTTTTGATTCCAGGTGAGAAACTAGACCAAAGCCGCATTGATTGGTTAATGAAACAAAAAACGCTTTGGTCGGATCAGATCCCATGCTCTATAAATGTAGTGACCTAGATCTATATTGAATATTTGATTTTGTTCGAAGTATTTTTTGACCCTTCTTAAATTTAATTTGTGGACTTAACATAATTTTTCAACTTTGATGGCCTTAGCTTTTCCCAGTATGAGATTTCTTAGCGGATTGGCTGCAGGTGGATTTGGTTTATTGGTTGTTGGCCTAGGCGGCTGGTGGTTCACCTTAGGACTTGGAGTGATAGTTCATCTGGCTCTTCTTGAATTTTTCCGAATGGCTCAGTTCACAGGAATTAGGCCTGCTACAAAAACTACTATTGTTGCTTGTCATCTTTTGCTTGTAACTACTCAGTGGGGAGTTAATGGTGGATTGCCTGCTGAGTTGGTGTCTGCAATTTTGCCTTTGTCAGGAGCAGCAATCTGTGGTTGGTTATTACTCCAACCAATAACAGGGTCTATTGCTGATATAGCAGCATCTATTTTTGGTCTATTTTATCTTGGATTTTTGCCGAGTCACTGGCTTCGTTTAAGAAATATCGAAGGGATTGATTTGGTCCCTGGTATTGATTGGATAGTCAGATCGTGGCCAGGTTCGTTTCCTGTAGGAATGGTGATTACACTCGTAGCTTGTTTGACTATTGTCGCAAGTGATATTGGTTCTTATTATTTAGGGAAGAAATTTGGTCGACTTCCTTTATCTCCTATCTCGCCTGGTAAAACTATAGAGGGAGCCTTGGGTGGTTTAATTTGTGCAATTATTATTGGTGCTTTTGCTGGAGAGTTTCTTGGGTGGAATTTAGGATTCCTTATTGGAGGTTTGCTAGGAGGATTGGTGGCTTTATTTGCTCTTGTTGGAGACCTTACCGAGTCTATGATGAAGAGAAATGCTGGATTAAAGGATTCTGGCGATGCATTGCCAGGTCATGGTGGAATATTAGATAGGATTGATAGTTATCTATTTACACCAGCTGTAGTATATTATTTGATTACATTAGTTATCCCATATGCTGTTAGTTGAGTTAAGGAGTAACTAATGCATCACATTCTATGTGAATTAAATCTTTGTTTATTTTAGCTTCTTTTATATTGATATTCGGATCCATTGGCAAGGAAAATCCTTGCTTTAAATTGCCTTTAGATAAATTAATAGTTCCTCCTATGGCACTTAAGAAGAAGTGATGACTTATTCCATTTGTCTCTTTAGGCGATTTGACTTGAAGTTCTAGTTTGTTATTAGTAAATTTTAACCTAGTAATAGGTTTGTCGTATAGGAGTTCCTTGGCAAGGATATCACTAATCCAATTCCAATTCTTGGATCGAATTGTGTCGCTTAATTCTTTACTATTCATGGAGATAGATCCGGAAATTATAAAATTATTACTGATTAATTGCTCATTATTATTTCTAAGTGATCTTAAATTTAGTTGGATAATTCCAGATTTTAATTCTACTTTATTTAAGGCAATCTCATTGAAGACAATATTGCTTGCTCTAAGATTTAACCCTTTAATTCTTCCTTTAAATATGTCACTAGTTGAACTATCTAATTTTATATATAGTGAACCAATTCTTTTGCATCTTATTCGTATCCATCTTTCTAAACCACTGGCAATGAGTTTAGATAGTAATTGGGAAATTTTATTTTCTTTATTCACAGTTATTGGAAGTCTTTCCTCCAGCGGTTGGCGACAAGTTCGGGTTGATCTAAGTGAGGTAAATGACCGCAATCATCTAATTTTTCAACTGTATTTCCTAATAATTCAAGAGCTTCGAGCTTTTGGTTGCCTTGAAGAATCCTATCGTTTTCACCCCAAATTACTTTTAATGGTTGGTTTGGTAAAGGGTTGCCGCAGTTAGCAACTCCTCCACTTTGTGCAAAATCTGCTAATGCTCTATGCCATCCAGGAACACTCAAATGAAGTGAAGCTATTTGCTCTTCTTGTTCTCCTACACTTTCCTTAGGGTTAGCAAAAGCTTGACGGCATAGTTGTTTTCTGACTTGTTTCCTACTCAGAAACCAAACACCAATTTGATTTAAGGGATGAGGAATAGGGAGTGATGTTCCAGTTAGACCGGCTGGTGAGAGTAAAAGTAATCGATTGATTCTGTTCTGATTTTGTCTTGCAAGTTCCATTGCAATTGCTCCTCCCATGGATGCACCTATTACTCCTATTGGACTTTGCGTTGGGACTCTTCTGAGAATTTGATTTAAATGTCTAATTATTGTTTTTATATTGAATTTGCAATTTATAGGCCTAGGACAGAAACCAAAGCCAAATAAATCAGGTATAAAAAGTTGATGATCATCTTTCAAAAACTCTGCTAGACGTCTAAATTCTAGAAAACTACTATCAAAGCCATGAAGAAGTAGGGTCGGTTTGCCTTCTCCAAGAATTGCTATTGGATATAGATCTTTTTCTGCATTTGTTAAGTTATCTTTTGGAGGAGAAATTAAACTGTTATCAATAGACCACCAATTAATATTCTCTGCTAATTTACGAGCTAACGGATCTATTATCTTAGGAGTTATTTCTTCTAAAATGTTTTTATGAGTGTTCAACTTCAAATTAGAGAATGTATTATTTTTTTTCAAGAGTTTTTATATTTAGTGGTTTCCAAAGATTCGTCAGATTTAATTAATTGTTGTTCTGTGATTGTTTTCAGTAGCAAATCAGATGTAATTTTGAAGGGTAAGTAGTGAATCTCAGATTCTTTTCTGCATGCAAAATCACATGCATTCCTTAACTCACTTAGACTTACATTGGATAAACCCATTTCTTCAATATCTGTTGGAAGGTTAAGTCCTTTCAAGAAAGGACGCAATTGCCTCCTTGCATGATTTGCAAGTTGGCTTCCAGTTATTGATTCCTCAAGCATTAATTGGACAAGGATTCCATAGCCCACTTTCTCTCCATGGAGAGTTGAATGAGCAGCTTCGATTTGAGTAAGTCCATTATGGATAGCGTGAGCTGCGACTGTCCTACATTGCGCACCTCCAATTCCACTAATTAGTCCTGCTGTCAATGCACATCCCTCAGCTACCGTAATCCATTCAGGGCTATGTGGTTTTGTAAATGCTTTATGACCATCTATTAAAAGTTGATCTCTTAATACCCTAGCCATTTGTACTGCTTGTTGAATTAAACCATCTTTGCTCGATCCGCTACTTAATGAGGATTCATACCATTTTGCCAGTGCATCGGCGATTCCACTTGCGAGCGTTCTTGGTGGTGCTTGTTTGACAATGTTGTGATCAAAGATTATTAGATCTGGGCACTTTTTTAGAACTACGTCGTAGAGGAAGGCGCCTTTTTTTGTATAGATGTTTGATAGTGCTGTCCAACCTGCACATGTAGAAGCACTAAGAGGAACTGTTATACATGGAAGTTGAAGATGATCTGCTAATAGTTTGCCTGAATCGAGAACTTTTCCACCTCCTGCTGCAATTACCGAATCAAAATCAACCCTTTCTGCAAGTCCATAAAGTAGATTCAAATCTTCTTCACAACAGTCATAAGTTAGTTCAGCTTGATGAACCTTTAGGCCTATTGATTTAAGATTATCAAATATATTTTGTCTTACTAAATGAGTAGTTGAGCTTCTTCCTAGAAGTAAAGGTTTTCTACAGAGTGATGAAATTATTGGTAGAGCTTTTGGCCATATTTGGTTGCCTCTTAAGACTCTTGCTGGAGCAATAGTTTGAGTTGAAAAGTTTTCCACTATTTTTCGGACTATAGTTTATATAGTGTTAAAAGTTTGCTGTTGCTAATTCTGGCGTAGTAGCATTTCTGTCGATATGACGTACGATAACCTGTTTATTCTCATCAATATCTACTTCAGCTTTGTCACCATCTTTAATTCGGCCAGAAAGTACTTCTTCAGCAAGGCTATCTTCCAGTAAGCGCATTACTGCCCTTCGCAATGGCCTAGCACCATAGGAAGGATTGTAGCCTTCTTCAACTAATCGTTCTTTAAAGGATTCTGAAACTGTTAGTTCTATACCTTTCTCACCAATCCTTACAAATACTTCCTTGAGCATAATCTCAGCAATTTCTTTGACTTCATCTCTTGTGAGTTGTCTAAAGACAATGATTTCATCCAGTCTGTTTAAAAACTCTGGACGGAAGTATTGCTTTAGCTCTTCATTAACTAGAGAACGTATTCTATTGTACTGGCTATCTTCTGCATTCTCTCCTGAAAATTCAAATCCTAGTCCTCCACCACCTTTCTCAATTACTTTAGAACCTATATTGGATGTCATTATTATTAGAGTATTTTTAAAGTCTACAGTTCTCCCTTTAGAGTCAGTTAATCTTCCATCTTCAAGAAGCTGTAGTAGTAGATTAAATACGTCAGGATGAGCTTTTTCAATCTCATCAAATAAGACAACTGTATATGGTCTTCGTCTAACAGCTTCGGTAAGTTGACCTCCTTCATTGAAACCCACATAGCCTGGCGGAGAGCCAATTAATTTGCTTACGGTATGGCGCTCCATAAATTCTGACATGTCTAGGCGAATCATTGCTTCTTCACTCCCGAAGAAATAGGTCGCCAGTGCTTTTGTTAGTTCAGTTTTGCCGACTCCTGTAGGTCCAGAGAAGATAAAACTTGCAATTGGTCTATTGGGATTTTTCAAGCCGACTCTTGCTCTTCGAATTGCTTTTGAAACAGCTTTTACAGCTTCATCCTGACCTATTAACCTTTGGTGAAGAGTTTCCTCCATATTCAATAGCTTTATAGATTCGCTTTCGGTGAGTTTTTGAACTGGAACACCTGTCCATGATGCAACTATCTGGGCAATATCTTCTTCATCAACTATAGGAGAATTTAGTGCTAGTTTGTGCATATTTGAGGATGTTTGTTCTCCTTGAGTTGCTTCAGCCTTATTGTTATCTTTTTCAGAATTCTCAGTACTCCCATTAGATTTACTTTCTTCTCTATTGTTTTGTAAAACTGTTCTTATTTTATCCCGAAGTTCTACTTCCTTTTCCCGTAATTCTCCCGCTTTTGTGAAGTCTTGGTCTCGAATAGAATCTTCTTTTTCTTTCTGTATTTTTCTTAGCTCCTTGTCTATATCTTTTGCTTCTGGAGGGAGCTTTGAGTTTAGTAAACGTACTCTACTTCCAGCTTCATCTATTAAGTCTATTGCCTTATCTGGTAGGAATCTGTCTGAGATATATCTATCACCTAGATTTGCAGCGGCTTCAAGTGCTTCATCGGTGATTTTGAGTCTGTGATGCTGTTCGTATCTTTCTCTTAGACCTTTTAAAATTTCGATCGTGTCTTCAATAGAGGGTTCGCCAACCATTACAGGTTGGAAACGCCTTTCAAGGGCTGCATCTCTTTCTATGTGCTTTCTGTACTCATCAAGGGTTGTTGCACCAATGCATTGGAGTTCTCCCCTGGCTAGTGCAGGTTTAAGGATGTTGGCTGCATCAATTGCACCTTCCGCTGCACCAGCACCTATTAGTGTATGAACTTCATCTATTACTAGGATTACATTTCCCGCTGCTTTAATTTCTTCCATTATTTTTTTAAGTCTTTCTTCAAATTCCCCTCTGTACTTAGTCCCAGCAACTAGAAGGCCTATATCTAGCGTGAGAACTCTTTTCTCTTCAAGAATGTCTGGTATATCTCCTTGTTGAATACGTTGAGCTAACCCCTCAGCTATGGCAGTTTTGCCAACACCAGGTTCTCCTATAAGAACTGGATTGTTTTTTGTCCTTCTACCTAGTATTTGAATCACTCTATCAATTTCGTTAAGTCTCCCAACAACAGGATCGAGTTTTGATTCACTAGCTAGCTTTGTCAGGTTTGTGCCGAATTCATCAAGGGTTGCGGTTTTCATGGAACCTTTTCCGCCACCTCCCCCCGCAGTGACTTCTGAGGTTTCGCCAAGCATTCGTATGACTTGGGTACGAACTTTAGTCAGGTCAACTCCCAGATTTTCTAAAACTCGAGCTGCTACACCCTCTCCTTCTCTAATGAGTCCTAACAAAAGATGCTCTGTGCCTATGTAGTTGTGTCCTAGTTGACGAGCTTCCTCTAGGGAAAGTTCTAGAACTCTCTTTGCTCTTGGTGTAAAGGGAATTTCAACAGCTACAAAACCTGAGCCTCGACCTATGATTTTTTCGACTTCGACTCGAGCATCCTTTAGGTTTACGCCCATTGACTTCAAAACCTTTGCAGCTACACCAGTTCCTTCACCAATAAGTCCTAGTAAAATTTGCTCTGTCCCGACAAAGTTATGACCAAGCCTGCGGGCCTCTTCTTGAGCCAGCATTATGACCTTGATTGCTTTCTCAGTAAACCTCTCGAACATGGTCCAGGCCACGTACACCTATAACTAACCTATCAGGATTAGCTGATGAATGTGGATCAATGTCTAATTTGGCAAAATCCTTTTTTTTATCTTTTTTTTATCATTTTAATATAACAAACAAATCCCAAACATTTATCTTTAAAACCTAGTTCGGTAATCCGAACGTATGACTATATTGTTTTGTGTTTGGCATCATAAATTAAAAATTTTCTAAGAATTAGGGCGTCGTTTCCGTTCCTGTAATAGCTGTTTCGCTTACCTATTGTTTTGAATCCGAAATTCTTGTAAAGCAGTATTGCCGGTTGGTTGGATACATCAACTTCGAGTGTTGCATGAGATACACCTAATGGATATGCCTTCTGCAAAAGTTTCCCGATTAGAAGACTTGCTAGCCCGATTCTTCTCCATTCAGGGTGAACGGCAATAGCTGTAAGGTTTATTTCTTCTACGACAATCCATCCGCAAGCAAAGGCTATTAGCTCTGTGGAGTTCATGATCCCTAAGCACAGACGACAAGGATCTGAAAGTTCTTTTCGCCAGTGAGTGTCACTCCAGATTCCATTCAAGACAAGTCTGTCGAGTTCCTTACAGGGCAGTAGAAATTCTCTTGTAAGAGAAACTAATTCCAAACCGTGTTTGATTCTTGAGCTGGGACCTGCGGACATTTGGCCGTTTAAATTAGATGTACTGAGCAGCAAGTCTTCTCTTACTGTCTTTTGAATTTCCTCCTTTCATGGTTATTACAACTCCATATGAGTCAGGGCGAGATTTCCTGAGCCCTAACCGTAACTTGTCGCCTCTTAGTACTGAAGTAGATGCAAATAAGCGCTTAATGGTAGGGGGCTGTTTGCTAAGTGATCTTGCCCAAAGGTATGGAACACCTCTTTATGTCATTGATGAAATAACGATTAGGACTGCTTGTAGAAGTTATAGAGACGCTCTGGTTTCTCATTATTCAGGTTCGTCGCTACCTATTTATGCGTCCAAAGCAAATAGTTCGATTGCCTTAAGTCGGATTATTGCATCTGAGGGTTTGGGTATGGATGTGGTTTCGGCAGGAGAATTGCTCACAGCGCTAGAAGGTGGTGTATTGGGAGAGAAAATATTCCTTCACGGTAACAATAAGTCCGAAGAAGAAATTTCTCTTGCCTATCGAAATAGAGTTAATATTGTTATTGATAACAGATATGATCTTGAAAGAATTGAGAAAATTGTTCCATCAGGAGCAGATCCAGCTTCTATTATGTTGAGATTTACTCCAGGGATTGAATGTCATACTCATGAATACATAAGAACCGGTCATTTAGATAGTAAATTCGGATTTGATTTGGATCAAGTAAAAAGCATATTTAAAGAGTTGCAAGGAGTATCTTGGGCGAGATTAACTGGTATTCATGCACATATAGGTTCACAGATATTTGAACTTAAACCTCATCAAGATTTGGCTGAGGTTATGGCTGATGTGCTTTTAATGGGAAGGAACTTTGGACATCCAATTGAAGATTTCAATGTTGGAGGTGGTTTGGGTGTTAGATATATTGAGTCTGATGATCCACCATCGATTCAGAAGTGGGTTCAAGTAGTTTCAGAAGCAGTAATTGTATCTATTTCTAAAAGAAAACTAAACTTACCTAGATTAATTTGTGAGCCTGGAAGATCCCTCGTTGCGACTTCAGGTATAACTCTTTATGAATTAGGTTCACGAAAGTCTATTCCAGGAATTCGTAAATATCTATCAGTTGATGGTGGTATGAGTGATAATCCACGTCCAATTACATACCAATCATCTTATTCAGCTTGTCTTGCTGATTATCCCTTGGAAGTTCCTGATGAAATAGTTACAATAGCAGGCAAGCATTGTGAATCGGGTGACGTTCTTCTTAAAGATGTTTCTTTACCTAAATCTAAAAGTGGAGATGTTCTTGTTGTTTTTTGCACAGGAGCATACAACTCTTCTATGAGTTCTAATTACAATCGAATCCCTAAACCAGCAGCAATAATTCTGCTTTCAGGTCAGGCAGATTTGCTGCAGCGGAGGGAGCAGCCGGAAGATCTTTTGCGCTACGACGTAATACCAGAACGCTTAAGAGAGTTAGGCTAGTCAAAGGTTGGGATTTAGGAGTGAACTTGTGGGGGCTTATTGATCCACTCCTTTTGCTTGATGTCCTTTTCGCAGTAGTTCTTGGGATTTTGCTTTTCTCAAGGGTTAACGAGCCAAGGACACTTTGGCTACTGAGGGGCTATCTATTTTTAGTTTCATTAGCTTGGTTCGTACAGAGATTTGAAAAACTCCCAATTACATCAAAATTGGTTGATGCTCTAGTACTTGCTTGTTCCCTTTCTTTGGCAATTCTCTGGCAAGGAGAACTTAGGCGTTTGATGGAATTGTTAGGTACGGGACGTTTGGCTGTACTTCTTGGTAATCCCCAAAAGGAATTCCAAGCAACTGCGAGTACTGTTGCTCAGTTAACAGATGCTGCTGGCAGACTTTCACAGAGTAGGCGTGGAGCACTTGTTGTAGTTGATATGGGGAGTGATCTTCGCCCAGAAGACTTCTTATACCCAGGTATTCCTATTGATGCCCAATTGAGTAGCGAGCTTTTGCTTAATCTTTTCGCTTCAGATACTCCACTTCATGATGGTGCTGTTCTTGTTAAAGGCAATAGAATTATTTCAGCAGGTGTAATTCTTCCTCTGTCACGTCAAGGCATAAGTCGATATGGGACAAGACACCTTGCGGCCTTGGGAATTACGGAACGATTTGATAGATGTATATGTGTTGTTGTTTCAGAAGAGACTGGAACCTTATCATTGGCGAATCAAGGAAGGTTAGAGAGGCCTATTACGAGTAGTAGGTTATTGGATCTGCTTAAAGACTTAAGTGGGGGAGTTGCAGGTTTAGGGAATCAGAAGCCTTCTGTGGGATCTACTAAGTCTGCCCTAAAAAACAATGAGACGCTTTCCTCTTCAAGGGGTAGTGTTTTTAAATCACCAAAGGAACCGTTGCAGTGAGCCGCCATCTGGCTATCAGTAAAGATCATCAAAGTATGGTCACTTCCTGCCCACAGGGTTTGGATCCATATCGATTGCCTTCTCACATCGCTGTCATAATGGATGGCAATGGACGATGGGCAAGGGCAAAGGGTCTACCTAGGATGATGGGCCATCGAGCAGGAGTTCAGGCGCTTAAAAGCACTTTGAGAAATTGTAGTGATTGGGGCATTAATGCATTGACTGTCTATGCTTTTTCTACAGAGAATTGGTCTAGACCTGTTGATGAGGTGAATTTTTTAATGACTTTGTTTGAGAGTGTTTTAGAGAGAGAAATTGATTCATTAGAGCGAGAGCATGTCCGCATTCGTTTCCTGGGTGATCTTGAAGTCCTTCCAGGTAGATTGCGTGATTTGATTTCGGAGGCAACAAATAAAACAATTGGGAACGAAGGAATTCATTTTAATGTGTGTACTAACTATGGTGGTCGTCGAGAACTGGTTTTGGCTGCCAAAAGACTCGCAGAACTTTCTGCTAGGGGTGAATTAGATCCTTCTTCAATAGATGAGAATAAATTCGCTTCACAATTACTTACTGCCGGTGAAGAGGATCCAGATCTTCTAATTAGAACTAGTGGAGAGAGACGAATAAGTAATTTTTTGCTTTGGCAATTGGCCTATTCAGAGATATATGTAACAGATGTTCTTTGGCCAGATTTCGATGAGTCTGCACTCCTTCATGCCCTACTAGATTATCAAGCTAGATGTCGTCGTTTTGGTGGTTTAGATCCTATTGAAAACAGATCAATTGGAGAAAAAACTTAGAAATTTATCATGACTACACTAGATACATCAATCACTGAAAATTCTTACGTCCTACGTCATGATTGGACATTGGAAGAGATAGAAACCTTGCTTGAAAAACCCCTCTTTGAATTACTTTGGGCTGCTCAAAAAGTTCATAGGGTCGCTAATCCAGGTTATCAAGTTCAATTGGCATCTCTTTTGAGTGTGAAAACAGGCGGTTGTGAAGAAGATTGTGCTTATTGTCCTCAATCAATTCACAATTCAAGTGATGTAACAGGTCAACCTTTGCTAGATGTTAAAAGTGTTGTTGAATCTGCAAAGGCGGCAAAAGAGGCAGGAGCAGATCGATTCTGCATGGGATGGGCTTGGCGTGAGATTCGTGATGGAGCTGATTTCGAGGCAATGCTGGAAATGGTTAGGGGAGTTAGAAGTCTTGGAATGGAAGCCTGTGTTACGGCTGGGATGCTTACTTATGATCAAGCAACACAATTAGCAAAAGCTGGATTAACTGCATATAACCACAATTTGGATACTAGCCCTTCAAACTACGGAAACATAATTAGTACACGTACATATCAGGAACGCTTAGAGACATTGCAGAAAGTACGTTCTGCAGGAATCTCTATTTGTTGTGGGGGAATTATTGGCTTGGGTGAAACAGTTGCTGATCGTGTATCTCTCTTACAAGTCCTTGCAAATTTAGATCCACATCCAGAAAGTGTTCCTTTGAATGCTCTTGTAGCAGTTGAGGGAACACCTTTGGAAAATTCAGAATCTGTTGATCCTCTGGAGATGGTCCGAATGGTCGCAACTGCAAGGATAATTATGCCAAAGAGTAGAGTTCGCTTAAGTGCTGGTAGAGAGCAATTAGGTAAAGAGGCTCAGATCTTGTGTTTATTGGCGGGCGCAGATTCAATTTTCTATGGAGATTCATTGTTAACTACGAGTAATCCTGCTTTGGAGTCTGACCGGGAACTGCTATCTCAGGCTGGTGTTCAGGTTAATTGGGATGATTATGAGAATTACTCCAAGAAAACATCTTCCTAGAGAGATGAATAAAGTTGCTGCTTTCTATTTATTTACAACTTTGGATGAGAATACTATCTCTAAATTCTATAAGGATCTAAAAATAATCTCCGAGAAAGAAATGGTTAGAGGAACCATATTAATAGCTTTAGAAGGTGTAAATGGCACTATTTGTGGTCCTCCAGATGGTGTCGATGCTGTAATCAATTTTTTAAATAAAAACTTATTATCAGAAAATCTAAACTTAAAGATAAGCTGGAGTAAAGAACAAGCCTTTAGACGTTTACGGATCAGGCGGAAGAATGAAATTGTGACTATGGGGATTGAAAATTTATCTCCTTTATCTCAAGTTGGTGAATATGTTGAACCTTGTGAATGGAATTCATATGTAGATGATGACAAAACTTTAATTATCGATACCAGAAATGAATATGAAGTCTCTATTGGCACCTTTAAAGGTGCTTTAAATCCACATACAGATAAGTTTCGAGATTTCCCTTCGTGGGTAGAAGATACCTTGACACCCTATATAGAAAAATTTAACCCTAAGCGTATAGGCATGTTTTGTACTGGTGGAATACGTTGTGAAAAATCAACTTCTTTTCTTTTGAGTAAAGGCTTTGACAACGTTCACCATTTGAAAGGCGGAATTTTAAATTATTTCCAGAATGTCTCTCAAGATAATACTCGATGGATAGGTGAATGTTTTGTTTTTGATCAACGTGTTTCTTTAAATCATAATCTTCAGCCAGGTGTACATAGTCTTTGTTATGCATGTGGTCATCCACTTTCCCCGGAAGATATTAAGCAATCTGACTATATTCCAGGAGTTCAATGTCATCGATGCATTAATTGTTTTGATACCAATGATAAGGCTCGTTTTGCTGCAAGACAATTACAATTCGATAGATTAAATGAACATCCTAAAACTGAAAGCGAATCTTGAAAATTCCAAGTCTTATTCAAATAGAAAAGCAAGCTTCAGATGTTGGCCTTTTGCTAAGGGTCCAAGTAAGAAGACCCCTTGGTTTGTGGGCATTGAGAATAGTTGTTGCTGAATCTGTAACAGCTGACAAAGTTAAAATTTTAGGTGAAATGAAGGCTTGGGCATATTCAGGATTGCACGGGTTGCAACTTGATACTATGCGTGTCGTTCCAGGTTCGAAATATTCTATTGGAGATCTTATTTGGCTCTCTACAATGGCATGGGCTCTAGAAGAAACACCATGTAAATATGCAAGATTGCTTGCTATTAATGACGATGAAAAATACCATTCACTTTTGAAAAGATATTTTGGTTTTCGGGGTTTTTCCTCAGTACGTCAAATTGGAAATTCTTTATTCGATTTGCCACTGAGAATGGTTTGGGGTGGTTCTGGTATGTTGATGACTTCTCAATGTCAAAATGTATTTAATTTAAGTCTTAAACGTTGGCATGAATCTCTAGATAAGTGATCAGAGAAAATAATTTCATTTCGCGTGATAACTGCTACGAACAAGTGGTCCGCTATTGACTTTTGAAAAACCAAATTCAGTAGCTTTTTTAGCTAATTGATCAAATTCTTTTGGTTCCCAGTACCGTTTGACTGGTATATGATTCAGAGAAGGTCGAAGATATTGTCCAAGGGTTACTTGTTCGCAACCAACTTTTCTTAAGTCTTTAAGAGTTTGAATGATTTCATTTGGCTCCTCTCCTAAACCAAGCATAATTCCAGACTTGGTTGGGATATTAGGTGAGATTTCTTTGGCGAATTTCAATACTTGGAGTGAGTGTGCGTATGTAGCTCCTCTCCTAACTTCTGGTTGCAGCCTTGCAACAGTCTCTAGGTTGTGATTGAAACAAACAGGTTTTGAGTCTAATACTTGTGCGACTCTTTTCTGTTGAGCTTCGAGGCAGAGGGATTCTTTGTTGAAACCTCCCCAGAAGTCAGGTGTTAGAACTTCTATGTCAATGTTTGGATTCTGAACTCGTATGGCATTCATTGTTGAAGTAAATAAGCTTGCCCCATGATCTGATAGGTCATCTCTGGCTACTGACGTAAGTACCACATAATTTAGTTTTAATTGCCTTATTGCCTTGGCAACTCTTTCAGGTTCCTGAAGGTCAACATCAGCTGGGGCCAGACCTTTGTCAACCTGACAGAAGGAACAACTTCTAGTGCAAATTGGCCCACCTAGCAAGAAGGTTGCTGTTCCAGATGCGTAGCATTCACCTCTATTGGGACAGCGACCTTCTTCGCAAATGGTGTGAAGTTCTAATCTTTTAACTAGGTTTTGTACTTTTTCTAATTCTGAAGCGTTACCAATGGGCCTAATCAGCCATTTAGGAATTCTTTCCTTGGGCTTCTCTTGAAAGTATTTAGAGTTTTTTTGTTGGCTTGTCATTGTTTAGTTCTTTAAGTGTAATTGTTTAATTAATAGCCTGTCTACCTTCAAGTGCCCGACTAAGGGTAACCTCATCTGCGTATTCAAGTTCGCTTCCTACTGGGAGGCCGTAAGCGATACGACTGACATGAGTAAAAGGTTTTAGAAGTCTAGCTATATAGAGGCTAGTCGTATCACCTTCAACGCTAGGTGTAAGTGCAAGAATTACCTCCTTGGTATCCTCGCGATTAACTCTTTCAACTAATGAGTTGATCTGAAGCATTTCAGGTCCAATGCCATCCATGGGGGAGATTAAGCCTTCAATAACGTGATAAAGACCTTTGTATTCCCTTGTGCGCTCAAGTGCAAGAAGATCTCTTGAGTCAGCTACAACACAGATTAAATCAGTTTGCCGAGAAGTATTCCTGCAAATATCGCAGATCGGCTCTGCACTGAGATGAAAGCATCTTTGGCATTGTCCTACTTGCTTGTGGGCATCAATCAAGGCATTTGCGAAGTTGAGAATATATTCTTCAGGTTGCCTTAAAAGGTGTAAGGCAAGCCTTTGTGCAGTTCTTGGGCCTACCCCTGGTAAGCGTTCAAGATGGTCAATCAGGCGTGCAAGTGGTCTAGTGAATCGGCTCAGGGTTCTGTGATGCATGTAATAAAAATCTAGGCAGCATTCAGCTTTAATACCCACTATTTACAAAGCTCCTGCAGAATGTCCTTAGGTAATGAAGTTTTCGATGTCTGAATTTGTACGAATTTTCTCTCGTTTATTTATTGTGGTCTCCTTGGTGTTAACCATCGGAGGTTGCAGTGGTTCATCCGCTGGATTGAATACGTTTCAGAGTCCAGATGGTCGGTATGCATTTCTTTATCCAACTGGGTGGACTCGGGTTGCTGTGAGTGGAGGCCCTCAGGTTGTATTCCATGATCTGATTAATAGTGATGAAACCCTAAGCCTGGTGGTTTCTGACTTGGCAAGTTACACAGAGCTACAGCAATTAGGTAGCCCAGATGAAGTAGGAGAAAGGCTTATTAAGGATGTAATTGGCCCGGATGGTGCTGGTCGCGACGTTGAACTTGTTAATGCTGATGTACGTGATTCCTCAGACCATATCTTTTATGACCTTGAATATATTGTTCATTTAGACAACAGAGATAGGCACGAATTGTCAACAGTAGTTATTGATCATGGAAGATTGTATACCTTGGCGACTAGTACTAATGAGACTAGATGGTCAAAGGTAGAGAATCTTTTTGAGAAAGTTGTCAACTCATTTACTTTTTTGATCTAGTATTTTTAAGTTTAAAGCTAATTATATAGAATTCATTTTAGTTTCTTCTTGTTTGACTTTTACCAGCCTGCACATTCCATAGGTCAGAATAAATACCAGATGAGTTTATAAGTATGTCGTGGGTTCCTTCTTCATGGATTTTACCTTTATCAAGAACAATTATTCTATTTGCATTTCTTATCGTACTTAACCGGTGAGCTATCACAATAGTAGTGCGATTTTTTGTTATTCTCGAAAGAGATCTCTGAATTGAGGCTTCTGTTTCATTGTCAACTGCTGCAGTCGCTTCATCTAAAATCATAATCGGAGCGTTTTTGAGAATAGCTCTTGCTAAAGCTATTCTCTGTCTTTGTCCTCCAGAAAGTCTCTGCCCTCTTTCTCCTACCAATGTTTTGTAGCCATTTGGAAGTTTATTTATAAACTCTGAAGCCTCTGCCAACTTGGCTGCCTTATGGATTTCACTATCGTTAGCTGTAGAATTACCATAAGATATATTTTCTTCTATAGTCCCGTGGAAAAGATAGACTTCTTGACTAACTAGAGCTATTGATCTTCGTAGATCATCTAATCTAAAGTTTTCTATGGGTGTTCCATCTATGAGAATTTGACCTGAGCTTATTGAATATAATCTTAGTAGAAGTTTAATTAAAGTGCTTTTACCTGAGCCTGTTGGACCAACAATTCCAATTGTTTTTCCAGCATCTATTTCAATATTAAAGTTCTTTAGTAAGGGCGGCAGACCAGAATAGTTAAAAGTTACATTTTCGAATTTAATTGTGCCTTTAACTTCTTTGTGATGAAGTTTCTGTATGCCACCTTCAATAGATACTGGTTTATCGATTAGGTCAAGGACTCTATTTGCAGAAGCCATTGATCTTTGATAGGAATCAAGAGTTTGACCTAATGTTGTTAAAGGCCAAAGTAGACGTTGAGTAATAAATACTAAAAAACTGTAAGTTCCAATTGCAAGATCATCTTCCCAGGCTTGAATTCCTCCTACAATTAAAATAGACAAGAATGCAAATAAAATTGCAAATCTAATTAGTGGAATGAAGGCTGCGGATAATTTGATGGCGTCTCTATTACTTTTTTGGTATGAATTGCTGTCTTTCCTTAGTCTTTCCAGTTCCCACTTTTCAGTAGCAAAACTTTTGATTGTGAGCATTCCTCCCAAGTTATTACCAAGTCTTGATGCAATATCACCAGCTTTCTCTCTAACGTTTCTATATTTAGGAGCTAAGAGTCTTTGAAATCGAATCGAACCCCAAAGAATTATTGGTATTGGGACAAAAGACAGTACAGCTACTTTTGGGGCCACAATCATCATTGCAGAACCGATTACAAAAACTGTTAAGACAAGCTGGAGTATCTGATTAGCACCTTGGTCGAGAAATCTTTCGAGTTGATTGATATCATCATTTAGTATAGACATAATTCGCCCACTACTATCTGATTCGAAAAACTCCATGTCTAGCTCTTGAAGATGTTTATAAGCTTTAAGGCGAAGTTTATGTTGAGATGTTTGAGCTAGATTACGCCAAAGTACTCCATACAGATATTCAAATAACGATTCTGCAGTCCAGATAATAAATGAAAGACCTGCAAGAATAAAAAGCTGAGTCGGGACATATTGATATCCTATTTTCGCTAATATTGAATTCTTTTCATTAACAACAACATCTACAGCAATTCCAATCAATACGGGAGGAGCAAGGTCAAAGAGTTTATTTAAAATTGAGCAGCATGCTGCATTAATTATTTTTCGACGCTCGCTTTTTAGACTTTCTAATAGTCTTATAAGAGTAATTCTGTTGGTTCTTTTCTTCAGATTCATAACACAGTTGAGTAATTGATGAAAGATGAAGATATTTGAAAATCTATTGCAATTTGGTTGAGTTTCTTCAATCGGAGTAACGCTTGTTCCAAGGCCTGATTAGAACTTAATAAAAGGCTTGATGGCACGTACGAGAGCATCAAATCGATTTAATCGATTTATTGCCAAGCGCCGCAGAATCAATTTGCGCGGCTTCCTCTCTCAGGTGGAGCAAGAAAAGGAGTTCAATTGGATTAGCAGTAGTAATGACGAGTGCCAAAAACTTCGCTTAAGGGCTTTGGCTAAGGATATGAGGGAGGAGGTTTTCGATGAAGCAGAAGGCTTGCCTCATCTGAGTGACTCTTGACTGTTTTTTTTTGGGGGGGGAACTTTTTCCCGTTTACCAACGGTTGTTAGATCCACCGCCACCGCCACCGTAGCCACCACCACCGCCGCCGCCGCCGCCGCGATTACCTCCTGAGCGTTCTCTTGGTGTTGCTTTGTTGACCCTTATCATTCTTCCCATCCACTCAACATCTTGAAGGTCATCAATAGCTTTCTGTTCATCAGCATCATTGCTCATTTCGACAAAGGCGAAGCCTCTTTTTCGACCCGTCTCTCGATCTAGGGGCAAGCTGCATTGTTTGACTTCGCCGTATTGACTGAAGAGATCTAAGAGGTCTTCCTGTTCGGCTTGGAAGGACAAATTGCCGATGTAAATGGTCATTCCTAAAGGGACTGATTTGGATGTGATCAGTGAAGCCTTGGTCCAAAAAGGAAAGTCCTTGAATGCTGGAGCTGAGAAGCTGAAGCCTAGGGAGCGAGCCGTTTGGGGCCTGATAGCTGAAGCTGATGTGATACCAAGCTACATCTCTACCTGAAATAAAGTCTCAATTAAGCAGAGTTGAGCAAAATAAAGTTGGATTTATTTTTTGTATTTGCCAATATTCCCTGATCACTTACTTGATTTGTCGTTCTTGGCTATGTCAATAGCTCTATAGCTTCTACCTTTCTTAAGTTGGTTTCTGGAGGATTGCTTTGCGACATTTACTGATTGTCTTTGATCGACTTCAGTAAGAAAAGAACTGCGTATGCATTCTGAAAATCCGTTTGATGGTTCTCTTTTGCTTCAATCATTGCAATTTGAAATCCTTCCAAGAAAATTTGAGTAAAGCAGTCCTCACTATCTTCTGTTTTTAACCGGGTCCCTTTATTTGATAGTTAAATACAAAACCATTAGGCGTATGCCGAAAGTCAAATGATGAATATCAGGTATAGGAAATCCCCTCAGGAAGCACGTTGTATTTGTAGTTCTCTGTTCATAACTTTTAGTTGTCTCAAATGTTTAAAGACTTCATCCGGCATTCCTTTTGGTAAGTCGATATAGCTATGTGATTCAAAAATCTGAATTCTCCCTATCATTCGTCCTTTTAAACCAGATTCATTAGCGATAGCTCCTACTAAATTCCCAGGTCTTACATGGTCCCTATGGCCAACTTCAACACGAAATCGTTCCATATGGTCTTCAGTCGACCTTGATGATCTTTCACCGCGTCTTCCCCCACGTTCATTTCGTCTATCTTCTTTGCGATTTCTTTGGCTAGATTGCTTGATCCATGATTCGTCATCACTGTTAAGTAGGTGATCTGGGCCTATCGCAAATTTCAAGGCAGAAAGAGCTAATTGTTCATAATCGAGATCTAACTCCTGTCCTACTCGATTTATCAGCTCTTTTAGGATTGCATTCTCTTCAGGTAGGTTATCTTTAGAGGTTGCAACTTTCGAAAAATCCAATCTAAGTCTATCTAGTCGACTTTGATTGATCGCTGAGTTGTTAGGTATTTCCATTGACTCAATACTTTGTCCCGCTGCCCTTTCGAGGTTTGATAAAGAACGACGTTCTCTAGGAGTTACAAATAAGATTGCTTCTCCACTCCTTCCAGCTCTACCTGTCCTGCCAATTCTGTGGATGTATGCCTCACTGTCAAAAGGCATATCAAAATTAACTACAAGTCCTATTCGTTCAACATCTAGACCTCTTGCAGCGACATCTGTTGCAACTAATATGTTTATATTTCCATTTTTTAGTCTTTCTATTGTTCGTTCCCTTTGATTCTGTGGTACGTCACCATTTAGTACCCCTACATTCAGTCCCGTAGATTGTAGTGATTCTGCTATATTAATTGTTATTGCCTTTGTCTTAGCAAAGATTATCACTGCTTCACCAGTAAATGTTTCTATAACTCTCTTCAATAGCTTAATCTTATGACTGTTTTGAATGGTTATATATTTTTGATCTATCAGGCTTGATTCCTTTTCCCTTGATTTTATGATTATTTCAGCTGGTTCATTCAGATATTGCTTAGATAATTGACGAATTTCTGAAGGCATTGTTGCAGAGAAGAGAATCATTTGTCTCTTTTCTGGAAGTTGTTCAAGAATCCACTCAACGTCATCTATAAATCCCATTCGGAGCATTTCGTCAGCTTCATCTAAAACAAGGCTTGTCAATTTGGAAGTATCAAGAGTCCCTTGGCGCATGTGGTCCATAACCCGTCCAGGAGTACCTACAACCACATCAACGCCTTTTTTAAGAGTGATTACTTGTGACCTGAAGTCAGCTCCACCGTATATTGCAAGGAAATTCAAATGAGGGTGACCAACTGCATATGCTCTAAAGGACTCAGCTACTTGTATTGCTAATTCTCTAGTTGGTGCAAGAACAAGAACTTGGGGCTTGCCTTTTTTGTCTTTTATACGTTCAAGAAGAGGAAGGGCGAAGGCGGCTGTTTTCCCTGTGCCAGTTTGTGCTTGACCAACGATATCCCTACCCAACATTAGTTCTGGGAATGCTGCTTTTTGGATAGGAGATGGGTTTTTATATCCTTTCTCATGGAGGGTATTTAACAACGCTTGGCTAAACCCAAACCCCTCAAAGCCTGATAACTGATTAGAGTTCTTATTGTCTGAGTTATTCATTTGAAGATTCTCAGATTCTTTACTTATTGGAAGGTTTTTAGAAAGACTTTTCTTGGGTTTGGTAGTTGATTTTTTTAGGCTTGATTCTGAAAGCTGTGACCGGTTGATAACGTTTGAGCACGAGATAACCTCATGCAATTGTGTATTAGTCATCTAGTTAAGGCAGTGTCCTGATTGATCCTTTAAATCAGGCCTGCAACTTCCCATGTACACAAACTGCGTACCGTTGCCGTGCCTTTATTTCAAAGGTTGTGACTAACAATTTATCATCTTGACCATTTTTACCTTTGAAATTCCTGTCTATGCTTGATTTTCGGAGATTGAGGACGAGATAATCTACTGCAATGTAAAGCGTTTTCTCCCTAAATTTTTCGGATCCAGCGGTGCTTCAAGCCTTGATTCATGTTTGAAAGAAGGCTTTTAAAGTTAGGATTTGGAAAATTGAGTTTCTAATTTTCTTTGTTTGTTTATAATTCTTGCTTAAATGGCGTAATAATATCAAGACGCTCTTTTGCTCTTGTGATTGCTGTATATAGAAGTTTCTCTTTGTAGTTTAAGCATTGATTTTCGGAATCTTTTGGATTTTCATCAATATGAATTTCTGGCCAAAGCAGGAAAACATGCTTTGCTTCACTACCTTGTGATTTATGTATAGTAGTAGCAAAGGCAGGTTCTAGAAGTTTTATTCTTGCTGGATGTATTAACCTCGTTGTCAGTCCACTAGTTTCAGAGATTATTCTGAATAATATTCTACGGTTAACACCTTGGCCAACAATAAGACCAATATCACCATTTGACAGGTCTAGGTCTAGTTGATTCTGGGTGCACATAACAGGAGTACCCTCAGGCCAACTTTCTACTCCTTTATCAAGGCTTTCACCTAAGAGAGACCTGTGGATCCCTTCAACTCCCCAGAATCCCTTTTTGTTTGGGCAAAGTACCATGAGACTTTCGAGAGTCTTTAAAGAACATTCCAATGAATTTTCTTCTATTAAAATTTTTCCTCTATAGATACCTTTTATCGTCTTATTTAATTTTCGAAGATGTTCATATAACTGTTCCAAAACTATTGGAGGAGTTGAATTAATATCTTCAGTATGGAGCTCTACATTATCTGTCTTCGAAATCTCTTTTAGTTGTTTCCAGAAGATTGAGGAATCATATTTTCTTAAGGTAGAGCTTATTAAGGCTAATGCTCCTTTATTTCTATAAAGCTTGGTAAGTTGAATGGAACAATTTTTGAAGGAGTCCTCAAATTGTTTTTGATGAAGAATATGCCATATTGCACCAGTACCAATAGGGGGTAACTGATTTGGATCACCCACAAGAACAAGTTGTGTCTCTAGGGGTAAAGCATCTAGCAATGCTTTAAATAAACTAAAGTCAACCATCGACATTTCATCAACTATAAGTAAATCAAGCTCTATAGGCTTCTCTTTATTCCTGCGAAAACCATTTGGAGTTGCTTCTAGCAGTCTATGAAGAGTTGTACAGGTTAAATTAACTGACACATTATGTTGATTATTTAAGATGCGATTTAGGTCTTCTTGGAGTGTTTCTTTTAACCTTCTTGTTGCCTTCCCGGTTGGTGCAGTCAGTCCGACAATTATTTTTTGTTTTAATGATATTACTCTTCTGATCATTTCAGATATGGTGATAGTTTTTCCTGTTCCAGGACCTCCACTTATTAAAATTAAATTATATTCGTCTACAGCCTTTATAGCTAAAGTTTGTTGATCATTTAACTTTTTTCCTTCCATATTATGTTCAAATCTATCGTTTGTTACTTTTTTCTTTTTGGGAATAGATTTTCTTTTCCGTAGATCATTAATTATTAATTGAGTTTCATTATTCCATCTTCTCCAACTGATATTATTGCCACGGACAATTATCGGCGAGTCATCGCTATTAAGTAATCCACTTTCAAGTAGCCAATTCAAATGAGAGTATGGCCATCCAGCTTCCCTTTGATTTTTAGGAGGAGGGGAATTTAGAATATTTATCTCTAACTCTCCCTCAGAAAGAGCATGTAGTAAAACTTCGACTAAATCGTCAAGATGAAAAGTAGTTTGAAGTTTTGAGTAGCGACATTTTATTATTTTTGTTAGTTCTTCGCAAAATCCATTTGGCCAATCTGAATCAATTATCTTGTTCATTGTCCACCTTCTTTTAGCAGTTGATCAAAAGCGAGGATTCTCTCTAGAGGTGCCTCTTCAACAAAAAAACCAGGGACTTGTTTGTTCTTGGATTCCAATGTGATTTCATCTGGTTTAGGGATCCCTCTAAGGAATACATAGCAATAACCCCCTAGGTGTTCTGATGGCTGATAGGAAGGTAATTTCAACTTTAGGAATCTATGTATTGCAACTAGGTAAATATGAGCTTGGAGTGGATAGTGGTGAGAGATCATCTGCTCCTCCATTGAATCGTAAAGATAGTGCTTGGGTCCACAATTAGAATTTTCTTGGGTTGTCTCTGCATCTCCTCGCCAATTACTTTTCCAATCAACAACCCACCAGCGTGCATTGTTTTGATCTTCATTATCTGAAAAGACAAGGTCTATAGCTCCAGCGAGAAAACCTGTACTGGAGAAATTCAGTTTCTCAACTCTCCTTGAATAATTTGAACTGAATCTGGCTGATTCATTTAATTTGAATATCCTAGCTATGTCTTTTGATTTTATTGGGTTTTTATTGTTTGATATTGGTAAATCGAAGTTTAGTTCTTTTATCATCCTCTTTTTGTGTAATTGATTCAGGCAAAAATCTCCGAGATGAGAACCAAGAGGTGTATTAAATACTCTATTGAGTCCGTCTTGCACTGATTGCAAATACTCAGATGAAAGACCAGCTCTTAACAACTCTTCAGAAATGATAGATTTTGATTCAATGTCTTCAAGTGGTTTGCTTAAATCAATTTTCTCTAAGATTTTGTGAAGACAATCTCCAGCGAATGGACCTTTTGGAAAGTTAGATAGAGGGCCTCGATTACTCCATAATGAACAATTTTCTTTCTTTGAAAGAATTAGTTCTTTTGAATTTATAAAAGGGGGATCATTTGTTTCAATATAATCAGTATCTTTGCCTTCTTCATTTTTAATAGGATCCTCATAATGATCTTCATTCTTAGATAACCATGAAGAATAACTATTTCGAGCCCAAGTATTGTCAAGTTGCCTATTTGGTGTAGCTCCTAAGGTTAGATTCTTTTGTTTTTCTTGCTTAGTCCAAAGCTTCTTAGGTTCATCATTATTGGCTTCAACAAGACTAATCTTGAATTTATTTTTCTTAATTCTAGCATTGAGATTTGCAATAGAAAGATCTCCTACTGGTGTAGAGAATTCTGATGCTCCAAAAAGTAAACATTTGAGAGGATTGTAATCTTGATTTGATTCTTGAACCCATAGAATTATTAGTAAGTCTTTTGCACGAGTTAAGGCAACATAAGCAAGTCTTTCTGCTTCTTCAATCGAATTCTTTAAGGATGCTTCATTAGCTGCTTTTCCATTTCCCCAGCCTTTATTTAACGCTATTAACCAATAGGATCTTTTGTCGATTCTCCATAATGGGCCGGATGGTTTCGGAGGGTTTTCCCAGAGATATGGACAAATAACAACAGGGTATTCTTGACCTTTGCTCCGATGAATTGTTAAGACATTTATTGCATCTTCTTCGACGTCACTTTGAGGTAATTGATTCTCAGGAATTGGATCAATTGGATATTGTCTATTGTGTTGCAGCCAATTTGCAGCTTGTTGGATATTGAATCCTCTGTCTTGAATACTATCCTGAACTATTTCTGCACATTGTTGTATATCGCTTAGAAGTCTTCCTCTGGCGGAAAGGTCTGCCATCATTCGACTGTCAATGAATTTCGCTAAGCATCCCCAAACACCTAACTTCGTGAAATCTTTTTCTAATTTTCCAAGTCTGCAAGCAATTAAATCAAGATCTTCTGCGTATTCAGAATCTTCTAGTTTTTTTAAATCCCATTGAATTAATGATGAACAGGCTAAAAGTCTCAAATATCTTGAGTTGCCGATATTTGCTAGACAATTTAGAAATGTTTGTAATATCTCCGCGGCTTCGCTGGTAAGTATATCTCCATGATCTATGCGTCTGGAATACAGACCAAATCTTTTTAATGTTTGACTTATACTTTTTGCTTGGTCGTGTCTATTTACAAGTATACATATATCATTTAACTTAAGATTAAATTTATCTATTTCGAGTAATTTTACAAGATAATTCGCCACTGCTATAGGGATTTGATCTTCTAGATCAGCTTTTCTTATTGTTAATTTAGATGAGCTCTTACTGGAAGAATCTGATTCTTTGATGGTCAGTACTTGAAGAGGATATTTGTCTTTGCAAATGTTTAGAAAAGTATTATCTCTTTTTGAATTTATTTTATCCACTATCAAATTTGAATGATTTAATCCAGGTTCCATAAGTTGATTTAAGCCATCCAACAAGTCAGATCCGGTTCGGTAGTTATCAACTAAGTGATCTATACGTTCAACTTCCTTTTTTGCCTTTAAGTAAGTATTTAGATCACCGCCTCTAAATCTGTATATTGCTTGTTTTGGGTCACCGACTATTATTAAAAGATGATTATCACTGTCTCCAAATATATCTTTCAGTAGATTCCATTGCAATCGATCAGTGTCCTGGAATTCATCAACTAATACAACCTTATAACGCAATCTTAGCTCTTTGATAAAAGGCGGTTTTTCCGATTCCCCTTGATTATTGTTTTTATTATATTGCCTTGTATCTAATGCGGAAATTAGGTTTCCATAGCTCATAATTCCTTGCTGTTTCCTTATCGCATTTAGGGATTGCTTACACCAATGCAAAGCGTGGTTCCAAGTATATTCTGCTGGATTATCCCAAATTTCGGCTATTGCTCTCTGAAGTTCAAATTCAATATTTATTGTCTTACATTTGTCTAATTTAACGGATAATTGACTGAGTATTGCAGGATGATAGTAATTTCCAATCAGAGCCTGTTGCCTAATTTGATTAAAATTAGGCTTCGAATAGTTTTCAGAATCACTGTTTTCCCAGATCTTAATCCAATCTTCAATTATTTTATTACGATCCTTTTTGGGTTTAGGAGAATAAGGTTTTGTATCTTTTATTCCATTACTTCGCCAATCAGTTGCCATCTTCCGTAAATAAGATTCTAAATCATTGCCTTCGGTCTTCCAAAGTAATTGGAAATTAATCCATTTAACTTTTAACCATTTATCAAATTGATCGCGTAAATCCTTCTGCGAGTCTATGTCAGGAATTATTTCAAGTTGAAGACATGGATCGCTATCTATTTTAATCATTGCTTCTTCAAGTTTCTGTGGTGTAAGTCCAGCACATTGCAAGGCGTATAAATCGTCAGATTCAAGTTTTAGTAATTGTCGTTGCCAATATTCATGGACAACTTCTTTAATCGCATTTCTCCCTTCTCCATCTAATGTTATCCCTAGATCTACCCCGCTAACTAAAGGGTCTCTCTTTAATGTTCTTAGACAAAAACCATGAATTGTAGTAATGTCAGAATAATCAATCCTCTCCAGATTTTCTAATAGGAGTTTCTTATATCTTTTCCCATTATCTTCGATAGCAGCTGTACTTTTGATCCATTTTTCAAGTACTTTATCTTCTAATTCTACTGGTATTAATTTTTCGTGGAATTGTATCCCTTTTAGAGCATTTAATATTCTCTTGCTTATTCTTATTTTAAGTTCTGAAGCTGCAGCATTAGTAAAGGTTACGACCAGTATTTTGTCCAATGATAACTCTTTTTCTGTTATCAGACGAAGCACTAAATGAGCGAGAGCAAAAGTTTTTCCAGTTCCAGCTGATGCTTCAATTAATCTAAGACCATTATCTAATGGATATTCATTCGGTTCGAATACTTTCTTTTCGTCCTTATATTTGTTTCTCATGATTTATAAATTATATTCTCCAATTCAAGGGGCTTGATCCTGTCGATTTAAATGTTTTTATCTTTGGCCTATTCATGAACGCCAATCGAGGAATGGGATATTTGGAATAATTGACGGTGTAATATTCATATATGAATTATATTCAGGAAAAATAATCTTTAATTTTGACTCTTCTCTTTTGGCTTTTCCTTTTAGTGTTATACAAAGAGACAGTAGTAGAAAAAGATGGAATAAGCTTCCAAGTCCTATTACTGTTCCCGCGGAACATATTATTAACGCACGGTATAATGGGTGACGACATGTTTTGTATGATCCATTGATTACTAATTCACTATTTTTTTTAGGATCTGGGAAAGGCGATAGGTTTCTTCCAAGGCAAATAAATGATTTCATTGCAAGTATTGAACCCCATAGAAACAATGTAAAACCTATAACTTTAATATATAAAGGCAAATAGAGTTCTTGTTGTTTTATATTTGGCCAAGGAGAAGCTAAATGTGCCAGTATTAATATGCATTGTAGTATTAGCCACCATTCTCCTTTGGAATTTCTTATAAGGCTATGCCAGGTGAAGTCCCATCCTGAGAATGCTTCGCGGATGTTAATCCAGACCTGATCTTCGGGACGGGCTGTCATTTTATCAATATACACAATAGTATAATAAGTTTAAAATGCTAGTATTTCTACTATTAAGCAGAAAATATTATTATTTGTTTTTCTGTAATACTCTCTAATAGTTCTGTTTCACTATGGAAATTACTATACTCATGTCTACTTATTAATTGATATCTTCAATTATCGGATCATATAGTAATGAAAAAGCTTTTTTAAAATATTCGTTTTGTATAAAATCTTCGGCTTTATACTTTCTCCCAAAACATAGTTTCATTTCTGGTAATTCACGTTCACCTTTAACCTTGTAATTACCTTCCCAGCTTTGAACAAAGACTTTGAAGGGATCTTTGCTTTCGTTTCTTATTGCATTTGCAAGAGCCCATCCACTGTAAGGTGGAATTGGCCAGCAATCTAGCAACCCTTGAATACATATTCCTTGCAGTTTTTCAAGTTTGGCTAAAGCTTTCGATTCAGGCATAGGATTAAACTTTGCTCTTATTTTATATTCGTTTGTCTTGTTCTTTGTAGATAACCTAGAGATAATAGTCGTTGAAGTGTTTTCGTTGTTGTAGGCATTATATTGTAGATGTCTGAGCCATGATTTCATGATATCTTTGGCTTTTAATAATCCAAACTGTACGTTTACGAATCTATTTCCGGCCATTAAAACTCTTAAAGAACTGTTTGGAGATTTTATAGATTCAACTCTACAAGTTCCAAGCTGCATAAGAATTTCCTTGATCGAATCATAGCGTTGTTTAATTATCCTTAACTCTATTTCGGCTTCTGATCCGGGGGGTAATACTCCCTGCCCTAAAAATATATTCTCCCAATTAATATAATGCTCTTGAGCTATTTCTCCCTGTGAACATTCTTCGATATTCTCAATGAAGTCATTGTATATGATCCTTAATAGATTATTCCTTTTTCTTTCATCTAAACTTAGACTTTCTAAGTCTTCTATAGGATCAACCCAATCTCTGGGATTTAATTGATGTTTAGACAGCCAGGCTAATTGAGGAGATATTAGCCAGGATTCCAGATCGTTATTTGAGATTTCTGCGAATGAATTTTGTTGTTGATCATCACAAACAAGTGGAAGACCTAGAGCTATTTCTCTAGGTTCTAGAAATTTGTCTAACCAGAGCCTAGCTTCGAAATGACGTCGGTCACAGCTTAATGGTTGCTTCCCTCTTTCTGCTATAAAGTTACTTTTGTTTAAAGGATTTAGGGAAGGTTTGAGTAGTACTTGGTTAAATGATTCATCTCCAATTTCTTCCTTTAGATAATCAAGAAATTGTTGTACTGGCATAGATGGATCTCGGCCTTCCCCCGTTCTAATATCTCTATTATTCCATGTAATTAAAAGATTGTCTCTAGCTGACATTATTGACTCGAGTATTATGTAGCGGTCTGAATCAATGTTATTTGGATCTCCTAACTGCCTTTTGTACTCTAGTTGATTGAATCCTGGTCTCTCTCGTTTTCGTGGAAACAAATCCGCATCTATGCCCATTAGAATTATCGCTCGATATGGGATCGCTCGCATTGGTTCTAGACTGCTTATAGTCAACTTTCCACTTCTATGTCCAAATCTATGCTTGTTTTCTGATAGGGATTCTTTCATCAAATCTATTATTACTTCTATTTCAACAGTTTCTTTGTAGTGTTCGCTCTTATTACGTAAATCTTCCAATATTGATAATAGTAAATTTTTTTCCCCTTGCCAATCTCCTCCGTCACCAAAAATATCATCTATTAAATTCCTAATAATATCTACCCAAGTATTGCAGCAATGAGATATTCTTAAGTTCTTAATGTGTTTCATTAACATATTAAGAACTTGCCACCACTTAGCTAGTCTTGTGGGATCAATTTCTATGTTATAGGGTGCTATACCCTTTTGAGATTGTTGTCTATTATTTGGAATTACTAGGCCAATTAGCCAGCGATCTAGACACCATTTTAGTGTATGTTCTTCGCTTCTATCTTTTTCTTTGCCATCTAATCCCCATCTAAAACCTGTCAACTGAAGACATCGACTAATTTCATTTGAATCTTCTTCGGTAAGGAGTTGTTGTTTTAGAAAGGCAGAGTTTGTAAGTATCTTGTCTAGGCTTGTTGCGTTTAATCGTTCTTTTGCAACTAGTAGAATATCGAGAATTGACTGAATTAGGCCCGGAGATTCAAATTGTCCTATGTCTGTTATTCTCCAAGGTATATTTACACCAGTAGAACTAGTATCATTTAAAGTTGACTTGATTAGTGGAGCAAATCTTTCAACCTCAGGCGTCATGATTATTATATCCCTAAGTTCTAATGTTTCGTCATTTGCACACCACTTTAAGATTTGATCTCGTACTAGTTGTATTTGTCTCCTATCACTAGGACATGCAAAAAATTGTATGGAATCATCTCCGTAATTTTTAGTTAAGTTATTTTTTTCATGCTCACTTATTAGTTGTTGTTGGATTTGTTCTAGTAGCGATGCTTTCTTTCCTGATCTTAAAGCGATATTAATTGGGGCTGCGAACAAGTCACCCTCTTCAACTTCTCCTAATTGTGCCTCACCAGTTCCTTCTAGTAATTGTTGAAACTCTGCACCCATTCTTCCTAGGTTTCCTTCTAACCTAGGTGAGTTCATCATCCAATCTCCATCAAGGGGATTTAACCAATTTATTCCTAGAGCTTCTCTTCTATCTTTACAACGTCTCCATAGGTCAGGGCATGGTGTTAGAAGATATATCTGGATATTAGTTACTGCAGAAAGAGCTTGAATTAGTTTTATTTGTGCAGGAGCGAGTCTACTAAGACCAAAAAATCTAATTACTCTTGGTATTCGGTTTGGCGATACTTTGCCTGCCTTGATTTTTAAAACTGCTTTAGATACCAGAATGCTAAAAGGTTCAGCAATTATTTTCTTGGCCAGTCGACGAAATAGTTCTGCTTGCCAATGTATGTTTCTATTTTTTTCTTCATCAGCTATTAGGCATTCTTCTTTGTTTCTCAGCCAACTATTTATCAATTCTGGTCGATAGATACTGTAATCATCAAAAGCATCTGCAATTGATCTTGCCAATTGCCACTGTTTTCTGTTGAGGTGATTGCCTATTGCTTCTTGTTTTTTCAACCAATACAGTATTGGTTCTCCTTCCTTGGTTAAAGCAAAATCTGGAATTAAATCTAATAGTGGCCATACTAATCTTTTGGCTTGCCAAGGATCCCTTTCTTCTCTAGTAATTTCCAGTATATCTCTTGTTAACTGACTTAAGTATGTTCCAGGAAATGGAAATTTTATATTTGCACTTATTCCATTTTCACTTGCAATTTGTTCTGTTAGCCATTTACTAGTTGGCCATGTATTAACTACTATTTCTATTGGTTCATTGATGTCTGAATTCGTTAAGCTTATCTCTTTGGCGAGTAGTTTCGAGAGCCATTCGGCACGATTGCTTCTATAGATTTTTAGCAAGGGTAAACCCCCAAGAATGGGTGATATCCATTTCTTTCTATTTTTTCTCCTTGTATTCGAATTTCCTTCTGTATAGTGATACTATGCATCATGAATCTATACCAATTAGAAAATTCTTTCTTGTCTAGGATTCTGCACCATTTGTTTCATTTCTGAAACAGCATCTTTCAGGCCAACAGCAAGAGCACGAGCAACTATTGTATGACCAATATTTAGTTCTTCAATCTCTGGGATTGCTGCCACTGGTTCTACATTTTGATAAGTCAGTCCGTGGCCTGCATTTACTCTTAAGCCTAGGCTTCTAGCTTTTGCTGTTGCTTCAGTTAATCTTGCTAATTCCAGAGGCTTTTTTAAGAAGTCACTCTCTGAGTAACTTCCTGTATGAAGTTCTATCCAAGTCGCTTTTGTTTCTAAACAAGCTTCTATTTGTTTCTGTAAAGGGTCTATAAACATGCTTGTTGGTATGTTCTCTTCATCAAGCTGTTTTACAATATTTTTGAGATATGTAATTTGTCCAGCAACGTCCAAACCTCCTTCTGTAGTTAGTTCCTCTCTTCGTTCGGGAACCAAAGTAACCATTTCGGGACGGTATTTGAGCGCAATGGAAACCATTTCTGGTGTGGCTGCCATCTCTAGGTTGAGTCTGCTTTGCACTGTCTCTCGAAGGAGCTTTACATCCCTTTCTTGTATGTGACGTCTGTCCTCCCTTAAGTGAACTGTTATTCCGTCGGCTCCACCAAGTTCAGCAAGAAGTGCCATTGGAACTGGGTCAGGTTCTACTGTTCCACGAGCTTGGCGAACATTTGCGATGTGGTCAATGTTCACCCCGAGACTTGCCATGATTGAATTTAAGTGGATTTGATTTTATTTCTAGAAGATGGAATTGACTCTTATGTTTCTTTAGCCGCAGATATAACTGCCCATTCAAGATTGGTTTTAAACTCTATTTACCTTTAGTTTTATAACACTGAAACTCAAGCAGCGGTGCCTTCGCCTTCGGCCTTAATAGAACGCCAAAATAATTTATGCCTCGGGGTGGATCCTTTTTGGAGCCCTCTTGCAATGCTGGTTACCCAGGACATAGTTCTCAGTAATTATTTTCGTGAAAAAATTGTTCTAGGTCAAGAGAACCTTCCAATGTCAGGAGCAGTTGTGTTAGCGCCAACCCATAGGGCTCGTTGGGATGCGTTGATGTTGACTATGGCTGCAGGTCGACGTGTGACTGGTCGTGATTGTCGATTTATGGTAACTCTTACAGAAATGAGTGGTTTGCAAGGTTGGTTTCTTAATCGACTTGGATGTTTCCCAGTTGATCAGTCGAAACCCTCAATGAAGGCTTTGCGTTATTCAATTGACTTGATGGTTGAAGGCCATCAACTTGTTCTTTTCCCTGAAGGGAAGATTAATCGTTCTGGATCACCAATACCTCTTCAACAAGGTTTGTCTCGATTAGCTCAGCTTGCTTCTAAAAAAGGTGTGGATGTTCAGGTTGTTCCGGTAGGACTTGGGTATAGCGAAGTATTGCCAAGGATTTTTGGACGTGCGGCGATATGTTTTTCACAACCTATTCATATTTCATATCTTGGTAGAGAGGCCGCGGAATGTTTCAATTCTCAATTGTCAGAGAGAATGCATTCGGCTGAACAAGCTGCTTTAAGAGCTGTAGGTCGTTCTCAAGGCCATTTAGAGTTTCACTAAACGTTTCTATGCCGTTCATGCGTTGTCGTATTCCTCTAGCTATCTGTGTTCTATACGCAGGCTTTTTATTTTTTCCTGTTTCAGGTTTGTCTCAGACAGTCACTGCATCAACAAAAAAGATACTCTCCCAAGACAAAGCTGGCTTCAATGTAAATGCCATTGAGGTTCTCTTAAACAAAGGTGATAGGGCAGCATCTCGAGGCAATTTAGGAGAAGCTCGTGAGTTTTATGATGATGCAAGAAGAGGTGCTAAGGAGTTACTTCGTTTCTATAGGGATCTGAGCGGTGCTTTTCGTGGCTTAGACGCACGTATCCCTAGAGAAATGGATTCAAAGGGTAGAGAGTCACTAGTACTTCTTTCAAAGACTAACCTTCGTCTTGCCGCTCTCTTTCGAAGACAGAAGCAACCAGAAATTGCAGTTCCACTTCTTGTTGAGGTGGTCAAGTTGATGACTCCCACTAAACCAGAAGGTCAGAAGGCCTATCAGGGCTTATTGGAGCTAGGTTTTGCAGAGACTCCATATTCAGCTTCAAATTTACGTTCATTTGAATAATTGTTTTTCGACTTGATCTGCGAACATAATGGCCTTAATTCTTCTTAAATATGGTTCATTCTGATGATGTAGGGAGCGCAATAAGGCGTGCACTCCCTGATGCAATTGTTACTGTTGAGGATATGAGCGGTGGTGGCGATCATCTTCAAGTAAATGTGGTCTCAGAGGCATTCCATGGATTGTCTTTGATACGTCAGCATCAGCTTGTTTATGCAGCATTAAAAGAAGAGTTGGCCAGTGAAGCTATTCATGCACTGGCATTGAACACTTCCACACCAGATTGATCTTTACTAATTCATTCCATGGATCCAAACACTCATTCAAGGATTGAGGCTCTGGTTAAGTCCAGTCCAGTTCTAGTTTTTATGAAAGGCACAAAGTTGATGCCTCAATGTGGCTTTTCAAATAATGTGGTTCAGATTTTAAATTCCCTTGGTGTCAGTTTTGAAACATTTGATGTTCTCTCTGATATGGAAATCAGACAAGGCATTAAGGACTATTCAAACTGGCCAACCATTCCTCAAGTGTATTTAAAAGGAGAATTCATTGGAGGGTCAGACATATTGATTGAGATGTACAACTCTGGAGAACTTAGAGAGAAACTGGAAGTTGCTCTTGCATCATGATTTGGACTAAATGGGTTATTTCTGCGTTTGGTTGAACAGGGAACTGCTGTCACCATCAGGACCAATGAAGCTAGAAGGATCGAGAATCCACCTCTCAATAAATTTTTCAAGTTTTTCTACTTCTCTTCGTTCCAACCTTTCGCATCTTCTGAGTGCATGAAGGTACCCATCAGCGTAGAGTCTCAGTTCATGCGGAGAGTGATGCCTGCTGATAAGTTCTTGGCATGCATCACAGACTGCCTGAAAATGTCTAATTGCATCTGGATTATCAAGTGATGTCATTGATCCTTGATGAAGCAACCACTTCTACCAGATTTCCACTGGATTTGGTTACCGTATATGCGCTCCGTAGTTACAAGTGACCTCTACTCGCCACGATTCATCTCTAACTGAGCAAGTTCAAGTGTCCTCTCAGGGGCCTCAAATCATGCAGGCAACATCACAAAATCCAGCAAAAGTCCTTGTTGTAGAGCCACATCCGACTCTTCGAACAGTGCTCGTTCAGCGCTTAAGGCAAGATGGTCATCTCACTGCTGCTGTAGCTTCTCCAAGAGAAGCTACAGATCTATGCAGAGATCAGACACCTGATCTTCTTGTTAGTGCGGAGTTATTTGAACAGAGTTCAGCACTTAGGTTGGGTCAACAACTTGGTTGTCCAGTAATAGTTCTTACTGCTCGTACAGGAGTTGAGCCCACGGTGGGCTTATTGGATGAAGGTGCGGATGATGTACTTAGAAAACCGTTTGGTCTTGAAGAACTTGCGGCTAGATGTAGAACCTTGTTAAAGCGAGGTCGAACAGGTTTGCAGGAGAGAGTTACCGTTGGTCCTCTTGAGGTCCATTTACTACTACGTCAGGTCACTCTGAGTGAAAAACCTGTTGAGTTAAGTCCTAGGGAATTTGCTCTCCTTTGTGCCTTATTAATGCCTCCAGGTATTGTTAGAAGTCGTCAGGAACTTCTCAGATTGGCCTGGCCACCATTCAGTGGTGGACCTCGTTCAGTTGATACTCAAGTTTTAACTTTGCGCAGAAAATTAGAACAAGCAGGACTAGGAGATGGAGGTGGAATAACCACTGTTAGACAGCATGGCTATCGTTTTAGTCTTGATTCGCTCCCTTCATAACTCTTAGGTTTGGAAGTCTCAATTTGGAAGAGACCATGAGTTGATACCAAGGTCAGCTCCAATTCGGTGGGCACATGCAAAACCACTAAATGCGACTGCATTGAGACCTTGTCCAGGGAAGCAAGAGTCTCCAACGCAAAATAGGTTCCTAATCCCAGTTTTGTTTAATGGCATTGTCAGAAGGCCTGGTAGACGATTAGATGGTATAGGTCCATAACTGCCTTGATGCCGGCCTAGAAAGCGTCGATGACTTCGGGGAGTTCCTATTTCCTTATGGCTGATTGAGTCGTAAATACCTGGAAAGATTTTCTCTAACTTTTTAATTAAGTGGTCGTATGCCTTGTTCTTTCTGTTTGCATATTCGCTTGGGTTTAGATTGTTCCACTCTTCAATTGAGGATGGAGTGAAAGCATGGACTATATGATGGTTTTTAGGTGCTAGAGATGGATCAAGAAGAGTTGGAATTGATATAAAAACGACTCCTTGTTCTTTATTCATATCTTCCCATTCTTCTAATATTAGGTGATGACAGTGGCTATTCTTTGGAATTAATTGATCCTTCACTCCTAGATGTAATGAAAGGAAAGAGGGAGAAGGTTTGTATCTTTGCCTCCATTTAAATTCTGCTTTAGGTGTATTTTCCAGACTGATAAGAGATTTATCGCTTGCTTCTCCACTAAATGTATCCCAGCGAGTCGCATTAGAAATAACCTTGTGGGCATTGATCTTTTGACCATTCGCGAGTTGCACACCTACAGCTTTGTTCTCTTCAATGAGAATTCGTTTAACTCTTGCTTTGTAACGAATTTCACCTCCATATTGTTCTAGTCCTTTTACTAATTTTTTTGCAATTACACCTACACCACCAATAGGATAATTTATTCCTCCAGCATGTCTGTCAGAAAAAACCATACCTGCATTTATCATTGGTGTCTTATCAGCTGGCATTACAGACCAACAGAAGCATTCGATATCAATATATTTCAACAACGTTGGATCCTTTATATATTTTCTTGCAACATCTCCTACATTTATTGGCAACCAGCGTGCAAGTCCTAAGCAAGAAAGAGGTGATTTAAAGAAAACTTTTGTCAAATATAATGGGTCTTCAATTGAAAGTAGTGGCATTGCATCTAGACAATTAAATACTTGCCAACATGTTTCATAGAAACTTTTAATTCCTTTCTCTTCATGTGGAAATTTGGACGTTAGATCGTGGATATATCTTTGATAATTTCTATCAACTGCAATTTCTAAATTTTGAGGTAAATGATAAGAAAGTTGAACAGGATCAGGAACAGTTTCACAGTGTTGACCGACGTCAGATAAAGCACGTGTTAACAAATTTGTATGTCCTTTTTTTCCAAATCCAAAAATCATTGATGCCCCTACGTCAAATGTATAACCATCTCTCATGAACGATCCGCCGCTTCCCCCTGGAATTGTGTATTTCTCTAGTACTAGGGTTTTGGCTCCTTTTGAGGCCAGTTGACTTGCAGTGACAAGGCCACCAATTCCAGAGCCTATAACTACTGCATCCCAAACAGTAGATTCACTAGCAGGATTATCTTTTGGATTCATAAAAGCTAGTTTGACAATTAAGAGTTGATCATGGTGATCATGGCAAGAGAAGAACTAACAATTCCTTTAGTTGGTGGTCCTTCTCTTGCCAATAGTGTTCAGCCGATGGGTAATAGGTTCAAGACTTTGGAGTGCCCTATCTCTATAAGCAATATATCGTGTACGTTTTTCTCGTATTCTTGGCTGAAAATCTGGCAATAACCCAAAGTTTGGTGGCATAGGTTGAAATTGGCCTTTATTCCTTTCACGGCTGTTTTCAAGATCACTAACAAATTCAAATAGCGCCCCACTCATTGTTGTATTTGGTAGTTGAATTGGCTCCTTCTCAAGAGAAAGCCTTGCGGCGTTAGTTCCAGCTAACCATCCACCGGCGACAGCAGCGGCATAACCTTCTGTCCCACAAATTTGTCCGCAAGCAAAGAGGTTTTGTCTATGTCTGAATTGAAGAGTGGATTTAAGCAACTTTGGAGATTCGAGAAACGTATTTCGATGCATAACACCAAAGCGAACGAATTCGGCGTTTTGGAGTCCGGGGATCATTTTGAAAACCCTTCTTTGCTCGGCCCACTTAAGATTTGTTTGAAATCCAACTAAGTTCCATAGTCGCCCATTCCGGTCTTCTTGGCGTAGTTGTACGACTGCATAAGCCCTCTTAGCTCGTCTAATTTCTTTATTGTTGACGTCTCCCCATCGTGGGTCCCATAGACCGATTGGTTTTAGCGGTCCATATCTCATGGTTTCTTCACCACGCCTAGCAAGTTCTTCTATAGGTAGGCACCCCTCAAAGAATTTTGCTGTTTTTTTATCGAAATCCTTAACATCTGCTTGATCTGCTTTTTGTAGCTCTTCCAGGAAAGCAAGATATTCATCCTTGTTCATAGGACAGTTTATGTAGTCAGCATCTCCTTTGTCATATCTGCTTGCTCGAAATGCCTTTGTCATATCAATACTTTCACCTTCAATTATTGGACTTGCAGCGTCGAAGAAATGACAATCAGCGAGGCCAGTGAATGATTTGATTTCTTCAGCCAATTCCGAGCTTGTAAGGGGTCCTGTTGCAACAACAGCTATTTGATTTTGCTGTGGTAGCGATTTCTGTTCTCTTCTCTCAATCGTTATTAAGGGGTGGCTACTAAGTTGTTCTGTTAATGCAGAGCTAAATTGGCTTCTGTCTACCGCTAATGCACCACCAGCTGGGACTGAATGTTTGTCCGCTAGATCAATTACTACTGAGTTGAGTCTTCTTAGTTCTTCTAGTAAAAGTCCAGTTGCTCTATCAGTAAAGTTTGATCCAAAGCTGTTACTACAAACAAGTTCAGCAAAGTCTTGTGTGTGGTGGGCAGGAGAAGTCCTTACAGGTCTCATCTCCACAAGAGTTACTGGCAAGTTTGCGCTTGCTATTTGCCAAGCAGCTTCTGTTCCAGCCAACCCTGCACCAACAACTGTAATTGGGAACTGTGGGCTCAAGGCTTAAGGTCTTCTTCCTTTACTTGAGCCTACAAACTTTCCCAATCGGAAACGTAGAGAGCTTTGAACTGACGGTGAATCCTTTAAGAATCAAGTCGAGTCCACTGCTCTCTTGCAGGAGCCTGGATATTTATGATGACCCAACTAAGGGCCGCAAGGATTGGAGCGGCTACTAGTAGAAACTTGATGAGCATGACGCTGGAATAATTTTCCTGGCTAATCCTAGGGATAAGCCACAACCATTGTGAACGGAGTTTTGCTTCCCTGATCCAATTTGCAGCAAATTTGCAGCAAAACTCTTGATAAAACTTTTATCTTGCGTGGGGTGGAGGCTCATCCTTTTGCTTATATGTCAGCTTTTGGGCAAAAAATCCTTGATTCCTTCGACAGGGAGCATGATAATTTCCATCCGTGCCTTTAAAGCACTTAAGAAGCAAGGGTCGCTAGCTCAGCGGTAGAGCATCCGGCTTTTAACCGGCTGGTCCTGAGTTCGAATCTCAGGCGACCCATATTTTTTTTCAGCAACGTGGCTCAGCCTATGAATTAATAGATAACAACATCTGTTGTGCCAACCCCTAAAAAGTCTTCTCAGATTTTGTTTTGATTACTTCAAAGGGATTGCCTATCAATTCTTCTATTAGGCCGAGAGCACCTCAATAGACTTTGTTGATATAAAAAACTTAAGAGCCTTTTGCGTTTTTAGTAATTGTGAAGTGAACTATCTCATTTTTTAGAAAACCTCCAAGAGGGTACATTTGGATTTGATTACAAGCTTTGAACTTTTGCTTTGCTGAAAAATTCTCAGAGACACCATATTGCTGTAAACTGGAGGTAATGATTTATAAGAAAGTATGTTCTTGGGATTATCTCGAAGGCAGTTGCTGGGATGGGGTTTATTGGCCACAGGTATAAAGGTTGCTTTTGGTATTTGGTTATTAGGAAGACTTGGTTGGCAACTACCCTGGTAATTAAAAATAAATTGTTCTTGAATTCTTATTCTGAGTTATATTAGGAATATTTTGGCAAATGATTATATATATTTGACATTTGTTTTCTAATTAGAAGTAGACTAATTTTTACCATAGTCTATTTCATTAAATTTCTTTATTACTTTTTTTATTTCCTCTTTGCCTAAGCATTTAGGATGTTCAATCTGACAAGCTTTAATAAATATACTCGCGAGGGTTTCGACCTCTATAGCAAGTTCAAACGCCTTATCAAGATTAGAACCTATAGTAATTTGGCCGTGATGGCCTAGTAGGCATGCATAACGATCTTTTAGAGCCTCAACTACAGAAGCAGAGAGTTCACTTGTCCCAAACGTTGCATATGGAGCGCATCTGATGTTTTCTCCACCTGCCATGCCAACCATATAATGAATACTTGGTATGTTTTTTTCGAGACATGCTATTGCTGTTGCATTTATAGAGTGACAATGAACGACGGCATTTACTTCATGCCTGCTCGATAATATATCAGTATGTAAGCGCCATTCTGATGAAGGTATTCTATTGTGTTTTCTTCGTAATTGTGATGGAAGTAAATTTCCATCAAAGTCTATTTTGAGTAGATCTCTTTCAGACATAACGTTATAGGGAATTGAACTCGGAGTTATTAGAATTCCATTTTTGACACGTGCAGAAATATTGCCAGAGGTGCCTTGATTTATTCCTGACTGATTCATTAGGCGAGAGATTTTTATTATTTTTTTTCTTATAAAAAATTCATTCATTGGTAATTCAATTCATATTTGATTTAGATTAGGAATTAAACATAAATAGTAACTTTTTTCAATTGAATTACTTAATGCTTCCGTTACTTTTGTGCAGAAAAGTTCTAACTTGACCTCGATCCCCTTTAAGAGATTTTCTGTATTCCTCGTCAGCCCAGTAGTCATCAACATAAAATGAGAAAACCATTACACCTACTCCGGCGATCATTAATGCTCCTGCTAATAAAATAATGAAGCTTATTATTGAGTATGTGTATGAATCATTAAGCAAACTAGTTGAAGAGAGAGAAGCAATCATCGAAGTAAGGATAAGTTATTTTTCTGTTTTATATTATAGATACAATAGAAGACAAGCTAATTTTTTTTATATTAGATTAATGAATCCGAGTAGAATCTAAAATTATTGTGTTAAATGAATATTTTGCAATGATCATAGAATTTACAAATGATCGATTTAATCGGAGCATTTAGGAAACTTTTAGTGCTAACTTATTGAATGCCTTATGTAAAATCAAATTGATGAGAATTTCTCAGAAGATCAATTTCAAATACTAATGGAGTATCGAGATGAGACTTGGCCAAGGATCTATAATTAAATGTATAGGTATAGCAAATATATGAATGTTTTTGTTTTCTACTTGGTTAAGACTAAAAGTTATGTCAGTTAGAGAGTATAGTCTTAAAGTCGATTTTTATTTTCAGAGAGAAGAGACCATTGAAAATTCTAGCGGTATCAATGCTGATAATTTCCTTGTTTTTCGCCATATATATATTCCTTGTGTTTGGCAAGTATCATTCAGCTTTTGAAGCTGATCAGGCATGTCACTTTCAAATTCAGCGATATTACTCAGGCAGTACTCAATTCGGTTGTGATCATGACTTAGAAACCAGACAATGGTTGTTGTACGAAAGTTTCACTGATTCTCGACCCGCGAAGGTTTACAGGCATTTTCACTATTAATAACCTCTAGGATTTACCTCTCGAGCGGTGATCTTTGTATTTGAAAATGTAAAGACATCTAATGAAATTTAACTTCCCATCTTTTACTAAATTTCAAACTCTGATTTGAATTTATTCAGTAAGTCTTTATAGGCTAGTAGCCAGTTATTTAATTCATCAGTGACTCCCCTCTCATTATATTCATTTGCGAGGGTGAGGGCAGCAACCTTGACTGGATGGAAGGCCTCCATATATTCTCCTTGAAGCTCTTCCTCATCAATATCAAAGATTATCGCAGTAATTAATTCCACCTCTTTTTTAATTAAGGATATCTCCTTTTCGATTTCTCGACTGAGTTTTCTTCTTTTTTTCTTTGGCATTGCTAGTAAGAGTGACCTTGTGAAACAGTACTAGAACTGATGGAAGGATGGGGACTTTTGGACTAATCTTGTCCTTTTACTACGAATAATAGTGGTTAGAAGAGTTTCAACTAAAGTGTTGATGCTTTTAAGGAGAAGTGTTTGACTGAAATATTGAGAGCTAGATGCCTAAATACTCTTAATATGAATATTTAGATTTGATGAACTTAAATACTTGTGTGAACCGGCACTTTACTTTCTTTAGGTGTTTCTATTAGGTAAATGGACATTACCGTTCCCTTTCATGATTTACAGCTAACTTTCTCGGAAAAGCTGACGCGACATGCTAAGGCAAAGCGTTCTTCTGAAAAATTAATTATAATTTTATAAAAGCCAGAATTACTGTTCTTTTCCGTGCCCAACTTGTTTTGTTTCTCCGGTCGCTTCAGTACATCCTCCTGAGGCAATATCGACATCATTATTTATCGGATTCATGGAATTTGACAATCAACCTTTAGATATCACAAAATCCAATAGTCCATGGATGAGTGAAAGCGATCCTCTAGAAGGAGTTCCAACAGTCATCTCAAAGTCAAAAACGGGTCGACTAACGCATCGTTCGAGATTGGCTAACATTGAAGCAGAAGGCGCTATTTCAAACGTTTATCAGATAGAAGTTGCACGGACAAAGGCTATAGGAGATGCAATGTTCAAATCAGGCCGCGCCCTTAGGTTTTCTATAGCAAGTTCGGGTAGACAGGTCCTTTTAAGGACTGAAGCTGCACGCAGACGATTTGAGCCTGGTTATCGACAAATTAGATGACTATGAATTTTTTTTCTAAGATGCCAGACCTTAATACTTTATCTCAACTTGATCTTGGATCAGTGGCTTTGGGCATAGTTAATTTAATTGGTTTTTTTCTGTTTGTAATTTTAATTATTAGATCAATTGAAATCCCTGTAAGGATCTACCTTGATAAAAGAAAAAAGTCCACAATACAAAGCGACAATGACGAGACCACCGAAGAGAAAGGATTTTAATACTTTAAGTTTATTCTAACTGTAATTATATTCTCAAAGAATTTATCTTTATTATTCCATAAGAGGCACGGGTTCATGCCATGGGATCTCTTAGAAATTAATTTATGCCAATACGTGATGGTCTCTTTGCCAACGGCTTACTCTGGCTGGAGAGAATTTGTGGCCATATTTTTTGCCAACAGCAGCAATACAGCTGTTGTTCGAACCACAATCATCGATTTGATGCTGGATCTTTTTGTCATTTTTTGCTTTCGCAAAAAATGTCTCTAGTTGCTTTTCTGACATTGTTGTCTCCGTAGGAGTACATTTATTAGCTAGCAAGGTTTCTTAAGTGTTAGTGCAATGCTTAATTGATCTTTATGATCGATGTGCCATCATTTTCTCTTAATGATCTCTTAATCTGTTTTGGACTCGTTAGGCATGGAGGCTTAGAAAGCTAAATTGCTAAAATTACTATCTTGTTCTGGAATTTTTGATTAGTAAGACTTTTGTTTTCCTCTCCACTTAATCATTTTCCAAGTTCAGTTGATTCTTTACAAGCAATAAAATGTGAAAATTTGTTCATAAAAATTAAACTAAATACGAATCTATCGTTTTTGTTTCGATTTACTGGATTTTATTGCGATTGCAGGTGATCCTGAAGATGTATATTTAATTACAGATGATCTTTTTCAGTATTTTTGCTTTAATTTCACTGCTTACACTAATTTTACTTATCCCTTTTAGAAGGAAATTCATATTGAAAAATAACAAGGATCTTCTTAGAGATTTGCTTGCTCAACATGACCTTGAGCTTCCAGACGTATTGCAGGCTTCAGTGGCTAAGTCGATTAAGAGTCATTAGTAATTAAAC